>NZ_AP031572.1:611899-1223798 GCF_040436315.1 Synechocystis sp. LKSZ1 | reverse complement strand
ATCAAGCCGACCCACGGGGAATTACCCCCTTGATGTGGGCTAGCTATCGGGGTCATCAGCCTATTGTGGAGCGGCTTTTACAAGTACCGGGGATTGACTTGCATTGTCAACATCAGGGAGGCTTAACGGCTCTGGCCCTGGCCGAAAATAATCATTTTTCTGGAATTGTGGCCTGTCTACGCCAAGCGGGAGCAAGGGCCTAGGGAGAAGGGCCAGGAACGGGCAGGCCATTGGGAACATCTAATTCAATGCCAGGCCCCCGGTCGAGGACTTCTATATCCCATTGCCCCCGGCGAGCCGTTTCAAAAACAACATAGCGGCCATCCGGGCTAATCTGGGGACTTCTGACCCAACTGCGGTAATTGAGGGTTAATAGATCAGTCCGTTTAGTTAAACGGTCGTAGAGGGCCACATCGGGACGGCCCCGCACACTGGACAGATAAACCAGATAGCGACCAGTTCGGCTTAAGCTAGGACTTTCGGCAATGATGTTGGCTTGATTCAGGCCAGGAAGCTCAATAAAACTGCGGCTTTCCAGGCTATAGACTAAAATCTCGCGGGTGCCATTGCGGTTAGAGACGAAGGCTAGCCAGCGACCATCTCCACTGAGACTAGGCTGTTCGTCATTAAAGCGGCTATTAAGGCTAGGGGTAAGGGGCAACTGCGATCCCCATTGACAACTGGTTAATGGCAATACTAGTCCCAGTACAATTCCCCAGAAAATGAACCGGACGCCGCCTAAACCTTGCTTAACCACGTTTTAGCTAGGGTTAATCCTGAGCAGGGGAATCTACTGGTGGCTCACTATTTTGGGAAGCCGTTCCCTCAGTCCAGGTATCTTGTTCGTCGGATTCGTCTAGCGGTTGATAGTCTACGTAGGCCGCAGGGGGTTCGTCATCGTAGCGAGAACTGGGCCGACTGGGAGCCTCTGGGCGGGGACGGCGGGGCCGAGCACTGGTGGGACTGGTGACATCACTATCCGGTCGCGGCCGACGGGGACGACGGGCTGAGGGTTGCTCATCCCACATATCTGCGCTTTCGTCCCAACTTTCGTAGGAATCCGTAGAGGGCTGGGGCGGGCGACGGTTGGAGGGCCGACGACTAGCGGGCCGGTCTGGGGTCTGGGGAGGACTACTGGGCCGACGGGAGCGGGGTGGCCGGGCCTCATCGGTGTTGGTATAATTGCTACTCCGATTAGGACGGGGTTCACTGTAGCCCCGGAGACGACGATTATTGCTGTAGTCTTCGTTTTCCTCGTAGGGTTCCAACTGGTCTAGCTCAGCCTCGGTGTAAACACGAGTTTTGCTCACCCGGCGGTCATCGGCGTAGGGGGTACTCCGCCGGGCCTGTTCCGTGGTAATACCGCGTAGTCGGATGGTTTCTACTGCAAAAAAGACCGTTGAACCCGCTAATAGCAATTGGCCAAACTGCAAAATCGGGTCTAGACGCCATCCCTGAAACAAAAGAATCAGCCCACACAGTAGGCCAACGGCGGAAAAAAAGATATCGTAATCCCGAGAAACCTCAGGACGCACGGAGCGTAAAAAGTAAAGTCCGGCCCCTGCCACCGCTAGACAGATTCCTAAAATACTGGCTGAGTTAAGCCCAAAATTAACCATTGACCTAGTGCTGGATGATTCGTTGCCCCTATGGTAACGAGTTTTTAGCCGATACTGACCAAGAAGCCTCACCCCAGCCTCAGACTAGAGCGAGGCCCGGCCTTAGACATTACGTTTGATTTTATCTTTCTGGCTAATAAAGATTAGAGCGCCAGTGATAGGAATTACCACAATCACAGCACCTAACACTAAACTCCAGAGAAAGTTAGCTAAAGAGGGGGTCATAGAGCTTTAACCTGTTGTATTTAATAGGCATCGTTGACTATTTTATCGGCTTTGCCTGCTCTTTTCTCGTTCCTCCACCAAAAAATAGCCAGAAAGCCGGGCGGGGGGCAACGAGAGAGTATCATTTTCGTTCTAAGCGCAACAGCCTCACTCCTCCTCCGCAGACAAGATTCAGTTTGACCCAAGACTACCATCGCATCCCCTCCACCGACTGGGTCTGTTCCTCTTTTCTTCAGGATTCCCTTGGGGCGTTGTGATAAAAATTCATGAAGAAAGTTAGCAAAACCTAAAGCTTGATTGCAGTTTTAGCCCATCAAGGCCCTCGCCCAAAAGAGGGATGGTAACTTGAAAAACATCCTTTTTTAAGATGCGTTTTTGTCGTTACCCATGTATAACAGCAATCCCAATAAAGATCTCCTCAATGCCGCGCTGGTTTCAGGCCTGGGGGCCGGCATTGTCACCTCCTTTGCGGTGGGCCAAGGCCAACATCCCCTTCTCGGTCTGGGTATTACCATTGTAGCGGCCCTCTGTGGGGTAGTCTGCCACCAATTCGACCTGTTTTAGTGCTGGGAAGCAACCGCTGGTCATCTCCCGAGGGCCAGCCAACTACTCTCGGGCAAAATCAACGCCAACAATGCGCCGAGTATTATCAAAAAAGAGAAAGAAATCCTGGCTCCGGTTCGCAAACTGAATCGTGGCAATCACCACGTCGGGAGACCCCAGTTGTCCGCCGGGTTTGATGTCAATCTTGGTTAGTTTTTGGAAGGCCCCGTTGGTCTGGAGCAGTTTTTCCCAATTCCCCTGAATTTGAGTTGGCAAGATCTCCGTCTTCAGCAGGGGACTTAAATAACCCCGGGCCTTACCGTAGTCCTTTTGAACAAGGGCATTGATAAAGTCCGTGACCACCGCGTCAATACTTTGGCCACTCGACCAACTCACGGCCACCAGGGCCTGTTGCTTGTTAAAGGTCAGCAGAATGTCTTCCGTCCGTCGTTGAAACTGCACGGATACCCGCACAATGTCAGCATTGATGACATCAATAACGCTGGAGCGTAAAACCCGTTGGTAACCGCCAGCTTCTTGGATCAGGTCTCGTTGCCAGATGGTCTGCAAACTTTCCGGTGTCCAATAGGCCTGGAGGTCTGGGCTAAGTAATTTGAGGGCCTGGCTATAGTTACTTTGACCGAGCAACGCTACAAATTTTTCTGCCTGTTGGGTGATTTTCTGTTGTTGGTCTGGGGTCAGGGCCTGGGCGATGGGAGCAGTTGAGGCTGGAGGGCGAGCCGCCAGCAAGGGCCCGTTAACCAACAGTAGACCTGTCGCTAAAATGAGTTTTGCAGTCAGGGAATAAGACACAGTCGTAAAGACACTCCTCGTGGATAGCAAGTTTTGGACAATGGGAGCAATTGAAGTGGCCCCGGACAGTAAGGGTCTAGAACTGACGAAAATCATTGACTGTCGGGCCTTTTGAGGTCGGTCGGGGGGATGTCGTTGTTGGAGATGGCCCTGGGCTGGAAACATTAGAGGCGTTCGGCGCCGGTGGCGGTAACGTTTCGGCCGTGGGCAACGCATTACTAGAACTTGTCGGCGGGGGCGTCGGAACGGGTTCTGTGGGAATAGAAACTGGTGAAGCAGGATTATTGGAGCTTACTGGCGGTGGAGCCGGTACCGGCTCACGGGGAGTAACTACTGGTGGGACTGTGGGGGCCGGCGTCGCAGTCGAGGGGGCAGGAGTTGATTGGACAGGAGTATTAAACAGGGCTGCTTGAGTGGTACTGAAGTAGAAATGTCCTAGGGGCTTGCCATTATAGGTACGCTTGGTAAATTGCCAGCCGGGGTTGAGTTGAATTTTCATAAAGCCGGCGGCCAGGCCTCGAGTACTGCCGATCACCAGTTCTGGGGCCTTACCCGTCCGGGAGGTGGCCAACAAAAGTAATTCATTGCCATGGGGAACAATACGAAGCAGATATTCTAGGCCGTAATCCTGCCCATCAATCCGAACAGAATAGCCATTGCTATCCGTAGAACGACGACAAATGCCCGTAAAGTCAAATTGGAGGAGGAGGGGATCCACCAGAACCGGGCCGGATACGTCCGCTTTTTCCTGCCAGCATTGGCGCTTATTCGGGATTTGTTCTAGTACCAGAAGATCGTACTTTGTAGTTTCCACACCGTAGGGACGAGCAATGGCAATCACCTGGGTCTGATCCAGGGCCGTTTCGGTGAACTGACTAGCCTGGGCCAAGGCACTCCCAGCCCCGACGGTCACACTGCTCAACGCCAGGGTCGCCCAGGCTAGCTTGGGTAAATTAAAGATCCACTTCATAAACTATTGACAAGAGGTAACAACTAGAGCAAACAAAGAAAATTCAGCTCGGTGTCAACGTACCATTGGGGCCCACTCTAACATGACCCTAGCCCTAGCCCGGTGGTTCCAGTCCAGCTTGGCAATTGCCCACTCTACGACAAAAGGCCAGACTGCTGTAGAGATGGAAGGCCTGATCCCAGAGAGTTTCTTCCCGCCGCAGAAAATGGATATGGGGGGTAATCAGTTTCAGGAGTTCGGGAAAATCCTTGGCCGTATCCGCAAAGGGATTAAAGTCTGACCAGACTGGCGACAGGGGTAAATGGTCTTGGAAATGTTGTTGGAGCGTCTGCCACTGTTCGTGGCTGGTGCTTTCCTGGGAGCGATTTTCGGGAGCTAGCAAAGAGACCCCCTGGTGAAATTCATAGACTTGGTCACAAAAGCGCAGAATAATATTGCGATTGAGGAGATGGAGGTCACAGATCTTGGCGTAATCGAGCACATCGGTGCGGCGCTCAATTTTGCCCCGCGTATTGACATTGACGTATTCTTCAAAAATGGGTAGCAGGCCTTCTACCCGCTGACCCACTTCCGACCATTGGAAATCGAACTGGCCCTGTTCTTCGTGGTTAATTCGATAAACGACTCGGGGATTAGGCTCGAGGGTTTCTAGGTAAAACACCGGCAAGACTTTCAGGGCCAGAATTTGGCTCACCGGAACACAAAAACTGGGAATTCCCCGCGCCTCACACTGCTGTTGATAGAAGGCCAGTTCCCCTAAGCCCCCCGTGCGATAGAGTCGCCAGGCCCGACTGGGAAGCTGTAGGCGAGCACTATAGGCGTCAATCTGCATAATCTCCGCGAATTGAGCGGCAACGGCCGGTTTATCCTCCGGTGGCACAATATCCAGCACAAAAATACCGGGCTGTTGATTTTCCGGTTCCTGACGCACTGCTTCTAGGGCCTGCTGGCGTTCTTGCTGGGCCTTGGCTTGGGCAAGATGTCGCTGTTGACTAATTCGGGTCAGGCCCTGGCGAATTTTAGCCGTGAGTTGGGGATTATTTACCTGGGGAAGGAGTTGGCGGTATTGCCCCTCGGCTTCGGTCAGATCCCCAATGGCCTCCGTCAGACGGGCCCGATAAAAAATAGCCCAAAGATTCTCGGCATCGGCCGCTTCTAGGTCTTGCAGGAGTTGCAGGGCCTCTTCGTACTGCTCCGTTTCAATCGCGTTAGCAATGGCTTGTAGCATGGTCTTGACCAGGGGAGGAATGGGTTTCCAGGAAAGCGGTGAATTGGGCCAGGGCCACGGTGGGGGCGGTAATGGCCCTTAAAATGCTGGGGCCCAGGGAAACGGGCTGAAAGTTTGCGGCCAGCAAATGGGTGATTTCTGTCTCTGTCCAGCCGCCTTCAGGCCCTGTGGCAATGACAACCTGCGCGGGGGGGGGAGTCGGCAGGGCCTGGAAAAAAGGCAGGCAGGCCCGCCGGGTAACGCAGAGGTAACGCGGGACCAAGGTGGGGGAAAGGGTGGCCAAGGCCTGGTCGAGGGAACAGGGGTCTAGGATGCGGGGAACCCATTGACGCTCGGCCTGTTCTGCCGCTTCTGTGGCGATGCGTTGCCAACGTTCTCGTTTATGGGGACTGGGACGAGGCAAGGTTCGTTCCGTCAGCAGAGGTTGCAGGACTTGTACCCCAAGCTCGGTACAGGGCCGAATAATTTCTTCAAAGCCATTGCCCTTGGGTAGGGCCACCCAGAGCGTGACCGCACAGGTGAGTTCTGAGCCGGCTTCAACCGTCTGGAGGAGTTGGACATGGTCGGGGGTCAGTTGGCCTAACCAGGTGCTTCCCTGGCCATCCATCAACAAGACGTGATCGCCATGGCGTAAACGCAGGACTCGCTGGACGTAGTGGGCCTGCTCAGGCGTTAGACAAACCCCTTCCGGCATTATCTGCTGCTGGTCAATGACGAGGCGATACACCATCCTACGTTTTTCCGAGGAAAATCTTGACTCCATTATCGGAGGCGCACGAAACAATCGTCGAGCGTATTCGGCAAAATTCCCCACCGGCAGATTACCCCGAGCAGATTAAGATGAGATCAACCAATGTTTACCTTCATCTCTTCTTTAACTTGTCCCTGGCATGGATATCAAAAACGGCTTTGTCGAAGCCATTGGCAATACTCCCCTGATTCGACTCAAAAGCGTTAGTGAGCAGACCGGTTGTGAAATCCTCGGTAAAGCAGAATTTCTGAATCCCGGTGGGTCAGTCAAAGACCGGGCAGCCCTGGAAATTATTGAAGAAGCAGAGCGCCAGGGCCAACTCAAGCCAGGGGGAACAGTGGTGGAAGGAACGGCAGGAAACACCGGTATTGGCCTGGCCCATATCTGCAATGCCAAGGGCTACCGTTGTTTGATTGTCATCCCTGAGACTCAATCCCAGGAAAAAATTGATCTGCTCCGCACTCTCGGGGCAGAAGTCCGTACCGTACCGGCGGTTCCCTACCGAGACCCTAATAATTACGTCAAACTATCGGGCCGCTTGGCCCAGGAACTCGACAATGCGATTTGGGCCAATCAATTCGACAATTTAGCGAATCGCCAGGCCCATTACAAAACCACTGGCCCGGAAATTTGGCAACAGACCGAGGGCCGAGTCGATGCTTGGGTGGCGGCCACCGGAACGGGGGGAACCTATGCCGGTGTGGCCCTCTACCTCAAGGAACAATCTCCCAAAATTAAATGTGTCGTGGCTGATCCCCTGGGCAGTGGCCTCTACAGCTATGTCAAAACTGGGGAAATTAAACTTGAGGGTAATTCCATTACCGAAGGTATTGGTAATAGCCGAGTGACGGCCAACATGGAGGACGCCCCCATCGATGATGCGATCCAAATCGATGATCCCGAGGCCCTGCGGGTGATTTACCAACTTCTCCAGCATGATGGTCTCTTTATGGGGGGGTCAGTGGGCATCAACGTCGGGGCGGCCCTGGCCCTTGCCAAGGAAATGGGGCCGGGCCATACCATTGTGACAGTGCTGTGCGATGGCGGAGCACGTTACCAATCTCGTCTCTACAATCCAGAATGGTTGGCCAGCAAGGGCCTGCAGATACCTGCAATTAACGCTTAATTGCTGACAAAGTTCACACCAGCAGGCCCTCCAATAGCGAGGGACTTGGTACCAGAAGAAAATTGCATTCCCCCGTTTCTCCTTCGTAGCAGACCACCACATAGCGCTCGATACGGGTCACATTGAAGTTATGAGCCTTCGCCATTTCCAGTCGTTAACGCTGAACCATTCGGGATCGAGGTGCGTGACCTATTGTTTCTAATTCAAGATTATTTTCAAAGAAAAAGTCTTGCCGGCGTTTAAAGTAATGGTCAAGAATGCCAATGATTGCACCATGAAGCCGGTTCTCCAAAACTTAGTAGCGGCTTAGTAGACATTGACCAATTCTCCAATAACAGTGTTATGATTCCTAGGAAAGTATGATTAAATGTATCAACTTGATACGGTATCAAGCGTTTTTATCACCAAGCACTAGATTTTGTACTGACATGCTAGTCTTAAGGGATTTTGGGAATAATCCAGCTCTTTATGAAGAGGTTCTTAAGAAATATTAAAAAGTATTAAAAGTAGATTTACAGATATTTTAAGCAAAGAAAATTATTTAAAAATATTGTCTACTAATCAAGATCCAAGTTATTCTTTGATTATTGTCATTTCAGCTTCTAGTGGAAGTTTCCTACAATCCTGTGTATAGAGTAACAATTTTTCTCTCGGTGATTCTTGGTTTAACGTTAAGCGGATGCGATGTCAATCCCCTCGCGAATCGTTTGACACCTTCGCAGGATCAAGCTCTACAAGTTTGGTGGAGTGAGGGCTACTATCCTGAGGAAACAGAGGCTATTCAAACAACGGTTCAAGCCTGGCAAAAAAAGACAAACAATAAAGTTAAATTAACCTTCTTTAGCGAGAAGGATCTACTCGAACAGGCCCGGAATAATATCAAAACGGGTACTCCCCCAGATATCATATATGGATATAGTATCGATTTGATTTTACTGCCTCAATTAGCCTGGCAAGGTAAGCTAGCAGACACAAGCAGTATCATTGAACCCATTAAGCAGGAATATAGCCCACAAGCCCTCCAGAGCGTTCTTTATTTTAATGCGAAAGACAAAAAGCGCTCTTATTATGCTGTTCCTATCTCCCAACAAACGACGCATATTCATTATTGGAAAGATCTTCTAGAGCAATCCGGGGGAAACCCAAAACAAATTCCCCAACAATGGTCTGCCTTTTGGCAATCCTGGGAAACCGCCCAAGATAGCCTACGAAAGCAAGGGATGAAAGAACTGTATGCCCTCGGCCTTCCTATGTCTGTAGCCGCAACGGATACCTTTACCGTATTCGAGCAATTTTTAGAAGCCTATAATGTGCAGATTCTTAATAGTAATGGGAGCTTGCAAATCGATAAACCGGAAGTTCGGGATGGTCTGATTAAAGCACTGACGGCTTATACAACGCCCTATCTCAAAAAGTATGTTCCCCCCAAAGCAGTCGACTGGACAGATCCAGACAATAACATTAATTTTCTAAGTAATTTAACGCTAATGACAGCCAATGCAAGTTTGTCTATTCCGGGCTCTCAACGTGGCGATGACATCAATTATTTGGAACGGATGCGAACAATTCCGTGGCCGAATAAGCCAAGTAACGAACCCATGCGCTATGTGGTATCTACCAAGCAAGTGGCTATTTTTCAACAAACACCCCATTTAGAGGAGGCAAAAAGCTTAGTGAGTTTCCTCGTTAAGCCCCAGAACTTGGCGTCTTATGTTGAAGGCGCCCAGGGACGTTTTTTTCCAGTCATGCCTAGCATCACCAAACGTCCTTTTTGGCAAAATCCTAAGGATATCCATGTTACCGCCGCTGCTAAACAATTCAAAAATACTCGCCCTTCTTATGTTGTTCTGAATGCTGCTTACAGTGAAGTATTAGCTCAAAATGTATGGGGAGAAGCAATACGGTCTATTGTGGTCGACAAAGTTTCTCCACAAAAAGCAGCTGATGCGGCTATTGAAAAAATAACTAATATCTTTGCTCAGTGGAAGTAGGTCATTTTAGCGGTTATGAATCGACGACAAAGAATACTGACTGTATTGCTTTTACTTGCCCTACTCATTGTGAGTCTCAGTTCTTTCGCTGTGTATTTTCAGGAACGACAGGCTCAGGTCGCTCCCACTATCACGAAGTTAGAAGTGATTGCAGACATGAAATCCAAAGAATTACAGCAGTGGTTTCAATCACTACTAGGAGGGATTGTTAAAGACTTAGAGAATGAAGCAATTATTAGTGATGCAGTCACGCTTCTCAAAGTTCGGATTAATATTAAGCCGGAGTATCAGCAGGCCTATAAAAGACTGAAAAGTCGTTTTAGTAAGCTCGATCCTAAGCGTCTAAATATTTCTATCTTGAGCAACAATGGTATTGTTATTTTCTCAACGGACAAACAGCAGGAGGGTAACTATCAACCCTTGCAAAATACGACAACTTATTTCACCCTTGATGCAATTCAGCAGGTTACGCCTAATTTATACGAGTCAACCCTAACTCGAAAGCCGATGATCACCCTAGCTGCTCCTCTCAACACGGTAGAAGGAAAACGCATGGGGGCCCTAGCCATTGATGTTAATCTAGAAGATCTCGATCGCCTAATCCGCCACCCTGTTGTTAGCAAGAGTTCTACGGAGCAAATCAAGAGTCAGATTACAGAAAGCTATATTGTGGGTCGGATATCTTCAGTATCTAATGCATTTCTGACAGTGGCTAACCGGTCCGTTACTGCATCCAACAATAATGGTTTGAGCAACGAAAGTGTGAATAGTCTAGGCATTGATCAAGCAATTCAAGGACAACAAGGTTCGGGTTTATATTTAAACTATAACCAGATTCCCGTCGTAGGTGTGTACCGATGGTTACCCCAATATCGTCTAGCACTTCTAGTTGAAGTGGCCCAATCAGAAGTATTTGCTGGTGCGACAAAACTAGCCCGACAAATCTTTTTTGGAGGAGTAATGGGGAGTTTGATTCTTATTATTATACTGCTATGGTTCGGTGATCGAGGTAATTTCCTATTGCAAAAATAATTCTCTGTAATCAGTAATGAAATAGATGAATTATGACCGTCTAGTTACCAGTAATGTGATGTCATCAAATTGCTCAGCTTCCCCAATATGATCAAGAACTTGCTGAGTAATATAGTCTAGGGTCGCTTTAGCGGATAACTGGGGCTTTTCTAGAGCAGCAATTAAACGTTCTGGCTTAAAAAATTCGCCAGTGGAAGACTTCGCTTCAGGAACACCATCGGTATAAATCACTAAAGTATCCTCAGGATTAAGTACGGTTTGTTGCACTTTGAAGGGAAGGTCTGGCAACATACCTACAGCTGGCCCAGTTGACTTGAGGGTTTGTTGAATTTGATGATCTCGGTTTAACACAAATGCAGGTTCGTGACCCCCGTTGATATAGTGCAAGACCCCAGACTCCAAATCTAGCATTCCAAAAAATAGGGTGGCAAACATCCCCGTATCTCCGTGATTGAGGGCAACGTAGTTGTTGACTAAACGAACAGCATCTAGGGCTTGAAGCGGATAGTTAGCTAGTAAATCGTTGGACGATAGCTTATTTTTATTGCTGGGAGTATTGAGCCCTTCTAAAGAAGTCTGGCCAGAAAAATACGAATTAAGCTCCGAAAAAGACCCATAAAGAGAGCAGCACCAACGCCTTTATCACAAACATCAGCAACAACTAGACCCACACAGTTATCTGACAACTCAAAACAATCATAGAAATCCCCGGCTAACTGTCGAGCTGGACTAAAGAAAGCATCAAATTCCCAACCTGTTTTCACTAACAGGTGGCTGGGAAGGAAATTTTTTTGCATTTGACGGCCCTTGTCTAGTTCTTTTTGCATCATTTGAGATAATTTTTCAACCTGCATAGTATACAGTTTCTCTTTATCTCTAAGGCGTTTTCTCTCCAAAGAAGAATCAATTCTAGCCTTTAATAAGACGGGATCAAAAGGCTTAGGTAAGAAATCTTCAGCTCCAATTTCTATACAAGAAATTATACTGCTAAGATCATCTAAAGCAGAAATCATGATCACAGGAATGTGTCGGTATTGAGAATTACTTTTTAGATACTCCAGTAATTGATAGCCATTCATTTCAGGCATAATCAAATCCAGTAAAATTAAGTCGTATTCCTCCACTTCCAGTTTTTTTAATGCCAGCTTGGCGCTCAGACAAGTTGTCACTTGATGGCCCTTGCGCACTAATTGACGTGATAGTAAATCTAAATTGGTTTGTGTGTCATCAACGACTAAGATCTTGGCACTAGAAACCTCTAGCGTTGCCGACTTACTAGACATTACTGACGGTACTTCTGATGGCGGCTCTGAAGAGGTTTTTCCTTGAGACTGTGACGCTAAATAATGCTCAATAATTGTATTAATATCATGAACTAGTACCTGTAAACGCTGGGCTGAGTCGTGGATTTTATCAATATCTTCTTTCGTTTGTTCATCCTCAACATCTAGAGAGAGTTGTCCTGTAATTTCAATTACTTCTTCAATTAATTGATTACTTTTTTGGGCTACTTCGTGACCCAATTTAGAAAAATCAGGATAAGATACATCTAGAGCGTTGGGAATAAGTAAGTTATCATTAACGATATCAAGTATTGCCTTTCCATTGTAAATGATTTTTTCTAATTGATTATACCAAGAACATTCGTCCTCCTCTAAGTCCTCCTGCAATATCTCTCCGTAACCCAGGATGGCATTAATCGGTGTTTTTAGTTCATGGCGAACAAAAGAAATAATACTATCTAAGTTTGTTGCTTCTAGTTGATAATCCATAATATATCCATTTTTTATTTTAATCCGAACCCAATCTGCTAAGCAAAGCCAGTTAAAACAAAGACATTAAAGGAGTGCTTCTATTTTTTCCAGTAGTCTTTTAATGTCGATCGGTTTAGTATCATAATCATTACAGCCTGCTGCTAAAGCTTTTTCCTTGTCCCCAGCCATTGCATGAGCCGTTAGCGCAATAATTGGAATATTCATTGTTACGGGATTGGCTCTAATTTTCTGTGTTGCTGTGAGACCGTCAAAAATCGGCAAACTTACATCCATCAAAATGAGATCCGGTAATTCTGATGTGGCCATGTTGACTGCCATTTCTCCATCCATTGCAAATACAAGGAGATAACCCCGACGGATCAAGCGTCGAGACAACATATCGCGGTTTAATTCATTGTCTTCAACTAAAAGTATTTTTGCCATGAGTTTTTACAGTTATTGAGCGAAAATTGTTAAGTAAGAAAGCAAACCAAGAAAGTAAGATCATAAGCTCTCCTCGGATAACCCTCAAAATATCCGGATAGTAGCCTGCCATTCACAATACTTTGCTAGATGACTAGACAGGAGCTATCTTGAGATTGTCGGTCTCTATTCTAAACTGATGGGGAGAACTGAGAAATTCTCAATCCAGAATTTAATTATAATAGCAGTAGCGAACTATGGTTAATTAAAGTAAGATATGCTTTAGCATGATCGCCATAATTGCAAAAATATAACACTACACCATGCGAATGATTGTCAAACGGGACTTTTGGTTAAGATTGTTTGCGTCCCTATTAAAGCACAAAGGGTTTCTGCCTAGTTACGTATCGGTCGTAGCCATATTTTTAAGAATTGCATAATAGCGACAGCTGGAAAAAATCTTAACGTATTTTTTGACGTTTAGGAATAATTCTTCTTGATTGTGTGATGGTTCTATGAAATTTCTCCAGAAAAGTTTGCTGTTAAAATTTGTCCTCTCCTATTTTTTTCTCTCTAGTATTGTTGTTGCACTAATTACTTATACTACTAATTTACGATTAAACAAAGGGATTCAAGATCAGATTTTTGCACGACTAGAGGTATCTGCAAATCTAAAAGAATACCAGCTTGAGCAATGGTTTGAAGGAGAGAAGCAAAGGCTATTTTTGGTGAGCAAAATAAGATCAATATGGTATAGTCTAGAATTACTCCAGGCTAAAAGAAGTAACATCAAAGATCATCAGGAAATTCAGCAAGCTATCTCCCATGAACTGGTTAATATTGTGGGAGTTTCTCGCTATGTCGATGTCATTAACGTTTTAAGTACAGGAGGAATTGTTCTGGCTTCTTCCAACCCGAATAATATTGGAAAATACAAAGGGATAGGCAATCAAACAACTTATTTTAGGGAGAATAATAACCGTACGACTATTGTCCCTACCTTTTATCTGTCTCACGCCGAAGGTAAACCGATGATCACCTTTGCGACAGATATAAAAAATGGAACAGGCAAACGACTAGGGTATCTTAGCTTTGACATGAATTTACAAGCGATTGATACTCTAATTCGTAACAATACAGGCTTGGGGGAATCTGGAGCAACTTTTCTAGTTGGAGAAATTAATAATCGTGTTTCAATGATTTCTAGTGATGGTAAGTCTCCATCTCAGAATAAACCTCAACTTAACTTGGATACTCTAGCCATTAAATCAGTTGTTCAAGGCCAGAGCGGGCAAGGGCTTTACACTAACAGTTGGGGAACGCCGGTCATTGGAGTCTATGAATGGCTGGAACAATATAACCTAGGAATCGTAGCAGAAATTGACCAAGCAGAAGCCTTTGCACCAGCCCATCGCTTGACCCGAAATTTATTACTCATCGGTTTAGTCAGCACTTTATTGCTGTTAATTGCAGTCTATTTACTTTCAATAAAAATTACCCAACCAATCCTTGCTATTACTAAGGCTTCTCTGGATATTGCCTCTGGTGATCGCCAAGCAAGGGCTCCCGTTCTGAGCGAAGATGAAATCGGGATTTTAGCAAAATCCTTTAATCAAATGACCGATGAACTCAGGGACTCCTATGAGAATTTAGAAAGTAAAAATCAGGAATTGGAGTTGGCTCGTGAGGAATTGGCTCTAGCAAATTCTAGCCTAGAGAAAAAAGTCCAAGAACGTACAGAACAGTTGGAGCAAATTATTGAAGAAGTGAAGGCAGCTAGAGCTGAAGCCGAAGAGGCTAATGCAACCAAGAGTGTCTTTCTAGCCAATATGAGTCATGAACTGCGGACTCCCCTTAACGCCATCATTGGCTACAGCGAAATCCTGATGGAGGAAGCAGAAGAACTGGAGCCAGAGGACTTTATTCCAGATTTAGAAAAAATTTATCGTTCGGGTAAACTACTCTTAGCTTTAATTAACGATTTACTGGATTTGTCTAAGATAGAAGCGGGTAAAATGGATCTCTATTTAGAAAGCTTTAATCTTCAGACCTTTACCGAGGAAATTACGAGCACGGTTGAGCCACTGATGAAAAAGAATAATAACCAACTCGTGCTTGAAAATGACCTGGCATCGGAAGTGATGATGGCAGATTTAACCAAGGTAAGACAGAGTGTTTTGAATTTGTTGAGTAATGCAGCTAAGTTTACGCACAATGGCACAATTACCCTTAGCCTACAACCCTTTAACCATCAGGGCCAGCCCTGGGTTTCTTTTCAAGTGAGGGATACGGGGATCGGGATGACCCCCGAACAAATGGACAAGTTGTTTCAGCCCTTTACCCAGGCCGATTCCTCTACCACCCGCAAGTACGGAGGAACGGGTCTAGGCCTGGCCATTAGTCGCCAATTCTGTCGCATGATGGGGGGGGATATTCAACTCACCAGTGAACCGGGCCAGGGATCCTGCTTTACTATTACTTTGCCCTTACAGGTAAGTGACCCCAAGGATCAGGACAAAGCATAGATGCCCATTCCCCTAAAAAGGCAGCCCAGGAATACTAATGGGGACGGGTAGACTGGGTACCGGGTAGCTAGGAAGGCCGGTGGTGGAGCAACTAAGGCCCGGCAACAAACGAGAACAGGCGGATTGCAACAGGCCGTCGGGCGTGACGGGAATCTGAAAACCCGAGAATAATTGGCCACTGAGCAGGGCCACAATTTCCTCCGGCGTCATAGGAATAACTGAACCCAAAATGCCCCGCAGGATCGAAATTTGTTCTCCGGCCTTGACTTCTACCGTTTCACCCGGTTTATCCGCCGTTGTTACCTGTACTGTGCCTTCCACTACTTTAACAGTGCCGCTCTTGTCATCCTGTTTTTGTAGAACATAGACTGTACCCTTTACCGCTACCGTAATGCCGGCCACGCAGCCATTAACAGGGCCACTAATCAATAGTTCGCCCTGTTGTACCTCCACACATTGACCCACCGTCACACTGGCGTTGTGGCCAAGGCGGCCCGCGGCTCCATTGTTAAAGGCCAGGCTCGCTCGAGATTCTTTTGTCAAGACAACTTGGCCAAAATCTGCTTTATCATCTACTTTGGCGGGGATTTCTTGAATATAAACTTGATTGCCGTCAATAATTTCCTGCACAACGGCCTGGCTAATCTGGGCTTGGCCGGGTAAAGCAAATAAGCTAACGCTCGCACTGACCCCCAGGAAGATTGCTAGAAGTCGACTGGTCGGAGCCAAGGGGGAAGAAAATGAAAGAGACAGCATAATCCAAATAGGGTAAACAGACGAGGGCCCTATTTATAATAGCTGACGGGAAAAATCTACAATCTAGTTAGCCTTATTTCTACCCAGCTCTCCTCAGGCTGACTCACCCGGTATTCCCACCGTAGTCCCTGAAACGATGCCAGGGATTCCCCCCCAAGATTGCCATGTCTGTTGCCACGGAAGAACGCAAAGCCGACCATATCAAAATTGTGTTGGAGCAAGATGTCCAAGGAAAGGCTATTACCACTGGTTTTGAACGCTATGCCCTGGAGCATTGCGCCCTACCCTCTGTGGACTTTGATCAGATCGATTTGAGCCTAACACTTTGGCAAAAAACCCTTAAAGCCCCTCTGTTGATGAGTAGTATGACTGGAGGGACAGCCCAGGCCACTCAGATTAATCATCACTTGGCCGAAGTGGCCCAGGCCCTGGGCATTGCCATGGGGGTAGGTTCCCAGCGGGCGGCCCTCGAAAATTCAGATCTCGCGCCGACTTACCAAGTGCGTTGTGTCGCCCCGGATATTCTACTGTTTGCCAATCTAGGTCTAGTGCAATTTAACTACGGTTATGGTCTGGAGCAGGCCTGGCGGGCCGTAGAGATGATTGAAGCAGACGCGCTCATTTTGCACCTCAATCCCCTCCAGGAAGCCGTACAGCCGTTGGGAGACCGCTGTTGGCAGGGCCTGTGGTCGAAATTAGAAACCCTGGCCCAGCAACTCCCAGTGCCCGTCATTGTCAAGGAAGTAGGTAATGGCATTAGTGCGCGGGTTGCCCAGCGTTTGCGGGATTGTGGGGTGGCGGCCATTGATGTGGCCGGGGCCGGGGGCACCAGTTGGAGTGAGGTGGAGGCCCACCGCCAGCAGGATGCCCAGGCCCGTCAGATTGCCCATTGCTTTGCCCGCTGGGGGATTCCCACCGCCGTTAGTTTACAGGCCGTTTTAGCTGTCGCCCCGGAACTACCGATTTTTGCTAGTGGGGGTATTCGGAATGGCATTGATGCGGCCATTGCCTTAAATTTAGGGGCCACTTTGGTGGGAACTGCCGCCCCCCTCCTGGGGCCCGCCACCGAGGCGGTGGATCAGGTTTATGCAAAATTTGCGGGGCTCCTGGAAGAACTCAAGATTGCGGCCTTTTGTTGCGATGCCCAGAATTTAAGCCAACTGCGTCAAGTTTCTTTATACGATAGAGAAACCTGGCAACCGATTCACAAACCCTCTGGGGTCGCTAGTTGACGGTCTGGCTCCATTCAAATATTAATTCTTTATCCTCTAGCCGGTTTCTGACCGTTCTCTATGGCGGATGCGGACGAAAAAACTTTTGTCTTGGCAAAACGGGCCAAGGGTCAGCGGCCAGTTGTATCCAGATACTGATGTCTTTATGATCAAACTGACTTTGACGATCCAGCGCCAACAGGCCCAATCCCCGGCGACCTTTCAAAGCTACGCCCTGGAGGTCACGCCCCAAATCACCCTTTTGGATTGCCTAACTCGAATCAAAGCGGAACAGGATGGTAGTTTGGCCTATCGGAAAAATTGCCGTAATGCCATCTGTGGGAGTTGTACCCTGCGGGTGAATGACCGCCCTGTGTTGGCCTGTAAAGAGAGCATTGGATCGTTGCAGGCCTGGTTAGAAAATAATGGCCAGACCCCTGGGAACAGCCTCACACTTAAACCCCTGGGCAATCTCCCCGTGATTCGGGATTTGGTGGTGGATATGACGGCCTTTTGGGATGATCTGGCGGCTATTCAGCCCTTTCTTCTGCCGGCCCAGGCCCTGCCCGAACGCGAATTTTCCCAATCTCCGAGGGAGCGGCAGACCCTCACTCAGACCGCTAACTGTATTCTCTGCGGGGCCTGTTATTCGGACTGTGATGCCAAGGGCAAAAACCAAAATTTCCTTGGCCCCCATGCCTTGGCCAAAGTACACCGCTACCTGCTAGATTCCCGAGACCAGGCCAGCCAATCCCGTCTAGAACAACAAAACCAGGGAAAGTCCGGGGTGTGGGGTTGTAATGGCTGTCGCATGTGTAACCTCTCCTGTCCCATGGAGGTGGCCCCGATGACCCAAATTGAAGCAATCAAAGTTCGTTTGTTTGACTTGCTTGATCCTCTGTAAAGGCTTCTAAGTTTCATCCTCAAACTTATAACCTAGACCGATCACCGTTTTGATAAAGAGGGGATTGGCAGGATCCGGTTCTACTTTTTTACGGAGGCGGCGGATATGGGTATCCACCACCCGATCATCGCCAAAAAAATCATTGCCCCACAGTCGATCAATTAATTGACTACGACTCCACACTCTGCCGGGAGAACTGATCAAGGTGGCCAGTAGATTAAATTCAAGGGAGGTTAAATCCAGCACTTCCTCGAATCCTGTCTCTAGGCTACGGATCGCAATGTGTTGGTCTAGATTAAGCTGAAAATGCTGGGTTTTATGGATAGATTGTGGGTTTTCTTCCCCTAACCGCAGGCTACGCCGCAGGAGGGCCCGTACCCGTGCCACTAATTCCCTTGGGCTAAAGGGTTTCACCAGATAATCATCGGCCCCGGTCGAAAGGCCAATAATGCGGTCGATTTCCTCACCTTTGGCCGTCAACATTAAAATATAGGGGTCTTTAGGGTTGGGTTTTTGACGAATTCTAGTACAAACTTCGAGACCATCTAACTGGGGCAACATTAAGTCCAAAATAATTACATCGGGACTATAGTCTTGAAATAATCGGAGAGCCGCCAGGCCATCTCTGGCTATCCGACAATCAAATCCTTCCCGCGCCAAGGTTTCTTGAATTAACTGGGCAATTTCCGGCTCATCTTCCACAATCAGAATATTCATCACTGCCATGACCTGGATGGGTTGAAATTAAGCAATCATTGACCGGGGCTAACCCTGACTATAACTTGCTTGTCTTTAGAGTTATCGAAGGGAGATTCTAGGCCTCAAACACCGAAAAAAAGGGCCCTTTAGGTCGCTTCTCTCGTAATGGTAAAATGGAACTTCGGCCTCTGGCGACTGTACTGGATTTTGCTGTTTGTCGAAGCAACGCCAACCGCCCTAGCCACGCTACTTGTCTAAATAAGGCCTGACCATTTCCCTGGAGTGACTGCATGACTGCCTCTGCTGACCGTATTATCGCCACCGATCTGAGAAACGAAATGTCGCGTTCTTACCTAGAATACGCCATGAGTGTGATCGTCGGTCGCGCACTCCCCGATGCCAGGGACGGTCTGAAGCCGGTACATCGGCGGATTTTGTTTGCGATGTATGAACTAGGGCTAACCCCCGACCGGCCCTTCCGCAAATGTGCGCGGGTGGTAGGGGAAGTGTTAGGGAAATATCATCCCCACGGTGACACGGCGGTTTATGACGCCCTCGTCCGCATGGCCCAGGATTTTTCCATGCGAGACCCGCTGATTAATGGTCATGGCAATTTCGGTTCTGTGGATAACGACCCCCCAGCGGCCATGCGTTACACCGAATGTCGCCTGCAAACCTTAACCACCAATGCCCTCCTGCGGGACATCGAAGCCGAAACCGTTGATTTTATCGATAACTTTGACGGCTCCCAGCAGGAACCCGTCGTTCTGCCGGCCCGCATTCCTCAACTACTCCTCAATGGCTCTTCCGGCATTGCCGTGGGTATGGCCACCAACATCCCGCCCCACAACCTAGGGGAATTGATCGATGCCACCGTTGCCCTGATCCACAATCCTGAGCTCGATGACCGGGGACTAATGCAATATATTCCTGGGCCGGACTTTCCCACTGGGGGGCAGATTTTAGGGCGTTCCGGTATCCGCGAGGCCTATCTAACTGGGCGGGGTTCGATCACTATGCGGGGCGTGGCGGAGATTGAAACTCTCGAACAACGGGGCCGCCAGGACAAAGAAGCGATCATCATTACCCAACTCCCCTACCAAACCAATAAGGCCGCTCTGATTGAACGGATTGCGGAATTGGTGAACGAGAAAAAACTGGAGGGCATTTCCGATATTCGGGATGAAAGCGACCGCGATGGTATGCGTATCGTGATTGAACTGAAACGGGATGCCTATCCCCGCGTGGTGCTGAATAACCTCTACAAGCAAACGCCCCTCCAGAGTAACTTTGGGGCCAACCTCCTGGCCCTGGTGAACGGCGAACCCCAGACCCTCAACCTCAAGCGTTTTCTAACGGTTTTCCTTGACTTTCGCGTTGAAACCCTGACCCGCCGGACGCGCTACGAATTACGCAAGGCCGAAGAACGAGACCACCTGCTCCAGGGCCTACTGATTGCCCTCGACCAGCTCGATGCTGTGATTCGTCTGATCCGGGGGGCCGCCGATACCGCTACGGCTAAAACCGAGTTGGTTGAGAATTTTGGCCTGTCAGAAGTCCAGGCCGATGCCATTCTTCAGATGCAATTGCGTCGGTTAACGGCCCTGGAAGCGGAAAAAATCACCGCAGAGCATGAGGAACTCCAGCTTAAAATTGCCGATCTCCAGGATATTTTGGCCCGCCGCGAGCGGATCGATGCCCTGATCGAGGAGGAACTGGGGCAAATCAAGGCCCTCCATGCCTCTCCCCGCCGTACCATCATCGTCCAAGAGGATGGGGAAATTGGCGATATTGACCTGATCGCCAACGAGCAGGCTGTTATTTTATTAACGGAACAGGGTTACATTAAGCGGATGCCCGCCAGTACCTTTGGGACTCAGAGCCGGGCCACGCGGGGTAAAGCTGCCGCCAAAATTAAGGAAGACGATGGGGTCGAGCATTTTATTTCCTGCTGTGACCACGACAAAATCCTCTTCTTCGGCGACCGGGGGGTAGTCTATAGCCTCAATGCCTACCAAATTCCCGTAGCCTCCCGCACCGCTCGTGGCGTTCCCATCGTGCAGATGTTACCCATTCCCAAGGATGAGAAAATTACCTCCCTGGTGACGGTGTCTGAGTTCAGCGAAGATACCTACTTCATCATGCTGACGCGCCAGGGCTTTATCAAAAAAACGGCCCTTTCAGCCTTTAGTAATATTCGCTCCAATGGCCTGATTGCAATTTCCCTCACTGAAGGCGATCAATTGCGCTGGGTTCGCTTAGCCAAGGAAGAAGATAGTGTCATCATTGGTTCCTGCCAAGGGATGGCCATTCATTTCAAGGCCGATGCTCAGGAATTGCGGCCCCTCGGCCGGGCCACACGGGGGGTCAGGGCCATGAAACTCCGTCCAGGGGATGAACTGATCAGCATGGATATCTTACCCAGTCAAATTGTGGCCAATATTGGCAGTAGCGAGGAGGAACTAGAGGAAGAGGACAGTGCCGATCTCCTCGATACCGAAGAACTGATCGAAGAGGCCGATAATCCTGGCCCTTGGCTCCTGGCCATTACCACTGGTGGCTTTGGTAAGCGGGTTCCCATTCCCCAATTCCGACTCCAGCACCGAGCCGGCATGGGGGTCAAGGCCATCCGCTTCAAGTCCAAAACCGACCGCCTGGTGGCCATCCATGTGGTCAATCCCGATGATGAACTGATGCTAGTGACCAACCGAGGCATCATTATTCGGCAATCGATCAACGACATTTCACCCCAGTCCCGCAATGCCACTGGGGTTCGAGTCCAGCGTCTGGATGAGGACGATGCCATTGCTGCTGTGGCCCTGGTGCCCCCCATGGGAGAACGGGAGGAAGAAAGCGCCGACGAGTAATCGGTGTAACTAGACCTGTCATTCGCCTTCGAATATCTCCCTTCCTGGGAAACTGGCCCGTTTCTGGTTAGGGCCAACCTCACTGGCCCATTCTTTTTTTTTTCTGCCGCTATGACAAATCCCACTCTTGCGCCCTACGGTAGTTGGTCTTCCCCCCTCACCGCCGATACAATTTTGGCCAGTAGTATTGGCCTGGGGGCTGTTGTTTGGGATGGCGATGACATCTATTGGTTAGAAAGCCGGCCCCAGGAAAAGGGGCGCAATGTGCTGGTGCGCTATCGCCAGGGCCAGGCCGAGGATATCACCCCGGCCCCCTTCAATGTGCGAACACGGGTGCATGAGTACGGTGGTGGGGCCTTTCTGGTTTCAGGGGGAACGGTTTATTTTAGCCACTTTGCCGATAATCAACTCTATCGACAAGGCCCTGGCCAGGAACCCCAGGCCCTAACCCAAGGGACGACTCAACGCTATGCGGATTTTGTCTTAGATTCTGCGCGTCAACGTCTGATCGCCGTCTGTGAAGACCATACCCTGCCGGGACAAGAACCCGAAAATTTGTTAGTAGCGATAGATCTGGTCACAGGCAAAGTCACGCCGCTGGCCCAGGGAAGTAATTTTTATGCGGCCCCCCGCCTTAGCCCCGATGGTCAATCTTTGGCCTGGATGAGTTGGGATCATCCCAATCTACCCTGGGACAACAGCCAATTGTGGTTAGCCGAGATTGCGGATAACGGGGATTTGGTGAATCCTCACTGTCTAGCGGGGCTGGAGCTGGCGGAATCCATCCATGAACCTAAGTGGGGGCCCGATGGCGGTCTCTACTTTTCTAGTGACCGTTCCGGCTGGTGGAATCTCTATCGCTACCATCAGGGCCAGATTCAACCGCTTTACCCCATGGCTGCAGAATTTGCCTATCCCCACTGGGTTTTTAGCCTATCTACCTACAGCTTTACTGATGCCAACACGATTATTTGTACCTATAGCCAAGATGGATATTGGCACCTAGCCTGCCTTGATCTACAACATCAAACGCTAACAGCCCTAAAAACCGATAACAGCAATTTTTCTTCCTTGGCCTGCAACGGCCAAACGTTGGTTTGTATTGCCAGTTCTCCCACGGAAGCCGCGAGGGTGGTGACCACCGATCTATCCTGCCAGGCCTGGCAGGTACTAAAACGCTCCAGTGATGTGACCTTAGATCCGGGCTATCTCTCCAGGCCCCAGGCCATTAGTTTCCCCACCCGTGACCACCACATTGCCCACGCTTGGTACTATCCCCCCCAAAACAAGGATTATCAGGGCCTGGCTGGAGAGCGGCCGCCTCTGCTGGTGAAAAGCCATGGAGGCCCAACAGCCCAGGCCAGCAATGCCCTCAACCTCCGGGTACAGTACTGGACAAGTCGTGGTTTTGCCTACCTCGATGTCAACTACGGAGGGAGTACGGGCTATGGTCGAGCCTACCGCCAGCGCCTAGAGGGCCAATGGGGTTGCGTTGATGTTGCAGATTGTGTGGCCGCCGCTCAATATTTGGTTGATCAAGGTTGGGTAGATAGCGATAAATTAGCCATTTCCGGGGGAAGTGCTGGCGGCTATACTACCTTAGCGGCCCTGACCTTCCACGATACCTTCAAGGCCGGTGCTAGCTACTATGGGGTCAGCGACCTGGAGGCCCTGGCTAAGGACACCCACAAATTTGAGGCCCGTTACCTCGACCGTCTGGTTGGCCCCTACCCCGAAGCCATTGACCGCTATCGACAACGCTCACCAATCTATGCCCTAGAGCGTTTGCATTGTCCAGTCATCTTCTTTCAGGGCCTGGAAGATAAGGTCGTTCCTCCCCCTCAAGCGGAGGCGATGGTAGCGGCCTTGCGGGAAAAAGGCATTCCCGTGGCCTACGTTCCCTTTGCAGAGGAACAACACGGATTTCGCATCGCCGCCAATATCAAACGGGCCTTGGAAGGGGAATTTTATTTCTATAGCCGTATTTTTGGCTTTATACCCGCCGAGGCCCTGGCTCCAGTAGAAATCATGAATCTTTAGCGGTTAGGGAGCTGATGGACTGAAAAAAGGCCCTTGCAATGATTAATAACACCCCTAGTTTTAGCCGATTGAGGGGAACATTCCACCAGAGCCCCCCGAATCCAGCTAAGTCTAAAACGTCAAGGCATCCATGATGGTTTTGTTGTAAATGATTCGGCCTGGGGTCGTTTGGATATATTGCGCCAACATTTCTCCACCGGCCGTTTCCCGTACCTTCCGTTCCCGATAGTATTTCATGATGGTACCGTCCTCGAGTTCCTCTTGCTTGAGTACTTCAATATCGGGTTTTTCGGTAACAACATCAGGATCGTTGTAGCGAATCCACACCGAAGCATGGAGGTCTAGTTGGCCCTGGTCGTAGGCCTTGAGGGCATCATTAATACTGGCGAAGTAGCGGCCGGCGCCCTTCTGGGCCTTGGGATTTTCGGCCGTGAGGTAATAACAACCTAACACCATGTCCTGGGACGGGGCGACGATTGGTTTACCCGTTGCTGGCGAAAGAATGTTGTGGCAGGCCAGCATCAACAGCCGCGCTTCCGCCTGGGATTCCAGGGAAAGGGGAACGTGAACCGCCATTTGGTCCCCATCAAAGTCAGCATTAAAGGCCGGACAGACGAGGGGATGGAGTTGAATGGCTCGACCATCCACCAGGATCGGTTCAAAGGCCTGAATGCCTAAGCGGTGTAGGGTCGGTGCCCGGTTTAGCATCACGGGGTGGCCCGTAATCACTTCTTCGAGGACAGTCCAGACTTCGGGCTCCCCTCGCAGGATTTTTTTCTTGGCGGCCTTGATATTGTTAACGATGTTGAGCTTAATCAGTCGGTGAATGACAAAGGGTTGGAATAATTCAATGGCCATTTCTCGGGGTAGGCCACACTGGTAGATTTTGAGGTTAGGGCCAACGACGATGACGGAACGACCGGAGTAATCTACCCGTTTACCCAGCAGGTTTTGACGGAACCGGCCCTGTTTCCCTTCAATGATGTCAGACAGAGACTTGAGAGGGCGGTTATTGGCCCCGACCACGGTGCGGCCCCGTCGGCCGTTGTCAATTAGGGCATCAACTGCCTCCTGGAGCATCCGTTTTTCATTACGCACAATAATTTCCGGGGCCAGAATTTCCTGCAAACGGGCCAGACGGTTATTGCGGTTAATTACCCGACGGTAGAGATCATTAAGGTCGGAGGTAGCAAAACGGCCCCCGTCTAGTTGCACCATGGGACGCAAATCAGGAGGAATGACGGGAATCACCGACAGCACCATCCATTCTGCCTGGGAATTGGTGGCAATGAAGTTATCAATTACCCGCAGACGCTTAATTAACTTGGCCCGTTTTTGCCCTTTACTATTGAGAATTTCCTCCCGCAGTTTTTCCGCTTCTTCCTCTAGGTTGAGTTCTTCGAGGAGGCGTTGAATGGCTTCAGCCCCAATCCCTACTTCAATGCCGTAGAGTTCCGAATCTTCGGCGTAGATCTGATCTTCAATCTCGATCCATTGGTCTTCCGTCAGCAGTTGCTTGTACTGCAAGTTGCTGGCATTACCCGGATTGAGGACAACGTAGGCATTGAAATAGACTATTTGCTCCACATCCCGCAGGGGCATGTCGAGAAGAATACTCAGGTAGCTGGGAATGCCCTTCAGGTACCACACATGGGTGACGGGGGCCGCTAACTTGATGTAGCCCATGCGGTGGCGACGCACACGGGACTCAGTGACTTCTACACCACAACGTTCACAGACAATGCCCCGGTGGCGGACTCGTTTGTACTTGCCACACCAACATTCCCAGTCCTTCGAGGGGCCAAAGATTTTTTCACAGAACAGACCATCCATTTCCGGCTTGAGGGTACGGTAATTGATGGTTTCGGGTTTGGTCACTTCCCCAACCAGTGTCCCATTGGGAAGCGTGCGCTCTCCCCATTGCCGGATGCGTTCCGGTGAGGCGATAGCAATTTTGACGTAGTCAAACCGGGGTTCTGTGGATGCTTTCATGCCTGAATTATGCAACAAAATGTAGAAGGAAGAAGGATTGGGGGCCCTTGACAAGGACTGAATTGGGAAGCAAGGAAAAGCCAAGAATTTTAGCTTGACCCGCTGGGGATGCTTTTAGGAGAGACGTATAGTCGTCATGAATAAATATCGAGGTGCTTTTATCCCCTCACCAAATCGTTGGGAGAGGCCTGGGAGGCAAGGATACAAAAAGATTATGCCATTCTTAATTGACTGAAGGATTACGTGAGCGTCAGGGAGGGAAAAGGCCGAAGACGACTAGAGTATAGCCTAATGATTATACTCGCTTTTGGCGGAGCATTGCCTAGAAATTTCCTAGTAGCCGGAGAGCGGGAGCGGGCTACGGCTTGGTCGTGAGTTCCAGGTTGTGGTTGCAGACTGCTTCTGGTTATCGCCGGTAGAGCCAAGGAGGGAAATTTGGCAAATGTTATCCTACTCTCTATAATTAATCTACTTTTCCGTCGCTGAAATTTTTTTCGCTGTCATCAATGTTTGGACTTATTGGTCATCTTACTAGCTTAGAACACGCTCAGTCCGTGGCGGAGGCCCTGGGCTACCCCGAGTACGCCAATCAAGGTCTGGATTTTTGGTGCGCAGCGCCCCCCCAAATTGTCGATTCCTTCCATGTGACCAGTGTGACAGGGCAAACCATTGAGGGCAAGTATATTGAGTCCTGTTTTTTACCGGAAATGTTACTTAACCGACGGATTAAGGCCGCGATCCGAAAAATTCTCAACGCCATGGCCCTGGCCCAGAAGTCCAACATTCAAATTACAGCCCTAGGAGGCTTCTCCTCCATTATTTTCGAGGAATTTAACCTCAAGGACAATGCCCAGGTGCGAAACGTAGAGCTAGAGTTTGAGCGTTTTACCACGGGTAATACCCATACTGCTTATATTATTTGTCGTCAGGTAGAGGCTGGCGCCAAGCACCTTGGGCTGGATCTTAGCCAAGCAACGGTGGCCGTTTGCGGGGCCACGGGGGACATCGGTAGCGCAGTCTGTCGTTGGCTCGACCAAAAAAATCAGGTGGGAGAACTTTTGCTCATTGCCCGCAATCGAGAGCGTCTTGAAAATCTCCAGGCAGAACTGGGGCGCGGCAAAATTATGGAGTTACAAGAGGCTCTGCCCCAGGCCGATATCATTGTCTGGGTAGCCAGTATGCCCAAGGGGGTAGAAATTGAGGCAGCGACCTTGAAAAAACCCTGTTTGATTATTGATGGCGGCTACCCCAAAAACCTGGATAGTAAAATTCAGTCCCAGGGGGTTCATGTCCTCAAGGGCGGCATTGTCGAGCATTCCCTCGATATTGATTGGCAGATTATGGAAATTGTCAATATGGACATTCCGTCTCGCCAAATGTTTGCCTGCTTTGCCGAGGCGATTCTCCTCGAGTTTGAGGGGTGGCATACGAACTTTTCTTGGGGCCGTAACCAAATTACTGTAGCCAAAATGGAGCAAATTGGCCAGGCCTCAGTAAAACATGGTTTTCAACCCCTACTGGCTTGGTAGCGTTACCTAATCGGTTTTAAGAAGGTCGGCAATGGCCTGGGGGGTGGGCTTGTCATCGTAGAGAGGAATCTGGCGAGCATCGGTAATCAGCCAATCCAGAGCCGCCGCCTGGACATCAATGGCCGCGCCGGTTTTATCCACGCAGTAGCGGCCAAAGACTAATTTATCCACCAACCGCACGCCAGGGCCAAGACGAGAATATTCAAAAATAACGCTATTGTCCACCACGGCCCCACTACAAATCCAGCAACTCGGCCCAATCATACTAGGGCCAATAATACGAGCTCCGTCTTCGATACGGGTCATACCGCCAATATAGACTGGCCCTTCGATGTGAACCTTATCCCAATTGACAGCCACGTTCAGGCCGGTAAATACCCCAGGCTTGACCTCTGTACCCGGAATAGCCACATTTTTAATTTCCCGTCGTAGTACCCCCCGGATCGCGTGCCAGTAGTCGGGGACTTTGCCAATATCTACCCATTCAAAGTCCATATCCACGGCGTAGAAGGGCAGTCCTTTGGCCACCAACTGGGGAAACAGGTCGCCGCCTAGATCGTATTGCTGGTTGGGAGGAATATAGTCAATGATTTCCGGCTCAAAAATGTAGATCCCTGTATTGATCTGGGTACTGAGGGCCTCCTCCACGGGGGGTTTCTCCTGGAAGGCCTGGATGCGTCCATCGGCATCCGTCACCACCACCCCATAACTGGAGACAATTTCCTTAGGGACGGATTTGGTGACAATGGTGGCCAGGGCCTTTTTCTCGCGGTGAAACTGGACAGCAGCGGTGAGGTCGAGGTCAATCAGCGCATCGCCACACAGCACGACAAAGGTTTCGTCAAAGAAAGGATTAAATTCTTGAATACGTTTTAAACCACCGGCAGAGCCCAGGGCCTGGCCAACTAAATTGCCATCGACAATATTACCCTCAAAAGAATAGGCGATTTGTACGCCAAAGCGTTGGCCGTCGCGAAAATAGCTCTCAATTTCTTCGGCGAGATGACTGACGTTGACCATAATTTGATCAAAGCCATGCTGGCGCAGAAGTTCCAACAGAAACTCCATCACCGGTTTCTGCAAAATTGGGATCATGGGTTTGGGAATGGTGTGGGTAATCGGTCGTACCCGAGTTCCTTTTCCCGCAGCCAAAATCATGGCTTTCATGTCAATATTGCCCTCAAGCCAAGCTACTTAGGCAAGTTTACCATCTTAGCCCGGAACAGAGGTCAATCTTGGCTCAATTCTGGGGTTTTTCGGCAGTCGAGTACGCCGCTGTTCCCGGCCTAGGCAAAATCAATTAGAATGAGTGTCGTCTTTTGGGCCAAACTGGTCTCTACAACGGCTTCTGCCTCGTCATTATCATCCCCTCCCTTGCCGCCTATGTCTGC
This sequence comes from Synechocystis sp. LKSZ1, assembly GCF_040436315.1. Classification (NCBI taxonomy): domain Bacteria; kingdom Bacillati; phylum Cyanobacteriota; class Cyanophyceae; order Synechococcales; family Merismopediaceae; genus Synechocystis; species Synechocystis sp. LKSZ1. The sequence continues at coordinate 1,195,409 of NZ_AP031572.1, read as the reverse complement.
CCCCGACCCTACCCTGTTGTTGGCCCAAGGTCTCTGTAAGAATTTTGGCGGTCTCAAAGCAGTTAACCACGCTGATATCATCGTTCAGCGAGGGAGTATTACTGGCCTGATTGGCCCCAACGGTGCGGGTAAAACGACCCTTTTCAATTTGCTCTCTAATTTCATCAAACCTGATCAGGGGCGGGTTTTGCTGGATGGAGAAGCGATCCACGGCCTACCGCCCCACCGCATTGCCCGGCAGGGTTGCGTCCGCACCTTTCAAGTTGCACGGGTGCTATCTCGCTTAACGGTACTCGATAACATGCTTCTGGCGACCCAAGGCCAAACCGGTGAACATTTTCTCAAACTCTGGGCCCAGCAGGGTCAGATTCGACAGGAGGAAAAGCATAATCGCGAGCGGGCTATGGAATTATTGGAATCCGTTGGCCTAGCCGCCAAGGCCCAGGACTATGCCGGGGCGCTTTCCGGCGGGCAACGCAAGCTCCTAGAAATGGCCCGGGCCCTGATGACCCATCCCAAACTTATTTTGCTCGATGAACCTGCGGCCGGGGTTAACCCCACTTTAATTGGTCAAATTTGTGAGCACATTCTCCAGTGGAATCGGCAGGGAATTTCCTTTTTAATTATTGAGCACAATATGGATGTGATTATGTCCCTGTGTCACCAAGTCTGGGTTATGGCTGAAGGTTCAAATCTGGCCAACGGGTCACCGGCGGAAATTCAGCAAAATCCCCGAGTTCTAGAGGCCTATCTGGGCGAATAGCGTATAATGATAGTTTTGGGATCACAAAAATTATCAGGAGATAACATCCAATATGTCTCGTTATAGAGGACCCCGTCTGCGGATCGTTCGCCGCCTTGGAGAACTCCCTGGCCTGAGCCGGAAATCTCCCCGTCGTGCCTACGCCCCCGGTCAGCACGGTCAAAACCGGAAAAAACGGTCTGAATATGCTATCCGTCTAGAAGAAAAGCAAAAACTCCGCCTCAACTACGGTATTACCGAAAAACAACTGGTTCGCTATGTGAAAAAGGCCCGGCGAGCCACAGGTTCTACTGGTCAAGCCCTCCTAGAACTCCTAGAAATGCGCCTGGATAACACTGTGTTCCGGTTACAGATGGCCGGCACCATTCCTGCCGCACGTCAATTGGTTAACCATGGTCATATCACCGTCAATGGCCGCGTGGTGGATATTCCTAGCTACCAGTGCCGTCCTGGGGATGTTATCGGCGTCAAAGACCGTGATCGTTCCCGTCAGTTGGTTCAAACCAACATGGAATTTCCGGGTTTATCCAACTTACCGGCCCACCTTGAATTTGACAAAAATGCAATGGTCGGTAAAGTCAATAGTGTGATCGAGCGGGAGTGGGTTGCCCTACAGATCAACGAACTCCTCGTGGTTGAGTACTACTCTCGTAAGGCCTAGAATTTACAGCGGGGATTGGGCAGACCGTCAGCTCCCAGTTCCTTATTTGTTTTTTTAGGCCAACGCTGGCCCTTGCATTGCTACCACCGTCAGCTAATCTAAGTCAGCCCCGCAGTAGGTTGATCGTTGTAGGTTAATCTCTCCCATTGTCTCTCCTTTGCGCCCTGTCCTCTGCCATGGATCATAATGACAAGCAGAGCCATGGCCTCTAATCCCATGCCGCTTTCTCAGAAAGCTGGTAACAAATCTTCACTAAATTTCCCCAATACTATAAACTAGCCAGAGATATGTTTTGCAAGCCATAGGAGTCAGTCACGGTAATGCAGGCGACGACAACGCTGCAAGCTGTTCCCAAGGAATTTCTCAAAGCAGACGGTGGCTTTAACCCCAACGTGCTCATGTTCCTGGCGGCGATTACTCTTATTTTAATTTCCATTCTGGGCTATTGGCAGTGGAAACTCCCGGATTGGCTCTGCTTTTGTGCCAGTGTTTTGGCCCTGCACCTGTCGGGAACGGTAATCCATGATGCCTCCCACAATGCCGCCCACAGCAATCGTTTCCTCAATGCCGTCCTGGGCCATGGCAGTGCCCTCATGCTGGGGTTTGCCTTTCCCGTTTTTACTCGGGTTCATTTACAGCACCATGCCCACGTCAATGACCCGGAAAATGATCCTGACCACTTTGTCTCCACGGGTGGGCCACTTTGGTTGATTGCTGCTCGTTTTTTTTACCACGAAATTTTCTTCTTCAAGCGGAAACTCTGGCGCAAGTTTGAGCTGTTGGAATGGTTCCTGAGCCGTTTAGTCCTGTTTACCATTGTTTTTCTAGGTATTCACTACGGCTTTATTGGGTTCGTGATGAATTTTTGGTTTGTGCCAGCTCTGATCGTGGGGGTTGCCCTGGGCCTTTTTTTCGACTACCTGCCCCATCGGCCCTTCCAGGAACGGAACCGTTGGAAGAATGCGCGGGTTTATCCCAGTCCCATTCTCAATCTACTCATCCTGGGCCAAAATTATCACCTCATCCACCACCTTTGGCCCTCTATTCCTTGGTATCACTACCAACCCACCTACTATGCCACCAAGGCTCTGCTCGATGAAAAGGGCTGTGACCAGTCCCTGGGCCTACTAGAGGGCAAAAATTTTTGGAGTTTTCTCTACGATGTTTTCCTGGGCATCCGCTTCCATGGTCACTCCACCCCAGAACCAGAAACGCTAGAAAACTAACCCTAGGAGGGCCATCGTAAAATCCGTTACTATAAGGTGTCGAATTCCTGTGTTAGGCCGAGACCATGGCTAGCTTTCGTCACTATAAAACCCTGCTAAAGCGATGGACTCTTCTGCTTCTACCCCTTACCCTGGGGCTGATCCTGTTCCTTCAGGGTTACCAACCCGGCCTGAGTCAATCGGCCTATCCCGCCATCCGGGGGGTCTGGATTACGAATAACGATACGATTCATTTTATGGATCAGGGCCGTACTCAGGAATCGATTAATCAACTGGCTCGCCTCAACTTCAATACCCTCTATCCCGTGGTATGGAATTCAGGCTATATCCTCTACGAAAGTGCTATTGCTAAACGGGAAGGCCTCCAGCCCTTTAGCCCCCGAGGAGACCAGGGCCAGGATGTCCTCGCTGATCTGATCCAACGGGCTCACCGCCAAGGCCTCTTAGTTTTGCCCTGGTTTGAATTTGGTTTTATGGCTCCGCCGTTTTCGGAGCTGGTGAGAAAGCACCCCCAATGGTTTACCCAACGCCAGGACGGCAGCAAAACCTCGGTGACGGCGGCGGGGGAAGTGATGTGGATGAATCCTTTCCATCCCCAGGTACAAAAATTTATTACCGACCTAGTGCTAGAGGTGGTGACCCAATACGATGTGGATGGCATTCAGTTTGATGATCATACGGCCCTCCCCAATCAGTTCGGTTACGATCCCTATACGGTGGCCCTCTACCAGCAAGAAATGAAAACGGCCCCGCCCAGTAACCCGAAGGATCCGGCTTGGATCCGCTGGCGAGCTGATAAATTGACCGCCTTTATTGCCCAGCTCAATCAGGCGATCAAGGCTCGTAAACCCCAGATCCTATTTTCCCTCTCTCCAGCAACCTATAATCTGGCCTACCAAACCTATCTTCAGGATTGGTTGGATTGGGTCAGAAAGGGCCTGGTGGATGAGGTCATTGTCCAGGTCTATCGTACTCAATTAGCCAGTTTTATTGAGCCTCTACAGCGGCCAGAATTCCAGGAAGCGAAATTGCGAGTCCCCACAGCCGTCGGGGTTTTGACCGGTCTGAAAACCAAGCAAGTCCCGATGGCATTGGTGGCAGAAAAGGTCAGGGCCGCCATGAACCAAGGCCTGGGCATTGCCTTTTTTTACTACAAAACCCTCTGGGAAATTGCTCCTGAGGATAAACAGTCGCGTTTGTCTCAATTCCAGGCCCTCTTTCGTTCGCCGGCCCCCCGCAGTCTTGCCCAAAAATTTGTGCCCCAATTGCCCCCAATTCCCCTAGCCCCTAGTTCAGCAACGGACAAGTCCTCAACGCCGGCCCCTAGATCTCCCCAAGCCCCCAAAAATCCAGTGACGACTAAGTCTCCTCGGCCCACCGTCGTTTCGCCCCAACCTCCCCGAGATAATTTTCCGCCTGAACCAACCCTGACCGTGCCCGTCATTCCAGCACCATCTACCGGGGCTTCATCGATAAAACCGGCCCCCCAACCCGTGGACAACTTTCCCCCAGAACCAACTCTAGATCCAGAGGTTTCTCCTTTACTTTTTTAGGGAGGGGATGGGGTCTAGACGCGTAATGACCTCTAGCAATTCCTGGGGACAATGGACTAGAAAATCAGGATGATACTTGGCGAGAACGGAGGGAGAATTAAAGCCCCAGGCCACAGAAATCATTAAAATATGGCTTTTGTTAGCGGCAATGATGTCTCTGGTTTCATCACCAACGTAAATCACTTCTTCCGCTTTAAGGTGATGTTCTCGTAGGACTCGATTAATCATCTTATTTTTACCAAAAATAGTTGTTCCAGAATGGATGATATCAAAGGTTTTTTCTAGGTCATTTTTTCTCAAAAAAGTCAAGACATTCTCTTTGAGATTAGAGGTAACAATGCCGACTAAATAGCCTTGCTGTTTGAGTTGATGCAAAACAGCATCAATATTTTGGTAGGGTTTAAGACGTGCAATTTTTTTCGCGAGTTCTTTCTTTAGGCGTTTGAGAATAAAGGGAATTTTGAAGGGAGAAATTTGAGAATATTTAACAACTTCCATGGAGCCTAAATTTTTCAAAAACTCAAGCTGTACTGCATCAATGGGTGAATAACCAAATTCATCCGCTAAGTCATTAACGATCTCTAGGAGGGCATCGTGGGTATCGGCGATGGTGCCATCAAAATCGAAGAGAACCGCTTTAATGGTCATTGGTTGGAGGGATGACTTTCTGACTCGGACTTCTTTCCAGATTAGCACGGGCATTACGTCGCCACATGGCAGGTTTAATGCGTCGTAAAGCAGAGGACGGAAAGCGCATTTGCCAGTCTTCATCGGAAAGATTGGCCAGGGCCTGTAATCGGGGGGCCACTTGTTCGGGATAGGGCTGGAAGTCTTCAATCGTTGTCTCTTGGGCAAAGCGTTCATTCCAGGGGCATACATCTTGGCAAACATCACAGCCAGCAACCCAACCCTGGAGGTTTTCCTGCACTGCTGGAGGGAGGTGTTCTGCTCGATTTTCAATGGTATGGTAGGCAATACAGCGACGGGCATCGACCCAAAAAGGTTGTGGTATAGCCTGGGTCGGACAGGCCTCTAGACAACGGCGACAAGTACCGCAGTGTTGAGTATGGGGAATATCCGGTTCTAGGGCCAAATCAGTGACAATTTCTCCAAGAAAAACCCAACTTCCGTACTGTCGCGTGATTAAATTACCATTTTTGGCAATCCATCCCAGGCCAGCTCGCTGGGCCCAGGCCTTGTCAGAAATGGGGCCGGTATCGACGTAGTAGCGAGTTTGGGTACCAGGAACTTGGGACTCTAACCAGTGGGCCAAGATTTTGAGGCGTTTAGTCATCACCTTATGGTAATCTCGTCCCCAGCCATAGCGGGCAATTTTGCCGAACTCTGGCCCCGTTGGGCGTTGGTGGGGGGTGTAGTAGTTCAGGGCCAAGGCAATCACCGAACGAGCTTCGGGCATGAGGGCCTTGAGCGACTGTCGCCGGGGATTGGCCATCCAGGCCATATCCGCTTGGTAGCCTAGGGCTAACCAGGCCTGGAGGTGTGCGCCGAGGCCATCCTGCTGTTCCGCCTCTGCGCTGGCAATACCTACCAGATGAAAACCGATATCCAGGGCCTTGGCCTTGACCTGTTCGCTAGAGAGCACCATGGGGAGAACCTCATCGTATTAGTCAAGATTTGTGAACTTATTGAAAAAATTGATAAAAACAAATCCATTTTTAGTAAAAATGGATACAGAAATTGGCGATGCTTTTCCAAGGGATTGACTTGGGAAGTCGCTTCATCACCTTTGTTGGAAATGGAGAACCATTAATATGCCGCTACAACTGGACATGATGACCAACCAAGGAGTTTCCGCTCCCTGGACTCCAGTGTGCCACATGACCTACACCCGTGATACTTGGGTGAAGTTATTGGCCCTGCCCAGTGAATATGCTAGCGACGAGGCGAAGTTACTATGCCAAGAGTCCGTCAATACCTGGGTGGCCTGGGTGCCCTCCCACGGGGAAATCAGACTGGATCGAAGTGAATTTTATTGTTAAACATACGGTAAAAATCAATAGTTCAGAGAAGACTGGTTAGAGGTGAAGGCTGGACTTAGGGCAGCCTATCAAGTGGGCTAACCTTGTAACCAGGCAAGGGTTTAAGCTTCCATTTCTCAGTAATAATTGATGGTATGGATCAAATTAATCGCCAACGCCATCCTTGGTTAACCCCTCCTGCAACGATTACTGAAGCCACCTCCTTGGCCTGTCTCCAGCAGATTCAAACCTGCGAGCTGAGGGTGCCTGACCTCACTTCCATTCCCATCACCACCACCTATCTGGAACAGGGCCAGGGGCCAACAACCCTCGTACTTCTCCATGGTTTTGATAGCTCCCTGCTAGAGTTTCGGCGTCTTATCCCTGAGTTAGTTCCCCATTGTCGTGTCTTAGCTATTGATTTGCTGGGCTTTGGTTTTAACCAACGTTTTTCTGATGTCCCCATTTCCAGCGAGACGATCAAGGCCCATCTTTGGCAAGCCTGGCAGGTTCTTGTGAGAACACCCGCAGTCTTAGTCGGGGTGTCCATGGGAGGGGCTGCTGCCCTGGACTTCTGTCTCAGCTATCCTGACCTTGTGCAAAAACTGGTTTTGGTAGACAGCGCCGGCCTCACCAATCCCCCAGCCACTAGTCGTTGGATGTTCCCTCCCCTCGACCGCTGGGCCACCCGCTTTTTAGCCAACCCCCAAGTGCGCCAAAACATCAGCAAAGCCGCTTACTATGACAAACATTTCGCAAGTGACGATGCCCAGGCCTGTGCGGCCCTCCACCTCACCTGCACCTATTGGAGCGACAGTCTGATCAATTTTACCAAGAGTGGCGGCTACGGTTCCTTTGCGTCCCAATTAGCCAGGATTCAACAGGAGGTTCTCCTGCTCTGGGGTCGTCAAGACCGCATCCTGGGGACTCGAGGCGCCGAGCAATTCCAGCGGCAATTACCCCATAGTCGCTTGGTTTGGCTAGATGACTGTGGCCACGTTCCTCACCTCGAAAAACCTCAGCAGACTACAGAAGCGATTTTGGCCTTTTTAACCAATTCTATATGTAAAGATTTGTAAAAATAGCGATTTTGTAATTTTTGCTACAGAATTTTATGCTATAAATAATATCAAGGGTAAAACAAATGCAATCGTAGCGACCGAAAATCAATCGGAGGATAGAAGAAATGTCTACTCAACAACAAGCACGGGCCTTAATGATGCGCCACCATCAAATGATTAAAAACCGTCAGCAATCGATGCTCAATCGGGCGGCGGCAGAAATTGGTGTTGAAGTTGAAGAAAATTATTGGAGTACCATTCAAGGAAAACCCCATTCGAGCTTTTGTACCACTTATGACCGGAGCCATGCCTCCCTTAGCTAGAATCGCGACAGGATTCATCAGCTCATGAATAAGATCCTAAAAGAGTAGATTGTCTGCTCTTTTACTTTTTGGGCTACAAAAAACCACCCCCGGAGGAGTGGTTAAAACTGACTGACAGGGCCGAAACCTTAGCAATCATAATAAAGCATAAACTCGTAGGGGTGAGGACGCAGACGCATCGGATTCACCTCATTATCGAGTTTGTACTCAATCCAGCTTTCAATGAAATCGGTAGTAAACACGCCAGTATCGCTCAAGAAGCCGTGGTCTTTTTCCAGGGCCTCCAGGGCGGCTTCCAAAGAACCAGGAGTCGAAGGAACCTTGGCCAATTCTTCCGGGCTGAGGTCGTAGATATCAACGTCTAGAGGTTCGCCGGGATCAATCTGGTTTTTAATGCCATCAATACCGGCACAGAGCATAGCGGCAAAGGCTAGGTAAGGATTAGAAGTTGCATCAGGACAACGGAATTCCAGACGCTTTGCTTTGGGGTTGCCACCGGAGAGGGGAATCCGCACAGAAGCTGAGCGGTTACCTTGGGAGTAGGCCAGGTTCACCGGAGCCTCGAAACCAGGGACGAGGCGCTTGTAGGAATTGGTGGTGGGGTTCGTGAAGGCCAACAGGGCGGGAGCGTGCTTGAGGATACCACCGATGTACCAAAGACCCATTTGGCTAAAACCGGCATACTTATCACCGGCAAAGAGGGGTTGACCATCTTTCCAAAGAGATTGGTGAACGTGCATCCCTGAACCATTGTCGTTAAAGATCGGCTTGGGCATAAACGTGACAGTTTTGCCATATTTTTTAGCAACATTTTTGATGACGTACTTGTAGACCATCAAGTTGTCAGCGGAGTTGACCAGTTTGTCAAATTTGATGCCCAGTTCGTTTTGACCGCCCGTAGCCACTTCATGGTGATGCTTTTCGATGGGAACTCCAAAGGCCGCCATCGTCAGCAACATTTCCGTCCGGATGTCCTGAGCTGTATCGGTCGGCGCAACGGGAAAATATCCTTGTTTGTAGCCGGGTTTGTAGCCAAGGTTGCCGCCTTCTTCGACTTTGCCAGTGTTCCAACGACCTTCTATGCTGTCGGCATAATAGTAGCTGGAGTTTTCCGTTTGGTCGAAGCGAACGTCATCGAAGAGGAAAAATTCAGCTTCAGGGCCAAAGTAAACCGTGTCGGCAATGCCTGTACTACGGAGATATTCAGCCGCTTTAGCAGCAATCGTGCGAGGATCCCGGTTGTACCATTCACCGGTACGAGGCTCCTTAATACTGCAAATCATGCTCAAGGTCGGCTCTTTACAGAAGGGATCGATGACGGCGGTGTTGGGATCGGGCACCATACACATATCAGATTCATTGATCGCCTTCCAGCCCCGAATACTGGAGCCATCGAAGGGAACCCCATCTACGAAAGAACTTTCATCTAACTGGTTGTAATAAAAGGAACAATGCTGCCAAATACCAGGCGTATCAATAAACTTTAAGTCAATAATCTTGATCTGCTCATCTTTGATCCACTGTAAAACATCTTGGGGTGTTTTAGACATCGTAACTCCTTATGCAATTAGGAAAAGATTTATATCGCTCCAAGTCCTCCATCCTAGAGAGTTGTTTTCTGCAAAAATGTATCTTTAGATACCAAATACGGTCTCTTTAATGGGGATAAACCAAGGGGAAGGTCTTGGAAATCGTTTCCAAGATCTTAAAAAATCCGGCTTTTAGCAGAATCTGGGGTCAAGGTTGAATTGGGCCCAGGTTTGAACTGGGTCGCTTCTCGCAGGGCCTCTACAAACTGAGCTACTCGAATCGGGTCAATGGGTTCATTAATTTGCCCATTGCGTTTGAGGGAACTGGCGACGATCGCCCCATCAGCGGCCTGCATCAGTTGACCAATATTGTCCCAGTTGGCCCCGCTACCGATAAAAACCGGCGTTTCCTTGGCGGCGGCCTTGGCCAATTCCAAATCCTCTAGGCTAGGAGGACTCCCCGTGGCCCAGCCGGAAAGAATCACGCCATCCGCTAGGCCCCGTTCAATAGTGTCTTGCACGGCGGTAGTGAGGTTGGGCGTTCCCAGGGGGCGGGCATGTTTAACCAGCACATCCGCCAAAATAGCGACCTCCGATCCTAGTTCCCGGCGAAAACGGAGCAGTTCGTGGGCCTGGCCCTCAATTAACCCTTGGTCTGTGGCCATGATCCCCGTTAAAACATTGACTCGAATGAATTGGGCCCCAACACAAGCCGCTACGGCAATGGCACTAGTGGCATCATTACGGAGGAGATTAATCCCAACTGGAACCACGACGAGGTTCATAATCCGGTCCACGATCAAGGTCATGGCACTCACCACCGCTGGGTTGACCTGGCCCTTGGTGAAAGGCGCATCAAAAAAATTTTCCACAATAATACCGTCTACGCCACCAGCGGCAAGGGCCGTTGCCTCCTGCTCGGCCCGTTCAATCACGGCCTTAAGGCTCCCTCCCCAACGAGCAGAGGTGGGCAAGGGGAGTAAATGAACAACGCCAATAATCGGGTTGCGAGTTTGGAAGGTCTGAATTAAATCCACTGCACTAAAAGTCCTAATGCACCACCATGGAGCCGCGCTTAGTTTAAGGGCCAATCGCCAACTTAAAATTTTACCCTAAGGCGGCCGTCGGCAAGGGAGCGCTGAGGCTTTAGGCCTTAAAAGTGGGGCAATCCCCAATATTGAATCCGCTCAGCTAACCACCCTGATTCCTGAAGCCGTTCTAGAATTTGATAAATCCGCTGGTGGAGGTCTTGGTACTGTAGACCTTTGGGCATGGCAATCGCGAGGGGCTCTCCCGACAATCGCAATGGGAGATACTGATAACCAGGAAGGGTTTGATGCAGGCCTGCCAAGACAGTGTTATCCGCCGCGATGGCATCTACTTGATTTTTTTCCAATAAGGTCAGGGCCGCTTGGTAAGAAGCAACACCGATGAGTTCGGCCTGAGGACGCCAGGCCTGAAGAACGGCAATAGCACTAGACCCCTGCAAGACCGCAATTTTGCTAGGAGCGATAGCAGAGACGTGGGTTGATGTTTTCATCAGCAGGCCCGTGCCATCTAAATAGTAGTAAGGGCTAAACGTAACCAAACGGGCTCGGTTGGGAGTGGCTCCCATTTGGGCAATGACCAGATCAACCTTCCCCTCCAGCAGGGCCGGCAGACGCTCTTGGTTGAGGAGGGGAATCAGTTCGACTTGAGCGTCCAGACCCAGTAATTCTTGAGTAAGTTTGCGGGCCAGATCAATTTCTAGACCTTGAAGTTGGCCCTGACTATCCCGGAATCCCAGGGGCGGTAGATTATCCTTAACGCCAATGCGTAGGTGGCCCGTAGCCAGAATAACTGCCAATGACTCCGCTACCACTGTACTAGGAAAAAGACCCCAACCCAGGATCAAAACGGTGAGTAGAGATATTAATTTCATCCTTGGCTTGGATGCTAAATGGGCAATCCGGGTAAGAGGATGTTTGAAAAGTCTATGTGGGCCCCCAAATCCCCCAATACTGGGGGACTTGCCGGTATAAACTTTGTGAGCAATCGCCTAGCTAGCCGACGACTCCGAGCAGATCCTGAGCATGGGTGCCAGTGTTAACCTTGTCATCGACGTAGGTAATTTTGCCGGTGCTATCGATGATATAGGTTACCCGTTTAGAGTAGCCGCCGCCATCGACATCGTAGGCGCGGGTAATAGCCCCATCCGTATCCACCAGGAGTTGGAAGGGCAAGCCATATTTTTCTTTGAATTGTTGGTGGGACACTTGATCATCTTGACTCACGCCGAGCACCACCATTTCTTTGCTTTGATATTCAGCAAAATTATCCCGAAAGCTCTGGGCCTCTTTGGTACAACCAGGAGTGTCATCCTTGGGGTAGAAGTAGAGAACAACAGTTTTGCCCAAAAAATCCGAGAGGGAGATGCTATTCCCTGCATCATCGAGGGTCGTAAAGTTGGGGGCAACCGTGCCGATTGCTAAAGCCATAATGCCTCGTAATCACTCAATAAAGTTTGGAAAGCACAAGAACACTGCGATCTTACGCCTGGGATGTCTGAAAATTCAAGGGGAGACGGTCGCCAGCTCAGGAAAAAGCCCCCGACTCAGCAAGCCGGAGGCTAAGAAACAGCACAGACAATACTAACTGCCAAAAATTTGATTTTTAAGGGCCTCAAATTCAGAAAGCAGCTCCTGACGATTGGAGGCTTTCCAAAGATAACGCCAAACGAACCAAGCACTGTAGCCTAAGCCAATGAGCTGGAGCATGGGTGCTAAGAGTGGAATATCATCGATTGCCGCCAGGATGGCAACCAAAATTTTCACACTAACGATACCTAAAAGAATAATGCCTAAAGAAATAAGGGGTTGTTTATTATCGGCAAAGAACTGGCCTGTGTATTCAGGGACTTTACCCAGGGTTTCCCAAACCGGCTGTAACCATTCTTGCCAAGCTTGGTCGGTGATTGGAGATTTACCTCCCATCGCCAACGGGCCCTTGTCGGTTTTTACGCCAGGGGAAACCGTTTTCTGTTCAACATTAGATTCCATCTTCCACAAGTCCTTCTGTTAAGATTGAACAACAATAGCAAATCGTTGCCTTAAGAATAGGTCACTCTTTTGCTTCTGCCCATATTATCAGACACCTTCAAGGCCCTGATCGTCTGAGAATGGCCGGCTGTAAAAAGACGTTACAGGTTAGGAAGCCAAAGTTAATCCCTGTCAGGGTTAGAAATGATCATTGGTATTGTTGGTTTAGGCTTAATTGGCGGTTCCCTCGGCCTTGATTGGCGGGCTCAGGGCCATCAAGTTTTAGGCGTATCTCGCCAAACTAGTACCTGTCAGCGAGCTATAGAACGCGGGGCCGTAGACCAGGCCTCCCAGGATTTAGGACTTTTGGCTTCGGCGGACGTGATTGTCCTCTGCCCCCCCATTGCCCAGATTTTCCCCGTCCTCCAGGCCTTAACGCCCCACCTCTCTCCCCAGGCGTTAGTGACGGATGTGGGTTCGGTTAAAACGGCCATCGTTCTGCCCTGTCAAGACCATTGGCCCCGGTTTATTGGTGGGCATCCCATGGCTGGTACTGCCGAGCAGGGCATCGAAGCGGCCGAACGTGGTTTATTCGTCGGTGCGCCCTACGTTCTCACCCCCACGGAGCAGACCCTGGCCGCCGACCTCGACACTCTAATTAATTTAGTGAATGACCTACAGGCCCAGGTGCATATTTGCTCTCCCGAGGCCCATGACCAAGCCGTTGCCTGGATTTCCCATCTGCCAGTGATGGTCAGTGCGAGTTTAATTGCCACCTGTGGGCAAGAAGCCGACCCCCAGATCTTGGCCCTGGCCCAAACCTTAGCCAGTTCGGGTTTTCGGGATACCAGTCGAGTCGGGGGCGGTAATCCAGAACTGGGCCTGATGATGGCGCAGTTTAATCGGACGGCCTTACTCCAGTCCCTGACGGTCTATCGTCAAGCCTTAGACCAAGTGGTGCAATGGCTCCAGCAAGAGGACTGGGCGGTGCTGTATCAGTATCTCCAACGTACCCAAGCCGAACGTCCCCCCTTTCTCTAAGACCAGGATTTATACTGGGTTTGGCCCTCTTCTCCGCCCTAGGACGCTTCCGTGACTGACCTTGCTTCCCCCGATTGGCTCCGCCTGCAAAAGGCTCTGGCCCTTGAGGCTGAGCGGGGTTTTCTCGACCTCCAGGGCCATCGCCATCGTTTTAGTGAATTTTTAGTTCTAAGTCTCCAGGTTGGCCCTCCCCCCGAAGCGCCAACGGAGGCCTGTCAACGCTGGCAAGACTTGTTTCAACGTTTTCAGCAGTATCCCCACCTCAGTCTGGCCCATCGCCAAAGCCTGGTAGCCCAGACTCGTCGTTTTTTACAAGACCTGCGACAAACCCTAGAAGCTCCCGCCCCGCCCCCGACTAAAACATTGGCCCTCCAGGCCCCGGCGGTTTATGACCTGGCTCTAACCACGCCTCTGATCCAGGTGAAGGAAATTGGCCAGCATCGCGCTAAATTATTGGCCCTACTCGGCCTGAGAACCGTGCGGGACGTGTTGTTTTACTTTCCCCGTGACCACATCGACTACGCCAAACAGGTAGCCATTGTGGATCTCGTTCCTGGCGAAACTGTTACCCTGATCGGCCGGGTAATTCGCAGTAATTGTTTTACCAGTCCTAAAAATAGAAACCTGAATATCTTTGAAGTCCAAATTCGGGATGCCACGGGCCGCATTAAATTGAATCGTTTCTATGCGGGGCAACGCTTTGCCAATAAAGGCTGGCAGGAGCGCATGAAAAAGCTCTACGCGCCGGGAGTCGTGATTGCGGCTTCTGGCCTGGTCAAAGCCAATAAATATGGCCTTACCCTCGATACCCCAGAAATTGAAATCCTAGATAGCAGTAATGCCCCCATTGAATCCCTCAAGGTGGGCCGCGTTCTACCGGTTTACCCCCTCACGGAAGGCGTAACGGCGGACATGGTGCGCTGGACGGTGTTAACTTGTCTTGGGGCCTTGCCTCAACTGACCGACCCCCTACCCTCGGAACTGCAAGAAAAATACGAACTGATTGATCTGCCCACGGCCATTGCCAATATCCACTTTCCTGAAAACCGAGAGGATTTAGAACCGGCCCGGCGGCGGCTGATTTTCGATGAATTTTTCTACCTGCAATTGGGCTTTTTGCATCGTCGTTACCAGCAAAAGCAGACGGAACAGAGTGTCGTGCTAACGCCCCAGGGTGAGTTGATGGAACGCTTCCATGGGATTTTGCCTTTCCAGTTAACCCAGGCCCAACAGCGGGTGGTGCAGGAGATTCTCCAGGATTTAACAGCCCCGGCCCCCATGAATCGCCTAGTACAAGGAGATGTAGGGTCAGGAAAAACCGTGGTGGGGGTCTTTGCCATCCTCGCGGCGATTCAATCGGGCTATCAAGCGGCCCTGATGGCCCCGACGGAAGTGTTGGCGGAACAGCATTACCGTAAATTAGTGGGCTGGTTTAATCTTCTCTATCTGCCTGTCGAACTGCTCACTGGCTCGACCAAAACTGCTAAACGACGACAGATTCACCAACAGTTGGTCACGGGGGAATTGCCCCTACTGGTTGGCACCCACGCCCTGATCCAGGATGCCGTTAATTTCAATCGCCTCGGCCTGGTGGTGATTGATGAGCAACACCGCTTTGGCGTTCAGCAACGGGCCAGACTCTTAGCCAAGGGCCAGACGCCCCATGTCTTAACCATGACCGCCACTCCCATTCCCCGCACCTTGGCCCTGACCCTGCACGGGGATCTGGAAGTGAGTCAAATTGATGAACTGCCCCCCGGCCGTCAACCGATTACCACCATGGTGTTGACGTCTAAGGAACGCCTCCAGGCTTACGACCTGATCCGTCGAGAGGTGGCCCAGGGCCGCCAGGTTTATATCATTTTTCCGGTGATTGAAGAGTCGGAAAAATTAGATGTCAAAGCCGCCGTGGAGGAATACCAGCGTCTGTCGGCAGTGGTCTTTCCTGACTTTCGTCTAGGTCTGTTACATGGCCGCATGGCGGCGGCAGATAAGGATGCGGCCCTGACGGCCTTTCGGGAACAGCAAACCCAAATTATTGTCTCCACCACGGTGATTGAGGTAGGGGTGGATGTTCCCAATGCCACGGTGATGCTCATCGAAAACGCCGAACGCTTTGGCCTGTCTCAGCTTCATCAACTCCGGGGGCGGGTAGGCCGGGGCAGTCATCGCTCCTACTGTCTCTTAATGACCAATAGCAAAACCCCCGATTCACGACAACGTCTAGCAGTGTTGGAACAGTCCCAGGATGGCTTTTTCATTGCTGAAATGGATCTGCGTCTACGAGGGCCAGGAGAAGTTTTGGGCACACGCCAGTCGGGCCTGCCGGATTTGGCCCTGGCCAGTTTGGCGGAGGATCAAGCGGTGTTGTTTTTGGCTCGGGAGGCCGCTGAACACCTGATGCAGAGGGATAGTGAACTCCAGGCTTGGCCGGAACTGCGAGCAGAGTTAACAGCCCGCCATCAACGCCTGATGGGCCGAGAAATTTTGACCTAGGGGCCCTAAATTACCCGCTCATTGCCGCCATCGAGGGGAATCTGGGCCGCCGTTGTTTTGGCAAAGCGGGGGCCCGCCATCTCTGCCACCATCTCTGCCACATCGCGGCTATTAATTTCAACCCGGAGCAAATTATTGGTTTTGTATTGCTCCACACTGAGGCCATAGTGCTTGGCCCTGGCCTGGATGACTTCCTCTGTCCAAATGCCCGTATCAAACACCGCATTGGGATGGATGCTATTGAGGCGGATTCCTTGCTGACTCCATTCCAGGGCCGCCACCCGGATTAATTGATTGAGGGCCGCCTTGGAAGCGGAATAGGCCGCCACGCCAGGGCCAGGGGCCGGCACATTTTTGGAGCCAATGACCACCACCCGTCCGCCGTTGTGGGCCAGGGCCAGAAAAGGATAGCATTCCCGCAACAACATCAGATTGGCATCCAGATTGATGGACAGTACCCGCCGCCATTCCGTCCCGGATAAGTCGGCAATGGCTCGGGCTGGGGGAAAAATACCTGCATTCAGCACTAGCATGTCCAGGCCCCCAAAGCGATTAATTGCCTTTTCCAGGGCCAATTGGAAGGCTGTTTCATCGGTTAAATCGCACTGCAGGCCGTAATAATCCGGGCGTTGGTGTAAGCGCTCTATCCCAGCCTGAATATCGAGGGCAATCACCGCCGCTCCCCGCTGAAGAAAGGATTCCACACAGGCCTTGCCGATGCCCGAGGCAGCTCCGGTGATCAGCACCACTTCTCCTCGAAACATTGGCGGCTGACCGGCTTGTTGTAATTTCGCTTGTTCGAGATCCCAATACTCCACCGCAAATAGCTCCGCTGCCGACAGGGCCTGATAGCCCCCTAGGCCCGTTGCCCATTCGATAATTGCCATGGTGTGCTGATAGATATCCCCGGCAATCACGGCATCCTTGGCAGTGCGGCCGACGGTACAGAGACCCCATTCTGGATCGAGGATCACCCGAGGAGCTGGGTCTAGCACGGTTTTTTGTACTGGTGATTGACTCGATTGAGCCTGGAAATAGGCCTGGTAGGCCGCCGCATAAGCCTCGATATCCCGTCCCAAGAGAGGCAAGCGTTTGGTGCGGATCACATGGTCGGGGGTGGCCGGGCCCTGTTGGCTAACGGTGGCCAGGTCGCCTCGCTGACTAAAGGCCCAACTGCGGTCATCCTGGTGGCGCTGTAGGATGACGGAAAAACCCGCCGTGGCACTCAATTCGGCCCGAAATTTAGCCAGGGCCAGGGCCTGACTAGGCTGGGGATTCCGGGGAAGAGGGGGAGCCAAGTCCCAAACTTGTTTTTGCTGGAGATAGGCCTCGGCCAAATCTACCAGATAAATCATGCGTTCGTAGGCCTCCCGGGCCGTCTGGCCAAAGGAAAAAATACCGTGATTCATCAAGACCATGCCGATGGTTTGGGGCCCGGCCTCCCGGGGAAAGCATTCAGCACAAATTCTTGCTAGATCAAAGCCTGGCATCACGTAGGGAATCACCACCACCTGGGCACCGTAGATGTCAACAATTCGTTCTCGGCCCTGGGCCGTATTGGTGATGGCCACCACTGCATCCGCATGGGTGTGATCCACATATTTGTAGGGTAAGAGGGCATGGAGAATCGTCTCCACCGAGGGGGTCGGGGCCTTGGCCTGGGTGACTTGGGTTTTCAGTTCATTGACCATTGCCGGATCCGACAAAGCGGGTAAACGGGCTAGTTTGAGTAGATGGGACATCCTCACAGGGGCAAAACCAGCCGCCTCAATAGTAGCCAGATCCCAGCCACTGCCTTTCACGTATAAAATTTCTTCCGTTTCCCCGACGAGATTGGTTTCTTGAATTTTGACCGAGGTATTGCCGCCACCGTGGAGAACCAAGGAGGGGTCACGGCCCAGCAGTCGGGAGGTGTAGACACGTTGGCCCAGGTCACTATCGTAGCGGGCCGCTTCCTGGTCATTCCAAAGGCTTTGCATAATAATTTCAATACGGGGATTAAACTTCCCCTATCTTGCCGGATTTTGCGCCCCTGCAATCAGGCCCCTGCTTTTTTTACCCTTGTCATGTTTTCCTACCAACGCGCCCTCCATCTGGCCGATACCGATAGTGCGGGAGTTGTCTATTTCGCCACTCTCCTTTCCCTTTGTCACGAAGCCTACGAAGCTAGTCTTGCCACCGTTGGCCTGCCCCTCTCCAGCATCCTTACCAGCCCGGACGGAGCCCTGCCCATTGTCCATGCAGAAATTGATTTTTTGGCCCCCCTAGCCTGTGGCGATACCCTCCTGATTCAGGTAACAGTTCCCCATCTCAGCCAGCGCAGCTTCGAGACCGATTACCAACTCTTTTTGCTAGCGGCCCCGGAAACTCTCGTCGCTCGGGCTAAGCTTAAGCATGTTTGCATTCATCCCCAGAGCCGAAAAGCGATTAACCTACCAGAAGTCTGGCGCCAACGGCTTATAACAATCTAGGAAGTTGCTGATGCCTATGCCCTAACGTCGCTCCAGGTAGCGCTAATTTTTAAACATCATAACTCCCATCCCATGTTGGCGAGAGAGGTGGCTCCAGGTTGACTACAACCGGCATTGTCTCTCCCGCTCTAGATTATCTGGATTAGCGGAACATACTACTGACGGAACTTTCGTCGTGGATGCGCCAGATGGCCTCTCCCAATAAATTGGCCACGGAAAGAATGGTGAGTTGGGGAAAATGATGGTCATCGGGAATGGGGATCGTATTGGTGACAATCACCTCTTCCAGGAGTCCGCTGGAAAGACGGCTAATAGCCGGTTCCGAAAAGACCGCATGGGTAGCACAGGCATAGACCTGGCGGGCACCGTTTTCTCGCAACAAACGAGCTCCTTCCTGGATTGTGCCGGCGGTGTCTATCATGTCATCAACCAATACAGCGGTTTTACCCTCCACATCTCCAATGAGGTTGAGCACTTCGGCTACGTTGTGGGATTGACGACGTTTGTCAATAATCGCTAGAGGGGCTTCATTGAGCTTTTTGGCAAAGGCCCTGGCCCTGGCTACACCACCGACATCGGGGGAAACGACCACGAGATCACTGAGATTTTTACTCAGCAGATAATCGATGATGACGGGAGAACCGTAGACATGGTCGAAGGGAATATCGAAATAGCCTTGAATTTGGGCAGAATGGAGATCCATCGCTAAGACCCGTTGGGCCCCAGCACTGGTGATCAGGTTCGCCACTAATTTAGCAGCAATGGACTCCCGGCCAGCGGTTTTCCGGTCTGCCCGAGCATAGCCGTAGTAGGGAAGCACCGCCGTGATCTGACGAGCTGAAGCCCGACGGCAGGCATCAACCATAATCAACAACTCCATCAGGTTGTCATTGACCGGGTGACAACAGGGTTGGATCAGATAAACGTCTCCTCCCCGGATGGATTCCTGAATTTGAATATAGAGTTCTCCATCGGCAAATCGTTTGCGGAGCATGGGGCCAATATCCATCCCCAAATAACGGGCAACCTCTTGGGAAAGCGAGGGATTGGCCGATCCAGAAAAGAGACGGAGACGGTTGTTATCCGACAATGACGGTAGTGTCGATTGACGTGTTAAAGTAACGGGATGGCTCACGGCAGATACTTGACCCTCAATGCATGGCAGGTAGGATCTCCATCAGACATTCAACACAATTCTGACGGGCGATCGTTCTCTAGACATCATAACCGATTCACCTGGGCTTGAAGCCCGTAGATTCTAGGAAAACCATGGGCAATTTTTCTGCTTCCCCCTCCCAACAAACTCTGTTGATTACGGGTACAGATACGGAAGTCGGTAAAACGGTATTAACTTCAGCCCTGGCGGCCTACTGGCGCCAGTACCATTCCCAACAATCCCTCGGCTTAATGAAGTTGCTACAGACGGGGATCGGGGATGAGGAGCATTACCAGGCCCTGTTTGGCGATCAGGGCCATTGGCAACTAGTGACCCCCCTACGCTTTACGGCTCCCCTGGCCCCGCCCATTGCCGCCGCCCAGGAAGGAAAAACTGTTGATTTAGCCCTTCTCTGGCAGGCTTTGACCCAGTTACAGTCCAAACATCCCCGCGTATTGGTGGAGGCCCTCGGCGGTCTGGGTTCTCCCGTTACCCCGGAACTAACGGTGGCGGATATTGCTGGCCTATGGCGCTTGCCAACCCTGCTCGTTGCCCCCGTCAAGCTAGGCTGTCTTGGCCAAATCATTGCCCACGTGGCCCTGGCCCGCCAGTGTCAGGTTCCCCTCAAGGGCATTGTTTTAAGTTGTCGAAAAAAACACGCCGAGGAGCAACTCCAAGCCTGGGCTGATCCGACCTTGATTGAACACTTGACCCAGATTCCTGTGTTAGGCGTGATTCCCCACCTCAAGGAAAAAGAGACCCTTGATCCCCTCTGCTTGGCTCAGAAGGCCGCTGAGCTAGAGCTAGAGCAGTTACATGGTGTTTTTGACTTGTCCCAGGCCTGACTTAGGCTTAAGCTGACCTAGCCATAAAGTAAGAACGTACAAACTCACAAATACTCTGCAAATCTTCCCGGACGCGGAAATCTTCTAAACGCTGGATAATCTGGCCCTGGTGAAAGAGTAGGAGGGTGGGAAGACTCCGGAGGCGATAGGCATTGGCCAGGCGAAAATTAGCATCCGCATTTACATCCACTAACTGTAAACTATCGCCGACTTCGGCTTGGAGTCGTCCCAGCAGAGGATTCACAAAGCGACACAGCCCACACCAGGGGGCCC
This sequence comes from Synechocystis sp. LKSZ1, assembly GCF_040436315.1. Taxonomy (NCBI): domain Bacteria; kingdom Bacillati; phylum Cyanobacteriota; class Cyanophyceae; order Synechococcales; family Merismopediaceae; genus Synechocystis; species Synechocystis sp. LKSZ1. Next base: position 1,175,015 of record NZ_AP031572.1, on the reverse strand, counting down.
AGAAATAGACTAAAACTGGCTGGGGAGACTCTAAAACGATGCTGGGGAAGGTTTTTTCATTAACGGACAGCATGGGGCGGTCTGGGGGCCAACGTTTCAACCATGCTACAACCAATGGGGATCATCTGCCAGGAAGCCCTGGAAAATTGACGAGGTAAGTGGTTGGCTAACTCTATCTGGCCTTATCTTCAGCCTTTATACTTCACCCTTGAATCAACTGGCCCTACCAAGCCACCCGACTAGTGATCTGCATTAACCAAGGATGACCCCACCAAAGAAGAACAATAAATCCTGTCACCCCAGCATAGGCCGGCGTTAGAAATTCTTGCCAGACCAGGGTTTGTCGGCCCTCCCAAATCGCCTTAAACGGCAGGATAGAAGTGCGGGCCTTGACCTGGAGAAAGGCCTCACCATATTTACGAAACCAACGGCGATCCCCGTGCCAAATGGCAAAGCCATGGTGGGCAATCAACCCCAGGGATGTTAGCAGGGTAAAGGTTGTACCCAGCCAAAGACAATGGGCTACACACCAAATAACCTGGCCGACAAATTGGGGATGGCGGCAAATGCGAATGATCCCAGTTTCGTAGAGGTGAATTTCGGGTTTTTGAAGCGCGGCAATTTCTAGGAGGTTAAAAGTGGCAGGGTAGAGGAAGAAGAAGGAAAGGGCCGATAGGCTCCAGACAAGGGCTTTGGTACCAGTCCAACCCTGGAGATGCCAGAGGGTCAGACCATCGTAGCGATGATTGAAAAAATAAAGGATCAATACCGTTGCTAGAGGAAGGCTAACCAAGGCAAAGACAACCCGATAGGCCCGGGCGCCAATTTGGCCCTCTCCCCAGGGCCGCAGGGCCGCTAAACCGCTGTGAGCTAGGGCAAATAGGAGGAGAAGAGCAGCCATAATGCCATGACTTGGTGTCAACCAGCTCAGGTTCAACATATTGTTTCGCGTTCGTTACAGAAAATGGAAATAAAAACTAACGGGATCATGGGGATAACTCCTGGATTCTAAAGGAATTTGCCCCCCTGATTGTGTTAATGTCTCTTCAATGGGAAAAACAGTAACACTGTTAACTCCAGGATCTTTCCCTCCACCGCTGGCTAGCCTATGTCAGATATTCCCTTCACGTTAGATCAACTGCGAATTCTCAAGGCCATAGCCGCTGAGGGCAGTTTTAAGCGAGCCGCAGACACTCTCTACGTTTCCCAACCAGCGGTCAGTCTTCAGGTTCAAAATCTTGAAAAGCAACTCAATGTGCCCCTTTTTGACCGGGGCGGCCGCAAAGCCCAGCTTACGGAAGCGGGCTATCTGCTCCTCAACTACGGCGAAAAAATCCTGACCCTCTGCCAAGAGACCTGCCGAGCCATCGAAGACCTGCAAAATCTCCAGGGGGGAACTCTGATTGTGGGGGCCTCGCAAACCACAGGAACCTATCTTCTGCCGCGAATGATCGGCCTCTTTCGCCAAAAATACCCTGATGTTTCGGTACAACTCCAGGTGCATTCCACTCGCCGTACCTCCTGGGGCGTGGCCAACGGTCAAGTCGATCTGGCCATCATTGGCGGCGAAGTTCCCAGCGAACTCCAGGATACCCTCCAGGTCATTCCCTACGCTGAGGATGAGTTGGCCCTGATTATGCCGGTCTTTCATCCCTTGGCCAAGGTAGAAACCATCCAAAAAGAAGACCTGTATAAGCTCAAGTTTATTAGCCTAGACTCCCAATCCACCATCCGTAAGGTGATTGATAAGGTATTGAGCCAAGGGGAAATTGACACTAAACGCTTAAAAATTGAGATGGAATTAAATTCTATCGAGGCAATTAAAAATGCCGTTCAAGCGGGTCTAGGGGCCGCCTTTGTCTCTACCACCGCTATTGAAAAAGAACTGGAAATGAAGGTCTTACACATTGCCCCGATTCGGGAAGTGGAAGTCCGACGCACCCTCTACGTGATTATCAACCCCAACCGCTATCGTTCTAAAGCCGCTGAAGCGTTTATCAAGGAAATTTTGCCGCCTTTTTCCACCTATCCCGAGGCCCTAGAACCCGAGAAGCTGCCGCAACAATACCGAGAAGCACCGCCGGAAAACACGAGTCGCTTCCCCAATAGTTAAAAAGTGACCAAAAGGACAAGCAAACTCTTGCCGCAACGGTCACTTGGGAAAGAAGAAGGCTAACAGACTAGCTCGCCTTGGGAATTAAATTCAGGAAAGCATCAAAGTCCTCTAGGGCCTCCCGATACTGAACACCAGCCTGGGTTAAACTGCGGTCTTTGGCGGCAACATCCAAGCGTTCTAGGTGGCCAAACACTTCCCGAGCCAGGGCTGTAGCTTGGTCTTGGTCTTTGGGCAGTAGGGAACGAGATAAATTCAGCATATCCTGGCGGAGTTGCCCCAGAGGGCCATGGATATAGGTGCGAATGTTCACCCAATTCTGGTCAGAGATCAGAGTTTTGAGGGTTTCCATTTTCTCGCGGGCACTCTCAATAGGGGTCACATAGACCTCCAGTTGAGCAATTTTTTCGGGGGAATAGGTGGTAGGAATCTGGACTTGGGGGCCACTGCAAGCCACTAATACCGTTGCTACAATGACCAATAGCAGGGAAAAGAGGGAACGGAAAATTGACATAAGCGTAGGCTAAATTTTGGATTGGAGTAGAACTATAGAGATTCTTCCCCTCAATCATAAAGCGTTTTCGCTCCTGTTCCGAAGGCCTTCAGGGGGGCAGGGGAAGGGGATTGACCACTAACGACCGGAGGTAACGATTATGTCAACCGCGATGTCTCTTTTGGGTTATTACCATTGGTTCCACCGTGAATGGATGAGGGCCGGTCTCGTGGTCTCTATTTTTCTGTTGGTCTATCTCACGGTTTTGGTGGCCCCCAACAATCTCGTCCTTTACTCAATGCTCCTGTGCGCTCCCTTGTACATGTTGCACGAAACAGAGGAGTACCTATTTCCCGGCGGGTTCGTCGAATTTGCCAACCGCGATCTATATAAACAAAATCCAGAGACGGGAATGCTCGATGAAAGCCTGGTCTACTGGATCAATATGGGGTATATCTGGCTTCCTCTCCCCCTCTGTGGTCTGCTGGCGACCCAAGACCTGCGCTTCGCGGCCTGGATGCCCTATTTCTTTATCTTTCAAGCCGTCGTCCATATCGTCTTGTCCGTGGCGACCCGACGCTGGTACAACCCAGGCCTAGCAACGGCTTGTCTATTGCATATCCCCTTCGCCCTGTGGGCCCTTTATTTATTAAAAAATGCTGGCGTGATGGACAACCTCTATTGGAACCCCTACCTGCTGGTGGGTTTTATCTTTATCCTTGGTTTGCCTGCCGCTGGTTTTTTGGGTCTGAAGCGCTATCAAAAACAGATTTCCAAGTCGGCCTCGATGGGATTGGGCGAAGTCCCAACAACTAGCCCGTGAGCCAAGCGATTTTGCAGGCACTCCCGGCCCTGGGCCTCCATCAGCATTCGCTAACTCCCAGGGATTTGGCCCCCATTTCCCTCTGGTATCTACCCCTACCCCAAACTCTCAATCCTGAGGGATTAGCGCAACTAGAAACCTATCTATCTCCCCTGGAAAAGCAACGGGCCGAGGCCTTGAGCGCACCTCAGCAACGCCAACGTTATCGATGGGTACGGGGGACCCTCCGCTTGCTCCTTGCTCAGCATCTTGGCTGTTCTCCCCCAGAAGTTTGTTTGAGTTATGGGCCAAAAGGCAAGCCGGGTCTAGACCCTCAAATCCATCCTCAAGCCCTGCAGTTTAACCTCAGCCATGCTCAGGATTGGGCCGTGATTGCCCTGACGGAGAATCCCGGTATTGGCATTGATCTGGAATATTTACCAAGGGTTGCCAAGGTAAAGGCCCTGGCCCGACGCTTCTTTGCTCCCTGCGAGGTACAGGCCCTTTACCAATTACCTCAAGTAGAACAGCACCAGTATTTTTTTCAACTGTGGACAGCGAAGGAAGCCTATTTAAAGACCATTGGCCAGGGCCTGAGCGGTGGCTTAAACCGGGTGATCCTAGATCCATCGGCTCAGGCCTATCAACATCTCCCGGAGGATAGTCGGCCCTGGCGACTGCTGTCTTTTCCCTTCCAGGAAAACTACTGGGTAGCCATAGCGGTTCTAGCAGGCACATCTAGAGCCAGGGCCAGGGGAACGCCCGGCTGAGGCAGGAGCACTTCCGTCGTTAGATGATTGGCCTGTAATAATTGTTGGAACCGCTCAACGGATCCCTCTAAACGCAAAACCTTAGCCAGTAGGCCCTCGTAAGTAATGGCCGCCGCCCCCGAAGTGGGAAGCAAGACCTGGGGTTGTAACCAGCGGCATAGCTCTAGGGTGGTTTCTTGGCCTTTAAGCACGGGGGCCAGGCCGAGAAGGCGAATCCCCACGACAGGGGTCAAAACGACATCCACCGGGCCCATGGCTTGCAGTTCGGCAGCATGGAAACCATGAGGTTCATAGTATAAGCGATGGCCAGTTTCTTTATCCGTTAACAAGTAGGCATTTTCAATCAAATTAGGCCCGACAAGGGAACCCGGTAGGGCCCGAATCTCTAAGCGTCCCTTCAGGGTAAGGCTTTCCCCTGGTTGGAGGGCCGTTACTTGGTCGTAGCCCAGGCCGGTAACAACACGAGCAGCATTAGGGGAACCCACCACTGGCAAATGGTGATCGAGGCTAGCGAGGGTGGGTGGGTGGGCGTGGTCTTCCAGGCCCTGGGAGAGCAGAAGTAAATCGATAGGGGCAGGGAGATCGTACTGCGTCGTCTTTTCTCCTTTAAATAACCAGGGCAAATTACCAAAGGTCAGAGAGCCGACCAGCCAGGGATCCAGCAGGATGGTTTGTCCTGCCATTTCTATCAGCCAAGAATTGCTGTCAAACCAGGTTAATTGCATGGTTATTTCCCGAAAATATTTACCGCTATTGTAAACGATTGTAAAGAAGCTAGAGGCCACAGGCGGTTTGGACATGGCTCCAGATCTGATCCAGGGCCCCTGTGAGGGCATGGTCACTATCCAAAGAAATCAGGCTAACCCAGGGCCTTGCTTGGGCATAGATTTCACTGGCCTGTAGCGGAATGACATCATCCTGGCGACCATGGCAGATCAGGGTTGGGATAGATCGCTGGAGCTTTTCTTCGGGGTATTGTTGAGCATCCGTCACAAAGCCATAGGCCAGGGGGAGGGCCCTTTGTGCCCTGGGATGGAAAACGGGTAAATAGCCAGAACTTTGCCAGGTGTTGACCGTTTCTGGGCCAAGCTGGGCGAGCCAATGCTGAAGAAAACCAAAGGCGGGAGCCAAGAGGATAAGCCGCTCCACTTGAGGATACTGTTCACCTAGCCAGGCGGCCGTTAAGCCCCCTAAACTCGACCCCATTAACGTAACCGATGCCGCGGATTCTATTTCTGGGGCAACTTGAGCCATTTGACGACTGAGGGTGAGGTGGGTGAAGTCGTCTTGGTTCAGATCAGGCGTCAGGAGCGAAAGATTAAGAGCCGTCAATTGACGACGGAAAAACTGAGCCTTAGCCGATTGGGGACTGGAGGCAAAACCGTGGAGGTAAATATATTTCATTGAGCCTTGGCCTAGCTTTCTTCCTCTTTTTCAGGAAGCGTACCGCTGGGCGAGGCATTGTAGAGGGCATCTAATTGTTGGCGGGCATCTTCGACACTCACGGAACGCATGACCAGCAGGGGTTCATTGATGGGATTACCCCGGTCATCAAACATTTCGGGATGGTAACTTTTCGGTGCAGCATTAGCGCGATGGAGGGGCATCGTACGCTGGGTGCCCATGCTAACGGTGATCAAACTGCGAATTAGATTACTGACCGCTAAAAAAGCAATCACGGTAAAGGCCAAAATATAGATTAGATGTAACACTGGTTAGTCTCCCCGGCTTTTCGTACAAAAATAATTAGTGACCGCTATTCAAAATAAATCTCTCGAATAAACGCTTAATATCCCTTGCTCCTAGCTTAGCAAGGATTTAAGGGAGTTTCACGGGCCCAGATCGAGGGATTTTACTGAGGGATCACAGGGCCAAACGGTAGCGAAAACTGAGGAGTCGGAGCCAGAGAGCAGGAAATTTGGCTTCTAACCAGGGCCGAGACCGATTCAAGCCTTGGGGTAACCAGAACAGCAGTCCCTGGGCCAGGGCATCGCGGCTAAAGTCAACATAGACGAGGAGCCATCGCAGAAGATCTTCCGTGCCGGCCATCTGCCAAATCCAGAGCAACAAGCGGGGATTTTGACGCGCGGCCTTGAGGGCCAGCCGGGTAAACAGGCCCCAGGTGGTTCGGTCTTTAATAAAGGTATCGGCTACCTCCGGTGGGGAATCCGCCAGCAGGCCAAAGAAGGTATTGAGCATGGCATTGATCCGCTGGGGCGGTAGAGTCTTACCCGTGGGCACCATCATCCCCTTGGAAAAGAGCCAGGTGACGGCAATATTGCTTTGGTAGGCCCGGATACCATTCAAATGGTCAGCTTTGAGGAGGTCGTGACGCAGGGCCACATCCAGGAGGTCGGTAAGTCGGCCGAGATTTCGCACCAAGGAACCAAAGCCGGTAAAAACCAGGGGGGATTGCAGGGAGGCCGCATCACCAATGGCCAGCAGTCGGTCGTAGGCCACGGTACGGTCTTGGTCGCTAGTACTAAAATGGCCGGGAATATAACCAAAGGTGGCCTTTTTCCAGGTCAATTGCTTAGGGTCACAGCGTCGATATTCTGGCAGAATCATGAAAAAGTCCTCGTACATTTCCAGCAGAGAACCAGGATTTTGGGGATGGACTTGGTGGTAGTGGAACAGGTAAATGGTCATTTCATCGCCGGCCCCGGGAAACAGTTCCCAGATCAACTGCCGGCCGCGAGAAATATCACCATGGGAGTTGAGAACATCGCCGTAGGTGGCATCCCAGACTTCTGGGGCCAATCCTTCTACCACGGCCCCCACCGTTGGGCAAACACTACTAAAGGCCTGACGGCCATTCAATTGCCAAGCAATGGGCGAAGCCGTCCCCATTGCGTCAATTAAGAGGCGACCACTGACGGTTTTTGGGGTGTCGGTGGGTAAATGTTTCAGACTGAGGGTAACAACATTCGAGTAAACATCGGCCGTCAGAAACTCCGTTTCATCCCAAATGTCGCCACCGGCGGCCCGCAATTTTTCGCCACAGCGTTGCAGGAGTTGGGCCGAATTCAAGGCAATATTGAGCACTCGGGGAGTGTGGAGCACTTTTGCTTTGAGGTGGGGTGGATTATAGGCATCAAAAAATTTATTAAAACCATCTTGATATTCCCGTGCAATCAGGGCCTCGAATTCTTCCGGTGTAAACAGGCCGAGATCGATCAATCGCTGAAACTCCCCGCGGGAAATATTCCACTCCCGGTTCATGCGGCCAAAGGGCATCCGTTCAATTAACAAAACCCGGTAGCCCCGCTGGGCCATGACGGCGGCGTGGATCACCCCCAGGGCCCCGCCAATATAGATTAAGTCGTAGTCTGGGGTCTGATTAGGGGCGGCCTGTTGAGTGTGGTCAACAATAACCGTCGGGGGGTGCTGGGGATTTTGGGCATTGTCTCGCCAGCGTTTTTCCCACCAATAAACGCGCTGGAGGTCGTAGGCTCCCTGGGGAAATTTCTGGAAAAAATGAACAGTTTGGGGGTAGTAGGGGGCCAGGGCCGTAAAAATATCCCCTTGACTGAGGTCTAGGTCGGGTAAAGCGGGATACTGGGGCGGAAAAGCCGTTTCGATTGCCTGTTTCAACTGGGCGACCACGGTTGTTTCTTGGGGAAAGGGCCGACTTCCCCAGCGAAAGACCTTGAGATAGGTTGTCCGTTGCAGAGACCAAATAAAAATCGATAATTCCCCTTGCCCGTCCGCAGTACTGAGGACGAGGCCATCAGCCGTGAGGCGCTTGAGACCGGGGGCCGACCAGGTTTGCTGGAGCCAAGTTAGCACCGCTCCGGTATCGGGGGTCGGTACTTCCAAGTAGAGGAATTCTTGCATGGGAATGGAGGATGAGAGAGTAGAGATGTCAGCAAAAACGGACAATGAACGCCGGCCATTTGGGTTAAACTGCCCCTACTACTAATTAACGTTAAACCTTCCCTTAAGCAAGCCTCTACCTCCTCCCATGCACTATGCCATTCCCACCAACACGGCAGAATTATTGGCCCTGCGTCACTATCCCATTGATGAAGAATTGATTGCCGTGGCCATTGCCGGAGTCGTCAACCTGGCCCGACATCAGGGTCAATCCCTAGAAGACCTCACGGCGGAAATTTTAGCCGAAGACCCCCTACTGGATTCAGTGCAACGTGATTGGCTGAGCGGCCTGATTTCCCAGGCTTGGCTGGCCCTGCCGGCGCGGTCAGAATAGTAAGATGCAAAGCAACCAGGAATAAAAGGCATAGAGATCATGGAAATTGGCGTCCCCAAGGAAATTAAAGACCAGGAATTTCGCGTTGGTCTAACCCCCAGTAGTGTGAGAACCCTTGTTGAACAGGGCCATGGGGTCTTTGTGGAAAGTCAAGCAGGGCAAGGCTCTGGCTTTGCCGATGTCGAATATATCCAGGCCGGAGCCACCATCGTTAGTACGGCCCGAGCCGCCTGGGAACGGGAACTCGTGGTGAAGGTTAAAGAACCCCTGCCGATGGAATATCCCTTGTTAACTCTGCCCAAATGGTTATTTACCTACCTCCACCTAGCTGCTGACCGGCCTCTCACCGAGGCCTTACTCCAGTCTGGTCTGACAGCCCTGGCTTACGAAACCGTCGAATTAGCCGATGGTCGTCTGCCCTTGCTGGGCCCCATGAGCCAGATTGCTGGTCGATTGGCCGTTCAGTTTGGGGCCCGCTATCTGGAAAAACAACAGGGGGGCCGGGGGGTCTTACTGGGAGGGATTCCTGGAGTGGCACCGGGCCGGGTCTTAATTTTAGGCGGTGGAGTCGTCGGCACTGAGGCCGCGAAAATGGCCCTGGGTCTGGGGGCCCAAGTCACAATTCTGGATATCAATGTTGACCGGCTCAATCAATTGGAGGCCCTGTTTGGCTCTCGGGTACAACTGCTTTATAGCAACCGGAGTCATCTGGATCATCTATTGCCCCAAACCGATCTCCTGATTGGTGCGGTGCTGGTGCTAGGGAAACGGGCCCCTATTTTGGTTTCTCGGGCCCAGGTGAAAACCATGCGGCCGGGTTCCGTGATCATTGACGTGGCGGTAGACCAAGGCGGCTGTATTGAAACCCTAAAAGTCACCTCCCACAGTCAACCCAGTTACCTGGAAGAGGGAGTTGTTCACGTCGGTATTCCCAATATGCCCGGAGCGGTTCCCTGGACGGCCACCCAGGCGTTGAATAATAGTACGTTACCCTACGTCCTGCAACTGGCCCAGCAGGCCCTGGAGCGTCTTCCCTCCGATAGTCCCCTCGTGAAAGGGGTAAATGTGCAGGCCCATCGGCTTGTCCATTCGGCCGTGCAGTCCGTCTTTCCTGATCTGGTCTAGGACGGCCCCCAACGGTCGAGGCGCTCCTGAATCGCTAATTGAATTAAGGAGCGGAGTAGGAATAAACTAAATAGGCCCGCGAGGCCAAAGCCCACCAGGGCCAGTTGGTGATACATGGTTGGCAAAAGAACAGCCGCAGAAAGAAGCGTAAAACCCGTGAGACAGGCATAGATCAGGCTTTTCAGGGCCAGGTGGATGCGCTTGAGTAGGCGGTCGCCCTCTGGAGAACGGGTCCGAAATTGTAATTCGCCCCGCTCAATTTTTTCCTCCAGGTCTTGAATCAAGCGAGGCATGCGAGGGGAGCCCTGAAATTTCGCTGCGAGAAAAGTTTGAACTTGCTTCAATACCATGGCTAGAAGAGAGGGCGCTGGGGTGGTTCCCGCCACCCGTTGAATGAAGGGTTGACTAGCGGCGATCAAATTATACTGGGGGTCGAGGGCCCGGGCCAGGCCATCTAGAGTAGCGAGGGATTTTAAAATAAAAGTCATCTGGGGAGGCAGACGAAAAGGTTGTTGTTGAAACATGGCATAGACTTCATCACTCACCTGTTCAAAGGCCTTGATATCCACCGGTTTATCTCGAAAATTATCCAGAAGGAAGTTAATAATGCGCTTAACGGGGGCCATGTCCTGCACGGGTTCAATCAGGCCCATATAAATAAGGGTTTCTAGGATTTTGTTGGCATCTTTGCGGAGAATGGCAAAAAAGGTTTGAATCATTTGATCTTTGGCGACGATTTTAACCTCCGCCATGGTGCCAAAGTCATAAAAGATCAGTTCGCCCTGCCCGTTCACGGCCATATTACCGGGGTGGGGATCGGACTGAAAAAAACCATCGATCAGCAATTGCTTAAGGTAGGCACAGATGCCCGTTTCAATGACACAGTCGAGACTAATTCCCGCCTTTAGCAGGGCCTCGCGGTCATCGACTTTAATACCCGGTAGATACTCTAGCGTCAGAACGCGGTGGGTTGTATATTGCCAGTACACATTGGGGATTTTAACTTGGGGTTCGTCCTGGAAATTTTGGCGAAAACGCTCGGCATTCTTGCCTTCATGGATATAGTCAATTTCCTGAAATAAAAGCGTAAAAAATTCGTGATAAATGGCCTCAAATTCGTATTTTTTGGCCAACCGTTTAAAGCCTGGTAACCAACGCTTTCCCCAGCGAAAGCAGTGGTGTAAAACCTCAAAATCTAAATTGAGGCACTCCTCTAGGCCAGGGCGTTGTACCTTAACCACCACGTCTTCCCCCGTTGGCAGAATGGCCCGGTGTACCTGGCCTAGACTGGCGGAGGCTAAGGGAATCGGCGCAAAGGATTGGAATAAAGCTTCAATGGATTGGCCCAGTTCCTGTTCGATCAGGGCCATCGCTATCGCAGAATCAAAGGGCGGCACTCGATCCTGTAGTTGACTCAAGGCCTGGATATAGTCCGCAGGAATCAGGTCAGCCCGAGTGGATAAAGATTGGCCAATTTTGATAAAGGTAGGACCTAGTTCCAAGAGGCGTTCCACCAGCCACTGGGCCCGTTGAGAGCGGCGGCGAAAACGCTGGCCCCGTAGGCTATCCCAGAGTTCCAGGATAAGGAAAGCGGACAACACGCTGAAAATTTCTAATTGCCGATGCCAAGCCGGTGTCAACGAGGCGTTTAGCATCAAGCGATACTTCGGTGCTGGGAACAACCGACCAGCCGTCGGCTGGCTTAGCATGGTAATTTTGACCCATTAGCTGACCGCATTATCTTGGGGAATCATCAACGAAAAGGTAACGGCACAAAGCTCCGGAGTGGTCGTCGGCTCACAGGCGACTTCTATCGTACCATTGAGTTGCTCCACTAACGTTTTAACAATGCTTAAGCCCAGGCCCAGGCCAGGAATGGCATTATCAATCACCCATTGCTCTCGATAGAAAGGGTCAAATAAATACCTTAAATTTTTGGAGGTAAGGCAATGGCTCTGGTTAATACACTGAATTTTCCAGTATTTTTGACCTTGACGCTCTACCCAGGCTGCCGTTAGGTGCACTGGGCTATGGGGCGGCGCAAATTTTTCGGCATTGGTGAGGAGTTCCTCAAAAATTCGTTGGAGGTGGTCACGATCGACCAAGCATTGCCCCTCCACAGCAGGAAGATCAGTAGTCAGGGCCAGGTTTTTGCTGGAGGTTGCCCGCCAGGCCTGTTCTGTGGTCTGGACTAAATCCGTCAACCAGGGTATCAGGGCCAAGGGTTGGAGGGGATGGCCCAGAGGTTGATTTTTTAAGGCCCGCAATTGCAGAATTTTTTCGTTGATTTCATTGAGCTTACGCCAGGCCTGCTCGATAATATCGAGACGTTTGCTGAGGGCCGCAGGCTTAGTCGTCCCTTGCCGCAGAATTTCCAGGCCCACCCGGATAGTGGCCAGGGGATTGCGGGTTTGGTCACTCATGATAGTGACAATGTTATGGATTAATTGTTCGTTCCATTGGCGTTGTTGCTCTAGTTGTTGACGGGTCGCTTCGTACCAGCGCTTAACGATGGCATTATCTTCACTTGCCAAGGAGCGGGGCAGGGAAGTCGTTCTGGCCCCTTGACTTTGTAGGACGTGGTAAATCAGGCCCAGACAATCCTTGAGTTCCTCTAACAAATGGGCATCCGCGAGACTCCAGTCTCGGATTTGGGACGAACCCAAGATAATCATGCCGTTACAATCCCCCTGAAAAGTTATCGCCAGCCCCAGGCCAGAGTGGAGAGGTAGATCCCAACCGTCCTCGGCCAGAGCGGAAGCGTCAGGGCCTTGAGACAGAAAAAACACGGGCTCCATGCTGCGAAGAATCGCCTGCACCCAAGCCGACTGGCCCCAGACCGGCGGCAAAAACTGTTGGGAACAATCCTGAGGCGTCCAGCAGACTAAGCGGGCTGAAGTACCAACGGTGCCAAGAATCAATAGACAAATCTCGGCCCCCAACGCTTGGCCCAGACTTTCGGCGATCTGGAGGAGGAGTTCAGGGCCAGGGGATTTTTGGTTCAGTAACTGGATGAGGTCATGCTCTAGTTGGCGAGACTGTCGTACCTCAGATGTTAGAAGAGAGGGAGCAGAGAACATTCGAGGGGAAGAAGGGGAGGCCGCTGTCAGGGATTCAAGCATGGGGACTTCGGGGCCACAATAATTAATGCTTACCATAATGGCGATTATCCCCATGAACTCCCAAGGGAGATTTTACGGATATTTACGAGTAAGGGAAAAAGCCTGTCGGAATAACTAGCGATAGATGAAAAGCCACCATAATCCCCCAGTCCCCGTAACACGATTGTCCCAAACCCGCCAGTAGCTTGAAGAGAGGGAAACCCCCTACTCCGGAGACTCGGTAAATAATTCGGGATGGTTGACAATGACAACAAAACATCCGTATTTTTACTGTTAGTAAGACATCCGTATTTTTGCCCTTGTTTATTGATTAATAAATTCTTATAAATGTAGATATAGAGGACTTTTGAGCGAATTTAATTGTCAGCTCTAACAACAAAAATTTTGTGATTAAATTAGCAAATCACAAAAGGAGGATAGTACTATGCCTCTATCTTTCCCATGGCCTCAAAACTTACTGGAACTTCATCCTGGTCTAAATTTAGATACTGTTGCGGTAGACCAAGTTGCAACCACACCAGAGATTTATACTTATTTAGATAACCCTGAATGGAGACGAGACAGCAATCTCGCTCAACCGATAAAGCTGAGTCAGATGATCGAGCCATCTGCAACATCTAACGTAACGTTTCCCATTACAAACTTTGAAGCAATACCTCGCCATCTGTTTTCCCTTAGCACCTTCAGTCTGCTGACAGGCCAGATGACGCCCCCTCCAACGCAATGGATATCTTTGCTACAGGGTGACGGTCGACTTGGAGAGGTTTCAAAACTAGATGAAGAGCAGGCTTTACTTCATCCTCAAGACCAATTGGACGATCCTTACTGTGCCACCCTGCTAGACCAACAAACCATTACACCGCTTGCGACGTCTCTTAATGCGGTCTTTCTACCGCTTGAACAGACTTTCCAACTCCATAGCAATCCGAGTGCTAATCACACCATCTATCTCGACTTTACGGGCTATACCACCCAAAATACCGCCTGGAATAATTATTTCAATAACCCTGTTCTTATTTCGCCAGCCTACGATACCGACGGTAATCCTGCTGCATTTAGCGAGCTAGAGCTGGCTCAGATTCAGCGGATCTGGTTACGAGTCGCTGAAGATTTTTCACCCTTTAACGTCAATGTCACAACAGATGAACCCGTCCTTGGGGATCTGGTAAAAGACGATGCGGCCGATAATCGTTGGGGAATTCGTGTCGTCATTACCAAGGATACAGAACAATCTGGTGCTGGGGGATTAGCTTACATCAATAGTTTTAATTGGAACAGTGATACGCCAGTCTGGATTTACAATTCATCAGAAATTGGAATTGCCGCCGCCATTAGCCATGAAGTCGGCCATAGCTTGGGGCTTTCCCACGATGGAACGACGACAACCAGTTACTACGCTGGCCACGGCAGTGGAGAAACCGGTTGGGGGCCAATTATGGGCTCAGGCTACTACCAAAACGTGACGACCTGGGATAATGGCACCTACTTTAATACCAATAATGGAGATTCTACTGCCAACTACGGCAAGGGCCCGGACGACTTGGCGATTATTACCAGCTACAACGGCTTGGGCTACCGGCCCGATGACCACGGTGATTTGTTTACAACCGCAACGACCCTCAGCGTTGAACCACTAGGCCCTGATGTTCTCGCCGTCAGCCAATTTGGTTATATTGAACGCTCAACGGATCAAGACTATTTTGTCTTTTCCACAGGGTCTGGCCTGCTGAACCTGAACTTTAATTCGTACTATGCTAACGTCTGGATAGACGATGGAACGGGCCATTACACCCAGCAATTTGTTCCCACTCCTTTTGATGGTGATGGTAGTAGCAATGATCAGGGGAGTAACCTGGATATTCAGGCCAAACTCTTCGATGCGAATCAAACGCTCCTCGCCACGAGTAATCCTGATGGCTTGAGTGCCAGCTTTAAGGATATTTTTCTCACTGCGGGTCAATACTTTATCCAAGTGGATGGTGTGGGCTGGGGGGATCCGAACGGAGCAGAACCCAGCGGTTACTCCGATTACGGTAGCCTCGGTCAGTACTATATTTCCGGGACAATTATGGCCCCTTCTCCCGTTACCAGCATTGTGGTGACACCAACGACCGGTCTAGTCACAACGGAAACGGGTCAAGCTAATCATTTTACTGTTGTTCTGAGCCACGCACCGACCAGCGATGTTGTGATCCCGGTGACGAGCAGTAACCCTCTAGAGGGCCAAGTAAACGCCCAAAATTTAGTCTTCACGCCGGCGAATTGGAATCTGCCCCAAACCCTCACAGTACAGGGCGTAGACGATCCGTTGGATGATGATGATTGTAGCTACGCTATTCAGTTAGGCCCCGTTGCCTCCGCCGATCCGCAATACCAAGGCCTAGATCCCAGCGATGTTCAGGTCACCAACCAAGATAATGAAGAACGGATTTTACGCCAGACAGAGTTGTTTGCCGATAGTTTTGAAACCGTCGGTGGAAGCAATCAATGGCAGAACGATAATCAGCAGGCCTGGGTGACGTCAACCCAACGGGCCTACCAGGGCCAAGTTTCGATGGAGGTAGATGGCCGGGCTAATAATGCCACCCTCACCTTAGCCAACAGTATTGATTTAACGGGCTACGACCACGTCCAACTCAGTTTTGCCTGGCTGATCGAACGTAATTGGGATTTGGGAGAATACATGGCCCTGGATCTGTTTGATGGCGAGACTTGGACAGAGGCGGCCCGCATCAGTGGCGATCTCGATCCAGAAAATGTCTGGCAAGACGTTAATCTATTTGTTTCTCCAAGGGCCAACTTTAATTTGCGCTTCCGCTCGACGGTGAGCGATCTGACGGAAGATGGGAACATTGACGAAATTCGGATTGTGGGCAGTCGCTCGGCCTTGATCTCCACGGATTTAGCAGGTAACGAAATATCCCTGACGGCTTTGACGGAGTTAGGGGCCTATGGCCTGGGAGACTCCGAGCCGATGGTATCTCCTAGTGTTATCTAGTAGGGCCTTTTTCTGTCTGGGGAATGTTCTCGTTTTTGCCGAGGGAGCCGACCATTTCATTTCCAGCCAGTAAACTGAAGGTAAACACAGATTACAAGCATGGGGGCCTGGGTCATTCATGAAACAATGGGACTACGAAATACTTTTGGCCGAGTACTGTAGCCGCGAGGGGGCCATTGCCCTACTCAAGCAGTATCGTCCCTACCTGGAAAAGCTCCCCAGTCTCCGTCGTCCAGAACAAAGCATTATCACGATTCCCTTGCCCTTGATTCGCCTGCGCTATCCTAAGGTACCGCAACAGAATGGTGAACCCCTACGGCCGGCCCCGGAAACCGTCTTCCTCCCCTGCGACTTGGCCCTTTTGATGTGTGACCCCGAGTGGCAGGTCAAGCTGGGGGCTGAAATCTTAGTCTTTATCCATCGTCCCGATGAAGATTTTTCCGACCTCCTGATCCGCTGGCGCCAGAGTCAGATTTACCTCGGCAAAGACTACGAATGGATCATGCCCCCCCAGGAGCAACACATGTTCAGTGAAAGTGCAGAGGAGATTTGTCCGCTGTTTATTTTGTTTGAGCAGACTCCCCCCCATATTCAAAAGGGCCTTGCCGGAGCCTGTTTGCCCTACTTGATCCAATCGGCGGGCGGCGAACATCAACCGGAAACGCCGGTTTTGGTCAACGATTAGAAGATCCGGGGAGCTGGCCAGAAAACCGCCCCAAGCGTGGCCTTCAAGATAAAATAAGCCCTAGCCTATCGTTTCCAACTACCATGACCGCTCCCTTCTCTCCCGCCGAAATTGCCGCTGAAGGCCTCAAACCCCAAGAATACGAAGAGATTGTTCAGCGGCTGGGCCGTCACCCCAACAAAGCAGAGTTAGGCATGTTTGGGGTCATGTGGTCAGAACATTGTTGCTATAAAAATTCCCGTCCGTTACTCAAGAATTTTCCGACAACAGGGGAACGGATCCTCGTTGGGCCGGGGGAAAACGCGGGGGTAGTTGATCTCGGCCAGGGCCTGCAACTAGCGTTTAAGATCGAATCCCATAACCATCCCTCGGCCATTGAACCCTTCCAGGGGGCCGCTACGGGGGTCGGGGGTATTCTGCGCGATATTTTTACCATGGGGGCCCGGCCCATTGCTCTTCTCAATTCCCTACGCTTTGGCCCCCTCGAAGATCCTCGCAATCGCCGTATTTTTATGGGGGTGGTAGATGGTATTTCCCACTACGGCAATTGTATTGGGGTGCCGACGGTAGGGGGTGAAATCTATTTTGATCCGGCCTATGCCGGTAATCCCCTGGTGAACGCCATGGCCCTGGGCTTGATGGAAACGGAAACCATTGTAAAATCCGGGGCGGCGGGGATTGGTAATCCCGTCTTGTATGTGGGATCAACCACGGGCCGGGATGGTATGGGCGGGGCCAGTTTTGCCAGCGCCGAACTGACGGAACAGTCGATGGATGACCGGCCTGCCGTGCAGGTGGGAGACCCTTTTCTGGAAAAATCCCTGGTGGAGGCCTGTTTAGAAGCCTTTAAAACTGGCGCGGTGGTGGCGGCTCAGGATATGGGGGCTGCGGGCATTACCTGCTCCACCTCGGAAATGGCGGCTAAAGGAGGCGTGGGCATTGAACTAGACCTGGATAAAATTCCGGTAAGGGAAACGGGCATGGTTCCCTACGAATATCTACTGTCGGAATCCCAGGAGCGGATGCTGTTTGTGGCCCACCGGGGCCGGGAACAGGAACTGATTGATATTTTCCAGCGTTGGGGCCTACAGGCAGTGGTGGCGGGCACGGTGATTGAAGAACCGATTGTGCGCATCCTCTTTCACGGCGAGATTGCCGCCGAAATTCCAGCAACGGCCCTGGCGGATAATACGCCGATTTATCATCGAGAATTGCTCAAAGAAGCACCGGCCTACGCTCAACAGGCCTGGCAGTGGACAGCGGCCCAACTCCCCTCTGCCCAGACCCAAGGCATTGAGGCCCAGGGCCAGTTTCTAAGCTGGAATGAAGTCTTAACGCGATTATTGAATACCCCTAGCTTGGCCTCGAAACGCTGGGTCTATCGCCAGTATGACCACCAGGTACAAAATAATACGGTTTTGTTACCGGGGGGAGCCGATGCAGCCGTGATTCGAGTCCGGCCTGTGGATGCGGATCCAGTAAATTGTACGACTGGTGTCGCCGCCACTACGGACTGCAATCCCCGCTATGTTTACCTCAATCCCTACGAAGGGGCCAAATACGCCGTGGCGGAAGCGGCCCGCAATTTAAGCTGTGTCGGAGCCGAACCCCTGGCTGTGACGGATAACCTCAATTTCGGTAGCCCCGAAAATCCCGTGGGTTATTGGCAATTAGCCAAGGCCTGTGAGGGCATCGCCGAAGCCTGTCGAGAACTGAACACCCCGGTCACCGGCGGTAATGTTTCTCTCTACAACGAAACCTTGGATGCCGAGGGCAAACCCCAGGCCATCTACCCCACTCCAGTCATTGGGATGGTGGGCCTAATTGCAGACCTGGGTCGAGTTGTGGGCCAGGGCTGGCGGGAAACCGGCGATCTGATTTATCTACTGGGAAGTAATGACCATAACACTCTGGGGGGCTCGGAGTACTTAGCCACGATTCATCACACCGTTGCCGGCCAACCACCCCAAGTTGATCTGGCCCTGGAAAAGCAAGTGCAAGGGGCCTGCCGTTACGGCATCGCTCAAGGTTGGCTCCGCTCTGCCCATGATTGCGCTGAAGGGGGCCTGGCCCTGGCCCTGGCGGAAGCGTGTATTGGTGGTCAAAAAGGAGCCCATATTGTCCTCGACGCGAGTTCCCAACGCCTAGATGAATCCCTCTTTGGGGAGTCCGCCAGCCGCATTGTTGTCTCCGTTGATCCGGTCCACAAAGACGATTGGCAGGCCTATTTGCAAGATCAGGGTTCCTTGCCGTGGCAACAGCTGGGCCAGGTGACTGATGCTAGCGAGCGGTTAGTGATTCTAGGCAATGACCAAACTCCCCTAATTGACTTAGATTTGGGGGAAGCTATGGCCCTCTGGGAAGCGGCCATTCCCAGACGCTTAGGCCTGTAGTTGCTGATGAAAATTCGTCGTTTCCAACCCGGCGATGAAGGACAAATTGCCCAGCTATTCCACGACACTATCCATACCGTCAATCGTCGGGACTATACCCCCCGCCAGTTGGCGGCCTGGGCCCCAGCCGATCTCAACTTTCGGGATTGGTTAACGGTCTGTGCCAGTCGGTTTACCCTTGTTGCCGACGATGGGGGCCGAATTGCCGGTTTTGGGGAACTAGAGGCCAATGGCCATATCGACTGTTTCTATTGTCACCGTGACTATCAAGGGCAAGGAGTAGGTCGTCAATTGTATCAAGGCCTGGAAAATCAGGCCCGCACAGCATCCCTCCAGCGCCTATTTGTAGAGGCCAGTATTACCGCTCGACCTTTCTTTGAACGCATGGGCTTTGTTACCCTAGTGGCTCAATCGGTAGCCTGTCGCGGGGAAATCTTCCTCAACTACGCCATGGAAAAATGGCTATCGTTCAACCCCAACGCATTCTAGAAGATTCCTATTTCTGAATGGTTCTGGCCAGGCTGGGGCTGAGTATAATGCTGGGTGTTCCAGCTTTTGGCTATCCCTATGACCAGTAATCCTCCCAAATCCCAAATCGTTGCGGCCCTGCTTTGCTTTTTCCTTGGTGGCTTCGGTGTTCATCGTTTTTACCTCGGCTACGTCACCATTGGCGTGATCCAACTCGTTACCCTCGGCGGTTGCGGCATCTGGGCCATTATCGACTTCATTTTGATTCTAGTGGGTTCCCTCAAGGATAAAGACGGCCGCGACTTGGTTTAAATCCCCAATGGCTTCTTGTTTAACCCGTCTCCAACAGCAACAATATCTCTTTCAGGCCGGCCTGGGGGCCATTCCTCTCCTGGGTTCCGTTTTGGGTGCTTATACCCCCTACTCCTCACCCCTTTTTTGTCCCTTCAAGGCCCTGACCGGCATTCCCTGTCCTAGCTGTGGTCTGACTCGCTCCTTTACGGCCTTGGCCCTGGGGGATCTACCCAGCGCCCTGAGTTATCATCTCTTTGGCCCATTCCTCTGGCTGACCTGTGGCCTGCTTCTAGTGCAATCTCTCTGGAGTTTATTCAGCCAAAAGCCGCTGGTTTTTCGGTGGGTCCCATGGCATTGGCCGGCGACCGTTCAGCTAGGCGGGGCCTTTACTGTTTTGATTTACCACCTTCTGCGTTTACGGCCCTTGCTCATCAGTGGGGAACTGGGCCAACAGTTTAGCCAATCTCCCCTCGGCTCACTTTTTTGAGGCTCTTGGTTTGATCCGACAATCGCCCTGGCTAGGCCGCTGTTGTGTTTTCCTCCAGGGCCAACTGAATTAAGCGATCGACTAAATCCGGGAAAGCCACCCCTGTCGCCGCCCACAATTGGGGATACATGCTAAAAGCCGTAAAACCCGGCAAGGTATTGATTTCGTTAATCACCAGAGTGCCGCTGGATTCTTGATAGAAAAAGTCCACGCGACTCAGGCCGGAAGCCCCAATGGCCTGGAAGGCCTGCAGGGCCATGCTTTGCACCTGGGCTGTGACCTCAGAGGGGAGCAGGGCCGGAATATGGAGTTGGGCCCGCCCGTCTGTATATTTGGTCTCGTAGTCGTAGAAATCACTGTCATAGGTAATCTCGCCAATCACCGAGGCCTGGGGTTTGTCGTTACCTAAAACTGCACACTCAATCTCACGAATATCAGCCAAAGCGGCTTCCACGATAATGCGTCGGTCGTAGCTAGCAGCATTGTCCAGGGCCGTTTCTAGTTCGGAACGATTGCGCACCTTGGCAATACCCACCGAAGAACCCAGGTTGGCCGGTTTTACAAAACAGGGATAGCCCAGTTCGGCTTCAATATCGTCACAGAGTTTGGGGAAAACGCAGGGATTCGACCAGATTTGGCTTCGTTCCACCGCGACGTAGCGGACTTGGGGTAGACCAACGCGCTCAAAAATCTGTTTCATGGCGATCTTATCCATGCCCACGGCGGAGCCCAGAACCCCACTACCAACAAAGGGCACCTGCATCAGAGTCAACAGGCCTTGGATAGTGCCATCTTCTCCATTGGGGCCGTGCAGAATCGGAAACCAGACCTGAATATCCGCAACAGCAGCGGGAAATTGCCAGCGCTGGGCCGGGAGAATCGATTGTTCCGCCAAGGACTGGCCCTGCTGAAGCACTTGCAGAGATTGCTCGGGGTCAGTCCAAAGGCCCTGGCGTTGAATATAGAACGGCGTAACCGTATATTTTTCGGGATTATGGCCCTCGGTTAAGGCCTGGTAGATCGAGCGGGCAGAGTTGATCGAGACCTCATGTTCCCCCGAACGCCCACCAAACAATAAGCCAACCCGCACCTTCGCCATGCCTATTTCCCCGTGAAATCGATGTTTATTCAGCAAAGGGTATTATAACTGGCGGGGTATGATCAGAGGGAATCCCCCACTTCCTTGAGCAATTTTCTATGCTGGATGCCGATCATTCCTCCTTTTTGACCCCTGCCGAATCCGCCCTCGTAGAACAGGCCCAGTTGGATCAGTCGGAGAAATTTCTAACTCGCTTGACCATCTCGTCCCTGCGTTTACTAATGCTGATCTCAGCAAAAACAGAAGTTTCTCTAACGGATTTAACCCCAGAGCAGATTATTACTTGGTTCGAGCAGGAGGCTAAGGCTAAGCAAACCCACGGGGAATCTGTCTTGAAATGGTAATAAAATTTCGATAATTTCCGTGCTTTTACTAGGCCCTAAAGAAAATTACTCTGTTAGCCTAAAGTTATAAAGAAAATATTAAGGTTAGGTATCCCCCATGACTTCCTTTGCGTTTCCCCTTTTCTTGCAATCTACGGCCGCGATTCTGGGCTTCTTCCTTCTCATTATTCTCCTGGCCTAGATGGTATGGCCCTCTTCTTAGCTTCTCGGTGTTTCTGGCGTTAAATTTATTAGTCAAACTCACCCCAAAATTAGGCTAACAACATTGCCGTAAAATCATTATTCCTGCCATTATGATGGATTACCAAAATCTTATTACTATCGAACCTGGAAAACGTAGTGGCAAGCCCTGTATTCGGGGAATGCGAATTACCGTGTACGACATTTTAGAATATTTGGCAGGGGGGATGAGCGAAGCAGAGATTTTAGAAGATTTTTCTGAACTCACGGCAGAGGATATTAAAGCTTGTCTTGCTTTTGCGGCTGATCGTGAGAAAAAGTTATTTGTAGCATCCTTGTGAAACTGCTATTAGATGAAAATCTATCCGACAGGATAATTTACAAAATCATTGATTTGTATCCTGATTCTGAGCATGTTAAAACGCTCAAACTAATTAATACAGATGATGTCGTAATCTGGGAATATGCAAAGGCGAATGGTTTCGCGATTGTTTCCAAAGATTCTGACTTTCATCAGCGCAGTTTACTTTATGGTCATCCACCCAAGTTTATTTATCTTCGAGTTGGTAATTGCTCAACATCCAAAATCACTCGAATTTTGAGGGATAATTGGAACATAATTGTTCAGTTTGAAAGCAGCAAAACAGAAAGTCTTTTGGTATTAAAGTAGTGCGTGGCTTCGACGTTCTGTTTTTGTGCTAATTCCGTGCTTGTCGGCCTACTTTTTGAGGGAATGGACAATGACATCATCAGCATTGCAGGCAATTAAGTTGATTCACAAATCTAGAGGGATGCTTTGGAAACAGAACATTCTCCTTGGTAAAGCCGCGAACCACTATTAAGCTAGCCACTGTCTGCTGCTCAAGAAAATCATGGTGCAGAGCGAGCATAGACTTGAGTTATTGCTGAATAGGTCAGCTTATTGCCATACCGAGAGCTAGCATTTGTCCCTGCAATGGTATCTAGTGAGGCCATGGCATTAGCATTTGCTTGAATCTCTACTAATTTTGTATTTGTAATACAGACAAAAAAGCCGGAGTTAGTCGTGGGATTTGCGGTTCCTCCATTTTGGCATGTATTGGTATTACTATCGCTAGCAATGAGATCGATTAAAATTTCTGCACTTTTTGTAGAACTGGAACTGTAATCTGCCACACCAGCCGCTGAAAAGCTCGGCCCGCATCGGTAGATAGAACTAGGGCCAAGCCAAGTCGAATTTGGAGGCGTTTTAGTGTAATAAATAACATTCGTTGTTGTATCAGGGGGAATGGTTAATCCCAAGACAACAGTATTTGTTCCCGTGCCGACGCAGCCACTGGGGAGAGTTGCCGTTGTGGTGACAGCCGAGGCCTGTTTCACTTCCTCAGCAATAAAATCGACTGCTCGATTGAGATTGTATTGTAGATCGCCAGATGCACTGGTAACTGCTTGCTCTCGTAAGGCAAAAAGTAGGCCGAAGCCGGCAACACTAAGCACAAACACACTCATTACCGAAGCAATAATTAGCTCAATTAAAGTAAAGCCATTTGTTGAACTTAATGGCTGCTGTTTAAGTAATAATTTAAATAAGATATTCATGTTTTACCGCCTCAGAGAGGTTGTACAAGTACTGTTTGCATAAAATCCTGTCCTAAAAATTCCTAATCCATTGGATATCACTAAACACTTTTGCTCACCGGTATTAGTAGAACTTAAAATAATTGTTCCACCACTGGTTGTATTTCCTTTAAAAGAAAAACTAAGGTTATTGCTAGAAAAGTTTTGGGATAGGGTAATACCATTGGCTAGTGTTACAGCAGTAGGAACACATCCTGTTGGCGTTCCAGTTACAGAGGTAGAACTAAAAGTTAGTGTACAGGTTTGACCTTTTTTGACTGCAATCCGTTGGGCCTCTTGGATAGCGCCCTTAACCGCGCCAAGAGCATCCTTAAGATCACTTTTGGCCTTAGCTTGAATCATTGAAGGAGTACCAATAGCCGCTAGAATACCGACTATCAGGACGACAACCATCATCTCAATTAAAGTCCATCCCTGATTTTGTTTAGCAGGCCAGGGCCTTGGGCGGGATAACTTCAGTATAAAGACTGGCAAGGGTTGTGGGATCATTGGCATTTCTTACGGTGTAATTAACAGTTAAGATCTGTGGATTCGTATCAGAACCCCCAGTTGTTCTGGTCATGGTATAGGCTCGACCTAGTATAGAACTGGCAACAACAGTAGCTACCAGTGAATTGGTTCCCGTCGTATATGTAGGGCTGGCATCCGTGCTTGTGTATTTAACAGCAGGAATCCCTGTAGATGTATTTAGACTACCTGCATAGGAGGTACTAAAAGAAGACGTACATTTTGTTGAATCTGAAGCTTGAGTACCTGCCTTAGCTTGGATATTTTCCAAGTCTTTTTGAATCCAGTAGGTGGCCTGGGCCTGGCGTTCTGCTTTGACTTGCATCGCGGCAGAAATAACCATGGCATTGAGGGTAGCAGTCAAAAACGCAAAGGCGATTAGCATGGCCACGAGGACTTCTAGCATCGTCAGGCCTTTGGCCTGGGGTTGAGGTTGTACCAGCCGATAAACAGACCAAGCTAGTTTCGGGTTGAGTTTCGATTTGAGGGTGATCATACGTTTATTGCACCTGTCTCCTTGACCAATTAGAAATGGGCGATAGGGCCGGAGGCCGGTATTGGGGCAGACCCAGATTATCCACTAATTCATTCCACTCTGCGGTTTGAACCACCACAATATTAGAAGTATTTGAACCACAGCCGCCACCATTTGACCACTGCTTGGCCCAAACACTACCTTTGATACCGCCAGCACCACCACCAGAACCTGCAACGCCCACTTTATAGGCCGGAGCCAGAATAAAGGTTTCTAGGTAGTTATTCCCTGTCAAGCAGATGCTAGGCTGGGGAGATGTTGAATCGTCATAGCCATAAATCTGGAAATCCGTCGGGACACAGCTACCACTCCCACTATAGCCAGTGCAGTTGTGGACAATTTCGCTATTGGCACCAACATTAATACTTTTGCCTAGATAAAATTGAACCTTTTTTCCGGCTGTAATCGTAATGCGGTTGGTTCCACTGTTAAAGGCAACTTCATTAACGCAGTAGTGATAAGTTCCTTCTGTTGAACCCGGAACATCATCCTGATCGGTACCCCTGGGTAACGTAATAGTTCCCGAGGGAGATTCTAAATAATTTAAAGATGTTGGAGAAGTTCCCGACCCAGCAAAGGAAAAGTTATTACTGCTATTGCCAAAACCAGTGCAGGTAACCGTTGGGCGAGTAGGAAATTGTTGATTAGTATAAGTAACCTTATTTCCAGAAACCACGTTAATGGTGTTCAAGGCCACATTACAATCATTAAGTAAAACATCACCATTGATGGTGTTATTCCCGGTTCCACCATTCGTGATCCAAACCCCCGGCACGGAAAAGGGGGTGGTATTAGGCGTTAGGGGAATACTAACTTCGATGCGAGCCGTCGCATTATTGCCATCACTTTGGTTGACTCGGCCTTCAATGGTTAAGATTCCTGTTCCCGGCGGTTTCGGTAAATAGCTAGGGGAGGGGCTGGCTTGGGGGGTAAAACGATAGCTAACGATGCGATATTGGCCTTTGCTAGGGTTGGTGCTATCGAGGGATTGCCAAGTTTGATTATTGAGGGCAACGGCTTTGATGAGGGTACTTCGGTCTATGGAATCAGGCCCTGTACCGGGGTTGCCACTACAAACGTTTAAATTACTTTTCACCACTGAATTGGTAGAAGTCATGTTGGCCCAACTGAGGACGGGGCTGGTTGTGCCGCCGCCATCATTCAGGCACACTCCACTACTGTTACGGCCCATCTTGGCACTGTCCCACCCGGCAGGAGCATCTGAGGGAACAACGGTCTCGCAGTCGGGATAGAGGGGAGCATAGGTTCCGAGGACTAGATTTTGAATGCGGGTAATACCTGCTTCAGCCACGCTCAGGGCCTGGGCCGATTGTTTTTGACTAACGGCGGTCATTTGGTCTTGTCGGCCTTTTTGAAGGAGAATAGCCCCCACAATAATGACGATCAAACCAATCATGATCACCAAGGGCATTACGAAGCCTCGTTCCTTGCGATGAGTCAAAAACTGTAGCCAAAATCTTGAATTCATTGCTATTCCCGGACTTGCTTAACACCATTTCCACTTTCCATTATTGGCGATCTAAATCACAAAAGTAGGTGATTGGAGTCACACATTCACCAAAATTAGCCAAAAGATAGAAAAATTCATGGAATTGCGGGAAATACGGAAGGCCCTGGCTAGTCAGCATTGAGCAAAGATCCGTGAGAAGGCCCTAGGCCAGGCCCCTGGGCTACAATCAGGACGTTTGGTTTTATCCCTTGGCATTATGGAAATCCTGCGCTTACCGGCCCTCTCCGACAACTACATCTTTCTTCTCCACGACCCTACTAGCCAGACCGCCGCTGTGGTTGACCCGGCTGAACCCCAACCTGTCCTAGAAGCCCTCCAGCAAATCGGCGCTACTCTGGTGGCTATTTTTAATACCCATCACCACGGCGACCACGTCGGGGCCAATAATACCCTTTTAAAGCAATTTTCCGGCCTGACTATCTATGGCGGGGCCGAAGACCAGGGCCGAATTCCCGGCCAATCGATCTTTTTAGCCGACGGGGATCGAGTCACCTTTGCCGACCGTGAAGCGCAGGTCTTTTTTGTTCCTGGCCATACCCGGGCCCATATTGCCTACTACTTTCCGCCTAGCACCGCAACGGAACCAGGGGAACTCTTTTGCGGTGATACCATTTTTGCTGGGGGCTGTGGCCGTTTATTTGAAGGAACACCGGCCCAAATGGTGCAATCCATCGGCCGTCTCCGGGCCCTGCCGGACAACACCCGCGTTTGGTGCGCCCATGAGTACACTTTGGGTAACTTGAAGTTTGCCCTGACCGTCGAACCCGATAATACCGATCTCCAGGAACGCTACGCCCAAGTCAACCAGGCCCGGCAACGGGATGAAGCCACTGTTCCTTCTTGGTTAGGTACAGAAAAACGCACTAATCCTTTTTTGCGCTGGGATAGCCCTGCCATCCAGCAAGCCATGGCCCAGAAAGAGCCAGAACGGGTCTTTGCTCGACTCCGGGGCCTAAAGGATCATTTCTAATTCTAACGCTGGCGGTCGTTATCCCATAGTTGTTGGAAGTCGGCCAGGTCCTGTTGATAGGCCAATGGGGAGGCTTCTAGCACTAGGGAGGATTGCAAAAACACTGACAAATCAAAATGACTGGCCAGGCCCTGGCCTCTGAGCAAGGGAGAAGCGCCTTGGTAATCACCCCAGGCCAGGGGAACTGAGGAATGGAGGATTAAACGACGCACGCGCTGTACTTTTTCCACCACGGGCCAGGGATCCGTTAGGGCCACATGTAACGCATAGGGACTAAAGACATTGAGTAAGCTTGGCCATTCTGCTTCGTCCAGGACAATCATCAGGCCCCAATGCACCAGGGCCTTTTCCACGGCTAGACTCAGACTTTGGCTGTCTCGATAACGACGAATTTCCTGTTGGAGGCCTAGGGCCATATCCAGTTCTGCGGTGAGCACAATCTGGGCCGCTGTGGGGTCTTGCTCGAGCTGGTCTATCAACGCTTCGGCCAAGTCGGCAGAGGTAATGCTGTGATCCACCAGCCAAACCGTATCCGTTTGAGTAAGGGGTTGGTCAGTTTTTACCCAAGGGCTGACCAGTTGTTTAGCTAGACCAACATCAGCATCTCCTGGCCCGGTGATCACCTCCACCTTGGCAATGGTTTGTGTTCCTACTGCTAGGGCCGCAATGGCCAGAGGGCCGGCGAGATAATACATTTCTTCAATGCCGGCTTCCTGGGCTGCAACTAGGATTTCGGGGGGTGCGGCTTGGGCAGCCGGATGGGCCAACACCAGTACGAGTTCCTTGACGTTGGCCACTTTGGCCGCTCTGGCCTGGCGCAGAAGTTGGCCTAAAGCTCCTGTCGTCGGCGAAAGATAGATAGCGGCTCGTTGGACAGGATAGGTGCGTTGGGCCATGACCCCGCCCGCTTCGGGAAACCGCACCTTGGCCTTGGTCAATTGGCCCTGATAAAACTGGTCGAGGGCCTGGCTGGCCCTGCGGATGGCCTGGAGTAGACCTTGAGAAATCTGTTGATAGGCGGCATCTAGTTCGGAACCACTCAACTTTAACGGCGGGTTAGGAAAGGCCCTGTCTCCTTCACGGTAAACTGCGTCCATCAGGGCTGAGACGCGACTCAATTGTGCCAGATTCAAACTGGCCGGATAGCGTGTGCTGAAACGATGTAATTCCTGGACGGCCTCGGCCGGCTGAGTGATGATTCGTAGTAGATCGCCCATAGGCCCACCATCCTGCCTGACAGAAGATAGCCAAAATGCTTCTCTTAGCTTAACCGGAATTAATCGGGACGGGGGAGACAGGGCTAGGCCCCTTAGGAGTCTTCCTGAAGACTAGTCGGCCAAACGTAGATCAGGCCAGAGAGCACTGTCAAAACCACTGCCAGGCCCAATAGCGGTGGGCCGGCCTGAGCCCAAGGATCTTCTAGGGGGGCCAAGAGCCAGGCAATGGCGATAATTTGGGCCACGGTTTTGAGTTTTCCCCACAGATTGGCCCCGCTAATTCCACTTTCTCCCGTCAGTTGGGGATTGACCCGCCAACCAGCAATAGCCAATTCCCTGGCCAAAATAATGAACACCACCCAGGCCGGAACCCGTTGGCCCTGAACGAGGATTAGGAGTGGCCCTAGTACTAAAAGCTTATCTACTAAGGGATCTAAAAATTTACCCAATTCCGTGATTTGGTTTAAGCGCCGGGCCAGGTAGCCATCTAGCCAATCGGTACTCGCTGCTACTAGAAACACCCCCAGGCCCCACCAGTGGCTATTGTTATCGGGTTGGCCCCAGAGCCAAAAGATCAAGGGCAGGCCCAGGAGACGGGACAGAGTAACGAGGTTGGGAAGATTGAGCATGGCCAAAACCAATTCTCCACATTAAAGCCAAAAATACTATTCTCAATCCCAGTAAATCCCCTCGTCTGGGGGACTTACTGGTAAAAATTTTGTAAGCAATTCCCTTAGGGCGACACAGCTTTATCGTTTGGGAATTGATCAAGATGCTAGGTAGCAACGGCAGTTAAAACCAGATTTACCTTATGCTCTTCAGGATTTTCTAAACGGGCGATAATCCCAGGGCCAAAGAATTTCTCAATTTTTTCCCGCTTTTCCTGCCAGGTGGTGAAAGGAATTAGGGGCGAATCAAAGGCAAGTACGAGGGCATAGCGGCCCTCATCTGTTGTTTCTTGGATTGTTGTCAGGACGGGCCGTTCTTCATCGGTGGGACTCAGGCCTAGACGTTGCAGGGCATCATCCAGGTGGGCCTCTTGGCCATAGCGGTAGCGGGTGACATCCTTACGGATTTGATTTTGGGTCGGGGTTGCTTGCTTCTCCCGCAGGGCCAGAACCTCTGGGGCTGTTTCCTGGCTAAAGGGAATCGGTTTCAGTTCCGCGGCCTTCAAGGCCAGGCCGCCCAGGAGCAGGGGAATACCGTAGAAAAAGCCCGCTAGATTGAGAGTGGCGTAGTCCAGGGCATAGGCCACAAAGCCCATAATCGTTAATAGACTACCCAGGGTCAGGCCTACGGAGGCCAGAGAAATTTTAGAGAGCATTGGTCGTGATGGATCAATAAAAAATATCGCTGCTATTCCCATTATCAGTGCGTTGGGAACTGGCGCTGGCCTAGTCACTATCCTGGCCTTGAGAACTTTTACGGCTCATAGATACGATTCTCTCCAATGCGTCGTACTCAAAAAGTACTCAAACAAATCTTTCGGATTTAGTATCTGTACTTCGTATAACCACGATTCATTGAGGAAGCTGAGGCCCCATACACAGAACAACAATCTGACTTTTTGCTCCTGCTTGAGCTATACAATGCTAATCATTAGAAGTTAACTCACAGGAGCAATGGGGGCTTGTGTATTTTGAGTACTAAATTTTAAACACTCAAAGAACAATGCGGTTTAGCCTTGCGATGGCTCAGCTCCCTGCTCAGAAGGTTTTCCTTCCCCAGCTTGGGCTTGTTTGGCTTGCTCTGCTAATTGCCTCAGAGCACCGGCCATACCGTTAAGAAAAGCTTCAGCTTGAACAGCTGGAATGAGGAGTTGGCCAACCTCAGTAGTTTGATTGTTATTAACGGTTTGAACGAGAGTTAAACGCAGTACACCGCCGGAGAGAGAAACTTTAGTAAAGCCGTCAGCAAAAATTTGCATAGTCTATTTAGAAGAATGCCTATGAACAGAACAGCTAAGCATTATACCAGGCCCTGTTTCATTGATGGATTGTGAATAACTGATAGTCACAAAAATAGTAGCACACATGGTCTTAAATACAGGGCAAAAATAAAAGACTTTGTCCTGAAAAATATAATTTTCAGGCTAGAGGAATTAGTTGAACTGCGCAGCCCTTGAGTTCAGGTTGTAGGGAAATGGGACAGGCCTGGGAATGGGTCAAGCAATTAACCTCCGCACTATCGGGCCAGTATTCCCCCCAGTGCATGGGCATAAATACCGTACCGGGTCGAATTCCTTCCGTCACCGTTACTCGTAGTTGGGCCTGGCCCCGTCGAGATTTGACCTCTACCCATTGATTCGACTGTAATCCTAAGGCCTCGGCATCCTGGGGATGAATTTCCAGGGTTGGGTAGGGGTGCATACGAGTAATTTTTTCGATGCGGCCGGTACGGGTTTGGGTATGCCAGTGGCCGTAGAGTCGTCCATTGGTGAGTAGGAAGGGATAGTCAGCACAAAGGGGTTCCACCAGGCCCTGGGAATGGACCGCCAGAAATTGGGCACGGCCATTAACGCTGGGAAATTGCTGGTCTAGGTACAGTCGCTTGGGGGCCTGGGCCTGGGTATCACTCTCGACCTCTGGACAGGGCCATTGCAGGGCCCCTAGGCGAGCCAGGCGTTGATGACTCAACCCCGATTGGTCACAGACACGACCTTGAGTCAGTTGTACGAATTCTCTGTAAACACTGGCGGCATCGGTGAATTGAAATTGACGATGATAGCCCAAACGTCGTCCGACTTCGGCAAAAATTTGCCAATCGGCCCGAGCCTCCCCCGGTGGCGACCGAAAGGCCTGACAGAGGGTCACCCGCCGCTCGGAATTGGTCATCACTCCTGTTTTTTCACTCCACTGGGCCGCAGGCAGAAGGAGATGGGCGTAGGTGCTGGTTTCCGTCGGATAGTAAGCGTCTTGATAGATAGTAAAGGGGGATTGGCTCAGGGCCGCCTTCACTCGCTCAAGGTTGGGCAGACTAACAGCGGGATTAGTGGCCACGATCCAGAGCATTTTCACATCACCGCTTTCTAGGCCTGTGATCATATCCCAGGCAGAACGCCCCGGTACCGGAGAAATACGGCCGGCGGGCAGTTGCCAGAACTGCTCGACTTCCTGGCGGTGTTCTGGATTTTTGATCAGGCGATACCCCGGTAGGAAATGGGATAGGCCCCCGGCTTCCCGGCCCCCCATCGCGTTGGGTTGGCCCGTGAGGGAAAAGGGCCCAGCCCCCGCCCGGCCGATCTGGCCTGTCAACAAGTGTAAATTAATCAAACTACGGGCCTTAGCCGTTCCTTCGGCGGATTGATTAATGCCCATCGACCAGAGGGAAAGTACCGAGGCTGATTGTTGCCAATAGGTTGCCGCCTGCTCTAGATCCGCTTGCGAAATGCCACAGCGCTGGGCCACCCAGTCCGGGGGATAGTGGCTCAAAATTTCGCGGTAGGCTTCAAATCCCTCCGTATGGGCAGCGATAAAGTCATGATCAACATAGCCTCTTTGCAGAAGCAGATAGCCTAGGCCGTGGAGCAGGTCAATATCCGTGCCCGGACGAATGGCTAGATGCAGATCGGCCACTTCCGCCGTTGGGGTACAGCGGGGATCAACAACGATCAGCTTAACCTGGGGGTTTTGCTTATGGTATTTGCGGAAACGATTGAAAACGATGGGATGACATTCAGCGGTATTGGTACCGATCAAAAAAGCACAGTCGGTCTGTTCCAAATCTTCATAACAGCAGGGAGGCCCATCAGAACCCAGACTGGCACTGTAGGCCGCTACCGCCGAAGACATACAAAGCCGGGAATTAGTATCAAAATTATTGGTGCCTAGACAGCCCTTGAGTAGTTTTTGGGCAACGTAGTAGTCCTCTGTTTGCATCTGGCCGGAACCATACATACAAACGGCATCGGCCGGCAGGGCCTGTAAACGCTCGACAATCAAAGTTAGGGCCTGTTCCCAGGAAATGCGCTCAAAGGGTTGGTCTAAACGTTCCCGCCAGAGGGGATAGCCCAAGCGGTCTTGCTCCAGGGATTCTAGGATCGTAGCCCCCTTGACACAGACCATCCCTTGGCTGGAACGATGGTTGCGGTCGCCCCGAATTTTATAGTTATCGCCCTGGGGAACCGCTTCTAGGCCACAGCCGACCCCGCAGTAGGGGCAGAGGGTTTGGGTGGTTGGTGCAGTCGTTGCCGTCATTAGGAACGCGGTTGGGCCCCGAATTGTTCAATGAGTAATGTCCGCAGATAGTCCTTGAGATCAGTACAGGCAATACCTTTTTCAATCACGTCGCCGAGCTTCGCGCCATGGCCGACTTTGCCGCCGGTAAAGACAGTGACCCCTTCCACCGTTTGGCCATCTTTCCGTACTTTAGTGCCCATCAGGCCAATGTCCCCGGCCTGGGCCTGGCCACAGGAGTTGGGACAACCCGTCCAGTGCAGTCGCACCCGCTGGGGAAGCTCCAGTTCAGCATCGAGTTCCTGGGCCAACTGCCAGGCCCGTTGTTTGGTTTCAATCAGAGCAAAATTACAATAGCGGGCCCCGGTACAGGAAATCACCGAGCGACTAAGGGGGGTCGGATTCGGTGAAAAGGTTGCCAATAAAGGCTCTGCGAGGAGGGGGTCTACATTCGCGTCGGCAATGTAGGGCAGGATCACATTCTGTTCCACGGTCAAGCGCAGTTCACCGTTGCCGTAAACCTCGGCCAAGCGGGCCAATTCAAACATGGTATCGGCGGTAAAGCGGCCCATGGGGACGTGGAGGCCAACATAATGATAGCCGGCTTGTTTTTGGGGATGAACGCCGAGGTGGTCTTTTTTATCTTGGCTAATTTCATCGCTGGGGGCCGTCGGGGCCAGACTGTAGCCCAATTGTTTTTCAATTTCTTGACGGAATTTGGGCATGCCCCATTTATCCACCAGCCACATCAGCCGCGCCTTGGCCCGATTTTCCCGCAGGCCTTCGGCCAGGCCCTGTTCTGAATAAACCGTCAAAATGGCACAGGATAGGTCAATCACCGTATCATCCGCCGGTACCCAAACATCCATCGGGATCGATTCCGCACAACGTTGGGCCGACAGATAGCCGCCAATCAGGACATTGAAGCCCAGTTGGCCCTCTCGATAGGCCGGGACAAAGGCAATATCGTTAATTTCTGCATGGATAGAATTATCCCGGGCCCCTTCCACCGCGATATTAAGCTTGCGGGGTAGGTTGGTAAAGGCGGGATTACCCTGGCCGTGGTTGGTAATGGCATCCTGCAGCTTTTGGACTAATTCCCGCGTATCGATTAGCTCTTCCGGGTCAATACCCGCTACGGGAGAGCCGGTTAAATTACGGACATTGTCCATACCGGACTGGAGACTGGTTAGGCTCACCGCTTGGAGTTGCTCAAAAATAGCGGGCAGGTCTTCGAGGCGGATTCCCCGCAGTTGCAGGTTCTGGCGGGTGGTGATGTCAGCACTGCCTTCTTCGCCGTAGCGCTGAACAATTTCCGCTAGGGTTGTGAGTTGCTGGCTGGTGAGAATCCCGTGGGGAATGCGGAGCCGTAGCATAAACTTACCGGGGGTTACGGGGCGAAAGAAAATCCCTAGCCATTTGAGACGGACTTCTAGATCGCTTTTATCTAAGGCCTCCCAGCCGAGGGCCGCAAATTGGGCTAGCTCATCTTTGACGGCCAGGCCAGGTTTTTCAGCCTTTATTTTTTCAATCTTGTTTAACTTAGGGGTAACTATCGCCGTCATAACTCTTGCCTCTTGTCCAAAGCGCCATCGAGGATTTTTCCGCTCTGCAACCAAAGTACGCAGTCCCCCCCGGATCTTTTGTGTTTTTTGTTACAAAGTATTGCGCGATTTGCAGAAACTACATACCGCCATGAGACTTTCGAGATTTGTGGGGATGTCCAGTCGGGCCACTGACAGGTTAACGTAGGAACAGCCAGAAACCAGCCGGTGTTTCCGGTTTTTGTTCAGCAATGGTGCCCCTAGACTTCCCCAACACTTGCCCAGACAATGAGCTTGACTTGCCCGGAATTGTAGCTCTCCTCCAGCATAACCAGCTAGCCGTCGCAAACCAAGCCTTGACCGGCTTCTTGGCCCAGAACGAACCGAAATCAAGAGACAGGGCCTGTGAAACTCTTTTATCACCAACCCTAGAAGCTCTCGCGAATGGAGATTTTGAGGCGCGTTGGCTAGTCGGCAAAATTTTAGTTCAGTTGGGCCCTGGGGCCATTCCTACCCTTTTGGCCCTCTGGGAAGATCCCACCGTGGAGATGGAACAGCGTTGGTTTATCGGCAAGGTGTTAGCGGCTTTTCCCGAACCGGTCGTGATCGCTAGCCTAGCCCAGACCCTCTTGCTTCCAGGGGCCGAAGAACTTCATACCATTGCGGCCCAAAGCCTGGGCCAAATGGGGCCGACAGCCATTAAGCCCCTCGCCAGTTTGCTCCAATACCCGGAAAATCGGGCCCTAGCCACTAAGGCCCTGGCCCAGATTCCCGCCGCTGCCGTGATCGACCCCCTATTGACGGTTGTTCAGGATGCCGATAGTCAGGTTAGAACCTTGGCCATTACGGCCCTGGGGAGTTTTCCAGAGGAGCGCGTTCTTCCGGCCCTCTTTCAGGCCTGCACCGACCCGGTGAGTACGGTTCGCAAGGAAGCTGTGATCGCCCTGGGGAATTGGGCCGACCGCCTAAACAGTGTTGACCTGCTGGCCTATCTCCAGCCTCGACTATACGATCTGGATTTAGGCGTTTGTCAACAGGCCGCCTTGGCCCTCAGTCGTCTTTCTGGGCCAGCGGTCGCGGCGGCCCTTTGGTCAGCCTGGCAAGCCCCGGCAACGCCCATGGCCCTACGCTTAACGCTTTTGCAAAGTTTGGTTTGGTTGGAATCTCCCCTGGCCCTAACCTATCTGCACCAGGCTTGGCCCAAGGCCCAAGAGATAGAACGCTTAGAGATAGTGCGTTTATTAGGCCGGATTAAACAGGTGGAACTTCAAAGGACTGCGGCTCAGATGTTGACGGCCTGGGTTCCCATGGACCTTCATGAGGACAGTGGCCAGGCCCTAGCCAAGGCTATTGCCTACAGTTGGGGCCAACTTAAATACACTCCCGCTGTACCGATTCTCCAGACCTGGGCCAATCGTCCTGAACCGGCCCTTCATCTCCAGGCCAGGGCCGCGCTGAAGCACTTACAGGCCTAGGGAAAGTCGAGATTTTTCTTGCGTTATCGGACACTCGTCTGGCCCCAGTATTCAGAGGGAAACAAGGCTGGGGAACCTTGATGTATGGGAAGATAAGCCTAACGATTCTTACTGTACTTAGCAGGAAGTTCTATGGGTAGCAATTGGGAAAACTTTCTGAAAAACCTAGGAGAGTGGCGGGGTTCCTTTACTCAACTGTCCCCCAGCGGCGAAATCCTCGGTTCCACACCGTCCATTTTGAATCTAGAGGGCCTAGAAAATAATCAACTCGTCCGTTTTCGGCTTCGTCGCTACGCTAACGCCGACTACCAAGACCCCCCTAGCCAGGACTACAGCCAGGAGTATCGTTCCCTTGGTCGCCAGATTATCTTTTTTGACACAGGGGCTTTTTCTAAGGGTTCACTCCAATTGGCCCCCTTTGCCGAATTTGGTGCGGAGTTTGGCTTTGTCCACCAAGACCGTCGCCTGCGCTTTGTCCAACTGTTCAATAAGGATCTAAAACTGAACAGCCTGACGCTGATTCGGGAATTTCGCGCGGGGAGTCAGGCCCTGGAGCGGCCACCGTTGACGGTTGATCAGTTGCTTGGCACTTGGCAGGGAACCGCTTGTACGGCCTATCCTGACCTCCGACCCCCAGAAATCCTGTCTACAACCTTGACCATTACCCGAAGCGGCGATCGACTAGAACAGACTCTGAGTTTTGGTGGCCAGGCCCTGCATGCTACGGCCCAGATTGATGGACAACGTCTGCTCTTTAGCCCTCAAGACCAGCCCCGCCAAATTTTACTCCTGCCCGATGGAACGTCCTGTAATACGCCGCTGAGTCTGCAATTGCGTCAGGCCTTTTTTGTGGAAGTGGGCTGGTTAATTTCCCCAACGGAACGCCAACGCCTCATCCGTAACTATGATGCTTCCGGGGCCTGGGTCAATGCTACTTTAGTGACTGAAACAAAAGTGGCTTAGCAAATAATATGAACCAATATTCCTGTCAACAAGCTGGGGGACAAAATCCCTTTTCCAGGGTTTATCAGCAGATCTTGGCCGGTATCGTCATGGCCCTCGGTGCCTGGATGCTGGTTGAATCACCGGCCACAGCGACTCAAAGCTTCTCCTGCCAGGGCCAAATGAAGAATGGCTGGGCCTACACAGCCGAGTTTGTCAACGGACGCTTTACCCAAATTCGCTGGCAACGGGCGGGTCAGCCCCCCCAAACAACAAGTCTGAAGTTTGTGAAAACCAATGCCCAACAACAACCGATTTACACTGGTGCCTTTCAGGCGGCAACCCAAGTGACCTTGGTGGATCTCTCGGGAGGAGATGTGCGGCCAGGCTCCAGTATTTCGGTGTCGGTGGAAGAGTGGGGAACGTCTAAGGGCCAATGTGGCACTGTCAGCAGTGGAAATATCCCCCCGTCTCCATCGCCAGGGGGCCAGCGGTTCGCTTGTCGGGGCCAAATGAAGAATGGCTGGGCCTATACGGCCGAGTATGCAGATAGACGGTTTACCCAAATTCGCTGGGAACGGCCGGGTCAACCGCCCCAAATTACGACCCTGACCCGTCAAGGCAAAAATGCCCAGGGGCAACCTCTGTATCGAGGGAGTTTCCAGGCGGCGACGATGATTACCTTACTGGATCTTTCTAGGGGCAATGTCAAACCGGGTTCCCAGGTCTCGGTTGGGGCTGAAGAATGGGGATGGGCTAGGGGAAATTGTCGGCGTAACTAAGGGGTTGCTTGTGTCGCTCTAGGTTTCAGAGATTTAGTATAAGCAACTGGTAAGAAGAGATGAGCTGATGTGCAGGCTGGTCTCGCCCCCTATTCCACCGTGACAGACTTGGCCAAATTGCGGGGTTGATCCACATCCAGGCCACGTCGGGCGGCAATATGATAGGCCAACAACTGTAGGGGAATGACGGCAACGATGGGGGAGAGGAGTTCCTCCACTTCTGGGACTAGCAGAAGATCATCAAACACCGAGCGGGCCTGATTATCATCCATGGGCGTAACCCCAATCAGGCGGGCATCTCGGGCCTTGGCCTCCTGAGCGTTGGAAATGACCTTATCGTGAACAGGCCCTGGCATAGCAATAGCCACGACGGGTACTTTGGCATCCAAGAGAGCAATGGGGCCATGTTTCATCTCCCCAGCGGGATAGCCCTCTGCGTGGATATAGCTAATTTCCTTGAGTTTTAAGGCCCCTTCTAGGGCAATGGGAAAATTAATGCCCCGGCCCAGGAAAATGAAGTCCTGGGTATCGGCAAAGTCGTGGGCCAGTTCAGAAATTGCTTTTTCTTGTTGTTCCAGAATCGTTTCAATTTGGGCCGGTAATTGTCGTAGGCCCTTCAGCAAATTTTCAAGCCGCTCAAGGGAAAGACGACCCCGGCGGAAGGCCAATTCCAGAGTTAAAAAATAGAAGCCAAGGACTTGGGCCGTAAACGTTTTAGTCGCTGCAACGCCAATTTCAATGCCGGCATGGGTATTAATAATCTGATCCACCATCGTGGCCAGGGTACTTTCGGGCCGGTTGGTAATCCCTAGGATGCGGGCCTCGTAGGGCGGAGCTAGGTTCGAGCGGCGTTGTTTTTCCATTTCTAAGGCCGCCAGGGTATCGGCGGTTTCCCCGGATTGGGTTACACCAATGGTCAGGGTGTGGGGTGTGAGGGGAGTGGGGGCATAGCGAAATTCCGAGGCGTACTGCACCAGGGTCGGTATCCCAGCCAGTTGTTCCAGCAGATATTTGCCCACCAGGCCCGCGTGCCAACTGGTGCCACAGGCCAGGATTTGGATTTGTTGAAGGTCGTCGAGGAGTTCCGGGGCCAAACCCAGTTGAATAGGACTTTCCTGGGGCTGATCGGTGGCGTGCCAATGGGGATTGAGGTAGGTTTCCAGACAAGTGCGGACGACGGCGGGTTGCTCGTAGATCTCCTTGAGCATGAAGTGGCGGAAGCCCTGTTTTTCGACGGTGCTCGAACTCCATTCCAGGGTACGGGGCAGTTTCCGCAGTCGCTTGAGGTCAAAGTCATAAACCTCAACACCAAGGGGAGTCAAGCGGGCCAATTCGCCATTTTCCAAAGACAAGACGGTATGGGTATGGGGCACCAGGGCCGTCACATCGGAGGCACAGAAAAATTCCCCTTGGCCAAAACCGAGGATCAGGGGGGCCTGCTGACGGGCCACGATAAACTCATCCGGTAGATCGGCGCAGAGGACAGCAATGGCAAAGGCCCCTTCCAGTTGGTGGACGGCCTGTTGAACGGCAACGAGAAAGGCTTGGGAGGGATCGCTCTGATCCAGGCCCTGAAGAATATCGGCGATCAGGTGGGGAATCACCTCCGTATCGGTTTCGGATAGAAAGGGATAGCCCTTGGTTTTTAAGGCCTCTCGTAATTCTTGGTAATTTTCAACAATGCCGTTTTGTACCACGGCGATGCGGCCGCTGGGGTCTTGGTGCGGGTGGGCGTTGCGTTCCTCCGGTTTGCCGTGGGTGGCCCAGCGAGTATGGCCAATACCAATGCGGGAGACATTCACCTCACGGGCTAATTTTTCCTTGAGGTTAAAGAGTTTACCTTGGGCCCGGACAGCTTCAATTTTTCCTTCAACGACGGTGGCAACCCCCGCTGAATCGTAGCCCCGATATTCTAGTCTTTCCAGGCCATCCACCAAAATCTCGATGGCTGTTTGTGTCCCGATATAGCCAACAATGCCGCACATGCCCGTCACCTAGGGAAAAGAAGGAATAATTGATAATAACCCAAGGCCCTGGCGGATACCAATTTCCCCTGGTTAGAACAGGGCCAGGGCCTCAGCGCGATGTTTTTCGAGGGTACTTTGGGGAAGGGGCCCCTCCAGGTGTTGCCAGGGCAGGATCTGGGTCGTATCCCAGTGTTCATGAACGTAGAACGCTAGAGGTGGCAGACTGCCCTTCAGTTCCTTAAAGGCCCGTTTGAAACTCCCCAGGGTATCGCCGTAATGACGGGTGAGCAGGAGCAACGGAGCCAAACGCCGGTCGCCCCGCGATAACAAGGCCTGAATGAGCGACCATTGATAACTTTCGGGGCGAAAATCAATGCCCTTGGGCCGCAGTTGTTTTTGCAGGAATTGCAGACGCTTTTCGGCCTGGGGCTCAACGCCAAACCACTGAAAGGGTGTATGAGCCTTGGGGACAAAAGTACTACAGCCCAGGGTCAAGCGCAGGCCTGGCACCGTCTTTTTAACCTGATACAGAAGGTCAACCGTAGCTTCGATATCCCCTAGGGTTTCTCCCGGAACACCCGCCATGCCATAAAATTTCAGACTACTCAATCCACCGGCCTTGGCCGCCGCCGCCGCCTGTAAAATTTCCGCGTTACTGAGTTTCTTGTTGACGATCTGGCGCAATCGCTCCGAGCCGCTTTCGATGGCAATGGTGATCGATTTGGTATCCCGTCGGGCCAGGGTCTGGGCCAATTTCTCACTCACCGTATTAGTGCGTACTGAGGCAATGCTGAGGCGCACGTGGTCGTACTCGGGCCGGGCCAGATAATCCAGTAAATGCTCAAACTCTGGGTGTTGGCTGATGGAGGCCCCGAGTAAACCGAGGCGATGGGTAACGGTCAGGCCCTGTTTAATGGCCGGAATCAGGGACTGCTCCACCTCAGCGGGGCGAAAGGGCAGAGTTAAATAACTGGCCAGGCAAAAGCGACACATTTCCGGGCAACTCCGTACCACTTCCACCATAAAAATGTTTTCCCAGGCCGCTTTTTCGGTGACGACCGTTGAAGCCGAGAGGACATTGCCCCGATAGGTTTGTTTTTTCACGGTGGCGGGAGTATCTGCATTCACGGGTTGGATCGTTGCAATGGCCGCCGTGGGACTGTGGTAGGTCACCTCGTAGAGACTAGGAACATAGACCCCGGGTACCTGGGCCAACTGCTGGAGCTTTGTCCCCCGAGGGGCCTGGCGCAGGGCCTGATAGCTGTCAATAAATGGGTTCAGCAGAACTTCGCCATCGCCGAGGAGGATCAGGTCAAAAAAAGGCGCAAAGGGTTCGGGATTGGCACTCAAGACGGGGCCCCCACCAAAAATAAGGGGATGGTCTTCCCCCCGCTCCGTGGCCAGAACGGGAATGCCCAAGCCCTCTAGAAGACTCAAAATATTGGCGTAGTCCAATTCCCAGGAAAAGGAAAAACCCACCAATTCGGGAGAACGGGGCAGGGCCTCGTGGGTATCTGTAAACAGACGACTTACCTGGAGGTCGGAACGACGGGCCAGGGTAGCCCAGACCACTTGGTAACCTAGGCTGGTAATGCCAACATTGTACTGATTGGGAAAGGCAAAAATGAGAGGGACGGCGTCGGCTTGGGGAGAGGCGGGGGTGAATAACAGCTTTTCTGAACGGGCTTCTTGCATGGGGCTTAGTTTTTCAGAAGCTTAGCCTCTCTAGGATATAGAAAAAATCCCCTGGCCCTATGGCCAGAGGAAACTGGGTTGACACTTGTGAAGATTAGAGAACAGTGTGGCTAGATTCTGCTCCCTAACCTCGGTTGGCAACTAGGCCAGCCATTCGAGCACCGCATCTTCCTTGGTATTGGTGTTACGGGAAGGGGTTTCACGCTCAAACTTCATGTGGATAGAACGGGTTTGTTCTCCATCCGCCGCCACCGCCATGATGGGATAGTCGATCAGGCCATCCTGGAAGGACATTTGGAAACGGAAGGTGCCATCCGCGTTGAGCTTGATCGGTTGGCCGCCAATAGTAACCGTGGCATCGGGTTCCGTTGCACCGTAAACAATCAGTTCTGCATCCGCCACCAGCCAGAATTGACGGGGCCGTACCGGGGCCTCCGAGGCCATGAACTCGGCACTGGAGAGACCTAGACCCATGCCAATGCCAGACATATTCAGGCCAGAAACATTGGGCACTGCCCACAGGCCCATGCCAGAGGGGAAGACGTAGGAACTGAGAGATTGTTGCGGGGCCATGGAAGCGGGAACATGCTGCATCGAACCGAATAAAGAACCGGCCATACGCTGGGCTTCGGCCCCCTGAGCCATTTCAAAGACTTGGTCGTAGATAGCGTTAGGTGTACCCACAGACCGCTTGCTGGGGGGAACCAATTGATAAACGGTTTTGCCGCGCAGGTCTTCATCCCAATTAACGGTAACGAAAACGTCTTCTACCCAATCGGAGGGATAGACGGGAGGAATGCGAATCGGGGCCGAGCGGGCCAGGGTCAACCAGCGGCCATCAAAGGTGCGGTAACCAATATCGACAGTATAATCCCGGTCACTGACGGGGATCGGCAAATACCATTCCCGAGCCAGTTCATCGCAGAGGTATTCCTGGACACTGTGGGGACTTTGATAGGTAAGGTCGAGATCCGTCACATCGTAGAGACGCAGGGCCAGCTGTTGGCCCCCTTGGCGACGGAGGGCTTCTTTTTGTTCGTTGGGGACATCCCAATAGGTATAGGCCCACTGGGGGTCACGGGGCATGAGGACAATACGACTTTCACCGTAACCACCGGGAAAATCACCAAGGTTTTCATCAACAGCCGTAAAGGGGCCGCCAATTTTATCGTCTTGGCCAAGTTCAAATTTTGATGCTTCCACGATTTGTTCCTCCTGGGCTGGGTTTGGATTGATAGATTTTAAAGGAGTATTGATAGAAAGGGTGTCTTGAATTGCTTGTTCAACGGCCGCCAGAAGTTGAGACTTCCGCATCCGGCTGTAGCGGGAGATGTTGTATTCACTCGCGACTCTCCGGAGTTGGCGCAGTGTCATCTCTTCTAAAGGGGGTTGTTCCTGTGCCATGGGATAGCTCTCCAATCGTTTAGATCCCAATCGAGCTGAGGACGAATGACCCTAGCCGAGGGACTAAGAACCCAATATTCGTCCGATAAACAGGTTGGGGTTGGGCAGGTGGGCGATCACCATTGCTGGGATCATTTGCTTAACTTTATGTAACAGAATCCCCCCCAGAAACGTCAAGGGGATCAGCCTGATAAATCAAGGCTTTTGACGAATTACAGGGTTTACGGGGATCTTTGTGTTAAATTTTCATGACATTTTGATTCAATATTGAGTCCCAGGGCCAGGCTCGCTAGAATTTATGTTGTTTTCTTGACATTGTGAAATAATCACGGTTTTTTGGGGGGGTCGATAAGGTCGCAGGCCTATCAATCCTTTAAAAGAAGCGCAACAGTATAGGCGGCGATGCCCTCTTCCCGGCCGGTAGGGCCTAATTTTTCGTTCGTGGTGGCCTTAATGCCAATACAGTCCGGCTCCAGGCCCAGTACTCCAGCTAACTTGGCTTTCATGGCCGCAAGGTGGGGTTTGAGTTTGGGCTGTTCTGCCACGATCACCGAATCCACATTTCCAATGCGCCAGCCCCGTTCCTGCACCAATGAGTAGACTTGCTCTAGCAGTTTGAGGCTATCGGCCCCGGCCCACTGGGGATCGCTGGGGGGAAAGTAATGACCAATGTCCCCTAGGCTCAGGGCCCCCAGCAGGGCATCCATCAGGGCGTGGGTTAAAACATCGGCATCGCTATGGCCCAGCAGGCCGAGGGAATGGGGAATCTTGACCCCTCCCAGGATTAAATCTCGACCGGGAACCAGGCGATGAATATCGTAGCCGTTACCAATACGAAGTTGCGTCATAAGGTTGAAGGGAATCAAAGAGGGCCGAAGAGACCGGCATGCGATTAATCAGTATAGGGAAGTTTCGAGAAATTGCAGGTGTTTCAACAGCGCCGTGGCAAGGATACCGTTACCGTAGGGGATCATTTGGGTTGCCGGCAGGGCCATCACCAACGGCTTAACGGTCGTTAGTAAACGCTGGGCTTGTTCTTGCTCGCCATCACGGCGGTGCAGTTCCAACAATTCGAGGTAGGCTGGAATCTCATGGGGAGCCAAAAATAAAATGCGGCGTAGGTAGTCCTTGGCCTGGGGCATGTCTCCCTGGGCCTCGACGATCTGGGCCAAAAGGCTAAGGGCAGGAATGGAGTTAGAATCCAGCCGTAGGATTTGCTGGCACGTTTGGTTCGCTCGCTCGTAATGACCTTGATTGGCGTAGGCTTGGGCCATGAGGTGTAAAGCCGCTCCATCAACGGGATTGAGGGCCAGCCACTGCTGGAGCAGAGTAATCGCTTCCGGATATTGCCCGCGTCGAAAGGCCCCCTGGGCGAGCTCCCAGAAGTTCAGGGGTTCTGAGATCGGGGCTGGGGATAATAGCGGGATAGGAGGAGCCACAGGTAGGGGATAGGGCCGTTGATAGACAATGGACTCCGCAAAACTTAACACGGTGAGGGAGTCCAGGCGTTGCTCCTGTAATTCCGTATGGCCGGTGACGAGATACCCGCCTGGTTGAAGCAGGGACACAAACTGCTCTAGAACCACGGCAATGCTCGGGACATCGAAGTAAATAAACACATTGCGACAGAGAATTAAATTAACCGATTGGGGAAGTAGGCTGGGTAAAGGGCCCTGGAGTAGGTTATGGCAATAAAAATTGGCCATGGCCCTGATCGGCTCGATCACCTGCCATCCCTCCTGGTTACGGTCAAAATATTGTGCTTTTAATTGAGGACTAACTCCTCGAAAAGACCACTCACTATACTGGCCCTGTTGGGCTTTTTCGATAGCCTGGGGATTAATATCCACACCAATTAACTGGATAGACCAGCGGGCAGGATCGGGTAATAATTCCCGGAGTAAAATCGCTAGCGTATATACTTCCTCACCAGTGGAACAGCCCGCACTCAGAATTGTGATTTTTGAACTAGCTTTTTGGTGTTCAATAATGGCAGGTAGAATGTTTTCTCGTAAGACCTGGAGTTGGCCCTGGTCTCGAAAAAAGTAGCTTTCTCCCGTGGTAATTAGAGCCGCTAGGGCCTGCCATTCCTGTTGGGTTTTATTGGTAGTCGAGCTGGTAAGCAAATCATAATAGGCAGAGGCATTTAAGCCCAAGGCTTTACAACGGTAATTTAGTTTTTGTTTTAATAGTTCTTGGTCTTGATCTCGAATTTTAATGCCCGTTTTTTGAGCAATAATAGTAATGTAATTTTCTAATAGAGCCTCGGATATCATAGCGCTATATAATTACTAATCAGGCAAATCAAAAAAAACAAAAAACGTGTTGATAGAGGGTCAAGTTACCCCTCAAAATTAT
This sequence comes from Synechocystis sp. LKSZ1, assembly GCF_040436315.1. NCBI lineage: Bacteria > Bacillati > Cyanobacteriota > Cyanophyceae > Synechococcales > Merismopediaceae > Synechocystis > Synechocystis sp. LKSZ1. The sequence goes on along the minus strand of NZ_AP031572.1, from coordinate 1,130,713 downwards.
CCCCGTTGAGTGGAGATCACACTCATTTTCTTCCAAAATAGGAAAGACTAGAGGGGGTTTTTCCAACCTACTTTAACACCAAACAGGCTTAGAGTTACGGATGATAAACGGCTAGGGACTCCAGACAACAATCCGCATCACGATAGGCGAGGATAGCATCCCAAGGAGCGCCTGGACAAAAAGATGGCTGAAAAGTGGAGAGCAGGAGTTGATCGATCTGCACTGCCGACAGGGGCCGAGAGAACAGATAGCCCTGGCCGAATTGACAACCCATCAACCGTAGTTTTTCCAACTGTGCAGGGGTTTCAATCCCCTCCGCCACGGCATCAAGGCCTAGGGACTGGGTTAGGCTGAAAATAGTTTTCGTAATTTTAGCAATAGCAGATTCGGATTCCAATTCTTTTACAAAAGAGCGGTCAATTTTGACAACGTTAATAGGTAGTTGATGTAAATAATTTAAGCTGGAATAGCCCGTACCAAAGTCATCAATACACAGCTGGATATTACGGTTCCTCAAGGCTTCTAGGGTTTTAACAATATGACCTTCATCGTTAATATAATGACTCTCCGTAATTTCTAACTTTAAATACTGAGCATGTAGGCCTGTTTCTACTAGAATTTGATCAATTTCCTCTAGAAAAGAGGGTTGGGCCAATTGTTTGAGGGATAGATTCACATTAATGGTGAGCTTGCAATGGGGATAGCGACTTTGCCAGGTTTTGAGCTGACGACAGGATTCCCGCAGGATCCAACTTCCTAGAGGGATAATCATGCCAGTATCCTCTAGCAAGCTAATAAATTTATCAGGAAAAATCAGGCCTTGCTGGGGATGTTGCCAGCGGAGAAGAGACTCGAAGCCAAGAATATCTCCTGTGGTTAGGGAAAGAATCGGTTGATAATGAATTTGAAATTCTTGGGCTTCTAGGGCCTGACGCAGACTTGTTTCTAAATCCATCAGTGCCAGGGCTTTTTGACGCATTTCTGAGCTAAAAATTTGGTAATTTCCCTTACCTTGAGCCTTAGCTTGATACATAGCAATATCCGCATCACGTAGAATTATTTCCGTTGTTAAAGACTCTCGTGTTTGACTCAGTAATTCATAATATTGTTCACTGCAAATAATGCCAATACTCACGCCAGTAAAAACGGCATTTCCTTCAATAGTAAAAGGGATCTTTAATTCGTTTTTGATACGCTCAGCAATTTTAATAGCTTGACTCAAGTGATCAAGGTGCTCTAATAAAATAATAAACTCATCTCCACCAATACGAGCAACGATATCTTTGGGACGAATGCAATGTTCGAGCTTGCGTGCAATTTTAATGAGTAACTGATCACCGGCCCAATGGCCTAAACTGTCATTGATAACCTTGAAGCGGTCTAGGTCTAAAAATAGAACTGCAAAGTGATACCGTTGGGGATTTTGCTGAAAACGAATTAAGGCCTCGTTAAGTCGGTTAGTAAAGAGAATACGATTGGGTAACTCCGTAAGCGGATCGAAATAGGCCCGATTATGCAGTTCCTGCTCCGTCTCCAAACGATAGGTAACATCTTCAACCATCCCTTCATAGTAAAGTAGTTGGCCCTGAGTATCCTTCACTACCCGCGCATTCTCAGAAATCCAGATAACTTTACCACTGCGGTGATAAACCGGAGAAACAAAGTCCGTGATAATTTCATGAGCTTGAAGATATTGAATAAACTCCTGGCGACGTTGGGGATTAACATAAAGTTGGTGACTAATATCCGTGAGAGATTCTAATAGTTTTTCGGGAGATTCATAGCCATAAATTTTAGCGAGAGCTGGATTCGCGCTCAGATATTGGCCCTCAAGGGTACTCTGAAAAATTCCACAGAGAGAATTTTCATAAATATTTCGATATTTTGTTTCGGCTGCCCGAATCTCCTGCTCTGCTAACTTCCGGTGGGTCATATCTCGGGCGACCCAGATAACAGTATCGATGCCCGTAGGCGAGATGTAAGCATCAAACCAGAGAATTTGACCTTGGATTTCCAAACTATACTCTAGGTTTACTGTTTTTTGGTTATCCAGGGACTGATGAATGGCCTGTAAAAAAAGAGTTGCTTGCTCCGCTGGAAAAATATCATTAATTTTCTGGTCTAGTAAGGTATCAACAGGTTGATAAAGTAGATTGCAATTGGTTGGTGCAATTTTCAAATAGCGTCCTTCTCGATTGAGGACTAAAATAACATCTTTGATACCAGCAAATAAACCCCTTAATTCCGCTTCTGAAGAACGTAGAGCCTCTTCCATTTGCTTTCGTTCACTAATATCTGAAATATAGCCAATAACCCCAAGAAACTGACCTTCTTGGTTATAAAATCCCTGGCCTTTTTCTAAAACCCACTTTTCCTCTTTCTGCTTGGTTTGGATAGGATACTCTACAATGTAAGGCGCTTGATTAACAATACTATTATTTAGTATATTCAACACCATTTTTCGATCTTCAGGAGTCATCAATCGAGCGAAATCAATAGCATCCTGAACAAGTAATTCCTCTCGACGATAGCCCGTCAGACGTTGGAAGCCATCACTAACATAAATGAGTGGAAAATTAGGCTGGTTACTAGTCCGAAAAAAAGTGCCTGGAATCGAATTAATTAGGCCATTGAGTTGTTGTTGACTTTCTAGCAAAGAAGTTTCAATTTGCTTGCGCCGAAATAAATCTCCTAATTGGGTTGATACAGCGGAAATTAGCTTGATCAGTTGGGCATCTCGAGGACGAGATTGACACATAAAAAAGATGAGAACAGCAACCACTTGAGTCTGACAGAGGATGGGAACACCAACGGCGGATTTTAGACCATAATGGCTGGCTAGATGATGACGTAAAAAGCTAGCATCTTGGGACACGTCGCTGACCCAAATTGCCTCCCGTTGTAGCCAAACCTTACCAGGAAGCCCCTCAAAGGGCTTGAAGGTATAGTGCTCACTGTCGTTTCTAAACTGGGTCAGAGATGCTTCAACGTCAGCCTGATCATGGTAACAAAACCACGCTGGGCTATACTCTAAAAATTCTTCAGTACGATTAGGAAGCCAGGCCTCTCCAAAATTCCAGCCTGTTTTTTGGCAAAAGAGCTTTAAAACAACGGTTAAGGCTTGATTAAAATCGTTGGAGCGGCTGATAATTTGGGTTAGCTTTTCTAGGAGTTCCAGTTGTTCTTTATCCTGGCCCTGATTATCAATTATCGGGTAGAGATGAGTTACAGAAATTTCTCCAGAAGCACCATCTTCTTTCGTAAAAAATTGAACTTCTAGATTAGGGTCTATCATCATAAAAAATAGATTAGCGGGGGCAACGGGTCAGGCGGAAAGAGACCTTGGGTTAATACATTAAACTTGGATCATGGTTCTCAGCCTAGACGATGGTGGACTTGGGTAAGTCAGAATTTAAGATAGGAAACAAAATTTCTAAGTACAGATGACCATCAAGGAGGGAGCCACCGCTTAGCTTTGACGGTAATTTGACTTGCTAGACTGCTTCTACGCTAAAACAATTATGGAGTTCATTTTGTGCTTCCCCTAACACTTTCTCCTGGCCTTGGCCTAGGTTAGTTGATGGTTTCTTGGAGCTGACCATTGGTGCCTCCCTCGGTCGACTACCTTGGCAGCCTGGTATCCCTCAAACTAAGCTATGGAGGCTTTTGTCCTTTGATTCGCCTTAATTTTAAGATGCTATGACTTCTTTGGTTTCTATCACGCTTGTTGTCGTCCTAGGCTGGGGGCTCTTTCTGGGCAATGTCCTGGCCTTCGATACGAACTCCCCGGTGGCGGCTTTGCCTGGTACGGCTAAACTCTTTGCTGGGTCTCCCCCCACTTTAGGGATACAGGATAGCCACCTGGCCCCTTGTCCCCAGACCCCCAACTGTGTTTCTAGCCAGGCGACGGATTCTACCCACACCATTGCCCCCCTGGCCTACCAGGGTTCTTCCCATGAAGCCTATCAGGCCTTAATTCGCGTACTGGGGGTTGTCCCTCGGACGAAGATTATTGAACAGCAAGAGAACTATATCCGAGCCGAATCCCAGAGCCGATTATTGGGATTTGTGGACGACCTAGAGTTTTACTTTCCTGCTGATTCAGGGGTGATTCAAGTCCGTTCCAGTGCCCGTCTAGGGGAATCTGATCTAGGGGTTAATCGTCGTCGCCTAGAGCAAATTCGCTTAGCTTTGCAGGATCTTGGGGTTTAGACCGTGATCACTTTAGTGACAGGGCCAGCCCGTTCAGGCAAGAGTGAATGGGCTGAACAATTGGCGACAGAAAGCAGCTTGCCGGTCATCTATCTCGCTACGGCTCAGGAAGATCCCCAAGATCCAGATTGGCAGGCCCGTTTGGCCGCCCATCGCCAGCGCCGCCCGTCCCACTGGCAAACCTGGGCCATTCCGACCCAGATTAGTCAGGCTTTACAAGATCTAGACCAGCCGGCCTGTATTCTGGTGGATTCCTTGGGAACCTGGGTGGCCAATCAGTTAGACCAGTCCGAGGCGGAATGGCAAAGCGTCCAAACTGAATTTTTAAGCGTTTTAGGCCAATGTACCACCCCCGTTATTTTGGTAGCAGAAGAAACCGGCTGGGGGGTAATTCCCGCCTACCCTTTGGGCCGGCAATTTCGAGACCGTCTGGGGGTCTTGATTCGCCAAGTGGGGGCCTTAGCCGATGAGGTCTACTTGGTTACCGGCGGCTATGCCCTACCCTTAAGTCAGTGGGGACAACCCCTCAAACCGAAAAATCTCATTAATTAGGTGCAATTACCGAGGGGATCGCTAGGATAGGAGAATCCCAGAGCGGGGATTTACCCAGTCGTCGTCCCCTAACGGGGAGGGATTTTACCCATTACCCAGGGGATCACCATGGCCACCATTGCTGAAGTAAAGGAATATCTTGCCTATTGGTTTCAGTTGGGCCAAGGGGTAATTTTCCCCAAGAGTCAAGAGCAACTCTGTCCCACCCCGATTTTTGAGGGTTCTCACTATTCCAAAGAATTTGAGGCCTGTTGGCAAAAAATTGTCGCTAGCCACAAAGACTGCTATCTCCAGGGTACAGAGCAGAGTATTGCCGAGCTCCTCACAGAACAATGGGAATTAATTTGCTGTGCCCGTTGCACCTTGCCGATACCGACCAGTCGTCTGTATCCGCCTTCTTGTCTCTGTCCCTGTAGCGACCTCCTAAGCTGGCCGAATCTAGATCTACCTCTACCGCGCTTACCCATTAATGAAGTGCGTCATCTGCGTCGTGTCCAGGAACGCCTAACCTCCCAGAACCTCGATGCAGACCCCCAGGCTTGTCCCTTGCCCCCAGCCTGGGAAGAATCTTGAGTTGAGCCGAGAAAACAGGAAAAGTACTGAATATATCGTTTTTAGTTTTTGCTTTTCAATATCTTAATAAAATCGGCAAATCTACAATGGGAACAATTGTGATTGAGAACTCAAATCAATGAAAAAGATCGTTGCTCCTTGCCTAGTTTCCGTTGCTATTTGGGGGATAGCCGAAATTCTTCCCCTTGAATCGACTATCGCCCAAGCCCAACCCATTGCTCCCCTACAGCTTGCCCAGAGTCTCAAATCGCCTAAACCAATAACCACCTTGAGGGGTTTTAATGGGGTGATTGTCACCTTTGCCCTTACCCCGGATGGCAATACCCTAATTGCCGCAACGGGAGATGGCACTGTAACCGCCCTGGATCTGAGGAATCGTGAGGTACTCTACACTAAAGCCTTTAATGTCAACAACTTTTCTAACTTAGTGATCAGTGCTGATGGAGCCACCTTTATGGCGGCCCAGGAACGGATTATTGGCGTTTTTGATGTGCGTAGTGGTGAGCGCCGACAAACCTTAACGGGCCATGTCGGCAAAGTTTCGGCCCTGGCCCTTAGCCCCGATGGCACAACTCTAGTCAGCGCCAGCGGTGAAGACCAAACCCTGAGAGTCTGGAATTTGGATAATGGGGAACTGGTTAAAACCATTGGAGATAATGTTGGGCCGGTAACCGAAGTTGTGTTTAGTCCTGATGGCAAGTTTTTGGTAACGGGCTCGGTGGGCAACAACCGCTATATCAAATTGTGGGATGCCAGCAGTTTAATGCTGATCACCACCTATCCCCAACAGCCCTACATCTATGGCTTGCAGGTCACCCATCAGGGCCAGACCCTATTGGCCGCAGTTAAGAACTACGTCACGGCTTGGGATATCACCACTAGCAAAAAACGATGGAGCAAGAAAGGCCCAGCCCTGGATATTAATATGATTGCGGTTTCCCCCGATGGCAAGCTTGTAGCAACGGCGAATAAAGAGGGCACTGTTATGGTGTTCGATGTTAAAAACGGTAAATTGCTTAATACTCTAAAGGTTCAACGAGGATGGGTCTTGGGTGTGGCCTTTAGTCCTGATGGTCGTTATCTCTACGGGGGAGGTGAAGATAAAACCATTCAGATTTGGCAAATTGCGCCGTAAGTAAAGTTCCGAGGCAAGGAATCTAATGATTTAATGCTTTTGTTTGGGCACAATGGTCACTGGGCGCCTTGCCGGAGACATCAAGATTTTCTGTATCGTTAATAACAATTAATTCTGGAGTATCGCTCTAGGATTGAGGCTTTGATATTGCCATTTCTATATCCTCACGCTCTACGTTTCTTACGATTTGCCAACGCTGTAACATCGAGGTCAACTATCAAGTCTATGACACAAGGATTAGGAAGAAGAAAATTTTTACTGTATGGTGGCGCTGCGCTGGGTACGAGTATTCTGCTCAAAGCCTGCCAAAACAACACCCCCACCGAAACCACTACTGGCGCTAGCCCAGCAGCCGGCGGTGGAGAAACCATTAAAGTTGGCATTCTGCACTCCCTCAGTGGCACCATGGCCATCAGTGAAACCACGGTGGTCGATGCAGAAAAACTGGCCATTGATGAAATCAATGCTGCTGGCGGTGTTCTCGGTAAAAAAATTGAATACGTTCAAGAAGACGGAGCCTCCGATTGGCCCACCTTTGCGGAAAAGGCCCGTAAATTGATCGACCAGGATAAAGTCGTCACTATTTTTGGCTGTTGGACCTCTGCTAGCCGTAAAGCAGTACTGCCAGTCTTTGAAGAGAAGAATCACATGCTCTGGTATCCCGTCCAGTACGAGGGCCAAGAATGTTCTAAAAATATCTTCTACACCGGGGCGGCTCCTAACCAACAGATCGAACCGGCGGTGGATTGGCTCTTGGAGAACAAAGGCAAGGAGTTTTTCCTGGTGGGTTCCGACTACGTCTTTCCCCGGACAGCCAACACCATCATCAAAGAACAACTCAAGGCCAAAGGCGGTAAAACCGTTGGAGAAGATTATCTCCCCCTAGGGAATACGGAAGTTACGCCGATTATCACCAAAATTAAGCAGGCCCTGCCCAACGGGGGGGTTATTTTCAATAGCTTGAACGGTGACAGTAACGTAGCCTTCTTCAAGCAAATCCAGGCGGCGGGCCTCAAGCCCGACAAGTATCCCGTCATGTCCGTTAGTGTGGCGGAGGAAGAAGTACGACAAATTGGTAAGGAGTATCTGGTGGGTCATTATGCGGCTTGGAACTATTTCCAAACCGTTGACTCCCCGGCCAATACCAAGTTTGTTGATGCCTTCAGGGCTAAGTACGGGGCTGACCGGGTGACCAACGACCCCATGGAAGCCGCTTACATCATGGTCTACCTCTGGAAGCAGGCCGTGGAAAAAGCGGGTACAGCCGATGACCTGGAAAAAGTCCGCACAGCGGCTATTGGCCAGGAATTTGATGCCCCCGAAGGCCCGGTTAAAATGTATCCCAATCACCACATCTCTAAAACGGTTCGCATTGGCCAAGTTAGGGATGATGGCCTATTCAATATTGTCTGGGCTACCAAAGAACCCGTTGCCCCAATTCCGTGGAACCAATACGTTCCGGAGACTAAGGGCTATACCTGTGATTGGACTCGCACGGATATCAAACCCCCGGATACTCCCGGTAAGTTTAAAGCGTCCTAATCGGGTCTAATCGGCCGACCCACCCGGGGAAGAACCCTCTTCTCCGGGCCTTTAGTTGTCATCTGGGATCTGCGATGTCTATTCTACTCAGTGGTATTTTTGACGGGGTAAGTATTGGCTCTGTTTTGCTGATTGCGGCCCTGGGCTTAGCAGTGGTTTTTGGCCTAATGGGTGTCATTAATCTGGCCCACGGGGAACTGATTATGCTGGGGGCCTATACTACTTTTGTGGTACAAAATGTCTTTAAGCCCCTGGGGGAACCCTGGTTTAGTTTGTATATTTTTGTAGCCCTGCCCCTGGCTTTTTTAGTCTCGGGCCTGGTGGGCCTGGGCCTCGAAAAGGGGATTATTCGCTATCTTTACGGCCGGCCCCTGGAAACCCTGCTAGCGACCTGGGGTGTGAGCTTAATCCTGCAACAGTTTGTGCGCAGTGTGAATGGCCTGATGGTGCTGGCTATCCTCAGTTTTTGCCTCCTCTGTTTTGGCGGCCTCTGGATTATTCAGCGTCGTTCCGATTGGCCGACGGTTAAAAATAAAGCTAGGACAATTTTAATTCCCCTCTCCCTGGCCCTAGCCACTGTCATCGGTATTTTACTTTATCAAACTCAGCAACCAGCCCTGGTCAAGCCCTGGTTTAGCGCCCGGAATGTGGATGTCACGGCACCAGCCTGGTTACGCGGCGGCCTGCCCATCGGTGATTTTCAGCTACCCTATACCCGTATTTTCATCATTATCCTGACCATTATTTGTGTCTTCGGTACCTATTGGTTTTTGAATAAATCTAGTTGGGGCCTACGGATTCGAGCCGTCACCCAAAACCGCACCATGAGCGCTTGTCTCGGTATTCCTACGGAGAAAGTGGATGCCCTGACCTTTGCCCTTGGCTCTGGCCTGGCAGGTATCGCCGGTTGTGGCATTAGTTTCCTGGGGTCGGTTGGGCCCAATACGGGTCAAAACTACATTGTGGATACCTTCATGGTGGTGGTGGTCGGCGGAGTTGGTAACCTGTTGGGTACCATTGTGGCGGCCCTGGCCATTGGGGTGATTAACTACCTCGTTATTGTCGGCAGTAGCATGTTTGCCCTGTCCTTGGCTTCGGCCCAGGCCCCTAGCGATATCGTCGAGTTTTTTCAATTTTTTGCCACCACGAGCATGGCCAAGGTGATTATTTTTGCCTTAATTATTCTTTTCTTGCAAATTAAACCGGCGGGGCTCTTCCCCCAGAAGGGACGCACAGCGGAGCTGTAAGAGACAGATTAGCCATCATTCATCCAACGATCCAGAGGAGGTTAAAAATCAGCCAGTGAATAAACTCCAACAAGAACAACGCCGCAAATGGATGCTAGAAGGTGCAGTGATTCTGGGCGTTTTGGTGATTCTCGTCGCTCTGATGCCCCTGTTCCTACCGGCCTTTCGCTTGCGCCTATTGGGCCGCTTTCTTTCCCTGGCTGTCGTGGCCCTGGGGGTTGATTTGATCTGGGGCTATACCGGCCTGCTGAGTCTGGGCCATGGTATTTTCTTTGCCCTGGGGGGGTATGCCATTGCCATGTTCTTGAATTTACAACTCCCTCCCGGCCAACTGCCGGAATTTTTTACCCTCTACGGTGTCAAGAGTTTACCCCTGCTGTGGCAACCCTTCCATTCTTTGCCAATCACCCTTCTGGCCCTGGTGATTATTCCGGGCTTGGTAGCCGGCCTGTTGGGCTATTTAATTTTTCGCAATCGCATTAAGGGCGTTTATTTTTCGATTCTGACCCAGGCTGCTCTGCTAGTTTTTTATAACTTTTTCAATGGCCAACAAAAGCTGATCAATGGCACCAATGGCCTGAAAACTGATACCCAAACGATCTTTGGTTTATTAGTCAGTGACCCCAAGGTTCAGTTCACGATCTACGAAATTACGGTGCTGGCCCTCCTGCTGATCTACCTACTGTGCCGTTGGTTGACCAGTGGCCGCTTCGGACGACTCCTGATTGCCATTCGGGATGATGAAACGCGAGTACGCTTTTCTGGCTATGACCCTACTTGGTTCAAGGTCTTGGTCTTCTCCATCTCCGGAGCCATTGCCGGTGTCGCGGGCGCCCTCTACACTGTCCAGACAGGGATTATCACCCCCAGTAGTATGGAAGTCGCCTTTTCCATCGAAATTGTGATCTGGGTCGCCGTAGGGGGCCGGGCCACTTTGGTGGGAGCCATTATTGGAACCCTGCTTGTCCGTCTAGCCCAGAGCTTTTTGAGCGAACAGTTTCCCGACGTTTGGCTCTTTTTCCAGGGGGCCCTGTTCCTAACGGTGGTTACTGTACTGCCCAATGGCATCCTAGGGGGCCTGGGACAATTGATGACGGCCCTGGGTTGGCGTCCGCGATTAGCGACCTATCCGGCGATTGAAGCCGACCCCGAAATTCAGCAAGAACGGGAGCTGTTAGAGCATGAGCAGTAAAATTCTGGAGATCAATAATCTCACCGTCGATTTTGATGGCTTCAAGGCCCTGAATCAGTTGAATTTTTCCATGGATACAGGGGAATTGCGGGTGATTATTGGCCCAAATGGAGCCGGTAAAACCACCTTTCTGGACGTAATCACCGGCAAAGTCCAGCCGACCCTCGGCCAAGTCCTTTTTAAGGGCAAAAATCTCCGCCAAACCCCAGAGTATAAAATTGCCCGCCTGGGCATTGGCCGGAAGTTCCAAACGCCGCGGGTTTATCTCAACCTCACCGTGCGGGAAAACCTTGATCTGGTGGCCAACCGTAATAAGAATGTTTTTGCGACTCTATTGGGACAGCCCTCTGCCACGGAACAGCGGAGTGTGGCGAGTTTGCTGGAAACCATTGGCCTGGTATCGAAAGCCGATATGCAGGCCCTGTTTCTTTCCCACGGCGAAAAGCAGCGGCTAGAAATTGGCATGTTAGTGATTCAATCCCCGGATCTGTTGTTGGTGGATGAACCTGTTGCTGGCCTGACCGATGAAGAAACGGAAAATGTAGGGAATTTACTCCTGGCCCTGGCCGAGAGCCATTCCATTATTGTGATCGAACATGACATGGAGTTTGTGAGGCAAATTGCCCGGCAAGTTACGGTGCTACACCAAGGATCTGTCCTCTGTGAAGGCAGTATGGACGAAGTGCAAAATGACCCCCGCGTTATTGAAGTGTATTTAGGAGCCAGTCCCGACCATGAGCACTGAAGCAATGCTACAGGTGAATAACCTTAATGTTTACTACGGTGAGAGTCATATTCTGCGGGATGTGGATTTGAGCGTTCAGCCGGGGGAAATGGTTTGTCTGATCGGGCGTAATGGAGTCGGTAAAACAACCTTACTGAAAACTATTATGGGCCTCCTGTCACCCCGCATTGGTCAGGTTTACTACCAAGGAGCGTCTGTCACCAAGCGGCCCACTAATCAACGGGTGCGGCTGGGGATTGGCTATGTCCCCCAGGGCCGTGAAATTATTCCCCGCCTCACGGTAGAGGAAAATTTACTGCTGGGTTTTGAGGCTCGGCCCGGTGGTCGCAAGGGCCAGGAACGACTTCCTGAAGAGATTTTTGACCTATTTCCTGTGCTCAAAACCATGCTGACAAGGCGGGGAGGCGATCTCAGCGGCGGGCAACAACAACAATTGGCCATTGCCCGGGCCCTGGTGGGACAACCCCAGTTATTACTGTTGGATGAACCCACGGAAGGGATTCAACCCTCGATTGTGCTAGAAATCGAAGCCGTCGTGAAGCGCATTATCCGAGAAACGGGCATTTCTGTCCTTTTGGTGGAGCAACACTTGCACTTCGTTCGTCAGGCTGACCGTTACTATGCCATGCAGAAGGGGGGGATTGTAGCCAACGGTTTTACCGCTGACCTAAGCCAAGATATTATTCAGGAGTTCTTGGCGGTTTAGGGCCTAGAGTCCATCGGAAGCCCTGGCCCAAGAGTGCCATCGAGGATAGTCCTCAACAGAAAGGCCCTCTAAAGGCCCTTAAACCTAGCTCACCACAAAATTAACCAACTTACCCGGTACCACAATTACCTTCTTAATTTCCTTACCTTCTAGGTACTTTTGGGCGATGTCGGCATTGCGGGCATAGGTCTCCAGTTCTTCTTTAGTCGCGCCTGCGGGCACCTGGATAGTCCCTCGGGTTTTACCCAATACCTGGATCACCAGGGTAATTTCATCGACTGTCAAGGCCTCGGGGTCATAGGCCAACCAGGCCTGTTGGTGGATAGAGGTGCTGTGACCCAGTTGGTGCCAGAGTTCTTCACTGAGATGGGGCGCAAAGGGGGCCAGCAGACGCAGGAGGGTTTCGATGCCTTCTCGGTAAACCGCAGACTCCAGACAAGTTGCCGAACTGAGGGCATTGCTCAGTTTCATCAGTTCCGAAATGGCCGTATTGAATTGGTAGTCTCCCTCTAGATCTTCGGCAATCTCCTTAATCGCACTGTGGATAGCCCGGCGCAAGTCTTTTTCCGGCTTACTTAACATCTCGACGACAGCGGGGGCCTGGGGGGCCTTGGCCATATAGTCGGTCACCAGACGCCAAACCCGATTTAAAAAGCGGAATTGGCCTTCCACATCGGCATCATCCCATTCCAGATCCTTTTCGGGAGGGGCCTTGAACAGGATAAACATGCGGGCGGTATCAGCCCCGTACTTCGCCAAGACCTGCTGGGGATCGACGCCGTTGTACTTTGACTTCGACATCTTCTCAAAGAAAAATTCCAGTTTTTCACCGGTTTCCGGGTCGATGTAGAGATTATCCCCTTCCCCTACTTGCACTTGGTCGGCGGGAATATATTTACCGGTTTTCGGATTTTTGAAGGTCAGGCCCTGGACCATCCCCTGGGTGAGCAGACGGTTAAAGGGTTCCTCCACCTTGACCAGGCCCTGGTCGTAGAGGACTTTGGTAAAGAAACGAGAATAGAGCAAATGGAGGATGGCGTGTTCAATCCCCCCCACGTACTGATCCACGCCCATCCAATAATTGACCCGTTCCGGCGCAAAGGCCTGTTCAGAATTAGTAGCATCGGGATAACGCAGGAAATACCAGGATGAGTCAATGAAAGTATCCATGGTGTCCGTTTCCCGTCGAGCTGGCGTGCCACAACTGGGACAGGGAACATTAACCCAATCCCCAAGCTGGGCCAGGGGAGAGGGCCCACGGCCGCTAAAGGCCACTTGTTCCGGTAAAGTAACGGGCAAATCGGCCTCTGGCACCGGCACAATGCCACAGTTCGGACAATGCACCACTGGAATCGGACAGCCCCAATAGCGTTGCCGAGAAATGAGCCAGTCCCGCAGACGGTATTGCACTCGGGCCTTGCCGTAACCGTTGTCTTCGGCGTAGCGGATGATCTCGGTTTTGGCCTGATGGGAGTCGATACAGTTGAATTGTTCGGAATTGATTAAAATTCCCGGTTCGGTGTAGGCCTGGCTCAGGCTGGTTGCTTCTGTCTCAGGGCCAGGAACAATTACCACTTTTATATCTAGGCCCTTTTCCTGGGCAAATTTGAAATCCCGGCTATCGTGGGCCGGCACCCCCATCACAGCCCCAGTGCCGTACTCATAGAGGACATAATCGGCGATCAGAATCGGAATAGTTTCGCCATTGAAGGGGTTAATCGCTGTGCCGCCGGTCAGAATACCCCGCTTGGGCTTGTCCTCCGCCGTCCGTTCCATCTCGCTTTCCGTCGAGACCTGTTGGATAAATTGCTCCACCACTTCTTTTTGTTCGGGGGTCGTCACCAAGGGCGTTAGGGGATGTTCTGGGGCCAGTACCACGTAGGTCACGCCATAGACGGTATCCGGGCGCGTTGTGAAAACGGCAATTTTTTCCTCCCGCCCTTGAATGGGAAATTCCAGGTAGGCCCCGACGGACTTACCGATCCAATTGGCCTGCATTAATTTGACCCGCTCCGGCCAGCCGCTGAGTTGATCGAGATCCGTCAGTAGGCGCTCTGCATAGTCCGTGATCTTCAAAAACCATTGCCGTAAAAGTTGGCGTTCCACCATGGCCCCAGAGCGCCAGGAACGGCCCTCGTTATCGACCTGCTCATTGGCCAAGACAGTTTGGTCAATGGGGTCCCAGTTCACCGCCGCTTCTTTTTGGTAGGCCAGGCCCGCTTGGAAAAATTTGAGAAACAGCCACTGGGTCCAGCGATAGTAGTCCGGTGAACAGGTAGTTACTTCCCGTTCCCAGTCCAGGGAAAGGCCCAATTGCTGGAGTTGTTGCTTCATCTGGGCAATATTCTGGTACGTCCACTGGGCTGGTGGAATGCCCCGCGCAATGGCCGCATTTTCCGCCGGTAGGCCAAAGGCATCCCAACCCATGGGGTGGAGAACCTGGTATCCCTGCATCCGCTTAACCCGAGCAATCACATCGGTAATGGTGTAGTTGCGGACATGGCCCATGTGAAGCGTTCCCGAGGGATAGGGGAACATCGACAGCGCATAGAATTTGGGCTTATCTGAGACCGGAGGGGTTTGGTCAAGGTTCGCGGCGCTCCAGGCCTGTTGCCATTTCTGTTCGATCTCAGCGGGATTATATTGGGATACCACGGCGGCTCGGTTTCTCCTAGAAACGTACTCAATTACGAATACTTTACAATGGAATCAGACTTTTAGTTTATCCTGAACCGACCTCATACAAAGCCAGCCTGAGAAAGGCCAGCCGTGTGTATTTATGACTGAATGAATGCTAGAAGGTCAGCATTGATCTGCGCCGCATTCGTCGTTGGCATACCATGCGGAAAACCTTTATAGACTTTTAAGACCGCCCCTTTTACTAACTTGGCGCTTAGCAGACCAGAGGTGGCATAGGGGACAATTTGGTCATCATCACCATGCATGACCAGGGTTGGCACTGATATTTTCTTTAGATCTTCGGTAAAATCCGTTTGGGAGAACGCCACAATCCCATCGTAATGAGCCTTTGCTCCGCCCATCATGCCCTGCCGCCACCAATTCTGAATTACCCCTGGGGAGACATTTGCGCCGGGTCGATTGTAGCCGTAAAAAGGGCCAGCCGGTATGTCCCAATAGAACTGAGCTCGGTTGGTCGCTACTTGAACTTGGAAATCGTCAAATACTTCTTTCGGTAGGCCGTCAGGATTATCGGGGGTCTTCACCATTAGAGGGGGGACAGCGCTAATCAAGACCGCCTTGGCCACACGACTTTCACCATGTCGTGCTATGTAGTGAACGACCTCTCCACCGCCCGTCGAGTGGCCGATATGAATCGCATCCTTTAAATCAAGATGTGCAGTGAGTGTAGCGAGGTCATCCGCATAGTGGTCCATATCATGCCCTTCACTCGTTTGACTGGAACGTCCGTGACCGCGTCGATCATGGGCAATAACGCGATAGCCCCGACTCAAGAAGAACATCATTTGGGTATCCCAATCATCCGCGGATAGCGGCCACCCATGGGAAAAAACAATGGGCTGACCACTACCCCAGTCCTTGTAGTAAATTTCCGTCCCGTCCTTGACCTTGAGCGTGCTCATTTATTTGTCCCCGCTGGATTGTTCTAGGTTATGGTAACGACTCTGTTGATAGCAATTTTGACATACTCCACCCAATGTGGACTGGAAACGACGGAATCAGGGATCTAGACCATCGTCTAACCCTACTAATTGCTGAAAACGTTGTAAATCAAAGTCACGCGATGTGCAACTAAGAACGACAGAATAAGGGTTCCAGGCAATACTCTAAGATTCCTAAGTTCTGAAAGCCTTGTCAATCAAGACCTAAAAAATAGTTGCACACGGGGTAAAGTCTTAAAAATAGTTGCACACGGGGTAAAGTCTTAAAAAGAGTTACACACGGGGTGAGTGATCAAACTGGACAGGATTTCCAAAAGATGAAGTATATTGCCTCTAGTTAATCTTCCCCTTGTTCAGAGAACCATCATGCTGACCCGTCAGACATTTCAATTCCTGGCCCTTGGTGCCCTTGCCAGCCTTACGGCCATCGCTCTACCTCCTCGTGTCGAGGGCCGCCCCACGCCACCGCCTCCGGACTACTATCCTTTGCCATTGGAGGCCTGGTGGAAATACCAAAGCACAACCAGTGCAGGCCAAAAGTCTGAATTTACCGTCAAAGTCCTGCAGGCAGAAAAGCAAAATGATGGTACAAGTTGGATTAAGACAGAAGTCCAATCGGGCAGTCAATTTTTTGTTTGGTATTCCAAGCCCAAGGGCCAGGTTCTAGAGCACAAGACTCTTTATCCCCAAAACAATTTGACTAACCTCTATGAACCGGTGAAGCTATTCCTCAAAAATCCCCTGACCAAGGGCGACCGCTGGAACTGGAAAGGGACAGGGATGATGGGCGTCGCCATTGAAGAGACCAGCCAAGTTGTCGGGGCCGAAGAGGTGGTGGTACCCGCCGGCAAGTTTTCAGCCATGAAGGTCGAGACCACCGTTATCCAGGCCGGTACCGAAATGAAACGAACTCAGTGGTTTGCGAATCAGGTGGGCATGGTTAAAAGTCTTACTGAATCGGCTGCTTTCCAGTCCACTACTGAACTCATGGACTACAGCTTCCGCAAAAAGAAATAGAGGGGCGTTGATAAACGCTTCTTCTGGCTCTGGCAAACCGAGCCTGGACGGTAGGGCCACTTCAAACGCTGGACCCTCGTCGGGGAAAATTTTGAAAGCCGATCTATTTTTCGTGCCTTGCTGCTTAGCCTCAGCATTATTTCTTAATTTTTCGTTAATGATTGACGCTAGCCCTTGCTCCATAAAGGATTGCTTATTTTTCTGGACTAAAATCAAGGCGCTAGCCCCCCGGTTAGTCTGGGTAGTGATCCCCGTCATTGTCAATTTCCGTCAATCGTCCTAATATTGTTTACATAAATTTACAAAGTGTTAGCAATGCCCATGTTAGTCCTTACCCTTTGTGCTGTTGTCGTTGGTTTTGTTGCTCTGACCCTTCTCCGTCAGCCGCAGGTAGAAACCCAGGCTATTCCGGTTCCGGTTCAAGAAACTCCCTTGATTTCCCGTCGTCGTTAAGTGCTAGAGGGCCAAGATGCTAGAGAAACTCATTACTTTTTTACGTGACGATCTGCAACTCTCCTCGGAGCAGATTCAACTGGGAGTGCGGCAAATCCAGGGGCTTCCTTCCGAACTACCCATGGTTCTCTGGCAGTATGGCTTTATCGATATCACCCAACTGGATTCCATCCTAGATTGGCTAGACCGGCTATAGAAATGGCAAAACAGCATGGTCGCGCTCTACTGTAACGGTCAGATCTGGTCGGATATTCAGGCCATTGTTTTTGATAAGGATGGCACCCTAGAAAATTCTCATCCCTATCTCCAGCAATTGACCCTTGCCCGGATTGAACAGATTGAAACCCGAGTCACGGGGCAAGGCCAGGCCCTGCAGCGAGCCTTTGGCTTAAAGGCAAATCACTTAGACCCTGCGGGTTTAATGGCTGTGGGAAGTCGTCGCGAGAATCTGATTGCCGCCGCGGCTTACATCGCTGAAACGGGTTGCAGTTGGTTTGAAGCCTTAACGATGGCTGATACTTGTTTCCAGGGAGCTGACCAGCAGGTTCAAGCCAATCGAGAAACCTGTCCGATTTTTCCCAGTGGCCGGGCCCTGATTGAGCAACTCATCCCCACGGGGGTCAAATTGGCCATTGTTTCAGCAGCCCGGACAGCCAGTGTGGAGCGTTTTGTCCATGACCACGGACTAGGCCCGCATTTTTCTCTACTATTGGGCTCGGATCAGGGCCGCAGCAAACCCGACCCGGCCCTTTACCAATGGGCCTGCGAGCAAATGGACGTCGAACCTCGCTACACTGTAATGATTGGAGATGCCCAGGGCGACATTACCATGGCCAAAAAGGCCGGAGCCCAAGCGGTGATTGCCGTTCAGTGGCCTCATTTACCGCCGGTGGAGCTAATGGGCATGGATGCAGTGGTGCAGGATTTGCTGGAAATTAATCCGATACCTTGAGTTTAAAGAGACGGCCCTCTGGCTGAACGAGGAGGGCCTGGTGACCAAGGGCCGCTAAGCTAGCGAGGAGTCGATCGGAAGGGTCGTAGACAAAAACTGTCCCTTGGTGTTGGGCTAAAACATCCGCCAGCATCGGGGTCTGAGTTGGATAAGTCAGAAGACCTATCGGCGTGTTAATGGGTAACGTATAACTCAAGGCCAAGATATTGCCTAAATTGGTGAAATAATTGCCTCGGTCTGTCACAATAAGCGGAGTTTTAGCCTGACGAATCAGTTGACTGGCTTCGATATTGCCGTTACTGGGCGTTTTTGACCAGCTTGTTAAAGAAAAAGAATTAATGGTATTGGAAATGACGGTGCAACTCAGTAAAAGGGCAATGAGGCCATAGCGCCATTTCTGGCCCGTCGCTAGAAAATAAGCCAGGCCATAGGCCATGATAATTTGTAAAAATGGATAACAAGCAATTAAATAGCGCCCTACCGTTGACCGCTGGCTACCGGAGGCCAGATCGGAGCAAATTAAGAGGAGCCAAGGTAGGCCGGCCAAGCTAAATAAAAATAAGCAAATAAAGCGTGATTGTTGACGTCCGAGCCAATAGCAGGAGACTAGTAGAACCAATAGAAAGGGGAGTCTAGCCACATACGTCAGGGGATGATTAAAGCCAAGATCGAGATCCACTAGCAAAGCCGTCGCATTCAAAAACCAAAGCTTAACCGTATCGAGACTATAGCGTCCTTGACTCCAACTGGTAACGGATAAGGCCCTGGAATAGTTATGAACCATGACCATCACCCAGGGAAAAATTCCTAGCAGGATCAAGCTGTTAGAAATAATCCAGGCCTTGATGTGATAACGAAAATGGGGATAGCTAACAATAGCAATTAGAAAAATTAGGACTTGAGCAATATAGGTCAAAATGAAATATAAATGCGTATAAAAGCCAGCAAGACAACTCAGACAATAAAGGCCCCACCATTGCATCTTATATTTATTTTCTTGGGAACGTAAAGCCTTGAGTAGGCAATAACTGCTTATAATTACCAGGAACGTCCAAAGACTATTCTGACGACTAACGGGAGCAAATAAAATATCTAATGGAGACAGGGACAAGAGCAGGATAGACAGTAGGGAAGCCAAACTCTGGGGAAATAGTTCTCGAGTTAAATAATAAATAGCGGGTAAGGATAGTAAGCTAATCAGCACCGGCAAGCTCCGCAAAGCGGTTAAAGAGGTTCCCCAGATTTGCATCCACCAGCGATTAATCAAAAAATAGAGAGGGGGATGCTGGGGATCTTCTCGGGCCAAGGACTGTAGGGTATCAACAATAGTACTTTGGGGTTTTATATCTAGATATTGGCGTAATTCTTGAGCTGTCAAGACCTGATTGTTAAATAACGAGCGAGTGAGGTCTTCACTAAAGTATCCTCCTGAACGAAGAACCGTATAAACCTCATCATGCCAGTAAACTTTATGCTCGATGTTAGAAATACGGAAGATAATGCCAAGCAAAATCAGATTAACAATTAAAGTTTTTAGCCAGAAATTAGATGCTGGTTTCTTAGCACTAAATCGGAAATTGTTTTCTCTAATATTCATGACCACCTTTGAGATTCAAAAACTGGGTAAATTCGGGTTTAAAAATAAGCTTGAGCACACCGGTTGGCCCATTGCGGTGTTTGGTAATTAAAAGTTCGGCTATGCCTTGATCTGGAGAGTCAGGGTTATAATATTCATCCCGATAAATCATCATGATCAAGTCAGCATCTTGCTCAATAGAGTTATGAACAATGATGTCATTAGCAACAAAATTATGCAATTCTGGCACGGTTAAATCAAAAACAGCCTCGGTTTCTCCTCTTGTTATTTCTGTAATGGCATCCCAATAAATATCACTATGCGCTAAATTAGCAATTTCAGGGGATTGAACGACTTCAGCTAATCGAGCGGCTCGATAACGACTCACATTTTGCTTGTATAAACTGGTTCCACAGTGGGCAACTCCCAATTGTGATTGCATACTACGAATCGTCATTTGCGAAGCTTGCATTGCAGGAACAGCATAGTACTTCCAAATACTTTGGGGAATAATATCTCGATTAGGATTTGCTACATGGGTATGAATATAGTCTTGAATTTGTCGTAAGCTCTTATGCTTGCTAGAGCCAATGGCACCAATATGATCGATAAATAGTTGCAAGTCTCTTTGACCAGTAATCGTAACATGATAGTTATCTCTTCCTTTCCCATTTTGAGAAATTCGAGATAATCGTGCATTAATTCCTAGTCTTAACAGCAGAGACTGTACATCTTTTGCTAATTGTCCACTACTGCTTGCATAGTAAGCAACAGGTCTTGGACGTTGTCCTTGAAGTAAGTTTATGCAACCGTCTGTACTCCATAAATGCCGGAGAAAAATAGAGATTGCTACTGATGATTGCTGGAATACGATAGAGGGAATAAATTTTTGATAGGAGCGTAGACCAAAGATTGTTAATGATTCTAGCCATTGAGTAATAGGGTTTCTGATACCAGGGGCAAGTGAGTAATTTGCAGATAAATAGACTTGATACCATTGTCGTTCTTGTTTGATTTTAGGAGCAATCTTATCTCCAAAAACTTTCTCAGCTAGTTCAACGACTATCTCCGCTAGGTCTAAATCTTTTGTCGTATACTGAATGGCATGTCTAGGCAGGGTGCAACCATCACCGATTAAATGTCCTAATAGAGCTAATTGATCTTTAGTTATAGACGAATTGTTGTTATTTAGAGGGATAATTCGAGGTAAGGCAATATGTTCACCGACCTCTAAATGGTCTAAGCGCTTCCAGCCATCCATTGTAAAAAATTGATGATTAGCAGTTGCCTTGATACATCGGCCCAAGCGAGTCTTCAAATGAAAAATGGTTTTTTGCCCTGTATAGAAAACGTTGCTAACACAAGCACTTTCTAGTTTTAGCGTTTTTTCATTAATTGCAATTACTTTAAAATTTTTATGATCTAGTAGGTCTTTAATGGGGACTCTTTCGCCACTATCTGCTAAGGTAATCAAGCTATCACCACTAATACAACCACTTTCTCTAAGATCAGACATCATGGGACGTTTATTGGTACGAGATTCCACCGCACGGCTTAATTGAGAAAGAGCAATGACTGGGGCATGGATTTCCCTCGCTAACCCCTTTAACGAGCGAGTAATTTTAGATAACTCTTGGACACGATTATCACTAGCTCCTTCCATCAATTGTAAATAATCAATTAATACTAAACCCAGTTGGCCTTTGTGATCACTTTGAAGTTTGCGTACCTGGGAGCGCATTTGCATTACCGTAAGATTGGCACTGTCATCAATAAAAATTGGAATACTAGATAAATTCCCTAGAGCAATGGTTAACGGTTCGTATTCCGCCTGGCTAAAGTGACCTGTCCGGAGGCGATTGCTATCAATTTGGGCCTCGCTGGCTAGTAAACGAATAGCCAATTGCTCCTTGGACATTTCCAAGCTAAAAATGGCAACAGGAAGATTGTGTTTTTTGGCAATATTAGCGGCAATACTCAGTCCAAAAGCAGTTTTACCCATGGAAGGACGACCGGCAAGAATGATTAAATCAGACCGTTGCAGACCACCGGTCATGGCATCCAAATCGTAGAATTCCGTGACAACTCCCGGTGTGGTAATTTTTTGGTGAAGCTTTTCGAGTTCGCTATAGGTTTGAACCAAGGTTTCTGCCAGGGGAACCAGGCCATCCTGGGGTCGTTTTTGGGTTAGACGAAAGATCTTTTTTTCCGCCTCATCCAGAATTTTGTCTAGCTCGATGGTGGTATCGTAGCCCAGGGCCACAATTTCATGGCCTGCAGAAATTAATTGACGCCGCAGGTATTTGTCCATCACCAGGGTGGCGTAACGGTCAATATTGACGGCGGATACCGTGCGGTCAAGAAGATGGGTCAGGGTCGCAACGCCCCCCACGCTATCTAAGAGGTGATGATCCTGTAGCCAGCTACTAACAGTCATTAAATCCGTTGGTTTGCCCTGAATCTGGAGACTCAGCATGGCTTCGTAGATCTGGCGGTGGGCCTTGACATAAAAGGCCTCAACGGTAATCAGATCCATCACCCGCCCTAGGGCCTCTGGATCGAGGAGAATCCCCCCAAGAATCGACTCTTCGGCTTCAATATTTTGGGGAGGGAGGGAATGACTATCAATCATAGAAAAGGTAGCAAGGGCGACGAATCAGGATGGGGAGTGGCAGAGAAAAAAGGGGTTTGTTATGGTAGCGGATACAATCTATCGCCTAGATTAGGATGAAGACACGAGCCGATAAGGAGTTGGGCCATGAGTTTACTCGGAAATCTCATCTGGTTAATTTTTGGAGGGTTTTTAGCAGGAATCGGTTATATCCTCGGCGGCATACTCGTCTGTCTCACTATTGTAGGGATTCCCTTTGGCCAGCAGGCTATTAAATTAGGCGTGGCCACCATGACTCCCTTTGGACGAGAAATTGTGCCAACCCCTGAGGCTGGGTCGTTGCTAAATATGATTTTGAACCTGGTCTGGCTGTTGGTGCTGGGTTGGGGGATTGCCCTCACCCATCTGACATCGGGCCTGATTTTGGCGGTGACGATTATTGGCTTCCCCTTCGCCTTGCAACACTTTAAGCTGATTCCCTTGGCCCTGTTTCCCTTTGGCCGGGAATTGCGTTAGACCTGGCATCTCGACACCTCGCGGGAATTTGGGCAAGAATTGCTATCAGGCTACAGTCTTGCGCGAGGCCCTGGGGAGATACTGAAGAAATTTCGATTGTATTGCTGTTTTTGAGAGGGGTCGTTATGAACGCTTTAGAAAAAGCCCACAGCCTGGAGATTACCAGTAAGATCACCACCGCTGTCCACCTCTTCAAGGCCCAGTTCCCCGATGCCCGGGCCGACCTCAGACCTTGGCGCAATGACCCAGATACGCGCAATAGCGTCGATCCCTATTCCATTGACATTGCCTTTCACTTGCCTGGCTGGAGTCCCCGCTACCAGAGCCGGAGTATGTTGGTGCAAATTCGCTTCCACCCCGACCCCAGCGACCAAACCCAACGCCTGATCGGCATTGAAACCATTGGGATTAACCACCAGGGCCTGGCCTGGCGTCTTTCCACCGTAGAAAGTTGGCAGGTGGTAGGCCCAGCCTTACCGGCCCCCGATATTCGAGAAAAATTGCGACACTTTACTCGTCAAGCCTTTGAATTATTCCAGTCGGGCCCGTCTCTTCAGGCCTCATAAACCACAAAAAGGAGGTGAAGGAGATGCTATCCAGGTTGACTTAGTCGGCCCCCTCCGGGTCTCAACAGATACTCAGTCCTGGTGTCCCATGCTGAGTCCTGCCTTGACCTGAGATTAATCTTTACAATCGTCGTCCTTATCTCCCGGACATTTGCCGTTATAAACGACTTGACTGTCCTGGGGATGAGGGGAAGCAGCCCAAACGGTGGCTTCCAGACCTAAGACAAGGAGCAAGGCGATTGCCAGAGGGGTGACTAAGTTGCGTTTCATCGGTCATCTCCTGATCACTTCCTGACACACCGAGACCAATTGAGAGCTAAGGTTAACTCTCTACCCTTAGCCTAGGGATTCCACGGGTGCATGTCAGTCCCATCTTCTTGGCTGGCTTGGGCTGGCCCACATCGCAAAAAAGGGAAAAAAAGGGAAACCAGACATTTATTATCCTGTTCAAAATCAATAATTTTATACCCTGAATATTTTTTGCAGGGGAGCTGTTTTAGGATACTCAGTAGAGTTCAGGTACAACTCAGTGGCTGTTGCAAAATCTTTACCTCCCAAAAAACTGGAGCGTTTAATCAAGATTGACGATTTGATTCGCTCTCGTATCCGTCACACGGCAGGCTCTATGGCAGAAACCCTTGAAGTATCTGAACGCACGATTCGGAGTGATATAGATTGCTTAGAAGTTTATTTTTATGCTCCCCTGCAATTTGAATTAAAGCGAGGCTACTACTACACCGATGCAAGTTGGCGCTTACCGACCATTCCCTTAAGTCAGGGAGAATTCTTTGCCCTGACCTTGGGGGCCAAGGCCTTAGAAGCCTATTCCGGTAGTGCCTATGAAGCCGAGCTAAGATCTTCGATTCAACGACTTGCCGGGCGTTTGCCAGAGCGGGTTTGGGTTGATTTACAACGATTGGCGGATGAGCGGATTCACTTTCGGGCAGGGGCCGAGCTGTTAAACCTTGACCCGGAAATTTATCAAGTCTTGATGGAGGCTTGGCAGTCATCGCGCCAAGTGTGGATACACTATTACACGGCCAATCGTGATGCAGAAACGGAGCGGGTAGTAGATCCCTATCATTTGAATATTTACAGAGGGACTAATCCCCTGCTGGTGGCTTTTTGTCATTACCGCCACAAATTTTTGGATTTTCGTTTAGACCGGATTCGGGAATATCGTTTATTGGATAGCCATTTTGAGCCAGATTCCAACTTTAACCTTGAGGAACATCTTAACCGGGCCTTCCAGATGGAAAAAGGCGATCGCCTATACCCGATTGCGATTGAATTTACCCGGAAAGCAGCCCCCTATATCCGAGAACGACGCTGGCATCATTCCCAGGTAATTGACGAGCATGAGGATGGTTCTTTGACTCTGCACATAGAAGTGGGCGGGCTTCAGGAGGTGAAGCGGTGGGTCTTGGGTTATGGCAAAGAGGCCTTAGCGAAATCCCCACCGGAGTTGGTCAAACTACTTCAGGAGGAGACGCAGGTGATGGCCCAACAAAACCAAACAGGAGATTTCGAGTAATGAATTTCTTAGAGGTTCAATTTTCCCTGCGAGGTAAAACCCTTCCCGCCGATCATGGCTATAGTCTTTACTCCGCAATTAAACAAATCTGCCAAGCTCAAGATCTTGAAATTTCTCCAGAGATTTTAATCTCTAGCATTCCTGGTATTGGTAATAAGCAAGGAATGATCTATTTGAATCGTCGTTCTCGCTTTCGATTACGTTGTCCAGCAGAGCAAGCCCAAATATGGTACCGTATCTTGCAAAATCAGGTACTAGATTTACGGGGAAATTTAATTCGCTTAATTCAGCCGCGCTTAACCATCATTCAACCTCAGTCTGTTTTAACGTCTCGACTCGTAGTAATTAAATTAGAGGAGTGGGATGATCATACTGCCCCTCAATATTTTCTTGAATCTTGTCAAAAAGGGTTAGAAAGACTAGAAATTCAAGGTCAACCATTTATTGAGAGTAGTGCTGACGGTAATTTAGCTCGACGATCGCTGTGTATTCATGGCAAGCACATTATGGGTTTCGGTGTAACTGTGGAAGGATTAAGTAATGAGGATTCCATTAAATTGCAATGTTTAGGTTTAGGTGGTAGGGGACATTTTGGTTGTGGTTGGTTCTATCCCAAAAAGGAGGAAGTAGAAAATGTTGCCTAAATTGAAACCAGATTGTTTGCTGGCTAAATCCTATCAGCCAGGGCATTGGAAGGGGTCTTATAGCTTGGTAGGCCATACGGCAGATGTAGTTAATGCTGTTACGACGTTAGTTGATGTTTTAGGTGAGCGTCTACTAAAGCAATTTGGTTTAATCTATGATTTAGCCTATCTGAGAAATACAGCAAGACTCGCGGCCTATCTTCACGATTGGGGTAAGGCAAACCATCATTTTCAAGGTATGGTGCGCTCCCAAATTCTCGGTACCTCTCCCCGACGGGATCTAAATCAGCAACAAATGTTACGCCATGAAATTATTTCTGTTTTTTTAGCTTGGGAATTTCGAGAATGGTTACAACAAGCCGAAGGAGATTTTTATACGGCCTTAGTGGCGGCAGGTGGACATCATCTTAAGCTAGGAGGAAAAGAAGGAAAACAAAATGATGAGTTTGGCGAACTGAAGCAGAGTGGTGAAGTCGAAATATTACTCTATTTCCAGCATTCTAATTTTAGGGGCTTGCTGAGGTATGGCATTAAAAGTCTAGAAGGTTTACCTAAAAAGCTGAAACTCTCAGTGGCTCCTAAACAAAATTGGACGGTTACAGAGATCAAACAAAAGCGTCAAGCCATAAAAGAGGCCTTAGAAGAGCAATCTATTGATCTAGTTCTATGTGCTGTCATCAAAGCGTTGCTCATTGCAGGAGATTGTTCTGCGTCTGCATTTCCTAATGTGGATTTAAAAACCGAGGATGGTCGGACATTAACTTACAAACAATGGATTGAGCAAGAAATTTCTACAACCCTGGATCAAGACAAACTCGATAAAGTCATTAAACAACGTCTAGGAAAACATATATTACTACCATTTCAAGAAAATTTGGGCAAAATCACAAGCCATGTAGCCATCGTCAGGGCCGGTTGTGGTACAGGAAAAACACTGGGGGCTTATAACTGGGCAAAAACCCATGCCATTGGTCGTAAGCTCTTTTTCTGTTATCCCACGACGGGAACCAGTACCGAGGGATTTATTGATTATGTTCACGGCAAAATAGAAGCCGAGCTATTCCACTCCCGCTATCAAGTGGATTTAGAGATGATGAAAACTGGGGAAGAAGAGGAACTAGAATCGGGAGCAGAGATAGCTATTAAACTTGAATCCTTCCGGGCCTGGGGAGCTGAATCAGTCGTGTGTACCGTTGACACTGTACTGGGCTTATTTCAATGTAATCGTCGTCCGCTTTACTGTTTTCCGGCGATCGCCAATGCGGCTTTTGTCTTTGATGAAATTCACTGCTATGATGCCAAACTGTTTGGGACGTTATTGCGATTTTTGCAGGTTGTCAAAGCGCCTATCTTATTAATGTCAGCTTCGATATTGCCCTGGCAAAAACGGGCAATTGAGGAGGCAGTTGGTGAACCGATTGAAATTATTGAAGGGCCAAGGGAGCTAGAAATCCAACCTCGTTATCGCTTTTATCTCCAAGAAGTACCGAACTGGGAGCGAGTGGAGCAAGAATTAGCCGAGGGAGGAAAAGTTCTCTGGGTCTGTAATCAGGTCAATACGGCGATCGCTGTTTATCAGGAAGCCAAACGTCGAGGATTAGAGGCACTGCTTTATCACAGTCGGTATCGTTATCAAGATAGGGTAAACCATCATCGTGCCGTTGTGGATGCGTTTAAGCCAAATCAGAAGAAGCCTGTGATTGCTATCTGTACCCAAGTAGCAGAAATGTCGTTGGATTTATCCGCTACGTTATTAGTTTCTCAGATTGCCGATCCTGCGGGGTTAATTCAACGGCTAGGACGCTTAAACCGTCGATATTGTGGTCATCCCCTAGATGCTTGGTTTTATCCCGATGACAAAGAGGGGTTTCCCTACAGTGCCGCCATGTTAGCAGAGGGAAAAGCCATGATTGAAAATTTTACAGATGACGTTAATCAAGCTCAGTTAGCCCAATGGCTAGAAGCGTTTACCCCAGAGCCAACAGCTATTGAAGATGATCTAGATTTGGTTTGGTTAGATGGCTATTGGAGAAGTTACCCGGCATCCCTACGCCCAGCAAGTCACAACATCACGGTACTTTTAGAGCAAGATTTACCGACGATTAAAACCTTACCTACGAAAGATATTCTGAAATACACCATACCCGTTCCTATGAATAAATGGAAACCAAAAGAAAAGTATAAATTTTATCCCGTTGCTCCCTCTGATATTTGGTCTTATACAGAGGAAGTTGGTGCAAAAAAACAGGGAGGTAAACAGTAATGACAACAATGAAGCTTTCACTCTTTAATGCCAATAGTTTACTACCCCATCGGGCAGGAGTCGCAGGATTAGCATTAGCTTTATCGGGAATTGATAAAACAGATGCGTTGCTGAAAGGGGATTTTTCAGATAATGAAGTAAAACTAACTTGGGATTGCACTGATCAAGAAGCTATTGAATGGTTATTAAAACAGACCTATCAAATTAAAAATGGTTATCTAGAGGTGAAAGCCCTCAAATTGGATGAACCCAATCGCTACATTTTTACAGATGGTGTAACCACTACTTTTTTACAGCATAGTAAACAAAGGAGTTTCGAGAAACAAACCATTCCCTTAAATTTTCGAGTAGATGAGGGGCAACCAGAAATTCTAATCAATTATCGCCCTTTACTGAGTTGTTACTACACCAGTGACTTTAAAGAGGCTTTTGATAATAAGGGTAAATTTAAGAAAAGTATTCCCTTAAAAGGCCATCATTTGCCCGGATTAGTGGAAGATTTTGCGAACGGTGCATATCAAGAATCTCCAGAAAATTATATAGCTTTGCTCTTCTTGCCGATCGCTTGTCAATATTTTCGATTGCCTAGTTTTTTATCAGCATTAGTTATTCCTAGTGTTACTAACCTTACAGCTTGGGTCAAGCGCCGCAAGCAAGCAACAGGAAAAACAGTGCAAAAATTGACTTCCTATGGACAATTTCGGGCTAATGGAGCAGGAGAGTCAGCCTTGCGATTTCTTCTACAGGAGAAACTGATTGAAGACTCTCAAGCGTTTCGTGTGAACTACTGTGAAGTGTATCGCTTAGGGAAACAACCCTGGGATGGTAATCAATCCTATTTAAAACAGGAAGTTTATCGAGTCAATGTAACCGAGCAAGTATTGGAGCTATATCAAAATGCTTGGCAATTATTTCCTTCAGTTGTTCGTACCACTCAAGATAAAGATGGTGAGAGAACCTGGTTGGCTCCGTCTAAGGTCTTGCCCTGGATTGCGGATAACCTAATTGCCAACAAACGTTGGTATGAAGGCTTTTTTGAATTCCGTAAAACCAACGAAATTTATGAACGTAAAGGATTGAACCAAATGACCCATTATCTTGAACCGCTTGAACAAACTTTTTTTGATGCTATCAAAGGAGGATTTAGCACTTATCTGCGAAGTCAAATTGAACAGGCTAACAAACAAGGACGACAACTAGATTATCCACAGGTCACGAAGAAAATTCTTTATCTGTTACAACGTCCCAATACTCAGCAAGAGTTTGCCACCGCCGTAGTGGATTTTCTCAGCCGTAATCCCAATAAAGCGGCCCGAGGGTCTGGGCCAGAAATTTATCAATGGCTCCATCGTGGCCACAATTGGCGAAAAGCCCGTGATTTAGCTTTATTGGCGATCGCCACTTATGAAGGAAAGAACAAGCAAGGAGAAACGGAAGTCCCGGAAGAAATCCTTGACCAAGTCACCACTGAGCCAGAAACAGACGCAGGTTTTGAACTTGAGCTTGCTTAATTGTAATCCACTCACCAATCATCAACTTAACGTTTAGGAATTTACCCATCATGACGCAACATCTTTTTGCAACTATCGTGACCCCGACTGCTGTTGCCGCTAATAATCGAGGTGAAGGAGATGGTAGTACCCTGTCCACTTTACAAAAAATTACCCGTGGCATTGACCAATACACAACAGTAAGTGCTGAGGCTATTCGTTGGGCCTATCGGGAATATTTTCAACAGCATCATGGCGATGAAACTAATCGCACTTTCAATCCAGACCAGGACAAATACGAATTTAAAACCGAAGTCTTCAATGCCGAAAAGTTTATTGATGACGACCTATTTGGCTATATGGACGCGAAAAAAGGTTCCGACAATAAAGATGCCACCACTAAACGACGGGGAGCTTTAGAAATTAGTCGGGCGATCAGTCTCGATCCCTACTGGGGTGATATAGCTTTTGGTTCTACGGGCGGGACAAAGGGTAAAACCTCAATTCACCAAACAGAAGTTCATTGCACAGCTTATCAATACACTTTAGCTGTTACCCCTTTTCACCTGAAAAAAATTGAGCGGGCTGAATATTTATTGGAAGCGATAGCTAGCCTTCGCCATGTGGGGGGTAATCATTCTCGATTCCTTTATGAATTTCGTCCTGAATCCATCGTGTTACGCATCACCGAAGATCCGAGTCCCTGGATTATGGGCTGTTTCGAGCGGATTGGAGATGGTGTCGGATGTTCTCGCTTAGTGCATTTAGTAGAGGTCGGAGATATTTCTGCTTCTGAGTTAATGGTCGGTGGAGAAATAACACGAACTCCCTACGGTGAGCAATTAAAAAAACTAGGAGTTAAGGTACAAGGAGGGGTTAAAGCGGCAATCGCCGAAGCAAAAGACTCCTTAAAAATTAAACTTTCTGCATAACCCAAGAGGTGAAAAATGCTAATTCAAAAAATCATTGACGAACTTAACGAAATTCCAGAAGAAAAATTGAATCAAGTTTATGAACTGATTCATTATTTCCAGTTAGGACTCAAACAGGCACAACAAAAGGATAATGCGATCAACTCCTCTATGATCTCGGAGAATCCAAATATTTCCTCCTGGTCTAGTGGTAATCCTCTAAAAAATAGCGTTATCAATGAAACCGATCTATTAAGTCCAATCGATGTTACTTGGAATGCTCAAGAATGATTATCTTAGATACCCATGCCTGGATCTGGTGGATGACAGAATCAACGGCCCTTTCACCCCAAGCCCTGGCAACGATTGAGCAACATTCGACGATTGGCGTACCAAGTATTTGTTGCTGGGAAGTGGCGATGTTAGTGGCAAAAAATCGTCTAACTCTCTCAATGGACGTTCAGGTTTGGTTGCGACTCTCCCTTGAGCATCCTAAGGTTCGGCTTTTGACCATTGGCCCTGAAATTGCAGTACTTTCTACTCGACTTCCTGGCAATTTTCATAATGATCCAGCCGATAGATTAATCGTTGCAACGGGTTTGTTTTATCAAGTTCCCTTAGTCTCGAAGGATTCTCTGATTCAGAAGTGGGGATATCTAGATATTATTTGGTGATTTTGATCTAGACAAACTATGAACACGTTTTATCTCGATTGTCCCTGTACGAGTTTTCCCCGTAGTTTTGCCAGAGACTACAAAGAAACCTATCTTTATCCGCCTCCTTCAACGGTCTATGGCTTTCTCCTGTCCTTAGTGGGAGAAGAAGACTTAACAACCCATTTAGGGGTAAAAATTGCTATCGGTTTAATTGGTAATCACCCTCCCATTTCCCGCATTGTCCGTAAACAACGCCATCACAAGTTTAGTAAGCAGAGATTGGGAACTTATCCTAGTAGTAAGTTTTCTAAGCCCAATTTTCAAGAGTTATTAACTGATCTCAAAATTGCTCTTGTCATTGATTCTTCAGGAGAAAAAGCTCAGGTGACGTTGGCTGAACGAGTGGCGATTGCTGTCTCTACACCCGACCAAATTAGCCGTTTTGGTGGATTATCTTTGGGAGAATCTTGGGCCATGGTGAACGGATTTCGACCCTATCGTGAGTCGGATGGGCCGATCCATTGGCTCGTGGTGGATAACCGGGGTTTGATTGCCTTGCCAGTCTGGATTGATCGAAAAACAACCCAGGGGACATTCCAGCGATTTACCCTGGAGAAAACGGGAGAATTTCGTCAGGAGGCCTGGGTTACAATAAAAGCGAATTATTAGTGTCGATCAAAGTAGAGCAATTCCCTTTTAAATGATGATGACGATTGCCGCATTAATCGAAGTTCTATCTCAATATGATCCGTCTTTACCTGTCGTCGTCCAGGGCTACGAAGGTGGCTATAACGATGTCTCTATTTTGGAAACCCTGGATATTCAATTTGATGTCAATACCGAGGACTACTATGGCGCTCACGGGGATGTCCGGGGCCAGCTTGACCCCACTAAACCCCTTAATTCTGTGCTTGTCTTAAAAGGCTTAAATCCTAATTGCGATAATCCTTAATACTCCATTCATTGATGCCGAAAGGCGTTGAGCACCAATCTGCTCCGGCTGTTGCTGTAGCCCTTCCTGCAATGTCCAAACCATAGATGCCGAAAGGCGTTGAGCACTAAGGAGACAAAAATTGACCCCCTTGTCTTGGTTGAGTGTCCAAACCTTAGATGCCGAAAGGTGTTGAGCACGAAACCTTAGAGGAAGCCAAGGCATTTATCGCCACGTGTCCAAACCTTAGATGCCGCAAGGCGTTGAGCACCCTGACGTTGTTATTAATCTGAATTTTGGCAGTTATGTATCCAAACCTTAGATGCCGAAAGGCGTTGAGCATATGCGGTCACGGTACTCTGTCTTTTCGATGACTTGGGTATCCAAACCTTAGATGTCGTAAGGCGTTGAGCACTTCACCTGCGAAAACACGGAAAAAGAAAAGTGGGTGTCCAAACCTTAGATGCCGACAGGCGTTGAGCACGTGCAAATTCTGCTAGACCGTCTCGATATTGAACAGGGTGTCCAAACCTTAGATGCCGTAAGGCGTTAAGCACAGAGGGAATGTCACCCTCCGATTGCTAGACGGAACATCATAATTAAACCATTGATGCTGTAAAGTGTTGAGCAAAATAGAAAGATATAAATCGGCTCGGGCCCGTAGAGAGTGTCTAAACCTTAGATGCCGAAAGGCGTTGAGCACCGTACCCCTCTCAACCTTGCCGCCTATGGACTCTATGTGTCCAAACCTTAGATGCCGAAAGGCGTTGAGCACATTCGCTGAAGCATTCCCTAGACGACATCCAAGAGGGTGTCCAAACCTTAGATGCCGAAAGGCGTTGAGCACGCTGAAGTAGAAATGATTTTGCAGGGCTACCAGAAAGTGTCCAAACCTTAGATGCCGAAAGGCGTTGAGCACGGGGCGAATCTGCTCAAGGCTATGACGAGGAACCAGGTGTCCAAACCTTAGATGCCGAAAGGCGTTGAGCACGTGTATTGGAACCTTCCACCAATACAATACTAGAAGGTGTCCAAACCTTAGATGCCGAAAGGCGTTGAGCACGTGTATTGGAACCTTCCACCAATACAATACTAGAAGGTGTCCAAACCTTAGATGCCGAAAGGCGTTGAGCACGAAGGGACACCTAACCCTAGAGTTCTCTAATTCATGTGTCCAAACCTTAGATGCCGAAAGGCGTTGAGCACTACAATCCACGCACCCGTGAACCCATTTCCGTGGGTGTCCAAACCTTAGATGCCGAAAGGCGTTGAGCACCCAATCTTGTAGCGGCTCCCGTCAGTCAGCAGGTAGTGTCCAAACCTTAGATGCCGAAAGGCGTTGAGCACTGATTATTCCTGGCTCAGCGGTCTTCCCCGGTAAATGTGTCCAAACCTTAGATGCCGAAAGGCGTTGAGCACAAAGATGAGCAGGGCCTTGAACTTTGCTATCGATGTGTCCAAACCTTAGATGCCGAAAGGCGTTGAGCACCGCCCTGGTACTAGGGCGATAGCTTCCTGTACTTCGTCGTGTCCAAACCTTAGATGCCGAAAGGCGTTGAGCACGTTCCGACCTTCTAGAGCGTGTTGGCCATCTGCGCAGTGTCCAAACCTTAGATGCCGAAAGGCGTTGAGCACGAATCAGCGGTAACAGCCGCGGCGGCGGACTTAAATGTGTCCAAACCTTAGATGCCGCAAGGCGTTGAGCACGTTTAACAGCCTGAACGTGAACGATGGGCTTGTAGTCAAGTGTCCAAACCTTAGATGCCGAAAGGCGTTGAGCACTCGGTGCGACGGTAGAGCGTTTTCTGCGCAAACGTGTGTCCAAACCTTAGATGCCGAAAGGCGTTGAGCACGCGATACATAATTACATCAGCGAGAATGGCAACATTGCGCCCCTAGCCTAGCATCCCCCAACCAGATTCAGGCATAATGAAGAACAATTAGTACTAGCCCCGGCCAGACCATGACTCAGTTTAGCTTTGAGCAATTTCAAGAGCAACTCCACCATTGTCTTCAGCGCTATCGTCAGCGGGTGGATTTTCTGGCAATTCGGCTGGAACAGTCGGACAGTACCCAGATTCTGCTCCGGGGCGACCGCCTGGAAACCTTGAGTGAGAGCCTGGCCATCGGGGGCCAGATCCGGGCCTGTCATCGGGGCGGCTGGGGCTTTGCCACCTTTAATCACCTGGGCCAATTGTCGGAACGAATGGAAGCGGCGATTACCAGTGCGAAGTGGGTGGGAGAAGAAGAAACCCAACTGGCTCCGGTTGACCCCATCCAAGCGGTCTGCCATCAAGTTTCCTCGGAGCGTGATCCCCGCCAGATTGCTCTCGTGGAAAAAAAGGCCCTCTGTGACCACTACAATGATCTCCTCCGCCAGACTAGTGACAAAATTACCACCACCAGTGTCCGCTACAACGACAGTCATCAGCGCATTCTCCTGGCAACGTCGGAAGGAACCTGGATTGATCAGGCCTGGTGCGATCTAGAAATGCGCTTTTCGGCCACGGCCCGCGAGGGAAGTCAGGTACAGACGGGCCGAGAAACCACCGGCTCCCGCCGCGGCTTTGCCGATCTGTTGAATCTCGACAAAGCGGTTCAATCAGCGGCCCAACGGGCTGTGACGGCTCTCAGTCTCCCGACGGTCAAGGGTAAAAGCTATACCGTGGTGATCGACCCCATTTTGACGGGATTGTTTGTCCATGAGGCCTTTGGTCATTTGTCCGAGGCAGATATGCTCTACGAAAATCCTGACCTGTTGGAAGTGATGAGTCTCGGCAAACGCTTTGGCCCCCCCGAGCTACAGATCCTAGACGGGGCGGCGCCCCCTGGCCACCGGGGTAGCTACGCCTACGATGATGAAGGTGTGCCTGCGACGACGACCCCCCTGATCCAAGATGGAATTTTGGTGGGCCGGCTTCATTCCCGTGAAA
Source organism: Synechocystis sp. LKSZ1 (assembly GCF_040436315.1). Taxonomy (NCBI): domain Bacteria; kingdom Bacillati; phylum Cyanobacteriota; class Cyanophyceae; order Synechococcales; family Merismopediaceae; genus Synechocystis; species Synechocystis sp. LKSZ1. The sequence continues at coordinate 1,096,115 of NZ_AP031572.1, read as the reverse complement.
CCGCCGGAAAATTAGGCGAAAAACCGACGGGCAATGCTCGCTGTCTTAATTACCATTACCCTCCCATTGTCCGCATGACCAATACCTGGATTGAGCGGGGAACCACCCCAGTACCGGATTTATTCCAGGGGATACCAGAAGGGGTCTATGCCCGTAATTGGCTGGGGGGGATGACCAACGGTGAAATGTTTACCTTTACCGCCGGCGAGGCCTGGATGATTCGCAACGGCCAACTAGCGGAACCGGTCAAGGATGTCACCCTATCTGGCAATGTCTTCAAGACCCTCGCCAACATCGAGGCCCTGGGGGATGACTTTTACTGGGATGAATCGGGGGGCTGTGGCAAAGGGGGCCAGAGTGGCCTGCCCGTCGGCTGTGGCGGCCCCAGTCTGCGAATTCGGGATGTGGTGGTGGGAGGTGATGTTTGAGCAAGGGGAAGCAAACTACAATCAAGATGTTTGATTTTCGGGTCTAGGGACGGGATAAGGGTTTATGTTAGGTCTTTTGCTCTTTTTAATCTATTTTTCGGTTGTTAGTATTGCTTTTTTTGTCAATCAGAAGTGGTGGGTTCGCATCGAAACCCAATCTCCGGCCTGTATCTATTATTTTGGCCCCTTTGATTCTAGCGTTGAAGCCGAGGCCCATTCTCCGGTTTATCTCCATGACCTAGAACTGGAAGGAGCGCAGGGAATTCGTTCTGTAATCGAGCGTTGCTGTCCTCGCCGCTTGACCATTAGCCAGGAAGATTAACAAACTCTCCAAGTCCGCGATGTTACTGGTATTTTTGAACGATTGCCGCCAAAATTAATGCCTTCCAAAGATACATTATTTGCCCTTTCTCTATTTCCCTACTTGGGATTTTTGTGGTTTATCCATCGCTCTGGCCAGACGCCCCGCTTGGCCCTGATCGGCTTTTACTTTTTGTTGGTTTTTGTGGCCGTGACCATTCCTGCGGGCATTTATGCCAAGGTACAGTACGGGGAGGCCCTGGCCAATGTGGACTGGCTCCATGGTAGCGCCGAGTCGTTGCTGACCCTGACCAATATTTTGATTGTTCTCGGTTTTAATCAGGCCATTGCGGAGCATCACTCCCAGAAAAAACCATGATTCGGTTAGAGACCTTGTCGTTGTTGACCCGTGATGGCGTGAAGCTCGATGCTGATATTTACCGGCCCGACAGCGACGAAAAACTACCGATCCTGTTGATGCGCCAACCCTACGGCCGCAAAATTGCCTCCACGGTGGTCTATGCCCATCCCCGCTGGTATGCTTCCCAGGGCTATATTGTGGTGATTCAAGACGTCCGGGGCCGGGGAACCTCTGAGGGGAACTTTCGCCTTTTTGCCCACGAAGTTGAGGATGGGGAAGATACCTTGGCCTGGCTGGCAAATCTACCGGGTAGTACCGGGGAAGTGGGGATGTACGGTTTTTCCTACCAAGGCATGACGCAACTCTACGCCAGTGCCAGTCTCGCGCCGAACCTCAAGGCCCTCTGTCCCGCCATGATCGCCTGGGATCTCTACCGCGACTGGGCTACAGAAAATAGGGCCTTTTGTTTACAGATGAACCTGGGCTGGGCCGTACAATTAGCGGCGGCTTCGGCCCAACGTCGGGGAGATGTCTTTGCCTTTCAGGAACTGTATCAACGGTCGCGGCAACTGAGTTTTACCGATGCCCGCCCGGCCAACCCAGAATGGTTTCATCGCTTAGCGTCAGACTCTTTTTACCACGATTGGCTACGCTATCCAGCTGACCACGATTATTGGCGGAATCTATCACCCGAATTTCTCTGTGAATCCGTTGACTTGCCCATGCTCCACATTGGTGGTTGGTTTGACCCCCATCTGCGGGGCAATCTGGCCTGTTTCCAGGCCATGAGTCAGAGAACCTCACCGCAAAGATTGGTGATTGGCCCCTGGGGCCATCTCCCCTGGGGGCGAAAAAGTGGGGGAATTGATTATGGCCCCCAGGCGGTGAGCAAGATTGATGAACTGCAAATTGCCTGGTTTAACGCCATCCTCAAGGGCCAGGACAATGGCCTTTTGGCTGAACCGCCGGTTCAAGTATTTGAACTAGGCCGTCACCGCTGGCTAACCCGAGCTGATTTTCCGACTTCAACGGGAGAAAATTGGTATTTAAACAGTACGGGGTTGGCCAGTATCCAGGAAACCGCCGGCCAGTTTGGCCCTGAGCCACCGCTCCAACCCAATGTGGATACTTTAGTCCATGACCCTTGGCGGCCCGTGCCTTCTGTGGCTGGCCATGCTGGTTTTCCGTCAGGCCAGGCGGAGCGTTCAGCCTTGGATGCTCGGGCAGATGTTTTGACCTATACTTCGGCCCCCCTCAGTGAGCCTTTGGCTTTACTCGGCATTCCCGAAGTTTGTCTTGAGGTTACTAGCGATACCCCCAGCTTTGACCTCAGCGTAGTTTTAGCGGAAGTGCGACCTGATGGCAGCGTCTATAACCTAAGTCAAGGTTACGGACGCTTTGAGCGTATTCCCCAGCAACGGGTTCATTTTTCTCTCCAGGCCCTGGCCGCTTGCATTCCCTCCGGCCATTGCTTACGCCTGAGTATAGGTGGGGCCAGTTTTCCCGCCTACGACGTTAATCCCGGTACGGGCAAGTCCTCTGCCGAGGCAGAATTGATCGACCAGCAGGTAATGACCCTCACCCTGGCCCTGGGGAACAGCTACTGCCGTTTGCCAATTGGCCCTGGAGATTAGCGGACAAATAGCGGCATGATTTCGGCGGCGGTGAACAGGCCATAAATGCCGCGACGGTGGAGTTGTTGGCCAGCCTTGAGATAGCCGAAGGCCGGGCCACAGACGTTGGCCGCCATGCTCGTTTCATCCCCGAGGGTGAAGGTATGGGTCGAAATTTTGCCCTCGAAGGTGCGTCCGGTAATTTGCACGTTAGTACTCAAGGGCTTTTTGGGGTTACGGGTATCCACCACGCCCCCAACGGTTACTTGGTCACGATGACAAATGCCGGCTAATTCCAGCATAATATCGTCGGCATGTTCCATATTTTCCAGGGACAGAATGCCGTTGGTTTTATCTAAAAGTGCGGCTACCTCTTCATCACTAATGGCCCTGGCCTTTTCCACATCAAAGCCAGGCATGTGGGCAATATCTTCCCGAATCGTGGCTCGATAGGCCTCCCAGTTAGCAATGCCGACCCCAAAGGTGATTTTGACCTGATGAATTTCACTGTAACTTTGGGCCGCGAGGGCGGCGGCGGCAGTTAACAGTCCGGGGGTTGCCCCACAGCCCGTCAGATAGGTAATGCCCGCTTCCGCTAATTCCGATTGCAGGGCCAGGAGTTGTTCGACGGCACTGGTTCGTTTCAGGGCATCGACGAGAACCCCCCGCCAGCCGGAACGGATAAAGTCCCGAGCCACATCTGCCATAAAGGTATTGGGTAGGTTGGGCAGGGCCAAAAAATAACCATCTACCTGCGCTTTTTGAACGAGGTCAGTAATGCTGGTGTCACTGAGGTGGCCTTGGCCGGTAACGTGGCCCACGGAGCCGTGCTGGTGGTAGGTGGCAATGGCTTGATTAGGGTCGAGGCCCTGGGGGTCGTAGAGAAAACCCTGGTGGTCTGCGGCGGCGACCCAGGTCATTTCCTGTTTAGGGGCCAAAATTCTTGCGGCGGCTTGACCCAGGCCACCAAAACCCAAAATACCAACGTTGATGGGGGATTGACTAACCGTCATACCTATCGATTCCCTTCTGTAGTGCTTCTCAATCTTTTCTATTATCAACGCTTTGGGACTGGCCCTGCGAAAAAGTTCCCCAGTCAACACCGCTGGTGAAGGTCTTCCCAGTCCTCTGCTAGGATCAACAAAGCCCTTCATCCTGAGTGACCGTGTCTCCAGTTTCCTCCCATCCCCTCGTCGAAGATTTTTTGCGTCGGTACCTCCTCGGTGAGCGAGATTTTCCCGGTCTGAATCTCCGGGGTTGTGACCTCATTCAAGTCGTCTTACCCGGCATTAATCTCACGCAGGCTGATTTTCGCCAGGCTCGTCTCGGCAAAAGTGATCTGCACCAGGCCCAGTTATTGGGGGCCAATTTGAGTGAGGCGTTATTGTGGGGAACGGATTTACGAGGGGCAAACTTAATGTTGGCCTGTTTGCGCGACGCCGATCTCAGTGGTGCGCTTCTGCAGGGGGCGAATTTGAGTCAGGCCTATCTCTGCAAAGCCACCTTGAGCGGTGCCCATCTCCAGGGCGCCAATCTTGAACAGGCCCTGTTAATTGACGCGGATCTGCGGCCCACGGGGGAACAACGAACCAATCTGGCCCAGGCGAACTTGCAAGGGGCCGATTTGAGCTACGCTAACCTGGGTCAGGCCTGTCTAGTACAGGCTAATTTAGCGGGAAGCAAACTCTGTCGAGCAACGTTTCAGACTGGTAATCCGCCCACTTGGCCCACAGACTTAAGCGGGGCCAATCTCCAGAATGCCGATCTCAGTTATGCCGATTTCACTGGCGCCATTCTCACCGGCGCCGATCTACGGGGGGCCGACCTCACGGGAACCTTGTTGGCCCAGGCCGATCTCAGGGAGGCCCTGCTACCGTCCAACTTCCAGCCCTAGATATTGCATTCCATTAAACGCGAAAAGAAGAACGTCACCATCTTGAGGCCGTAGGGAGATCGCCACCAAATCGCGGGAAAGCAGCCCCTAGGGGCCTGGAGCGAAAAGTCCCAGTTATCGTAGTTGGGAAATTGCAGTTCCCCTTCCACCAGCCAGCCAACGGTCTGGGCAAACTTCCCCATCACCTTACGGTCTTGAGTCCGCAGGGTATCGATACTGCCTCCGCCCTGTTGATAGATTTCCAGCTGGATACTGAAGCCAAACCGTTCTTCGCTATAGGTACGCCAGAGCCGGTCAATCACGGTCAGAGTAGTACAAGGAAACTTGGCGATAATTTCGGGACTGAGTTCATCTCGGCCCATGGCCGCCGTGTCCAGAATAATCTGGGTAGTTTCCAGGTCGGCTTCCTTCAATTGTCCCTGTTTGAGTAGGTCTTGCAGTTTGCCGTAACGATCAATATCAGGAATTAGCAAAAGTTTGTTTTCTAGATGGGTAACGCGCTGGCTGAGGGCCGTGACCTGTTCCATTAAAGTAGTCAATTGATGACTCAGGGCTTCGGTGGGGTCAGTGACTGGCGTTGGTAAATCAGACATGGGGGGAGATAAACCTGCAAATTTTCCCCTATCTTACGCGCAAAGGTTGCTCGGCCGATGGTCTGACCGGTGGTGACAGCATCTTTCCACCCCTGAGCTAGACTTGATCGGGGGCCAAGTATTCGGATTGTCCATTGTCCCTGTATCTGATGGAGTTACTGCGATGGGTTACGAACCAATGCACCACAAATATCGCCCCCAGACCTTCGCTGACCTCGTGGGGCAGGAAGCCATTGCCACAACGCTAAGCAATGCCATTGTGCAGGAACGCATCGCCCCCGCCTACCTCTTTACGGGGCCGCGGGGAACGGGCAAAACCTCTTCGGCTCGCATTTTAGCTAAATCCCTGAATTGTATTGCCGGGGAAAACCCCACCCCCAGTCCCTGTGGCCAGTGCGCAATTTGCCAGGCCATTATCAAGGGATCGGCGCTGGATGTGATTGAAATTGATGCGGCCAGCAACACCGGCGTAGATAACATCCGGGAGATCATTGAACGGGCCCAGTTTGCACCAGTACAGTGTCGCTATAAGATTTATGTTATTGATGAATGTTTAGTTGGTAGTAGCCTCGTCCAGACATCGCGGGGTTTAATGCGTATTGACAATCCTGATTTATTGGGCAAAAAAGTCTTAAGTTATAACGAAACAACAAATTCATGGGAGTACAAAAAAGTGACTCGCTGGCTCGAGCGAGGGCAGAAAAAAACACTGTTAATACACACCAAACAAGGGACAATTCAATGTACACCAAATCATCTTATTAGGACAGAAAAAGGATGGATATCAGCAGAAAATCTAACAGCCGGGATGAAGATCTTATCCCCTGTGAGTGTGGATGCGGAACCCTTATCAAAAAATACGGAACAGATCATCGCCGCCGCCGCTTTGTACGAGGACACCAATTCAAAGGGAATAAATTCGGACAAAAAGATTACGATCTTGCCTCCATTTTGGTCCAAGCAGAACCTCTCCGGCCATTCTGTGCCTGCGGCTGTGGTCAGAAATTGGCAGTCCCAGAATTCATGCAAAAAAAAGGCTTTGGTCTTCAGGGGATCCAATCCTATTGGCAAAAGCATCCTTACCAAAAAGGCCATGGAATATGGGATCTCCGAACCCAAAAACTCCTGGGAACATTGGAAGCTCTATCCTCCGAAAAATTGGGACTTATCTATGGAACTCTGCTCGGGGATGCCCACATTACCAAACCAAATCCCTACAGTCGCTTCCCCCGTCTGGGATGGACTCACGGTGAATCTCAGCGAGAATGGGCAGAATATAAAGCAAAGCAACTACCCGAACTTCAAATCCAAATTAATCGTCGAGTCAATCAAGGATACGGAAATTATTCCATCGTATGTCACTCCATCTGTCATCCCCAGCTATGTGATATCTTTGAAACCGTTAGACCTAACCATCAGGCTAAAGCTATTTCTTCTAACTGGTTGGAAAAAGTTACCAGTGAAGGAATCGCCTGGTGGTATTTGGATGATGGTTCTCTTATCCTTAGTCCTCAAGGAAGTCCTCATATTCAATTTCATACTGAAGGATACTCCGAATCAGAAAATCAGCTTTTGGCCGATTGGCTTACCTCCCACGGATACCTGGCTGAAGTCAGAAAATATAAAAAGTCTAACACTAAAAAAATTTACTACTACTTATCCCTTAAAGCAAAAAGCACCCGAAAATTCCTTAACGATTTTAAACAATACTCAATCCCTACCATGGACTACAAATTTGGTAACGGTCGAGTCTGTAACCCTCGCTGGCATTGAAGCTGTTTATGACCTTGAAGTAGAAGATAATCACAATTTTGTTGCCAATGGTCTTCTAGTTCATAACTGCCATATGTTAAGTGCGGCTGCGTTCAATGCCCTACTCAAGACCCTAGAAGAACCTCCAGAACGAGTAGTCTTTGTATTAGCCACAACCGATCCCCAGCGAGTTCTACCCACAATTATTTCCCGCTGTCAACGCTTCGACTATCGCCGTATTCCCCTTGCGTCTATGGTGGCCCACCTCACCCATATTGCCCAGGCAGAGGCCATTGCCTTGAAACCCGAAGCTCTGACCCTGGTGGCCCAGTTGGCCAATGGGGGCCTGCGGGATGCAGAAAGTCTCCTCGACCAACTTAGTTTACTGCCGGGCCCGGTAACCCCGGAACAGGTCTGGGATTTAGTGGGAACGGTGCCAGAGCAAGACCTCTTGAAACTGCTCCAGGCCATTGCCGCTGATAATCCTGAACAGCTTTTGGATATCGGTCGTCAGATCCTGAACCGGGGCCGGGAACCCTTGGTCGTCCTGCAAAACCTAGCTAGCTTTTACCTGAACCTGCTGATTGCCCGCACGGCCCCCCAGCGCACAGACCTCGTAGCAGTGACGGCCTCGACCTGGCAAGCCTTGGTTCAGCTTGCCCAGTCTTGGCCAATTAACACCATTCTTCAGGGCCAACAATGCCTGCGAGAAGCCGAAGTCCAACTCCGCAACACCACCCAACCCCAGCTTTGGCTAGAGGTAACGCTTTTGGGCCTGCTTCCCTCCGCAGTTGGCAATGCCCCTGCCGTATCAACCGCCTCTGCCGTTGCCCCCTCGCCAATGCCAGTGAGTCCACCACCATCGCCTCCAGTGATTCCAGAACCCGCTTCCCCGGAGGAGTCGGTGGCCGCCGTCCCATCGCCCTCAACCCCAACCCCACTACCTTCCCCAGCAACCACGGATCTGGCTCAAGTTTGGCAAGACTGTTTGCCCTATTTGTCCCCAGCGGCCCAGGCCCTCCTAAAGGTACACGGCAGTCTTGTCCACTTAGATACCTCCCTGGCCCAGATCGGTATGCGGAGCGACCCGCTCTTGAGAATGGCCCAACAGCACCAAGCGGATGTTGAAGTGGCCCTGCGGCGGATTTGCCAACGACCACTCCAGGTTAAATTTATTCTCCAAATGGCAATGGCCCCGGCGGTCAATCCTTCCCAACCCGTGGCGAAGCCAGAGTCCCCCCAGCTGGTTCCCGTGCCCTCGCCACCGCCCCCTCCTAAAGTCCAGGCCCTGCCCACTCCCAAGCCGTCTGTTTCTACCCCAGCCCCTGTCCCCCCAACGGTCAATCCTCCCTCGTCCCCCTCTCCAGAGACCGAAACCGTCAGTCAGCCTCAAGACCTTCATAAGGCCATGGAGCGGTTAGCCAAAAACTTTGAGGGCCAGTGGATCCGGGCCGAAGACTCAGACCCGACACCTCCGAGCGAGGAGCATAAACCTATGATTACGGGTCGCCCTCTGCCACCGACACTCGCAACCGATGATGAAGATATTCCTTTCTAGGGTCATAATCAACGAACAAGGGCCTGCTCGACGTGCTGGAGCACACGGGAGTCGGACACCATCCAACTATGGATGGGAACGGGAATCTGGATTTCCTGGCCTAGGCCGAGACGGGAACTTTCGGGCGGCAAGATCATCAGGTCGTAGGGTGTCCACAACACGGTAACGTCGAGATTAGCCAAGCTATGTTGGGAATCCTGATTGAGGTCTTGCAAAAATCGACTGCCCGGCCGCATTTGCCAGACACCGGCCCGGGGGAGGCCAAACCCCAACCAGGTGCCTTGATTAGGGGCCGAGATGCTAATGTAGCGTTGGACTTGTTGATGGCCCTGGAGACGTTGGAGGTAATAGCGCGTGACCAGGCCTCCCATGCTAAAGCCCAGAAGATCGATTTTTTGTTGGTGGGAAAAGTTTGCTTGGACGTAATCTGCAACTTGATGAGCCAATTGATCGAGGGGCGCCGTCCCATTATTGGGCCTTAAATTGAGGCGATGGACTTCCCAACCTCGTTGTTGGAGGTAGACGGCCATGGCCCTAAACTTAGCCATCGTATCATAGATGCCATGTACTAATAAAACGGGATTGCGGGACAGGGCCATGGTGAGCATCAAGAACGAAAAGTTGGACTATTTGCCACCGTAGAAAAAGGCAATTTCTTTATCTTTGAGGGGAGCAAAACCCGCATCAAGCAACTGTTGGTTGAGCTCAGTTTGGGGAATATGCTTGGCACCAATCCGCACAATGCGGGAACGCATAGTATTACTCACGCCACTCCGTTGGCGTTGGGCCTCCAGGGCCATAACCCGCTGGTACAATTCCAATTTAGCGGCGGGAATCGGCGAACCATCGAAGTCAATGCCGGCGGCAATGGCTTCATCAATGGCATCGGCCCCGGTGGTTTTTGTCGTAGTGGTATCCGACATAGACTATATCTCCCTCAAGTGAATCAACTAGGAGCATTCTAGCGGGTTTAAGGGAGCTAGCATTACGGAATCTCCCGTCATTGGCAGGCGTCAGTCGGGAGAAACGACGACGAGAATTGGACAGGATACAATTACTTAGTAAGGGAAGGAGTAACCTACAATCAAAATAGCCGAAAACCCTTGGCCCCGCTTTGATTTTGTTCCCTAACCCTGTCTTGTGTGCTCCGCCCTCATTTTTAAGCTAATCCGGGGAACTGAACCTGCTATCTTTACGGACAGGGGAGGGCATGGTTTGGTATAGACCCTTCACGACAGTAAGCGCGCCCATACTTAACGGTTACTTGCCAATGACTAATACGCCCACCGTCCGCCATATCTTGGTAATTGAAGACCAGAAGTCTCGTCGTATCGTTACCCTGGAAGAAAATACCTACGATATTGGACGAGATCCCAGTAGCGCCATTATTCTCTACGACCGTCAAGTCTCCCGTCACCACGCCACCCTACTGCGGATTAACGACTACCAAAACCAACACTATACTTATCGCATTATCGACGGCAACCTCCAGGGAAAACGCAGTACTAACGGCGTCATGGTGAATGGCCAATACTGTCTCTCCCACGAATTAAAAAACGGTGACCAGATTACCTTTGGCAGTAAATCACGGGTCAACTACCAGATTGTTGAAGTTGATGCGGAATCCAGCGGCGCTCCCTCTGATAGCCTATCACCGGCCCCGGCGCTCTTTTCCCCCAGTCCCCTTGCCCAACGCCCGGAACAGTTTGACCGGGAAGACTTTGACCCCGAGGTTCCCCTCAGCGAAGAGGCCGTTTTTTCCACAGCTATTCTGTTTGCCTCAGAAATTGAAGAGGCTTTGGCAGAGCAGAAACAACCAACCCAGCAGGACAATCGCCTGTTTACCCTGGCAGAACTCAGTCCCCAGGCCATTGTGGAAATTACCCAGGAGGGGCATCTCCTCTATGCCAATCCCGCCACCCATCGCTTCTTTCCGGATCTCCAGACCCTACAGGAAAATCATCCCTTTTTCGCGGGCCTGTTTCAATTAACTCCGGGTATTAGTGGTCTGGCCCTGGAGCGGGAACTGAACTACGGGGGTCAGGCCTTTAGTCAACAAGTTTATGTCTTTCCCGAAAAACATTTAATTCGCTGTTATTGTGGCGAAATTACGGCCCAACGTCGCCTGGAAAACAACTATGTGGAACTGCAACAACGTCATCATCTTTACCGCCAGTTAACCACTGATGGCTTTGTCATCGTGGATGCCCATAGCAAGCAAGTTCTAGAGGCCAATCCCACCTATCAGCATCTACTGGGTTACAACGAAACAGAAATCCTGGATCTGAATCTTTATCAATTGATGGGAACCAGTCCTGAGCAATTGGATCCCATTCTCAGGCCCCTACAAAGCCAAGACATGATTCTGCTGGAAGAATCCCAACACCAACGGCGGGATGGCAGTTTTATCCGGGTCGGGGCCAAAATCCATCGCCAAACCTGGGGAGACCATCTCGTTTACTGCTTCATTGTGCGGGATCTGCGGGAGCAACAGGCCATTGAAGACCAACTCCAACACCAGCGGCTAGCAGATCCGGTGACTCTCCTTCCCAATCGTCTCTACCTAGAACAGCAACTGGAAAAACGTCTCCAACCGTCCCCCGAAAAATCGTTAGGGGTTCTGTTTATCCACCTCAATGCCTTTGCCCGCCTGAGCCAGAGTTATGGTTATCGCCTAGGAGATGAATTGCTGAAAGCTGTGGGCCAGGCCCTCCAACAAGGCCTTGCCGGGGAACAGACTATGGGCTATTGGGGCGATGCTACCTTTGGTATTCTATTACCCCAGCTTAAACAGGTCGAGGACTTGAGTACCTTTGCCGAGCGGCTGCTGGAACGTTTTCGTCAACCGGTAACAGTAGCCGGCCAAGACTTCCTCCTTAGTAGTACTATCGGTATTGCCGTCTATCCTGACGATGGCACCACCGTCCCGGAACTGTTCAACCATGCGGACATCGCCTTGCACCAGCTCCGCCAAGAGGGACATAATCAGTACCAGTTTTATAATACTCGCTTTAGCACCGAGGCCCGTTTCCAGATCCGTCTAGAGCAACTTTTAGAACAAGCGATTGCTAAGAAGCAATTCCACCTGCGTTATCAACCCCAGCTTGACCTCCAGACAGGAGCGGTCACCGGCCTGGAGGCCTTTCTGCGCTGGGAACATCCGGAAGTGGGCGACATTGCTCCCAATAAAATTATTCCCCTGGCGGCCCAGAGTAACCTGATTTTTGAGATTAGCGATTGGGTCTTGCGTCAGGCCTGTCAGCATAATCTGGCCTGGCAAAAGGATCGACTGCCGCCGGTGCCCGTGAGTGTTAACCTCTGTCGTCAAGAATTTTACCGCCAAGAGTTGGCCACCGTCGTTGCCAAAATCCTGAACCAAACCGGCCTAGACCCCCGTTGGTTAGAACTTGAAATTACCGAGGCCGTTCTGCGCCATGACCCCCCCTCCGCTAAGAAAACCCTCCGGGATCTTCGTAATCTAGGGGTACGCATTGCCCTGGATGATTTTGGCACCGGGGCCTCTAGCCTGGGCTTTATTACCCAGTTCGACTTGCAAACCGTCAAGCTAGACCAACAGTTAATCCGCAATATGCGGGGCCTACCCCAGGAAAAGGCCCTAATTGCGGCCATTGTTGCCCTGGGCAAAGGTTTTCAGTGTCGGGTTATCGCGGAGGGCCTGGAAGGGGAAACCCAGTTACAACTCCTACAACAACTCCATTGCCCGGAAGCCCAGGGCTATTGGTTTAGTCCTCCCCTCAAGGCCAAGGATGTCACTCTCTTTCTTCAGCAACGACTCCGGGCCTAGGGTCACAGCCAGGGTTTAAGGGTGTGCCAGGCCCCCCAAAGATTACCCTGCATTAATTTGGCAATACCCAATAGGAGATTGATTTCTCGATTATTGGGAGCCAGGGCCAAGGCAGGGGCCAAGGCCTGTTCTGCGGGACGACCTTGCCAATCGTAGAGATAGACAAAGGCCAGGTAGGCGTGAGCGTAGGGATTCTGGCCATCTAACTGCACTAGGGATTGCAGGGCCGCAATGGCCGTTGGGGGATTCTGCTGGAGGACACGGGAGAGAACCAAAGCATAGGTGAGGGCAACGGGATCGGGGGGATTCTGACTCAGTCGATAGCTCAGACTGGCATCCGCCTGTTTTAAATAATCCTGAGTCGGGTCGTAGAGGTTCAGGCGGTCAATTTGCTGAAAAATCGGGTCGAGGCCCGGAATCCCCCTGGCTAAATCAGGAGCTAAGGTACGGAGTTGAGTGACGTAATCAAGGGGAGGAGCGGCCAGGGCCTTGGCCCCAGGGTCTAGGCGGACGGTGGTGGCCGGAAACGCCATGGGGGTCGCTTGGCCGGTGCGACGGTCTAGGTATTCCACCCGCAGACGATAGGTACCCGCCGGTAAGGTGGCCGGGGGAAGCATGGCAGTATGCTCTAAAATTTGCAGGCCTTGGGTCGGTTGCTCGGGGGGAAGTAGTTGCCCCAGACCCACCGCATGATCGCCAAACCAAGCTTGGCTAGGATCAGTGATATTTTGCCAAGTAATCAGTACCAGGCCTTGATTGAGGTCTTGCCAGGCCCCGGCCCATTGGTAGGTTACCGGCAGGGGTTGGCCGGGGGGAGCAACGGCGGAAATCTCTAGATGCTCTAGGCGCAGGGCCGGAACAGGGTCTGCTAGGGGAGTAATGGCGACAGAGGGATGAACCCGTTGATATAGATCTAGAGTAAGATCCGCACGACCAGGACTCGACCAATGGTGAAAGGTTTTAAAAAAAGGATTTTGGGGCAGGGCCTGGGCCACATCGAGTTGGGCCGCTTGGGCAAAACCGTTATCCCCCTGTTTGGTTAAGAACCAATCAAAATTGGCTTGATCCTGTTGGATCTGCTCTGGGCGACTTCCTAATTCCCGTCCAAAGAGTCGGAAAGAATCTAGGGCCCCAAAATAATTAAGGGTGTTGGGATTAAAACTGTCCGTATTAGGAATCACCCCTAGATTAATGCGTTGGTAGGGATTAGCCGTGGTGGCCTGATGGACAATATCCACCAAAAGGCTTGGTTGGGGGGGGATCTGGGCCAAATGGGGCCGAAAAAAGACGGCAGGATTGAGGGTTCGACTCAGGGCCTCTGTGCCGGGAATGGCAAAGAGATTGGTCTGCATCACCAAGATGCCGACTCCCAAGGTGGCCCAAGGCACCCAACGCCAGCGGCCCCGCCAGCGCGTCAGGCCAACCGCCAGGAACAGGGCTAGGCCGGGTAAATAGGGCAGGATGTAACGACTATCCTTGTTGTAGAGAGCCGAGCAAACCAAGTAGGTACCCCCCACATAGAGACCCAGCCAGAGCAGGCCGGGTAAGACTTGTTTGAGGGATAAATCGTTGGTTTTCTGGGGAAACCGGCCCAGCAGGTGCAACAACAGGCCCACTAGGGGCACGATCAACCAGACCCAGGTTACTGCCAAGGGTAAATCGTTCCAGTAATAGACCCAGGCCGCCCAGGAGTTAATGGGGGGATCTCCTTCCAAACTAGCGGGGATGGCATTGGAATTTTGGGCCGTACTGAAGAGATAAATCCAATTAGTGCGATACCAGGGAAACCACAGCAGAGCCGAGAACAAAAAAGCACACCCCAATTGCAGAATTCTGAGCCAGGCTCGGTGCCACAAATAATAAATACTTAATCCCAAAATGGGAAAAAATAAATAAAATAAAATGCTTTGTTTCGTGAAGAGGCCGAGGCCTAGACAGAGGCCAAAAGCCAGGCTCCAGAACCATTGTTTTCTCAGACTTTTCTGGCCCTGCCAGAGGGTCAAACAGGCAAAGCTGGCTACAGCAAAGGTTAACAACGGCGTGTCGAGGAGGTACAACAGCCGCGTTTGATAAATGCGAGGCAAAAGGACGGTAATCGCCGCCGCCCACAGGCCAATCCGGCGGTTAAACAACTGTTGGCCAATTAAGTACACCGACACAATGAGCAAGCCGCTGTATAGCCAATTCGTTAAGAGGACAACACCATCACCGTTCCAGACAGGAGCCGCCTGGCCCGTTCCCCAAATCCTCTGGAAGGGAACCGTCATCAGATAGGTCAAGGGGGGATACTTGGGGGAAAGCATCCAGAATTGTCGCCACCAATCACCGTTGAAAAAGTCTGGGCTTTGCAGGGCCTGGAGATAGGTCAGGGCATAGCTGAGGTGATTGCTTTGGTCCCAGGCGGGTATGGAGTGGTCGAGGGCCAACCAAAGACGGTCATTCAGGTTACTCAACAGCCAAATCGCGCCGAGAATCCAGCCCGGCGAAAGCTTGCGTTCGATCATGGAGGGCAAGGCCAAGGAATTTGGCCTAGAGTAGCATCTGAAGAAAATCCGTGGGAATGATCAGCAAAGTAATTTCTAAGTCTAAGATAGGGCCAATCTCATCTGCTGACCCCCAGAAGATCATGTCCCCAAGTACGCCCCCAGCCCCTCCCCTGGTTTCTCTGCAAGACCCTAAAGATGTTTCTCTGGACGTTATCGAAAAAGAGCTGGCCCAGATTTGGAGCACCTACGGCAATAATGAAGATGGCCTAGCGGCAGTACGGGCCACCACCTTTAGTTTTGTGGTCTATGAACCCGACGCCATTCAATCTCTACTCGCGGCCCTTGGCTTTTACACGGGCCCCATTGACGGTATTGCCGGCCCCCGCATGACCGCCGCTATTAAATCGGCCCAAAAACAGTACGACTTGCCCGTGACGGGCCAATCCAATCCTGAATTTGTCCAACGGGTGCAAGAGGAATTTAAACAAGCCCAGGCTCAGGGAACCCTGACTACGGCGGCCCAACGCCTGGCCCAACCCTACTCCCCCGATCTAGAGGGCAGTGGCGTGGCGGATGCCATTGCTGCTTCCAATCCCTGCCGGATTATTACCCTCTGCCCCACCCCGGAGGCCGACGAAGGCGTCCAGGCCCAGGTGGCGGCCTACTGTCCCATCCAGAAACGCCATCACAATGCCCTAGTCTGCTGTGAGTACATCACCCTCAAGGGCACCTACAATGCCCTTGAGCGCGTTGGCGGCATTATCACCGAACTGATGATCCCGGAACTGCCCAAATTTGTCTGGTGGAAGGCTAGTCCCGAAACCGAGTATGGCTTGTTCCAGCGTCTAGCGAGCTTGGCTAATACGATTATTGTGGATTCCAGTACCTTCACCAATCCCGAATTGGATCTGTGGCAGACCAGTCGCCTGCTCCAGCACCAGACCAATATTGCTGACCTCAATTGGGGTCGTTTGGCCCCCTGGCAGGAACTCACCGCCGAGGCCTTTGATTCTCCTGAGCGTCGTCGCGCGGTGGGAGAAATTGACCAGGTCGCCATTGATTACGAGAAAGGTAATCATACCCAGGCCCTGATGTTTTTGGGGTGGATTGCCAGTCGTCTGCAATGGCAACCCATCCAGTATCGCCATGAACCGGGGGATTACGATATTCGCCGGGTGCAATTCCTTTGTCCAAGTCAGCGGATTGTCGAAACAGAACTGGCTGGTTTACCCGTAGCCGATACCGGCAAAGTGCTGGGAGATTTAATCAGTTTGAAACTTGGCTCCACCAATGCCCAGGCGGATTGTGGAACTGTCCTCTGCTCCGGCACCATGGGCTGTATGCGAATGGAAGCGGGCGGCGGGGCCCAAAATTACCGCATTCAACAAGTGACTGACCTGGGAGACCAAGGCACTGAACAACTTCTGGGCCGACAACTCCAGCGTTGGGGACAGGATGTCCTCTACGGAGAGAGTATGGCCATCGTCTACGACATTTTGAAATTGGCCCAGACGCCCTAGAAGATGGAGCAATACGTTAGGCCAGGAAGCTATTGCTTATGAATTGTCTGCGGGCGGGTTGGGGGCCGCTTCCGGTTCCTGGTTGGGATCGAACAGGTCTGGGGCGGTTGTTTCTTCATTGCCCAACTTAAGCTCAGGAATAAAATCGGGTCGTTGGCTATTTTCCCAACCCACTGGTCGCTTGGAGTTGTACCAGGCAATCAAGCCAAGGGAGACTGCCGCGACTAATCCCACGGCATAGACCGCCACAAAATAGACAGGAAATTCCCCGGCAATGGCCAGGGGCAAGGCAAGGTTAAACATTCTTTTTTCCAGGAGCAAAACCGCTACACATGGTAGCAAGTTTTGACTGAAGAACCTAACGACACGGAAGACAAGTCTTCCCTTTGTCAACGACGACGCTCCTGGGCCAAGACTCGCTGATAGGCCAACCAACCCCCCAGGATCATAAAGACGGTAAAGATAGCTAGAAATTGCAGGTGGCCCTGAATGGTCGGCCAATCTTTCCCTTCAGCCCAGACTTGGGTTAAGGCCTCGGTCATATGGTAAACCGGATTGTAGCGGGCGATGGCCAGCAGGGATTTTGGAAAAATAGAACTGGGGAAAAAGGCCCCGCCGAGGATCATTAACGGCAGGCCAAGGGTTGCAACCAGGGCATTAACATCCTCTGTCCGCCGGGCCAATTGCGTGCCTAGGATAAAGCCGGCCCCAACGTAGGCGGCGACACTGAGCACCAAGATCGCTAATCCCAGGCCCCAATTCCCTTGGTAGGGGGCTCCCAATAGATAAACCAGTATTAACACCGCCAGGGTTTGCAGGAGAGCAATGCCCCCCAGGGCCAGGTAGATCCCCGCAAAATAGGCGCCACCGGAAAGCGGGGTGATCAGCAGGCGCTTGAGAGTATTTTGTTCTCGTTCCGCCACAATAATGGCCACGCTTCCCCCCAGACAACTGAAAAAGAAGGCCGCCCCCACCAGACTCGCCGGAGCCGCAAATTGCAGGGCCTCCGACAGTTCCAACTCGGCCCGGTCAGCAAAGATGATGCCATTCAGCAGTAACACCACCAAGGGAAACACCAGCCAAAACAGCAAACTGCGTTTACGATGCAGTAGCTCCCACCAGACCCGCTGGGCCACTCCCTGGACGGACTGCCAGAATTGCAGACTATTTGACATCCAATAACCCCTGTTCCTTGAGCTTGGGATTGAAGCGAATCTCTAACTTGGCCCCCCGGGCCTGGAGTTGGGCCAGCCGTTCCGCCTCTAGCCGTCGCGCCACCGTTTTTAATAGCTTCGCCTGGCCCAATTCATCGCTCTGGTCAAAGGTCAGACGTTCCGCCTCGGTCAGGGCCGGTGTAACCGGGATCGGCTGACACCAGAGGGCTTGGTCTTCTCCATTGCCGGTTGGCAAGGCCCCGTTTTCTGCAATCCAAGCCTGGCGAATGTCCTCTAGCACAGTCCGGCTCGGGCGTTCCACCCATTGCAGTTTGACCCAATAACAATTTTCTACTTGACGGACGAGGTGCTGGAGCAGGCTGGCCCGGACATCCCGAGAATAGCCAATGTACTGGAGGGCCTGTTGTTGGTCATAGATGGCATAGGCTCCGGTTTTTCCCTGCCAGTCAGGATTGAGATCCCCGGCATCGTTGAGGTAGGGCCAAAAGGGTAGATCGGCCAAGGCAGAATAGGTCATAGGTTTTCTCGATAGGTACGAATCATGGCCTGGGTTCCTTGGCCAAGGCCATGAGGTAGATCTCCCACTTGTTGAAAGCGTTGTTCGGCCAGGGCCACCCCCTGTAAGTTAAGGCCTTGGGTCTGGATGGTTGACTGCACTAAACGTAGGTCCTTAAGGATATGTTGCACCATGAAGCCCGGTTCCAGATTCCCGTCTAAAATTTTCGGCCCCAAATGGCTCAAGGCCCAGGAACCAGCGGCCCCCGTCCCACAAACCTGCACCACCAGTTGGGGGTCTAGGCCCTGGGCTTCGGCTAAGGTTAGGGCTTCGCATAATGCGACCATATGCAGGGCCGCCAAGACTTGGTTACAGAGTTTAACGGCCTGACCACTCCCCACCGGGCCACAGTAGGTAATATTTTTCCCCATGGCCTGGAGATAGGGCAGTACCTGGGCAAAATCAGTGGGATCACCCCCCACCATCATGGTTAGGGTTCCTTGCTGGGCCCCTACATCACCCCCAGAAACCGGGACATCCAAAAAACGAAGAGAACGTGCCTGGAGTTGCTGAGCCAGAAAGACAGCGGTTTCGCGGCCAATAGTACTAAAATCCACTACTAAGCTATGGGGCGGTGCATTCTCCAGAACTCCTCCTTCCCCCAGCAGAACAGCGGTGACATCCGGCACGTCTCCCAGGCAGGTAAAAATAATCTGGGCCTGGCTAACGGCCTCAGCTATACTGTTGGCTACCTTAGCGCCAGCCGCCTGGGCCAGCGTCAGGCCAGGACGGTCGGGGGTGCGATTCCAAACCGTTAGGGCATGGCCGTGACGGGCCAGGTTGGCGGCCATGGGAGCGCCCATCGTTCCCATCCCCAAAAACGCTACTGTGACAGAATTACTCATAACTGTTGACCTTGGTTTAGTCTGCACAAGGGTCTATCAGCTAGCAACATTGTTTCTGCTCTCTCTGGACGACGATCTAGTCAAAGGTAATCACGGTGCGGATGGATTTCCCCTGGTGCATCAGGTCAAAGGCCTGGTTAATCTCACTCAGGGGCAGGGTGTAGGTAATTAGATCATCAATATTAATCTTGCCGTCCATGTACCAATCCACAATTTTGGGCACATCTGTCCGGCCCCTGGCTCCGCCAAAGGCCGTTCCCTTCCAGACTCGTCCAGTGACCAATTGAAAGGGCCGAGTCGCAATTTCTTCCCCGGCGCCGGCCACCCCAACAATGGTGGAAACGCCCCAGCCCTTATGACAACATTCCAGGGCCTGACGCATCAGTTGCACATTGCCCACACATTCGAAGCTATAATCTGCCCCGCCCTTGGTTAGTTCTACTAAATAGACCACCAAATCCCCTTCCACGTCTTTCGGATTGACAAAATCTGTCATGCCAAATTTTTCTGCCAGGGCCTGTTTAGCCGGGTTAATATCCACCCCCACAATCTGGTCTGCCCCCACCATGCTGGCCCCTTGAATCACATTCAGGCCGATGCCTCCCAGGCCAAAGACGACGACCCGTGAGCCTGGCTCGACTTTTGCCGTATTGATCACCGCACCAATGCCCGTGGTGACACCACAACCGATGTAACAGACCTTATCGAAGGGAGCATCTTCCCGAATTTTAGCCAGGGCAATTTCCGGCACCACCGTATAGTTGGCAAAGGTGGAAGTGCCCATGTAGTGATAGAGCGGTTTCCCCTCAACGGAAAAACGACTGGTGCCATTGGGCATCACCCCCCGGCCCTGGGTCAGACGAATAGCTTGGCAAAGATTGGTTTTAAAACTCAGGCAATACTCGCACTGGCGACATTCCGGCACGTAGAGGGGAATGACGTGATCGCCGGGCTTGAGACTGGTAACGCCAGGGCCGACTTCCACCACTACGCCCGCCCCTTCGTGGCCCAAGATGGCAGGAAATAGACCTTCGGGATCTTTGCCCGACAGGGTATAGGCATCGGTATGACAAACACCAGTGGCCTTGATCTCCACCAGGACTTCTCCCGTTTGAGGCCCTTCTAGCTGAATCGTTTCGATACTGAGGGGTTTACCGGCTTCCCAGGCAACGGCGGCTTTGATGTCCATGGCAATTTTTTTCAAATAAGGCAAATCAGTCGAACCTATCTTAGTCGAGGGGGCCTCTTGTAAAAATTAAGTTTTTGATCGAAGTTTGCGGTCCCTCAAAAATTCCTGACTAACCCTCTTTCGTCACTTTCGGAGGACTCAGTCTACTAAAAAGCTTGCTGGATAAGCGTTTGGGGTATTGTGTAAACCAACAGAGACCAATCTGATTATTGATTCAAAATTATATCTGAAAGGCTTGCACTCAGGGGTTTTCGAGGTTCTTACTCAAGTCGGCTTTCCTAATCTGATGGAAGAGGGCTAAGCTGAAGGGGAATGCACCCTGGTTTGTTTGACATTCTTTTGTTCTATAAAACGGTCTTCCGGGACGGACTTTACTGCCTCGAAACTCTCAACTTTTACATAAACTTTAAAAATTCATCTATGGTCAACTCACAGTCTCTTAGGATTTGAAAGAATAGACCTTTTCCTATCGTTTCTTGGGCATGGACAGAACAGTCCTGCGTCCATCGGGATGAATCAGAAAATGGTGGCTTCCCTTCACGCGGATCACTGCAAAACCAGCTTTCTGCAAGGTTTTAACTATTTTTGTCCCGTAAAGGCTGAAAGGTTACTCATCGACGGATGGCAACTCTTTGAACGCCAACAAACTCAAGAGGGGGATTGGGCTCTTGTTCGACCTCTAAACAAAGTTCAATCGCTTCCTGAATTCTTTCCATGAGTTGATCTAGGCTTTTGGCCTGAGTATGACAACCTTTCAGTGAAGGAACAGAAGCTACCAAATACCCCTCTTTCGTCACTTTCGGAGGACTCAGTCTACTAAAAAGCTTGCTGGATAAGCGTTTGGGGTATTGTGTAAACCAACAGAGACCAATCTGATTATTGATTCAAAATTGTATCTGAAAGGCTTGCACTCAGGGGTTTTCGAGGTTCTTACTCAAGTCGGCTTTCCTAATCTGATGGAAGAGGGATATTTATTAGTGGATAACACTCTAGAAAAAATACAAGATTTAATACAAAGATTTGAATTTCAAATTGGAGAGCTTGGAAATGGTAGATTTGTAAAAAATATTTTTGATCTCTGTGTTGCTATTCAGTGTAATCGTTTATAGCCAATTCAAATAAGAATGGGACACTAACTGGCACAATATTCACGGATGATTTCGTCAATACTTTTCTCTCCATTGGCATTGATTCTTGCTCTCTTCAACGCCCCAAAGTCATGTTCAATGTCATTTAAATCAGGTGAGTATGTCGGCAGAAATAATACCTTGTGCCCGGCTTCCTCTACTAACTGTCTTATTGTATTCTTTCGGTGAATTGGTGCATTATCCATTATTAAGACTGATAGCCCTTTTAAATCTGGTAACAAATGATATTTTAACCATCCCTCAAACCCTTCTGCATTTAGACTCCCCATAAATAACATTGGCGCTATAAAGTCTTTTACTCCTTTTCTTCTTCCTGCCACTAAATTTTCTTTCTTTCCTCTTCTACCCTGCTTTTCTCCATAGATTCTTTTCCCTCTTTTTGACCATCCATATATCGATGATACAAACTCCTCAAACCCCGCTTCATCTATAAACACCAGGCTTGCAATACCGTAAATCTTCACCAACTCTCTTAGCTCTCTATAGTATTTTGCTCTTTCACCGTGATTTCTTTCTTGATAGCGAAGTTGTTTTTTTTTGCGTGATTTTCATCTTCTTAAATCTGTAGCACAGAGAACTTGAAGTAACACCGAATTTCTGGGCTCGTTCCTTCAAGGGGATGTCGGGATTTTTCTTTACATCTTCTTCGAGTTCTTTAATGTCTACTTTTTTCTTACGATGCTCTACCTTGGTGGGAGCAAGGTCTTCCCTATCAAGCCATCGATAAATGCTAGATCTGCCGACCTTGAATATTTGCGCCGCTTTTGTTACACTACCACCAGCTTCGATAAAGTTAATGACCTTTTGTCGCGAATCAAGGCTGTGAGCCATAATCAGTTTTTTCCGAAAGGAGTCCAGCAGTCATTGTAACGGAATTTCATAACCAACTGTCCCACTCTTAATCGAATTGGCTATAGCAATATTAGCTAAGCCGTCAAAGGAAGACTTAAAAACCTTCCTTGCGGCTGATATTCCAACTTACGATCAACTGGAACAGTACCTTCTTTAAGATTGACCAATGCGCTCAATGCCATCAATGCTTATGCATCTAGCCACTGACAGTGTCTCTGTCGGTAAATCGACCTGGCCTTATTTCTGAAGCACGAGGTTATCTCGATGGATCACCGTCTCTGGCCCTTGGTAGCCCAAAATCACGGCAATCTCCTCGGAACGACGACCTTGAATACGACTGAGTTCTGAACTCGCATAATTGCTTAGGCCTCGGCCAATTTCCAGGCCCTGGAGGTCGCAGATCTGTACTGCATCATCAGCCTGGAAGTCGCCGTCCACTCGTACCACCCCCGCCGCCAAGAGGGATTTCCCCCCCTGACACAGGGCCTGGACGGCCCCCGCATCGATGAAGACTTTCCCTCCCGGTACTAGGCCAAAGGCAATCCAGCGTTTCCGAGCATTTTCCGGGCGGGGCTGGGCCTCAAATTGGGTTCCTAGGGGTTCTCCCGCCAAAATGTTGAGGATATTTTGGGGATTACGGCCGTAGGTAATGGCAGTACGGACACCGGATTCACTGGCAATGCGGGCGGCAGTCAGTTTGGTCTGCATCCCTCCCGTTCCCCAGGCCGAGCCGGTGCTATGGGCCGATACCTGGAGTTGGGATAATTCGCCGGCACTGACCAAGGGAATGGGCCGAGCCGTGGGATCGAGGCGGGGGTCTGCAGAATAGAGCCGATCCACATCAGTCAGAATAAACAGCCAATCCGCTTCGACTAAACTGGCCACCAGGGCCGACAGGGTGTCATTATCGCCAAATTTAAGTTCATCAATGGCCACCGTATCATTCTCATTAACAATGGGAATCACCCCCAGTTCAAACAGGGCCTGAAAAGTGTTGTAGGCATTGACGTAACAACTGCGGTCAATTAATTCCCGTCTTGTCAGCAGAATCTGGGCCATGGGTTGGCCCAAACTACTAAATAAATCGTCATAAATACGCATCAATCGGCCCTGGCCCACGGCAGCAATGGCCTGTTTCATGGCCATCTGTTTAGGACGCTCGCTAATACCCAGACGACCACAACCGACCCCCACTGCTCCAGAGGACACCAGAACAGGATGATGGCCCGCTTGCCGCAATTGACAGAGGGTTTCGACCAGGGCCGCGATGGTGGAAAGGGCTAGTTGACCATTGGCCGTTTGGGTCAGACTAGAGGTACCAATTTTAATGACTAGGGTTTGTGCCATAGATTATTCCGTCTGGCCTTCAAAATTTTCATCCAGAAGTTGGGCAATGCTAAAGGGACAGATTTCGGGATATTCGACATCAGCGGGAACCCGTACCCCAAAACTGGCTCGTTTTCCTTCTCGGATAGCCAATTTGCGGGCATTGCCATAGACTTTTGCGATAGCCGTTGCGAGATGGGATTGGAGAGAGGGGATTTCAGCTAAATCGTAAAGAATGCGTTGCCGATCTTCACTAACGGAATTGAGCCAACTCACTTTCATGGTTTCCGGTGCATTGTTTTGAACTCGGAGCTTAAGCAAATGGGCTATTAAAATCAAAAGATTACTTTCGAGGGCCCGCTGGTTGGATTTTCCCAAATCGTTTAACTCCTCGATTAAATGCTCCAGATCCAGTTGGATAAATTGTTGATCTTTAAGATTCTCAATGGTTTGTTTTAGCCATTCTTGAAAATCCTGCTCATAGAGTTCTTTTTGCATCCGGCCCTCATGATTTTTTAAAAACTATATTTTGGCGAACCAGTCTAAATCAACTTCCACAGACTCAATCATCTTGATTTTGACGCCTAAGCCTAATTCTTTTAATCGAGCGACTAATTGTTCTCCATCGATCAAATCAATCGGTGGGGCCCCATCCCTGGTGGCTTCTTTAATGGCATCTCTCGTGAAAGTTCCTGTTGTGATTAATAAACCTTTATCAGTCCGTCCTTGCATGGCCCCGCGAAAATCTCGAATCTGGCTGGCAGTTACTGAACCTTGATATCGTTTGCATTGAAATAAAACATGAAAACTAAGGAAACCATTGATTCGAGCAATTCCTACGCCATCAATACCACCGTCACCAGATTTACCTGTAACTTGTACTTGTACAAAGCCTGATTCCCGAAGCAATCTTTGTACCAGCCTTTCAAACGTGCCCGGACTAAGACTGAGTAGTGCTTGATGTAATTGTTGATGCCACTCCAGTTCTTCTAGGGTTTCTGGCAACTCGGTGTTACTGCTTAAATCATTATTATTGTTTTTATCAGTCTTTATCTTCTCCCTTTTATCACTATCTCGGACAAATTCAACAATGTCTCTAGCCTGTAATTTTCTCAAGTCCAGGGATGTCGAGACCAAAGACCAAACGCCACGAGCTGAATTTTCTAGTAAGCCGAATTTTTTTAAGTAGGTGCGACTCCAGGCTAGACGATATTCAACTTCTGTTTGTGAACTGTTGCCATGGGTAATTTCCAAAATAAGATCTGGAATAGCTAAAATTTCTATCACTTTTTCATAAATTTCTTCCGTTGTCCCCGATCCCCCCAAGCTCTCTAAGGCCTGAATCGTGGGTAAAAGCATCGAGTCATAGGTGGGCACGGCTAGCTTAGTGTGCTTCATGCAAGAACTTCGTTGAACGTTAGGGGTTCAGAGACAATGAAAAAAATGGGGAATTAGACTGATCGGGCCTGTAAATCCATGATGTAGACCCGAAACCGTTCCAAATCCGCTTGGATCGTTGATTCCACCACTCGGCCCAAAAAGAGATTATCCATAATTTGGCCCAGCCAGCCAGGAATGGCATAGGCCACGGTCAAACGGACAATGCTTTTACCATGGCGGTCATAGAAACGCACGGCCCCCCGATTAGGCAGGCCATCCACCGATTCCCATTGGATAATTTGCTGGGGAACTAACTTGAGAATGCGAGACAGCCAGGTGAATTCAAAACCCGTACTAGCGAGCTTCCAGCGGGAAAGGTCAGGATTTTCCTCCAGCACCTTCACCGACTCAATCCACTTCATCCAGCGGGGCATCTGCTCCAGATCAGACCAGAGACTCCACACCAACTCAATGGGGGCCTCGACTTCCACTTGCACACTATGTTCTAACCAGTTAGCCATTGTTTTGATGGGTGGGGAATGGGGGGAACTACTTTGCCTGTAGGATAGCCTGGGCCGCTTGTCGTCCCGAAATCGTGGCGCCTTCCATACTATCGATGTAATCCTGTTGGGTGTAACTACCCGCTAGGTAGAAATTAGGTATCGGGGTGGCTTGACTGGGCCGATAGGCATCCATGCCGGGGGCCTCCCGGTAGAGGGATTGGGCCAATTTCACGACGTTGTACCACGTCATGTTTAAGTCCTGGGCCGAGGGAAAAAGAGCCTTGACCTGTTTAAGTACCCGGTAGGCAATGGCCTCGTTATTTTCTTTGATAAAGGGATCACCAGGGGTCAATACTAGTTGCATTAGAGACCCTTGGCCCTGGCGGTAGTAGTCCGCGGGACTGGTCAGGGCCAGATCGGCAAAACAGGAAAATTCGGCATCAGGGGTATAGAGCAAATTATCTAGGCCCGCAGCCTGTTGCAGTTGGTGGCGCTTTTCTGGGTCGTGGAGTTCCGTTACCCAGCCATCAAACCGCAATTGCACCGTGGCCACCGGTACCGCTTCCAGTTTGTAAATATGGTCGAAAAAGGGCCAGCGTTGACGCCAAGCTTCTGGGAGTAGGCGTTGGATGCCCGGCACATCACAGGCACAAACGTAGGCATCGGCGGTGATGGTTTCAACCTTTTCGCCATCGGCAATAGCCAGGCCAGTGATGTGGGTTTGGCCCTCTAATTCTTCGGTGTAAATATCCCGTACTTGGCGACGGGTATGGATTTTGGCCCCCCGTTGTTCGAGGTAATCCAGAATCGGTTGGTGAAGATATTCGTGGGGAGAGCCTTCTAGCATACGCAGGACAGAGGCTTCCGTTTTGGCCGCAAAAAACTGAAAAATGGTCAGCATACAACGGGCCGAGATGGCCTCGGTATCAATAAAGCCCAGGGCATAGGCAATGGGGTCCCACATTTTTTTCAAACTACCGTCATTGCCCCCATGGCTCCGAAACCAATCGGCAAAACTAATCCGGTCTAGGGCTCGAATGTCGCGCATGGCTCCGTTAAAATCCACCAGGCCTCGCACAATCGGACTCGTCCCCAGGGCCAGGGAATTGGCTAACTTATCCACGGTGGACAACTGGGAGGTGGTAAAAAAGGCCTTGAGGCCATTGAAGGGAGCACCAGTAATGAAGCGAAAATCCAGTTCCCCCAAGCGGCCTCCCCGATTAACAAAGGTGTGGGTATGCTCTTTGAGACGTAAATTTTGCAAGGCCCCGACTTTCTCCATCAAGGCAAACAAATTGTAGTAACAGCCAAAGAAAACGTGCAGGCCCATCTCAATATGGTTGCCATCACCATCGACCCAACTGCCGACCTTACCGCCAACAAAGGGGCGGGCTTCAAAAATTTCGACTTGCCAGCCGGCATCAACTAAATCAATAGCGGTGGCCATTCCCGCTAATCCGGCCCCAACAATTGCCGCTCGCATGGTGCTACTTGTATCCTGACTGTGACGGTTAAACTTTACAAATTTTAACTCACCCTTGGAATCCCTAACCGTTGAAGACGCTCCAAGTCGGAGAACAGAGGCAGGAAACGCCGTGCGCTATCTTTGCCAGTAGCGCCTAGCTTAGAGTCGTCATGGACTGGTTGCGACGGATAAAGGGATCGAGTTGTTCAAAATTCAGTCCGTAGGTCAGGGCCGGTTTGTCGTAGCCCTTCAATTCCGTTTCGTAGGGCCGGAAAAATTGGGCTAGTTCTTGGAAATTTGCCAAGTAGCTGTAGGTTTTTTCCCCAATGGCCACATCAAAGCCGGCGGTTTTGGTGATGGACTCCAAACGAAAGGCCGCGTTAACCGTATCACCAATGGCCGTGTAGTCGGGATGGTCGCCACTGCCGGTATTGCCCACCATGGCGTAGCCCGTGTTTACCCCAACCCCAATTCTGAGAGGGAAAGGCACGGGATATTGTTGACTCAACTTTGTCGTACTCTGATTGAGGCGATTAATGGCCTGGAAAATCCGCAGAATATCCTCGGGAGTAACGTCATCCTGAGCATGGAACCAGATGGCCATGACTGCATCTCCAATGTACTTATCCACCCAACTGCCCGCATCCCGCAAAATATCACCGGCCTGGCGGAACCAATTGCCAATCAAAATAGAAAGCATGGTTTCATCTAATTGACGCGTTAGCCCCGTAAAATTGCGCATATCCGCCACCATCACCGACATCAAGCGACGCTCGTGGAGAGCACTAGTTTGGGTTTCGTGGGCAGAACGGAGAAAAATACCGCTTGGAGGGCCCTCGTGTTCTGAGGCGTAGAATTTCGCTTCGGTTTTGCCAAAGGTGATTTGGTCTCGGTTTTTTAGTAGGACTGGAATACTGACTCGGCGTCCATTGACGAAGGTGCCATTGCGACTTCCCAGATCAATCAGTAAAAACTCTCCGGTTTCTGTGGCCTGAAGAATTGCATGGTTGCGAGAAATCGTATGGTCGGCGATGACAATGTCATTATCTTGGTAGCGTCCAACCGTCCAGTAGGTTTTGGACGACAATGAAATCTGTTGATTGCCGTTCAGGGAGGTTAACAGGAGAGAAGCTGAGGTTTTAGTATTTTCCACAAAACAGTGAAGACAGTAACTAGGCCAGGATAGCGGCTAGCAAAAAAAGACTATCAACGAGGATGGTGCTTAAGATAGCACCCGCCAAGGCCCACCAGTGGGGTTCGTTTTTCTGTAAGGCCCAGGTACCTAGACCCAATAATAAACCAACCAAAGCAATCCCCCAACTGACCCCCCAGAAAGTTTGAATTTGTTCTAGGGCCTGGTGCAAGATAGGACTAATCAACTCCGGGGAAGCGACCATCAATTGTCGCCAGGCCGGAATCAGGCCCGTTAGGTAGAAGTAAACATCGGTAATCGCCGTTCCCAGTAAAGAACCTAGGTAGAAAAAATGTCCCACCCGGCCCCAGCCCCGAGCAATGCCCCACAGGGCCAGGGGCAGACCCAACGCTTCAATGGGGAGATGCACTAGGGGTTCCCAACGAAACCAGCCCCAGTAGAGGGCCCCGGTCAGCCAACTCCAACTAAATCCGATCAGGAGATCGCCCCAGAGCTGGGTTTTACTGGATTGAAGAAGGACAACGGCTAAACCGACCCAGCCCAAGGTCAGCCCCAGGCCTAGCCAGGGCCATTCTCGCACCAGGGGGGCTTGGATAAAGACGGGAACCGAGACCAGAAAGCCCGACGCCAGGAGGACTTGGAACAGCACCTGGGAAAAGAGGCGGCTCCCTCGGCCGACAGGGAAGCTATCGTAGCGAGACCGGAGAGCGTATTGGGTAATAACCGTTGTCAGTAGGGGAATCACAAAAACCGAAGTTAAAAAGCGTTAGTTTATAAAGATAGACTGGAAGGCAATCTTAAGTTTTGTTACTTTACTTAATCTATCGCAATACGTGAAAGGTGGCCATGGTCACTAAGAGAGGCCCTTGGCCCTGGGGTCAATGGCAGGACAGGGCGAGTTTCTTGATACGATAAGGAAATTTGGGATAACTCCAGCGTTTAAGGATCACACCATTATGTTTTTTAAAAATTCCCTATCTCGCCTCTTGGCCCTTGTCCTGGTTGTGGTCATGGGCCTGATGGGTTGTTCTAGTGGCACCGGCCTCACGGGTAACTACAGTCAAGACACCCTGACGGTGATTGAAACCCTTACCACTGCCCTCGATTTATCCAGCGATGCCTCTAATCGTGCTGAAGTTCAGGAGTTAGCCCGTGCTCAGATCAATGATTATATTTCCCGCTATCGCCGCGAAACGAAATCCGGTGGGCTACGTTCCTTTACGACCATGCAAACAGCCCTCAACTCCCTCGCTGGTTATTACACTGCCTATGGTTCTCGACCGGTACCAGAAAAACTGAAGAAGCGCCTTAAACAAGAATTTGTCCAAGCCCAACGCTCGGTGGAACGGGGAGTCTAGCGCCCTAATCGCCTGGGTTTCCGGCCCCGGCCCTGGCCATTGAAACCCAGAGTCTCTCCCGTCCTCCAAATCCTGCTATAAAATGAGAGGGGCGAAGCAACTGATTAGCCCTGGTGGTGGAGGTTACGGTCTTGGACGAACTGCGGTCAGCCCTGGAGTTAGCCACGGAAGATGAGCTCAAACAGCTAACCCAAATTCTTTTTTGTCGAAAATTTAATCCCCTGGATTATCTACAAACGCCCCGGCCCATTGAAGTCCAGAGCCAGGACTGGCAGACTTGGCTGGATTCGTTGGAGGAGCGTTTTCGCTACCTAGCCGCTGATGGTCTAACGGTGATTAAGGGGAAAAGCCAGGAGTTTAGCTATCGTCAGGCCTTGATTCGAGTCTGCCAATACCTGAAAATTCCCTACGCCCAACAGATGGCCACCACGGAGATTGAAGCGGAGATTTTTCTGCATTTGGTCAATCAGGCCTGGAAAAAGCTGCCTAAGACCGAGCAAAAGTCCCTAATTATCCGTATCCAGAAATCCCTAGACCGTTGTCCTCTGCCGGAAGCGCTCCCTGTTCAACTCCAGCACAATCCCGTGGATTTACTGCTCAAGGGCAGTGGGGCCATTGCTGTCAGTGCTGTTTTGAGGCCTCTCCTGCTCAAGCGGATTCTTCAAGAATTCACCCTCCACCTCGCTCAATACCAAGCCGCCCAGTTTGCTCTCGTCCGGGGAGGGGCCCTTGCGGCGTCCCAGGTACAAAGTCAATTAACCTTGCAAACGGCCCGTCAAGGCATGGCGATGACAGCGGCTCGCTACGGGGCCGTCAAAACGGTCTTTTCGTTTCTTGGCCCGGCCCTCTGGGGTTGGTTTTTGGCGGATCTCGGTTGGCGTGCCATTACCACCAACTACGGGCGCATCATCCCGGTCATTGTCTCCTTGGCCCAAATTCGCCTCACCCGAGCCGAGGCCTGGCAATTAGCCTAACGATTAGCAAAGGACAATAACTTTGAGCCTAACCACCCAGGCACCTGTTTCCCCAGCTTACCCACGGGAATGGCGGGCAATTCAATGGGGTATCCTCTGGCTGCCCTTTAATCCAATCATGGCCTTACTGGGGCTATTGTTTGCGCTGTTTAGTCTTTGGAAACAGGCCTTTCGTCCTCTGGTAGCAACTCCCATGGCCAAGGGATTTGCACTACTCAGTGTTTGGTTGGTACTAACGACGCTAATGGCAGAGCACAAAGGGGAAGCCCTGCTCGGTCTGGCCAACTTTTTGCCCTATTTCGCGCTTTTTTTGGCTTATCGTCTGGTTTTTCGTCATTTCTCTCAACTCCGTTATCTGGCTTGGATACTCAGTTTGTCAGCGCTGGTGCTGGTGATTTTAGGGCTTGGTCAAATCTACGGTGGCTGGGCCACACCGGCCTGGCTGAGTGTCCTAGGAACAAATCTCGTGGCTGAGGGCCGTCCTGAAGGGCGCATGTCGTCTCTGCTGATGTACGCCAACCTGTTTTCAGCCCATTTGCTGATGGTTTTGCCCCTCAGTCTTGGCCTGCTGATAGACCAATGGCGCTTTGGCCAGGCCCTGTCCGACAAGGCCCATTGGAGAGGACTGGCCGGCTTAGGTTTAATCTGCTTCGCTGAAATTGTGGCTCTGTTTTTGACCGATTCTCGCAGTGCCTGGGGCCTGACGGCGTTAATCCTGGTGGCTTATGCTTTGTATTTAAGTTGGTACCGCCTAGTGGCCCTGATCGCAGGAGGAGCCGGCCTGGTTCTCTGGTCGGCCTTTGGCCCTTGGGGGCGAGAACCACTACGGCAGATCATTCCTCGTTATTTTTGGGCCCGTTTATCTGACGAACTCTATCCCGACCGCTACAAAACGGCCTTTCGCAGTACCCAATGGGATTTTGCCCTGCAGATGCTGAGCCAACGACCCCTGACAGGTTGGGGCCTGCGGAATTTTACGCCCCTCTACCAGGCCGCCATGAACGTCTGGCTAGGCCATCCCCATAGTTTGCCCCTGATGCTGTTGGCAGAAATTGGCATTCCTGGAACGCTACTATTCCTTGGTTTAGTCGGCTCAGTTTTATATCAGGCGACTCGCCTCTGTTGGCGCCTTGGTCAGCGAAGAGAACACAAGCACCGTCAACGTCTCCACTTGCTTCTATTTGCCTATCTCCTGGCCTTTGGCAGTGTGACGTTGTTTAATCTATTTGATGTCACCCTCTTTGACCTCCGGGTTAATCTGTTGGGATGGATTTTGCTGTCAGCGATTGCGGGAGTAAGCCAAGGCCCTTTCCCTCGGCCCACCCACGACGACAAACTGAGTACATAGCCGTTAACAGCAGATTGTATTGAGGGGCTCCGTAGGATAATACTTGACTGTAAATATTTGTGAAAATCAAGACAGTAGAAAATGCTGTAAAGTTTTCTCTGACTATAATGCCAGGCGAAAGGGAAAAAGCTGGATATCTTGGCAAAAATCTTGAAAAACAGCGATGGTGAGCAGTTATCTAGCGATTAAACGATCTCTCAAGCATTGTTTCTGCGTTAACCTTCTACTATTCCCTGGCCTGGAGCGAAGTCCACAATGCCTTTCTCTTCCTTCCGTCGGTGCATTTACTGGTTACTGGTTTTTGCCGGATGGAGCGGCCTATCCCTCCCCTCCCTGGCCCAGATTACGGCCGCTCCCGATGGTACGGGGACAGTAGTCAATCAACATAACAACCAATTTGATATCAGCGGCGGAACCCAAGCCGGGCAGAATTTATTTCACAGCCTACGAGAATTTGGCCTGACCCAGGAACAAATTGCTAACTTTCTGACCAATCCCCAAATTCGTAACATCTTGACCCGCGTGGTAGGAGGGGATGCTTCCCTGATCAATGGTCTGATCCAGGTTTCGGGGGGCAACTCGAATTTATTCATCATGAATCCGGCTGGATTTATTTTTGGGCCGAATGCTCGTTTAAATCTTACTGGTGATTTTGCCGTTACCACCGCCACCGGCATCGGCTTTGAGCAGGACAAGTGGTTTAATGTTGTAGGCCGTCCTGACTACGCCCAGTTAACAGGTAATCCCAATCAATTTGCCTTTGACTTGGCCAATCCAGCGGCCATCATCAATACGGGAAATCTCTCGGTGGCCGAGGGCCAACACCTCTTGCTGGTGGGGGGCTCTGTGATCAATACGGGAACACTGAAGGCTCCTGGCGGTGACATTACCATTGCCGCTATTCCCGGCACCAATCGCGTCCGCCTATCCCGGCCAGGCAATTTAGTCAGCTTGGAGCTAGAGCTATCCCCCAGCACGATTAGTACCCAAGGGATTAATCCCCTCGACCTACCCACTCTACTGACCCAGGGGGCCCAAAAACTGGATCCGCAATTGGCTAATCAGGCCCTAGTCCCCAGTGCAACGGCCCAGGTAGGAGGAACACTGGATACCCAGGCTACAAAGGGCGGCAATATCACTGTTGTTGGTAATCAAGTTCAACTCCAGGGGGCCACCCTCAACGCCTCTGGAAGTCAGGGCGGTGGAACGATTCGTCTGGGGGGAGATGCCCAGGGCCTGCCCAGTTTGCCTGCGTCTCAGCAGACGATTGTGGATGCCAACTCCCGTCTAAACGTAGATGCTAGCCAACAGGGAGACGGCGGTCAGATTGTGGTCTGGTCAGAACAGAATACTCGCTTCCAGGGAACAGCCACTGCCAGGGGAGGGCCACTTGGCGGAGATGGAGGCCAGGTGGAAACCTCCGGAAAAAGGGCATTAGATGTTCGGGGAGCGACGGTTTTGGCCGGGGCTACGGCGGGGGCCAATGGCCTGTGGCTGCTCGACCCCCAGAATGTTTTTATTGGTAGTAATGGCACGATTACTCCGTTCCAAATTGAAAATACCCTCGATAGCGGCACCAATATCACGATTACGACAGCAGGTTCTGGTACTGAAGCTGGAGATATTTACCTACTCAATTCGATCTTTCAATCCGGGGGCGGAAGCGCAACTCTCCGCTTAACGGGACGCTTATTCGTGCAGGACGCTGACATCGTACCGACCATCAATTTAACCAGTACGGGTGGCTTGATTTTTGATTTAAATGCGGTTAATGGCGATATCAGTCTTCCCCAGGAACTGGGCCAATCCTTACAGAGTGCCCATGATGCCATCGGTGATGTGGCCGGAACTGTGGTGATTAATCTTGGCCCTGGCCTGGGTTTTTATCAGAAGGGGTCTCCCCTCGTTTTCTCTAAGGCCCTCAGCATCAACGGCAATGGAAGCCAGACTTTTCTTGATGGTGCGGGAGTAGCTAGTGTTCTTGAAATTTTGCCTACGGCCAACGTCAAACTAGCGAATCTTACGATTCAGAATGGTAATGCTAGTTCCGGGGGAGGGATTTACAACGACGGTGGCATTGTTAATCTGACCAGTGTTTTGCTGTCTGGTAATCAGGCCAGTTTCGGGGGAGGAATTTATAACCTTGGTGGAACTGCCACTATCGATAGTAGTACTTTGTCTTTGAATCAGGCTACCACTGGCGGTGGGATTTACAACGATGGCGGAACTGTCACCCTAAGCAATAGTACTATCTCTTTTAACCAAAGCTCAGATGGTGCAGGCCTGTATAACTATCTTGGAACAACCTCGATCGATAATAGTACTCTGTCTCAAAATCAGGCTAGCGTATCTGGGGGGGGGATCTACAATGATCTCGGTATAGTTAACCTCAGCAATAGT
Source organism: Synechocystis sp. LKSZ1 (assembly GCF_040436315.1). Classification (NCBI taxonomy): domain Bacteria; kingdom Bacillati; phylum Cyanobacteriota; class Cyanophyceae; order Synechococcales; family Merismopediaceae; genus Synechocystis; species Synechocystis sp. LKSZ1. The sequence goes on along the minus strand of NZ_AP031572.1, from coordinate 1,062,133 downwards.
ACGCTAATTGATAACAAAGCTGAAAGCGCTGGCGGAGGCATTAAAAACGTACTAGCAACGTTGAATATCAGTAATACAACTCTGGCCAATAACCAGGCTGGTGATACGGGTGGTGGTCTATTGAGTAGTGATGGCCAGGTCACTATCAAAAATAGTACTTTTTATAACAATACAGCTCGGCAACTGGGTGGAGCAATCTCCTACAAGAGCGAAAGTTCAACAGCTAGTATTACCAACATCAATAGCAGTACGATTTTTGGCAACACAGCCCAGTCGGGTGGCGGTCTCTACGGAGAGAATAGCGTCGTGAGTCTGCAAAATACCATTGTCGCGGGCAATAGCGGAGCCTTTCCCGATGTCCAGGGCGATGTGATTGACCAAGGCAATAATTTGATCGGCAATAACAATGGGAGCAATGGCTTTTCCCTTAGCACTCTGGTGGGAACGGAAAGTAATCCCCTTAATCCCGTGCTCTCGGCCTTGGGTAACTATGGTGGCAGTACACCAACTCTGGCTCTACTTCCCGGTAGTCCTGCCATTGATGCCGGGGGCTCTGGGGCCGAATCAACGGATCAGCGAGGCATTACTGCAGTTGGCCCGCGTGATATCGGGGCCTTTGAGTCCAGAGGTTTTACGGTTACAGTCCTGCCCGATAGTACTCCCCAGTCAGCTCCTGTGGGCTCAAGTTTTAGCAATCCCTTAGGCCTCCAGGTTACTAGTCCCTTTGGAGAGCCAGTGGAGGGCGGTCTGGTGACATTCCTGGTGCCAGAATCAGGCCCGAGCGCCATCTTACCGAGCCAAACATTAAGCCTAGACAGCAGTGGTTTTGTTCGTACCGGGGCCAACGCCAACACCGTGGCGGGAAGTTATAGCGTCATTGCTAGCGCCCCAGGCCTAAATGACACCGTCTTTGATTTAACCAATACCTTGTATACCAGTCTGGTGGTGGATCAACTAGGCGATATTTTTGATGACGTGCTCACTCCCGGCAATGTCACCCTACGCGAAGCCATTACCTATACGGACACAGGAGGAACAGTTCAATTTAACCCGGCCCTAAGTGGTAACAGCATCTTGTTGGCCCTCGGAGAACTGCAAATTGATAAAAATTTAACCATTACTGGCCTGGGAGCCGAAAATTTGGCGGTGCAGGGCGATGGCGCTAACCGGGTTTTTAACATCTTTGGCGAGGGAGTTATTGCCAACATTGAGGGTCTGACTATTACTGGCGGCAATACCCCCGGTCAAGGCAGTGATCCAGGGGGTGGTGGCCTTTTGGTTGGAACAGGTAGCACGCTCAATCTAAACAATAGCGTGGTGGTTAATAATCGAACCAATCTTTCAACCGGTGGAGGGATTGACGTGCTTTCGGGGGGGAACCTTAACGTCAGTGATAGTACTATTGCCAACAATTATGCCGGCTTTTTTGGAGGAGGGATCGCCAACCAAGGTACGGCCAATATCATCAATAGCAAACTGGAGAATAATTACACTGAGACTGCAGGGGGAGGAATCAGTAATTTGGGGGTAGCACTCCTCACCCTAGACAATGGCATTGTCTCTAATAACGCTACGAGCGCCACTGGTGGTGCTGCTGGACTTCTCAATGGAGGAACAGCAATAATTACCCGTAGCACGTTTACAGGGAACCAAGGGGGAGAAGCAGGGGGCGGCGCTATTACCAATGGTGGCACTGTCAGCCTGAGCGATAGCACTATTGTCAATAATAGTGCTATTAGTGCTGGTGGGATTTATAATCGGGGTCAGAATGCCGTTTTTACCATTACCAACAGCCTTATTTCCGAGAACAATGCTACCTCCATCGCAGGGGGAATTTGGAATGGTGAGGGTGCAATTCTCAATATCAGTCTCAGTACGTTATCAGACAATCGTGCAGGTGATGCAGGTGGCGGGTTCCGAAATTTCGGAGGAAGTGTCAACTTAACGGATAGCATTCTAAGCAATAATACTGCCGATCGAGGCGGTGGAATTTACAATAGTGTTCAGTCTCTTACAGATGGACAAGTTGTTAATTTCTCTGAGATTAAAATTATTAGTACTTCTTTGGCAGATAATACGGCTCGCCAAGGGGGAGGAATTTATAACCAAGGTGGCCTGATTAGCATTACCGATAATAGTCAACTGACAGGTAATACAGCTAGCGAAGAAGGCGGCGGAATTTTTAACAGCAATTATGTTAGTACTGATCAGTTGGTTACTGCCGGTCAAGTTTCTATTATCAACAGTAGTCTTTTAAGAAATGAGGCTTCAACCGGCGGTGGCATCAACAACACCGGTTTAGGAGCTACGGTTAATATCACCAATGGTACTCTTGCCAATAATATTGCCAATACTCAGGGCGGAGGAATCATTAATAATAATGGCAGCTTAACTATTGCAGACAGTATTCTCTCCGATAATCAGGCCCAATCTTCTGGGGGAGGTCTTTATAACAATTCCGGCACGGCTTCTCTCACCAACGTAAACTTTGCTCGTAATGCTTCAGATATCGGTGGTGGACTCTTTAATTTAGATGGGGTTCTCACGGTTTCTGGCGGTAGTTTTTCCAGTAACTCAGCGAGCCAAGGTGCGGGATTATACAACATTAATACGACTGAAATCCCTATTACTGAAACTGGATTAGTCACTCTCACTAATACCACCTTTACAGATAATGTTGCGACTCTAGAGGGAGGAGGAATTTACAACTTTAAGGGTGAGATTAATGCGAGTGCGATAACCGTATCTGGTAACAAAGCCGATGCCGGTGCTGGTCTTTACAATAACAGTGGCACTGTCACCCTTACCAATAGTTCTTTTGCGAATAATGTCGCTGGAGCGGGGGGAGGCATCTTTAACTTGTCAGGAACCCTAACTCTTTCAGATAGTACGATTCTCAATAATCAGGCCAACCAAGGAGGCGGTATTTATAATTTAGGAGGCTTGACTAATATCAACAATACAACCATCCTGGGCAACCTGGCTGACACTGGTGCGGGCATCTATAACCAAAAATTAACCACTCCTCAGGAACAGCCCGGTCTTTTAGGCCTAACCAGCCTTACTGGCACAGATATTGAAAGTGATAGCCCTTTGACCTTCTCAGGAACTAGCAATTTGGGCGGATTAATTCGTAGTCAAGGTTCTCAAACTTTTACTGGCCCCGTCGTTTTAATTAAAGACTTGACTTTGACTACGACGGATAACACTGATATTCGCTTTGGAGGTACTATTAATAGCCAGGTAGATAGTAGCAGTTCTTTTTATAATCTTACGATTAATACCGGAACTGGAAATATTACAGCTAATGAAGCTATTGGTGATCAACAATCTCTCGGTCTGGTTACAGTAAATAGTGGTGGTTTAACGCAATTCGATCAGACGATCAATGTCAATGAATTAAACACAGATGCCATCGGACAAACCAACCTGAAGGGGGATGTAACCACAACCAATAATCAGACCTATGGTGATGCAGTTACCTTAGAAGGCAATCGTACTCTAACGGGGAATAACGTCACTTTCCAAAATACGGTAAGTGGCCCTGGGGACTTGACGGTTAATGCTTCAGGAACCACAGAATTGGGTGGCGCGGTTGCTGTCCAAAGTCTGACAACGGATGCTCCCGGTCAAACCAATCTAAAAGCCAATGTAACCACAACTAATAACCAGACCTATGGTGATGCAGTTACGTTAGAAGGCAATCGCACCCTCAGTGGCCAGAATGTGACTTTCCAAAATACGGTGAGTGGCCCTGGGAATTTAACAGTTAATGCTTCGGGAACCACAGAATTGGGTGGCGCGGTTGCTGTCCAAAGTCTGACAACGGATGCTCCCGGTCAAACCAATCTAAAAGCCAATGTAACCACAACTAATAACCAGACCTATGGTGATGCAGTTACGTTAGAAGGCAATCGCACCCTCAGTGGCCAGAATGTGACTTTCCAAAATACGGTGAGTGGCCCTGGGAATTTAACAGTTAATGCTTCGGGAACCACAGAATTTGCTGGTGCAGTTGCTGTCCAAAATCTCACAACTGATGCTCCCGGTCAAACCAATCTAAAAGCCAATGTAACCACAACTAATAACCAGACCTATGGTGATGCAGTTACGTTAGAAGGCAATCGTACTCTGACGGGTAATAACGTTACTTTCCAAAATACGGTAAGTGGCCTTGGTGATTTAACCGTAAATGCTTTGGGAACCACAGAGTTTCAAGGTGCGGTTTCTGTCAATAACCTGGTAACCGATGCTCCCGGCCAAACCAATCTGAAAGCAAACGTAACAACAACCAGTAATCAAACCTATGGCGATGCAGTGACGTTAGAAGGCAATCGTACTCTGACGGGGAACAACGTCACTTTCCAAAATACGGTGAGTGGCCCTGGGAATTTAACAGTTAATGCTTCGGGAACCACAGAATTTGCTGGTGCAGTTGCTGTCCAAAATCTCACAACTGATGCTCCCGGTCAAACCAATCTAAAAGCCAATGTAACCACAACTAATAACCAGACCTATGGTGATGCAGTTACGTTAGAAGGCAATCGTACTCTGACGGGTAATAACGTTACTTTCCAAAATACGGTAAGTGGCCTTGGTGATTTAACCGTAAATGCTTTGGGAACCACAGAGTTTCAAGGTGCGGTTTCTGTCAATAACCTGGTAACCGATGCTCCCGGCCAAACCAATCTGAAAGCAAACGTAACAACAACCAGTAATCAAACCTATGGCGATGCAGTGACGTTAGAAGGCAATCGTACTCTGACGGGGAACAACGTCACTTTCCAAAATACGGTGAGTGGCCCTGGTGATTTAACGGTTAATGCTTCAGGAACCACAGAATTTGGTGGCGCGGTTGCTGTCCAAAGTCTGACAACGGATGCTCCCGGTCAAACCAATCTAAAAGCGAATGTAACCACCACTAACAACCAGACCTATGGCGATGCCGTTACGTTAGAAGGCAATCGTACTCTGACGGGGAATAACGTCACTTTCCAAAATACGGTGAGTGGCCCTGGGGATTTAACGGTTAATGCTTCAGGAACCACAGAATTTGGTGGCGCGGTTGCTGTCCAAAATCTGACAACTGATGCTCCCGGTCAAACCAATCTAAAAGCCAATGTCACCACCACTAATAACCAGACCTATGGTGATGCGGTGACGTTGACAGGCAATCGCACTCTGACGGGGAATAACGTCACTTTCCAAAATACGGTGAGTGGCCCCGGGGATTTAACGGTTAATGCTTCGGGAACCACAGAATTGGGTGGTGTAGTTTCTGTTCAAAATCTGACAACGGATGCTCCCGGTCAAACTAATCTAAAAGCGAATATCACAACAACTAATAACCAGACCTACGGCGATGCGGTTACGTTAGAAGGCAATCGCACTCTGACGGGTAATAACGTCACTTTCCAAAATACGGTGAGTGGCCCTGGGGATTTAACGGTTAATGCTTCGGGAAGCACAGAATTGGGAGGTGCGGTTGCTGTCCAAAGTCTGACAACGGATGCTCCCGGTCAAACCAATCTAAAAGCGAATATCACAACAACTAATAACCAGACCTACGGCGATGCGGTTACGTTAGAAGGCAATCGCACTCTGACGGGTAATAACGTCACTTTCCAAAATACGGTGAGTGGCCCTGGGGATTTAACGGTTAATGCTTCGGGAACCACAGAATTGGGAGGTGCGGTTGCTGTCCAAAGTCTGACAACGGATGCTCCCGGTCAAACCAATCTAAAAGCGAATATCACAACAACTAATAACCAGACCTACGGCGATGCGGTTACGTTAGAAGGCAATCGCACTCTGACGGGTAATAACGTCACTTTCCAAAATACGGTGAGTGGCCCTGGGGATTTAACGGTTAACGCTTCGGGAACCACAGAATTGGGTGGCGCGGTTGCTGTCCAAAGTCTGACAACGGATGCTCCCGGTCAAACTAATCTAAAAGCGAATGTCACAACCACTAACAACCAGACCTACGGCGATGCGGTTACGTTAGAAGGCAATCGTACTCTGACGGGTAATAACGTTACTTTCCAAAATACGGTGAGTGGCCCTGGGGATTTAACGGTTAACGCTTCGGGAACCACAGAATTGGGTGGCGCGGTTGCTGTCCAAAGTCTGACAACAGATGCTCCCGGTCAAACCAATCTAAAAGCGAATGTCACAACCACTAACAACCAGACCTACGGCGATGCGGTTACGTTAGAAGGCAATCGTACTCTGACGGGTAATAACGTTACTTTCCAAAATACGGTGAGTGGCCCTGGGGATTTAACGGTTAACGCTTCGGGAACCACAGAATTGGGTGGCGCGGTTGCTGTCCAAAGTCTGACAACAGATGCTCCCGGTCAAACCAATCTAAAAGCCAATGTAACCACCACTAACAACCAGACCTACGGCGATGCGGTTACGTTAGAAGGCAATCGTACTCTGACGGGGAATAACGTCACTTTCCAAAGTACGGTGAGTGGCCCCGGGGATTTAACGGTTAATGCTTCGGGAACCACAGAATTGGGTGGCGCGGTTGCTGTCCAAAGTCTGACAACGGATGCTCCTGGTCAAACTAATCTAAAAGCCAATGTCACAACCACTAATAACCAGACCTATGGCGATGCGGTTACGTTAGAAGGCAATCGTACTCTTAGTGGCCAGAATGTGACTTTCCAAAATACGGTGAGTGGCCCTGGGGATTTAACGGTTAACGCTTCGGGAACCACAGAATTTGGTGGTGCAGTTGCTGTCCAAAATCTGACAACGGATGCTCCTGGTCAAACTAATCTAAAAGCCAATGTCACAACCACTAATAACCAGACCTATGGCGATGCGGTTACGTTAGAAGGCAATCGTACTCTTAGTGGCCAGAATGTGACTTTCCAAAATACGGTGAGTGGCCCTGGGGATTTAACGGTTAACGCTTCGGGAACCACAGAATTTGGTGGTGCAGTTGCTGTCCAAAATCTGACAACGGATGCTCCCGGTCAAACCAATCTAAAAGCGAATGTCACAACCACTAATAACCAGACCTATGGTGATGCGGTGACGTTGGCAGGCAATCGTACTCTGGCGGGTAATAACGTCACTTTCCAAAATACGGTGAGTGGCCCTGGGAATTTAACGGTTAATGCCTCGGGAACCACAGAATTTGACCGCGTAGTTACCATTGATAATTTAGCCACCGATGCCGCAGGCAAAACAGTGCTCAAGGGAGATGTTATAACCTCAGGAAATCAGATCTTTAATGATGCCGTGGTTTTCAATGGGGAGCGTCGTTTGCAAGGCAATAATCTGATTTTTAACAGTTCGGTTAGCAGTAATCAGGGCCTGGCGGTAACCGCTACTACTCAAACCCAATTCAATGCTGGTCTGACGGCGGCTAGCCTAGATATTCAGGGCCCTACTCAAGTCGCAGGAACGTTAACCACAACAGCAGGCCAAATCTTTAACGGCAATGTGACTTTAGGTGGCCCAACGATTCTTCGCAGTGGCACAAATCTTCAAATCTTGGGAGACATTAGTGGCCGATTTGATTTAACAGCAATTGCTCAAAACAACATCCTGATGCAAGGGGTTACGCTTTCGGGGATAGAACCCCGTGGCCTTGATCTCACAGCAAACACGGGAGCGATTACTACCCAGGCTTTGAGTACAGCAGGAGGGCCGATAACGCTTAACGCACCGGGCAGTATTACCACTGGTGCTATTAACACGTCGGGTCAAACCGGCGGCGATCTCCTGATTCGTAGTGGTAGCAGCACGTCAATTACAACAGGAACCATTGACACTAGCGGAAGAAACGCTAATGGCGGTAATGTCGTCTTAGAAGCGCCGGGGAATATTACCGTTGTCTCTATCGATGCCCAGGGGGCTAACCAAGGCGGAAGTATAGACATCACAACGGAGGGCTTTTTCCGAGCAACAGGCCGCTTTATTGCTCAAGATGATAATGAGGCGAGTCTGTCTACCATCGGCCCTGAAGGTGGCGGCGGCATTACAATTCGCCACGGTGGTAATGGAACCGTGCCTTTTACCGTTGGGGATGCTCAACTGAATGGAACCGATAGCAGAATTGTGAGCAGTAGCAATAACCTGAGTCCAACTAACCAATATTTTCCCAGCAAAATCGAAGGCAATATTGCGATCCTCACCAATGCCCCTATCCCCCCGGATAACCGCCCGCCGGTCATACCGAATCCGCCAACCGATAACCCCAATAATAATCCCCGTCCTGAGCCGCCCACTGTAGAAGGGCCAGTCAAAGACAACGAAATTATTCTGACGGCCAATGAATGTGCGATTAATGCCAACTGCCAAGTGGTTCAGCCACCGCCGCCCCCCACCTGCTGTGATTTTGCGCTTAGCTCCCTAGATTTATACCATGCCCTAGATAACAAGTTAACGAAGGATTTTACCGACTATGATCCTTCTTTGAGAGCCTATTCTGAGGTCGATCCCCAGGCCTTGCTGAAGACCATTGGCGCCGAGACTGGGGTTAACTCCGCTTTAGTTTATGTTTACTTCTATGCCAATACACCGGACAACGAGGCCCTCTGGCATTTGGGGGAAGGCCCTGGCCAGTTTATTCCTCCCAACCTTAATCCCCGAGCTGATGACCGTTTAGCCCTGATTGTAGTGACCAGCCAAGGTATTCTACCGCCGATCAAAGTCCCTAATGTCACTCGCAGTGAGCTAACCCGTGTCATTAGTCAATTCCAGCAAGATTTAGTGGCTCTCGCGCCCCTGGCTACCTACCGATCTCAGGCCAGCGCCCTCTACCAATGGCTCATCGAACCCATCAAAGACACCATTCGTTCCCAAGGCGTGGCCCACTTGAGCTTTATCCTAGACCGAGGCCTGCGTGCCCTACCCCTGGCGGCCCTGTACGACAATGCCAATCAACAATATTTGGTGGAGCAATATAGCCTCAACCTTATGCCCAGTCTTTCCTTGACCAATGTGACGCGGGAAAATATTCGCAATGCAACTGTTTTGGCGATGGGGGCCCAGAGCTTTGCCAAGCAGTCCCCTTTACCATCCGCTTCCGTCGAGATTCAAGAGATCGCGAAAAATCTCTGGCCAGGGCAAATTTATCTCGACCAATCCTTTACCGTTCAAAACCTGAAGGATGCCCTGGCTAGCCAACGCTATCGCCTCGTTCACCTAGCCACCCATGGTGAGTTCCAATCCAGCCAACGCAACTCCTTTGTGGTCTTTAGTGACCGCAATCTCAGCCTGGATGAATTTGCCCAACTGGGCCTAGACCAACCCATTGATTTGTTGACCCTATCAGCGTGTAAGACAGCCTTTGGGGATTTTAATGCTGAACTGGGTTTTGCGGGCCTGGCGGTGAAAACGGGGGTGCGGACGGCTATTGGTAGTCTATGGTATGTCAGCGATTCGGGAACTTTGGCCCTAATGACTAGTTTCTATGACCGTCTGCGTCAAGCTCCCATTAAAGCCGAGGCTCTGCGTCAGGCCCAACTCGGTTTACTGCGAGGAACGGTGCAGGTGGCGGACGGCCAATTAAAACTAGAATCTGGACAAACCGTTTCTCTCCAGACCCTACCTGCTTCAGTTCGTCAGGAGTTTGCCCAAAAAGACCTGCGGCATCCTTACTACTGGAGTGCCTTTACCCTGATTGGTAATCCTTGGTAATCGTCATTTGTCAACCCATTGTGAGGAGTACATCAATGCAAAGGCCCGTCGTCAAGGGACTCACCCTCGTTAGCACCTTCGTTCTGCTGTTAAGTGCCAGTAGCTTTTCCCTGCGGGCCCAATCGATTACCGACCTAGACACTCAAGATGATTCCCATCTCTTAGAAAAAATTGGCCCCACAGAGCCAGCCCCGCCGGTTCTGGATACCCCAGCCCCTGAGGTTCCGGCGGCTCCCCCTGAGGTTTGTCCGGCGGCTCCCATCTCCTCCTCGATCACGGCAACTGAGCCGCTACCCTGGCTGACCCTAGTGGTGGATAATCGCCCCCTGACTCTCCAGTTGCAAGGGGGAACGGTGTTTAAACCGGAGGATTTACAGGCCCTGCCCAGTATCCAGGCCCTGCTCCCCTCTCCAGGAACCCAATCCCTGAGTTTTGCCGAGTTTCAACGTCTCTACCGTCGGCTAGCAGAAGCCATCACTCAGCATTACCTGAACCTGGGCTACATTACTTCCCAGGCCTTGGCCGCCCCCCCCCAGGCCCTGCCCCCAGAGGGCAAAGCGACCCTCCGCATCCAAGAGGGCCAATTGGGCTCCCTGCGTATTGCTGGTAGAGAACGACTCCGCCTCAGTTACCTCTGCCAACGAGTGGCCCTCGGCACCAGTCCCCCCCTAAACATTGGCCAGATTGAATCCCAACTGCGCCTGTTGGAGCAGAATGAAACCATTGCGGAAGTGGGGGGCAATTTAAGCGATGCGGGGGAAGTGGGCCGGAGTATCTTGACCGTGACGGTGAAGGAGGCCCCTCGGTTCGAGGCCAATCTGAGTTTTGACAACTATTCTCCTGTTAGTCTCGGTTCTGAACGCCTGGGGCTCGGCCTGGGAGTCAACAACTTGACAGGCCTGGGAGATCAACTCTCGGGCACCTACTACGTTTCCACTACCGGCGGTTTGGATCTGGCGGATTTTATTTACCGTGTCCCCCTTAATCCCATGGATGGAACCCTACAATTACGGGCTATTCCCTCCTGGACGCGCGTTACCCAGGCCCCCTTTGATGTGCTTGAGATTACTGGCACCAATCCGGTCTATGAAATTAGTTTTCGCCAACCGCTGATTCGCTCCCTAGAGGAGGAATTTGCCCTGTCGGTGGGGTTTCGTTATCAGGATGGTCGTACCCTGGGCCTGGGCCGCCCGGAATTATTAGGCAGTAGCCGGACAAGTGTTTTCCAGTTTGGCCAGGATTACCTCCGCCGAGACCCAGGGGGGATTTTTTACCTACGTTCTCTGTTCAATATTGGCACGGGGCTCTTTAATGCCACTAGTAATGGTGAGGCCCTACCGGATGGTCAATTCTTTAGTTGGCTTGGCCAGGCCCAGCGCATTCAACGCTTGGGTAATGACCATCTGTTGATTCTCCAGGCCGATCTGCAACTCACCCCCGATAGTTTGTTGCCCGATTACCTCTTCGTCATTGGTGGGGGCCAGTCGGTGCGGGGTTATCGCCAAAATGCTCGCTCCGCTGATAATGGTTTTCGTTTATCCGTCGAGGATAGAATTACCTTGGCCCGTAACGACCGTAATGAATCGATTTTTGAACTGGCCCCATTTCTGGATTTTGGAGCCGTTTGGAATAGTGCTGGTAATCCCACCCAATTACCTAGCAACAATGTGCTGTTTGGCCCGGGTTTAGGGCTGATCTGGAACCAGGCCCTGGGGGTTGATGGCCTGAGTTTGCGCCTTGATTACGGGATTCCTGTTGTTTCCCTCGCGGATCGAGGCAATAATCTCCAGGATGACGGTATCTATTTTCAACTCAACTACCGGCCGCCCCTGGGCCGTTAAGACCGACGATTAGCGCAGACTGGCGGATTGAATTAATAACAGGCCCCCGGCTCCCAGACCCAGTAAATTGGGGAGCCAGGCCGCCATAAAGGGACTGAGCACGCCCCAGATGCCCATGGACTCACATAAAAATGACAGTAGATAGTAGGAAAAAATCAGGCCCACGCAGATACCAAAGCTAGTAGCCTTGCTGGTATTTTGGGGACGAATGCCAATGGAGGCCCCCACCAGACCAAAGACAAAACAGACAAAGGGCAAGGCATATTTGGCCTGGATACGCACTTCTAGCTTGCGAATTTTCTTCTCATCGCCACTGAGACGCAACATCTCTAGATAGCGCTTGGCCTGGGCAATACTCATTTCGCCATCCTTACGGTCTTGATTGGCCAGGTCGAGGGGGGCCCGGGGCAGGGCCAACTGTTGATGACGAAAGCGCACAATATTGCGGTAGGAACCATCGGGGGCGATTAAGTACACCGTGCCATCGTAGAAATCCCAGGTATTTTGGGCAATATTCCAGTTGGCCGAGCGAGCTGTTAGAACTTGATTGACTCCACTTTGGGTTCGGTCGAGAATAGTTAGGCCCTTCATCGTTTCCCCGTTGAATTCCTCAGCGTAAAAGAGGCGCGTTAAGACGGTTTGTTCATTGCCATCAGGCAGGCGAACCTTACCATATTCAGGGTAAATAATATTAAACTGCTGAGTCGGAGGTCGGTCTTGGTTAACTGCTTTTTCGAGGGTTACTAGGGCCTCGTAATTGGCGGCCGGAGTCACTTGGTCATTGAAAATAAAGGCAATACCGGTCACCATCAGGCTAAACAACACCGCTGGCACCACCAGACGATAAATACTGACCCCAATACTGCGGAGGGCGATCACCTCACTATCGCTCGATAGGCGGCTATAGGCCATTAAGCTGGCCAAGAGCATTGACATGGGAAAGGCCAACACGATAAAAGCAGGCATCTTTAAAAACAAGATCTTGACCGCAATCGTCAAGGGCAGGCCCGACTCTGTTACCCGCCGCACCAAGTCAAACAAGGTACCAATAGACAGGGCCAACGACGTAAACAGGCCCATGCCAAACAAAAAAGGTAGTAGTAACTCCAGGAAGATATAGCGATCCATCACCGAAACAGACGGCAGGGCAATGGAGACTTTTTGTGCGCTAGGGGCCATGGACGACTACCAACGAAGGGAATGGGTTAAAGCTGAAACTTTTCACCAAGATAATACTGACGCACGAGAGGATTGCTATAAAGTTCCTCCGCACTACCCGAAGCCAAGATTTGGCCATCCCGCATAATATAGCCCCGGTGGGTAATAGCGAGGGTTTCTCGCACATTATGATCGGTGATTAAAATACCCATATTGCGTTCTCCTAGCTGGGCAATCATCGCCTGAATTTCCGCAACCGCAATGGGATCAACCCCGGCAAAGGGTTCGTCCAGCAATAAAAACTGGGGGCCATTCATCCCCACTGCCAAGGCCCTGGCCAATTCCGTACGTCGCCGTTCCCCCCCAGAGATCTGAGACCCTTTGGTATAGGCTACTTTTTCAAGGCGGAATTCCGCAAGCAATTGTTGCAGTCGATGCCGCCGCTGGGGAGGGGAAACCCCCGTTTGTTCTAGGGCCAGGAGGATGTTGTCCTGGACATTGAGGTGACGAAAAACACTGGCCTGTTGGGTCAAATAGCCCAGACCCAGATGGGCCCGCTCATTGAGGGGGAGATGAGTAATATCTTGTTGATTCAGCCAGACCCGACCCGTATTCGGTTTCAGGAGGCCAGTCGCAATGTAAAAGGTCGTGGTTTTGCCCGCACCGTTGGGGCCTAAGAGGCCAACAATTTCCCCTGGTTCAACCCGGACATTGACCCGATTGACGACACAGCGCTTGCCATAGAGTTTATGAATATTGTCTAGAACCAGGGTCACAGTTTACTTTGCTCAGGAAAAAAGGGAAGGAAAGCGGCGTAGGCGCGATGGTATTAATTGGTCTGAACAGAGATCTTGGCTAGGGGGCCGGATTGAGGGGAGGCAGGGCCGGCAGACCATCATCGGGTACCACCGCAGGATTTGGATTATTGCCTGAATTACCGTTTTCTTTGGTTTCCTCGACCAGGTAGATCGATTCAACCTGCTGATTGGCCTGGGGATTGGCCACAAAACGGCCCTCGTCCACCAGATAGGTCATGGTTTCCGCTCGCATGCTGTTCCCCTCCTGGAGAACATAGACATTGCCACTCAAGACCAGACGGCGTTCTCGACTATAGTACTGAGCCTGGGATGCCGTTGCTTGCATTTTACGGGCAGGATAGTAAACTTGGACGTTACCTCTGGCGGTAACCACGCCGGTTTGGGAGTTGGCCTCCTGGATATCCGAGCGGACGGTCATGGGGCTAGATGGGGCAGGCGCTTGGGCAATGGCCCGTTGCCAGCCGTAACTGCCTACGAACAAACAGCCTAAACTGGCCCCCCAGAGCAGAAAGGTCCAGGGCCGACGCTGGCGACACGGAGAAGAAGCCGGAGGAGTCGAGGTCTGCCGAAGCGGAGAAAAGAACCACATGATGAGTCAGGAAAACATCAGCTTTTAGCTTATCCGATCCGTGGAGATTTTAGCGCAGGGAGCAGACGGCCTTGGCGCTTGGCCCACGAAATGACCCCGCTCATCTCTGGGATAGACGGACGGGATCAACACTAGCGATGTTCCTGACCCTAGTGGTGACAGGTACAGCCATGATGGCCGCAACCATCCCCACTGATATGGCCATTGGCGCAGGCCTCACTACAGTAGGGTTTGCCCTCTTTCATCACGGCCTTGGACAAGTCAACGATGCAGAGGCAGGACTCACAGGCACATTTCATTTGAGTAACGGTAGTCATAGCGTGACTCCTAAACAATGAAGGTTATTTTAACCTTAACATCTGAACAGCTATTCAGGTATTGTGTCGCCAAATTGTCACAAATCTTGGCCTTGTCTCGGGTCACTCGTTCACCGGACGCCTAGGTATTTATGAGTCTGGAGGCTAAGTTGCCACTGGGGATGGGCCAAAATGTAGTCAACAATTAGGGTTTGGCCCTCGGGGCTGTTCCACTCTGGTTGGAGATATTTCAAAGTTTCTGCTGAAACCTGTTTGGCCTGTGCTTCAGCCCAAGCGAGGTCTTGGGCATTGGTAATCACTACCTTGAGTTCTTGGGCCTGGTGATAAAGGCTGGGATGGGGCGGCTTGTAGGGTTTTGGAGAGAGGGTAATCCAGTCAAACTCGCCGGTGAGAGGATAGGCCCCGGAGGTTTCGAGATGGAGTCGGAGCTTTGTTTCTCTCAAGGCCGTCGTTAACGGTTGAAGATTATGAAGAAGGGGTTCTCCTCCAGTGATCACCACCATGGCCGGTTGATGCTCTACAGCCAAGCGGTTTAGGTCGGAAGCATCAACCTGGGGATAGCGGTCAGCCCGCCAGGTTTCCTTTTGGTCACACCACGGGCAATGAACATCACACCCTCCCAGGCGAATGAAAAAGGCATTGGATCCGGCCCAGCGGCCTTCTCCCTGGAGGGAATGAAAGGTTTCGACAACGGGATAGGTTATGGTAGATACTGCCGTCATGGTTAAATAATTTTCGCTGGCTTGTCGTCGTTCCGGTGGAAGGCCAGTCTAATTGCTCAGGTTACCCGTCAATTGTACGCCCCCCTAGGATAAGTCCCATGAAACTATCGCCCCAGGCCTTGATGAACAACACTATCGTCCGCTGGTGGATTGTGGGCATTGTGTTCATGGTGCTTAATATTGTCTTGCTAGATTGGTTTAAACAGTCTCTGGGAATGTCCTTGAGTTGGGCCTCGGTTTTATCGGCAGAAGTTTGTACCATCACCCGCTACGTTGCCAATGATTACTGGGTCTTTGGTAATCCTTATCCGACCTGGAAACGCTGTTGGGAATATCATGTCGCAAACTTCTCTAGCTTTTTTGTTTGGAACTTTATCCTGATCGCCCTGGGCAGCAAGTTAGGAGTTCATCACATGGTGGCAGCGATTATTGCTACCGTTGTTTCCGTTGGTTTGAGCATGGTGACTAACTTTCTCTGGGTCTGGCGCCCTAAACCCTCCAAATCGGGCGAGTCGGAGGTGGGGACCTATGCAACCGCTCGCGAAGAAATTTCCTCTTTGCCACCCCGTTAAATCAGTGTAATCTTCGTTACAATTTTGGGCCCTGGACTTCGGTTAGGGTGGGGCAAAATTATTTACAATCAAACTTCAACCACGCCCTTTACCTGTCCTCGGTTCATTCCTTTGTTGCTCCAAGCTGATGGATTGTCGTCACATTCAATTTTCCCTCGATAAAGAACGAGTTGACCTCCACCAACTCCAAAACCTATTTAAGATCACTGCCTTTTGGGGCCAAGACCGTAGCCTAGAAGACCTGGCCCTGGCTATTCGCCATAGTGACCCCGTAGCTACGGTGTGGGATCAGGCCCATTTGATTGGCTTTGCCCGGGCAATTTCCGATGGGGTTTATCGGGCGACGCTCTGGGATGTGTTGATTCATCCTCGCTACCAAGGGGCCGGCCTCGGCCGTAAGCTAGTGCAAACCGTATTGGCCCATCCCCACCTGAATCGCGTTGAGCGGGTTTATTTGATGACCACCCACCAGCAAAAATTCTACGAACGCATTGGTTTTCGAGAAAATCCCACCACGACGATGCTGTTGACGACCTCCCCGGAAGTGGACGAAATTCTGGAAATCTTGCCCTCAGCGGTCAATCCCCTAGAGGAATCGGCCCTACCGGAATTGGCCTAGACGATACTGCCCCGCTTGCGGGCCTCTTTGTAGGAAATGCCAACATTATGGAGGCCAGCTTTGATCATTTGCTGTTCCAGCAGGGCAAAAAAGCGAGCCCGGTCGCCACTGCGGACAACGGCCTGGTTGTGAGCTTCCGCCAGGGCCACAGGATAGCCAAATCCCTTATTCACCTGGGCCAGGAGAATTGCCAAGGAGCGGCCTAGGAGGTCTTGATCCTCCGCTACCCAAGCCGGAAATTCTACCCGAGCAATTTCGGCGCCCACGTTCACATAGCAAAAGTAAATGCGTTGGCTGGCGGGGTAGAGATCTAAAATGCGCAGGGAACTGCGCCAGAGGGGACTCCGTTGGCCCGGGGCCAGTAACTGTCGCCAAAACTGACTGTCCCGCAGAGGGTCAAATACTTGGCAAGGGGTTTTTTCCTCCCGTTCTTGGTAGTGATGACAGTGCTGAGCACAGTGGGGTTGGTCGTAGGAACAGGCCTGGAGTCGTAATAGGTTCAAGGCCTCGCTACTGCGGGAAGCACTCAGATAGCCAATCAGGGGCACACCGACCTTGCGAAGAGATTCCCAGGCGGCCAGAATGGGGGTCAAAATTTGGTCACGGGCCTCTAGGGGCAGGCCTTCTAGAAACCAATAAATTAGGGAGCCGTCCACCAGGGCCAAGTTGGGTTCACTGTGGGGGCCAGGGGGATTAACCCAACGGCAGGCCATCTCGGCTAAAAATTGGGCCTCTAGGACGGTGCGGCGGTAGCCCATCCAATCTTCCGTGCGAATGCCCCACTGCCGCGAAACGTAGAGGTCTTCCGGTCTATAGTACACTTCTGGGATACTATCAATTAGGGGATGGCGATTTTGGCCGTAGTGGAGCATGATACGGCCAATGTTGATCAAATAACAGTAGGCAATTTCATGGTGGGACGGCGCAATCTGGGAGCCATCGGTGGCAAAAATGCTATGACTGACTGGCGGCGTACTAATCACCGGACGAGTATCCAAGGGTTCCACCGGTAGAGCCACAGAAAAGAAAAGGCGGTCAGAAAATTGTTGGGCAGTACGAACCAGTTCAGTCTGGTGTTCCTGGGCTTGTTGCCAGAGGATTAGGGCTTGGTCGAGACGTTGACGGCTGGCGGTGGCCTCGGCTTTAAAGTGTTGACTCATTCCGGGAAGATCACCAGCGATTTTGGCAAGATTGAGCATGATCTACGGTTCCATGGTGGGAGAGAGCCAATTCGTCCAAGGCTCTGGCCATTGGACTAATGTCAGTAAATGCAGACGGGCATCCCGCTGGGCCTGCTGGTGTTCCTGAGGGGTGTTGTAGCCCCAGTCAGCGAGGAACAGTTGCAGACCCTTTAACTCCGAGCGTTGGGTAATGGCCTGGAGAGTCGGTAAGCGGTCTTCCACAAACCATAATTTTTCTGGGGGACAGGCATGGCGCTGGAGAATTTGGCCTAGGGTCAAGGCTTTGGCCTGCTTAATTTCTTTACCAATGATCTGCTGGGAGGGCAAATTTATGCCTTTTTGAGCCAAAAGGGCCTGAATAAACCGTCCTTCCTTAGTACTAATCACATACACCTGGGGCTGGCCCTGGGCCAACCAAGTTTTGAGGGGGCCAATAATGCCGGGATAGAAATGATGGTGGTCGAGCCAATCCGGTAAATTTTCGGCAATCCACTGGTCACGCACCTGGTCTAGGGTTTGGATTAACTGCTGACGGTCTAGTTGCTCTTGGGTCAACAGTTGGGAAACCAGTTCCGGCCAATGGCCTTGAATTTCGGCTTCGGAATGGCCCAGAACTAAGGCCCGTAAAAGTAGCGTCATTTCCCAGCCGGTTTCAATGATCGGCCGGAGTCGATAGAAGGCCTGGGCGTAATCATCGAGGCCCTGGGGGTGCATCGAGGGCCAAAGCTGATGGTAACAACGCTGGCTGGCCTGGAAATATTCCGCTAGGCCATCACAGAGAACCCCATCGAAGTCGAGGGCAATAATGTCTGGGCAAGGTTGATTGAGGCAGTTAGTCATAGGGGGCGAGGGCCTGGGTACCTTCAAGATAAAATAAAGCCCAGGGGAATCAACAGGATTTATGACCGATAAATATCAAAATAAGTACCGCATTACCTCGATTCGTTTGCCCCATTGGGATTATCGATACATTCACAACAATCCCCTGCAATGGCACCTGGATCGCCATGGGGCCATGGGGGACTGATTTTTTGTGACCTTCTCTAAATCTAGTCTCAATTACCGACATCTCGGCCTATTGACCCTGGCGGCATTCGGCCTATTTTTGCTGAATCTAGGCCAAGTGGCCCTGCGGGATTGGGATGAAGGCTACTATGCCACCGTCAGTCAGGATATGTTCCAGCAGGGAGAATGGTTGTTTCCTCTCTACCAAGACCAGCCCTTTCTGCTCAAACCCCCCCTGCTTTTTTGGCTGATACAGGCCAGCTATCACCTCGGCGGCATTCATGAATGGACGTCTCGGTTCCCTTCGGCATTTCTATCGGCCTTGGCGGTTCCCCTCCTCTACCTCCTGGGGCGAGAACTGTTTTCCCAATCCATTACGGCTCTCTTTTCGGCCCTGGTCTATTTGACACTCCTGCCGGCAGTGCGTCTGGGCCGTTTAGCTATGTTCGATGGCATGATTAACACCTTCTTAGTTGGAGCCCTGTGGTGTTTACTCAAGGGTTTTCAGAAACCTCCTTGGCTGTTGGGGGTGGGCCTCGGTCTCGGCTTGATTGCCCTTTCCAAGGGCGTTTTGGCTTTGGTTTTTGCGAGCCTGATGCTTCTGTTTATTCTTTGGGAAAAACAGGGCCATATTCTGGGGCGCTGGGAATTATGGCTGGGCCTATTGTTAGGCTTTAGCCCGATTCTGCTGTGGTATGGCCTGCAGATTCAGACCTATGGGCAGGAATTTATTCAGGTGCATTTCCAGGCCCAAACTATAGATCGTTTAGCTACCGCCGTTGAAGGCAATAGTGGCCCGCCTTGGTTCTACTTGGTTGAAATAGCTAAATATTCCGCCCCTTGGCTGTTTTTTGCCCTGCCGGGTCTGTACTGGGCCCTGCAGAAGCGGCGAGAACGCTGGGCCAAGGTTGTTTTCATTTTTGGTCTGGGTTTTGGTGGCATCATTTCCAGCATGTCCACCAAATTGCCTTGGTACGTTCTGCCGGTTTATCCTAGTTTTGCTCTGGCAACGGGGTACTACCTCACCCAACTCTGGCAATCCCCCAAGGCCTATCCCAAATTCCTGGGCGCCCTATTGTCCCTCGCGACGGCCCTTGTCCTAGTGGCCTTAGTCTACTTTACCTGGCTAGATTTTCAACCCTGGCTAATCGGCTTAAGTCTGACCCTGACTCTGAGTTTGGCCCTGGCTAGCACTCTCTTTCTGCGGAGCCAGCGCCAGGCCATTCCCGTGTTGATCGGGGGCTTGTACCTTACCTTGGCAGTTCTGATGGCCTCGCCCCTTTGGAATTGGGAATTAAATGAAGCCTTTGCCGTTAAGCCGGTGGCGGCCCTGATTGCCCAATTTACGCCCCAAAAAACGACGATCTATACTTCCTTTGCCTACAGCCGGCCCAGCTTGGATTTTTATAGTGACCGTCTGGTGTTGGCCGTCAGCCGTGAACGTCTTCGGGAATTGGCCCAATCTCCTCATTATTTCCTGCTGGATGACGCGGCCCTGGAAGAACTCTCTCTGCCATCAGCCCAATCCCTGGGACGGTCTGGTAACTTTACTTTAATTAAATCCGCTTCTCCTCCTGCATGAAACGCGCCCTTCTCACCGTTATCACTCTCTTATCGCTGGTTCCCTTTGTGCTTTCCCTAGTGCATAGCCTGGGGGAATTACAAGTCCAGCCGGAGCTAGAGCTGGCCCAAACCAATCTGGTACTAGAGGCCATGGCCGGATCAGCGGAATCGAGCTTAGAACAGCGGTTGCCATCCTGGATGCTGACCGAAACCTCCTATCCATCGGCCCTGGCCCAGTACGAAAAAAGCTTGACGGAACTCCAGGCCTACCATCGGCAACTAGCGGCCCTGGCCAATCCCTCCGACCCCACCCCGACGAACGTCGCCCAGGCCCAACAGCGCCAGAAAAGTCTCCAGCAAAATGAAAAAAATCAGCAATCGATCCACCTACGACTGGGATTGTTAGAAGCTGTCCAGGGCCGGCGAGACTCCGCTCAAGACCATTGGCAAGCCGTCATCACCCAGGATCCGAGTTCCCCCATTGCTCAAACCGCCCAGGTCCTGCAACAACTCTGGAGTAATCCTCCTCAGGTGGTCTCCCAGGCTGAAACCCTGTTAACGAGCCAACTATCTGGTTGGTTCCAA
Organism: Synechocystis sp. LKSZ1; assembly: GCF_040436315.1. Taxonomy (NCBI): domain Bacteria; kingdom Bacillati; phylum Cyanobacteriota; class Cyanophyceae; order Synechococcales; family Merismopediaceae; genus Synechocystis; species Synechocystis sp. LKSZ1. The sequence continues at coordinate 1,041,500 of NZ_AP031572.1, read as the reverse complement.
CGGCAGGCCCTGCAACGCCTCTATGGCCTAGAACAACAGCCGGCTAAGCAACAGGCCCTTGCTCAACAGACACAAGCGGCAGCCCGCCAGGCTCTGCTCAAATTAGCCCTGCTCAGTGCCTTGCCCTTGGCCGGTGGCCTTCTAGGGGTTCTGTTGGCCCTAGGCCTCCTGGTACAGTGGTTTCTTAAAAAAGATCAAGCCATTCTGGCCCACAATGCCCATCAAGCCTGGGAAACGCCCTGGGATTGGCAAATTATTTGGCAGGTGTTGGCGGTGGGTTTTCTCTTTCTCGGCCAAGTGGCCCTGCCCCTGGGTTTTAGTTTTCTCCACCTTAATAGTCAGGGATTAGGCCTGCGGGAAAAGGCCCTGTTCGTCTTGGCCAGTTATTTGGCCCTCGCCTTAGGGGGTCTGGCGGTATTGTATTTTTCTCTGCGGCCCTACCAGCCCTGGCCAGCGGATTGGTTCACTGTGCAATGCAGTGGGAGGGCCTTATTTTGGGGTCTTGGTGGTTACTGTGTGGCCTTACCCTTGGTCGTGCTCGTTTCCCTGCTCAATCAACAGATCTGGCAGGGTCAAGGTGGCAGTAATCCCCTCCTGACCTTGGCCCTGCAGGCCCAGGATAAATGGGCCTTAGCTATCTTTTTTGTCACCGCTTCGATCCTGGCCCCCATCTTTGAGGAGATTATGTTTCGGGGCTTTCTCCTGCCGTCCTTAACCCGCTATATCTCTGTCAGTGGGGCCATTGTAGTTAGCAGTTTTGTCTTTGCAATTGCCCATCTAAATCTTTCGGAGGTGTTACCCTTGGCTGTGTTAGGGGCAATTCTGGGTCTGGTCTATAGCCGCTCCCGTAACCTCCTAGCTTCGATTACGCTCCACAGTTTATGGAACAGCGGCACGTTGCTCAGTCTCTTTATCCTGGGGAGTGGGGGTTCCCTCTCCAGCTAAATTCTTGGGTTAAGCACCATGGCTCAAAAAAATAACAACGAAGCACTCATTCTGATTCTGGCCTTTGCCCTGACTGGGGGCTTGGTGGGGGCCGGCATTTGGTGGTTTTTTCAACAGTCTAAGACGAGTGTCTCCGATATTACTCCGCTACCAAGTCCGGGTAAGCTTTCTCCCCCTCCTTCTCCCATGGCCGTGACCGCCCTCCCAGAACCGGCTCAGGTTGCCCCCGGCACCACCGTTAGGATTGATGGCTCCACTAGTATGGTGAACGTCAATGAGGCCCTGAAAAAAAGCTTCCAACAAGCCTTTGCCGGTACTGCCGTTGAGACCAATGCCCAGGGGTCGGACAAGGGGATTCTCTTACTTTTGACGGGAAAAATCGACCTAGCCGCTAGCTCCCGACCCCTCAGCCCGGAAGAACAGGCCCAGGGCCTGGTAGCCGTCCCGATTACCCAAGACCAGATTGCCATTGTGGTTGGCCGGGATAACCCTTTCCAGCAGGGCCTGACCTTAAACCAAGTCCAGGGCATTTTCCAGGGTAAGCTGACCAATTGGCAACAAGTGGGGGGGCCTGATGCCACCATTGCCGTGATCAACCGCCCGGCTATCAGTGGTACTCATCAAATCTTTAAGCACTTGGCCCTGCAAGAGCAAAATTTTGGCACGACCCCCAATATCCAAACCCTAGAACGGGATGCCACAACCCCGATCCTGAGAATGCTGGGCCAGCACGGCATTAGCTACGCCACCTATGTCCAAGTCGCCCGTCAACAAACCGCCCGTATTCTCCCCATTGATGACCGTCTGCCGGGAGACCGCGCTTATCCCCTCCAGCGGGAATTGTACTATATCTATAAAAGTCCGCCATCTCCTGCGGTCAAGGCCTTTCTCGGCTACGCCACTTCTCCCAAGGGCCAGGCAACCCTCACCAATTTGGAATAGCAGTCCTGTGAAATTTGTCTTAATTCTAAGTTCTTCCTGGTTACTGGCCCAAGCCCCTGTAGCCGACCCCCAATTCCAGGCCCTGAAGCACCAGCTAGAGCAATCCCAATTCAAGGTACTCCTAGCGCCACCACCCCAACGGGGAGCCTACGGAGCCCTCAATCCCCAAACCCGTACTATCTGGATTGATCCTCTCTCCTTTGACCTGGGTATTGCTGTGCCGGTACTGGTGCATGAAGCTGTTCATGCGGCCCAAACCTGTAAGGGAAAGGGAAAGGGAAACATCGCCCCTCTCGGCCTGACCCTAGAACCCCTCGTCTATGCCCAGCCCTTTTGGTTACGCTACGGGGATATTCATCGCAAAGATCTAGAGCGCGAGGCCTTCACCGTACAAACTCAAGAAAACCGCCTAGATTTGGTCTCGGGTCTACTCCGGCAGTATTGTACTAAATAATTACCAGCGATAAAATTCATAGTAAATATTGCCCAAGGTTTCGTAGGAATCTCCCCCTAGTTGCTGTCGCTTGTCTTCCAAAAATTCCGTTGCTTCTTCTAGGGAGAGTTCCGTTCGCTGCATGAAGGTCAAGATACTGACCTTACCCTGGCTTTGTTGTACTAGTTTATAGAAAATGCTTTCAAAATCTTTTTTCAGATTTTTAAGATAAAAATAAATCGATAATGAACAACCCAGGGCCACTAAAAAGCCTAGGACATGAAAAAAAGGATTTGTCAGAATAGATTCAATAAAGAAAAATTCAAAAATTGCAAAAAAAATGATGACATTAAAAACAACGGGTGTCGAACCAATCTTTTCTTGCTCTGTCCTAGCCTTTAATCGGACTAGACTAAAGACATAAAAAATGAGGGTTGTCAAAACGTAGGGAATTAATTTCATCGACCCGAGGTTACGGTCACAGAAAAGGAGGAATGCAGATTCATCGTAACTTAATTCGCCGACGATGCAACCTTTCCCAAGCCGTCTTGACAAGGCCCTACCTGCCCGGCCATTAGTAATGATTAAGATTAATCCCGGCTTCCTTGGCCATGGCCTGGAGTCCTTTACTTTCGAGGGTTTTAATCGCCTTGGTCGAGAGACGCAGTTTTACCCAACGATTGCCCTCTGCCCACCAAACCCGCTTCCATTGCAGGTTGGCTTCCTGTAATTTTTTCGTGCGACGATGGGAGTGGGAGACTGCAAACCCATTATTGGCTTGTTTGCCGGTTAGCTGACAACGGCGAGACATAGATGTACCTCTTGCTAAGTTGATTAGAAAGCAGTCCATCATTATATCAGAGGAGCTCCAGGTTTGAGGGCCTCTAGGGTTGTACTGTCCACCAGCCCAGGGCCGGGCCAATAAAGCGAACCGTTACCCAAATCACAACCATGGCCCCGATGCCAATCCAGGCCCCGCGCGTCGTCCAGCGATAAAAGTCATTGGCCTGACGCTGGGTTAGCGGGAGCCAAGCAACAACCCGTTTGTCTTGTCCGTACTGGTCACCCAGGGCCACTTGACGACGTTTTGATTCACCCATCGTAATCTATCCTCAAGTCATACTAGTTTGTTGTGTTCTATCCTATCGGATTCCCTTCAGACCCAGGCCAACTTTGTGGCAAGATCGAAACAGGAGGCCCCAGGGTGATTCGGGGAGCCACTATGTTTACCAAGGTTTTAGTCGCCCTAGATATGTCAGAGTCAGCGAAGGTCGTCTTCTCCCAAGGGCTATCCCTCGCTGAAAAGTATCAGGCCCATTTGCACCTACTCCATGTCCTCTCTGCCGAGGAGGAGTCAAGCCCTGTTCCCATTCCCTTGAACTTGGATGAGGTCTATCCTGCCACGGGCAATGAGTTAACCCTAGAACTCTGGCGGGAACAATGGGATAAGTTTGAAAAACAAGGAATTGAGTCCCTCCAGCACCGTTGTGACCAGGCCGTTTCTGTGGGAGTACCGACGGATTTTCAGCAAATTGTTGGCAGTCCCGGCAAAACCATCTGTCAAGTGGCCAAGGATTTAGGCGCGGAGGTGATCGTCATTGGCCACCGGGGCCGTTGGGGCCTAGCGGAGATTTTGATGGGGAGTGTCAGCAACTATGTCTTTCACCATGCCCTCTGTTGTGTTTTAGTGGTTCCCACCCAGGAGCCGGCCTAGAGCCCAGAGTCGATTGAGTTAAGATCAAGTTGTCCTGGCTATCTTTCCCATCGAGGAAAGATGAATGTCACTCTGCCTACCGTCGATATTTCGATGACCCTAGTCCCTAACCATGTGATTGAAACCTATATCCAACGGGTGACAGAATTGAGTCAATCCGCTCAGCGCATTCCCACCGCCACAGAACTGGAGCGCATTGCGACGGAATTGGGTATTGATCCAGCAGAAATTCAGGCGGCCCAGCAACAAGCCCAAGACCACTATACCCGCGCCCAAGGTTATCTCAAGCTCAAGTATTGGCAGGATGCCATCGAGGAATTGCAGGAGGCTATCGCTTTTAACCCCAGCCAACCCGAACTGTTAATTGCTCTGGGCCAGGCCCATCTCGGCCGTTGGCAACAGAGCCACCAGCCGGAAGACCGGGAACAACTCCATCAACGAGTGCGGCAATGTTTGGCCCTCCAACCCGATTCTCAGGAAGCCCTAAATCTATTGGCGGCCCTGCAACAGGGCCAACAACGCCGACAACAACGACGCTGGCAGTTAGGCCTATTCATTGGTGCCATGGTTCTCGGCGGCTTGGGAATGATCGCGGCTCAGGGGGGCCTCCCCTGGATGGTGCAGGAACGAGAGGCCTTAGAACAAAAGCGCCAACAGGAAATCCTGAACCTGCGTATCCGTCAAGACAACTTAAGCCGTGACCTCTATCAACTCAAACAAGGTCAACAACAATTGATCGAGCAGCAGCGTCAGCAGACCCAGCAACTCACCGAACGCCTGGACAAGTTAGAACAGGAACTGAAGAAACAACGGCAAACTCCTCCCCGCCTGGTAATTCCCCTGCCTCAAGTGGAACCACAAAGCACGCCCTAGGGACTAACACTAGAGCGCTGGCTATTTTTGAGGAGACGCAGATTTTGACAACGCAGTAGTTCTGTAAAGCTGAGGCTGGCCCGGTTTTCCAATTGGGCTGCCTTTTCCAGGGCCGTTAGCAGGTAGTGGGCTGCGTCGGCTTGATCATAGCCCCGCCGAACCGCCACTTTAATCGCACTGGCATCCGCTTCCACTTCTCGTTCGTTACTGCGGTAGTTTTGCCAGATTTGTCGCCCGGCAATCGTGGTTAAGCCCCCAGCCACCAGGGCCCCTAATACATCCTGCTGCCACAGTTGCAGGCCCACTCCAGCTACGCCGGCCAAGGTCAGGCCTTGGTACAGGTCGGGTTTAAACCAACGGATATTCACCAGACGACAGACCACACTCAGCAGGAGGAGGTCGCGTTGGCCCTGGGAGAGGTCTTGCCACAGGTCAAAGTTGATCATGACTAGCCGGTCGCCGCGTTCCCATGGTTTGGGAAAATTACTATCAATGAGGCGCGATTGCTTTGGCTTATAGACAATCTTGGTTAACATTCGCCCCGATGCTGGCATTAATTCCGTCAATCGCCGTATTTCTGACTCTACCTCGAACATAGCTTTTAGAAAGACCCTTGCAGACGCTACCGTTAAGAGTAGCAAACTTGGGAAGCAACCATGTCTCAATTTCAGGGCCTGATCGGCCAACCCCAAGCGGTGGAATTATTGCAAAGGGCCTTAGTCCAGAACCGCATTGCCCCAGCCTATCTCTTCGTTGGGCCTGAGGGAGTTGGCAAGGGGTTAGCCGCTAAATTGTTTACGGCGGCTTTACTCAGTCGGGGCCAAGTATCAACGAGCCAGGCCAGCATTACCCAACGCTTTTTAGGGGGGAATCATCCCGATCTGCTTTGGTTGGAACCCACTTATCAGCACCAAGGTAAATTGTTAACTGCCGCTGAGGCAGAACAAAGTGGTCTTAAGCGACGCGCTCCGCCCCTGATTCGCATTGAACAGATTCGAGAAATTAGCCGTTTCCTCAGCCGCCCTCCCTTGGAGGCAGAACAGGCCGTCGTAGTGATTTCAACGGCCCAGGCCATGAATGAAGGGGCTGCCAATGCTCTACTGAAAACCCTAGAGGAACCGGGACGGGCTACCTTGATTCTGTTGGCACCGAGCTTGGATGCTCTCCTTCCCACCCTGGTTTCCCGTTGCCAACGTATTCCCTTCTATCGCCTTGGGCCAGCGGCCTTGAGTCAGGTTCTAGAATCCCTCGGTCATGGGGCCTTGATGGCTCAACCGGAACTGGTGGGCCTAGCCCAGGGCAGTCCGGGGTTAATGCTCCAGGCTTGGGAACAAGCTCAGGCCCTGCCCCCTGGCTTGGAGGAACAATTGCGACATCCCCCATCAACGGCCCTTGCGGCCTTGACCCTAGCTAAAACCCTAGAGCAAAGCCTGGATCTTCCCCTGCAATTATGGCTTGTGGATTATCTGCAATGGCTGTATTGGCATCGTGACCACCAACCCTGTCAGGCCAGTCTCTTTGAAGCGGCCCGGCAACAACTTCTGGCCTATGTCCAACCCCGGCTGGTTTGGGAATGTACCCTGCTTGCTCTGCTTCAAGGCCCTTCCCACCAGGCCACCAGCGCAAAAACGTAGAAGAGTCCTCCCCCTATCCCTGTAATTTTCCGCTCTGAAATGCGGCCTGCGATTAATTGGCCCCCAAGGACGGCAATAATGGCACAGATGAGATGACCGAGGGAGGCCCCAAGGGTGACGCCCAAAGGACTATTGGCCGCTGCCAGGGTAATGGTGGCAATTTGCGTCCGGTCGCCCCACTCTGCCACAAAGGTCAAAATAAAACTTTCAACCACAATGCTCCAGGCACGGCGAGAAGGAGGGAGGGTCTTCTCACTTTGATTGACCACTGCTTCGGCCTCAGCTAACTCCTCGGTCGCCGGATGGTCAGTCATTTTCCAGGCCTCAAATAGAAGCTTAGTCCCAAATAGAAGAAAGAGAATAATTTCAGCGTAGAAAAGATAAACTTTCGGCAAAAAAGCAAAGACTTGTCCGATGGCCACCGACAAAATTGTCATACTCACCAAGGCCCCTACAACTCCTGCCAGAACCAAGGAGCGAGGATATCGCATCGCTAAAATCATGGCAATAAAGAAGGTTTTATCACCTAGCTCAGAGATGGTGATCAATAGTAGTGCGGCGGTGAAACCTGTTAACATTTTAGCGATACCAGCGATCTAAAAAGAAAAGTCTTAGAAACATTAATCAACATTGTTGCTGATTATTTTTCTTACTGATTATAAGACCAAAACAAACTCGTATAAAACAATTATTGTCTCATTTTTGTTTCATTATTTTTTCAGAATTGCCATCGAGAAAATCAGAATTGTTTACCCCAAGGATGCTTGCTTTGTAGTGTCAGCGGCAGACGATTCCTCTGGACTCTGGGTAAACGAGGGGCCTGCCCTAAAAAATCAATTGACAGAATCCGGCCCCTATTTGCTAATATAGTGTTCTGCCTGGAGAGATGGCTGAGTGGTTGAAAGCGGCAGCCTGCTAAGCTGTTGTACGGTACGTAAGGCCGTACCGAGGGTTCGAATCCCTCTCTCTCCGTTTTTGTAAGCCATTGTTTTTTCTGAAAGGTGCTTTCTAGCGCTAGTTTTGTGGCATATTGATTGCCAAGCAGAGCCCTACCGTGTGGAGTGAGACCTAGAACTATGATCAAGCCGTTCATCAACAATTCTCGAAAACTAGCCCTAGCCATGGCTTTGATGAGTTTGGCAGGGAGTTTAGTGGCCTGTGGGGAGCAGGGAGAGCAGACTAATTCGCCCCAAGCAGGGGGAGGAGACGGATTAAAGCTGGGTGCTTTACTGCCAACGACGGGGGATTTATCGGCTATTGGCCAAAACCTGCCCATTGCCTTTAAGTTGGCCGTTGACACCGTCAATGCCTGCGGGGGCGTGAATGGTAAGCCAGTGACGACGGTGATTGAAGATGATCAAACGGATCCCGCTGCTGGGGCCACCGCCATGACCAAGTTAACGGAATCTGATCGAGTTGCCGGGGTAGTAGGCTCCTTTGCCAGTAGCGTATCGAGTGCGGCAATTCCGATTGCGGTAAAAAACAAAGTAATGATGATTTCGCCGGCTAGTACCAGTCCGGTGTTTACAGAGCAGGCTCAGAAGGGCGACTTTCAAGGCTTTTGGGCCCGGACGGCCCCTCCAGATACATACCAGGCCAAGGCTTTGGCGGCCCTGGCCAATAAAAAGGGCTTCAAGAATCTCTCTACGGTGGTCATTAATAATGACTATGGTGTTGGGTTTGAGCGGGTTTTTGTCGAAGCCAGTGAAAAAGACGGGGCTAAAATTCTGAATAAAGACCAACCTGTACGCTACGACCCCAAGGCCGCTACCTTAGATACTGAAGCAGGCCAAGCCTTTGCCAATAAACCCAATGCAGTGGCCGCCGTGCTTTACGCCGATACGGGGAGTGTCCTAGTTCAGGCTGCCTACAAACAAGGATTAACCAACGGGGTGACGCTCCTGCTGACCGATGGCGTTTACACCGAAGACTTTGTGACCAAAGTTGGGAAGGATGCGAGTGGCAAATCCATTCTGGCTGGGGCCTTGGGAACGGTACCTGGGGCCGATGGACAGGCCCTTGCAGCTTTTAGTCAAAAATGGAAGGAAAAAACTGGCAAAGAGATGACGGCCTACGTTCCCCATACCTACGATGCAACAGTTCTAATGATGTTAGCAGCGGAGGCCGCCAAGGCCAACACCGGCGAAGCGATCAAGAGCAAAATTCGGGAAGTAGCCGCTGGGCCAGGTCAGGAAGTCAGCGATGCCTGTGAAGCCATAGCTTTAATACGGGCAGGAAAAGCCGTTAACTACCAAGGGGCTAGCGGCAATGTCGATATTGATGCCAACGGTGATGTGGTCGGCAGTTACGATGTTTGGACAGTATTGCCCGACGGTACCCTCAAGATCATCGATAAAGTGACGCCTAAATCCTAGGTTTTTGTTGGGTATCCCCAGTACATACCACGACATCCTGATCCAACACTGTTTAGCTCTAAGGTTCTGTCTTTAGGCAGTCTGAGCGGCCAAGAGGGCCTCTAGTTGAACGAGCCCTTTCTGCAGATGGCGGGTGACTGTCATGGGACTGATGCCGATTTGTTTAGCCGCTTCCTTGCGGGGGAGTTCTCGCAGAAAAACAGACTGGATGGCCGCCTGGGTTCGTCCCTCTAGCTGTTCCACGGCTCCCCGTAGACAGGCCTGTTCCTCTTCCTGTTGCTGACGAAACTGGGCATTAACATCTGGTAAGCTATCTGCCAGGGTAGTAGTGGCATCGGGCAAATTAGCCAAAGGTGCATCTAAACTCAGGGGAAAACGGTGTTGACAGGCCAGGATACAATCCTGCCACTCGGCGGTCGAGATACCCAGGGCCTGGGCCAGGTCGGCGTCTGAGGGGCATCGTCCCAATTGGGCTCCTAAAGGAACCCGTAGTTTTTTGGCCCTGGTGTACAGTTCTTGGTAACGTCGGGGAATTCGCAACGGTAGGGCCTTATCCCGGAGATAGTGCAAAATCTCACCCCGGATGAAGGGAACGGCAAAGGAACTAAAAGCCGCCCCCTGCTGAGGATTAAAGCGCTCAACGGCCCGTAAGAGGCCGAGATAACCAACCTGCTCTAGATCTTCGTAGGGTTCTGTGGTTTGGCCTCGAAAGCGATGAACAACTTGTCTTACCAAGCCAATATTCAAATGAACAATCTGATTGCGTAGACCGAGGGAAGGATTACGGCGGTAGCGCAGAAACAGTTCTAGACAACGAACGGCAGAATAGGGAGTCGCTAGGGGCCGAGGCATTACTGAACACCACAAAGACAATCTGCCCTGTATTCTGCCCTGGGTCAATCAAGTATACTATCGATAATCCACGGATTTCTGGGAGAGTTCAACGACTAACCTGCGGATAAATACGGAGACTCACCTCGGGCTGTTCATCCTCTTGGCTCTTTTTCCCTACTAAGTCAGAATAAGTTTAATACTATTTTTTATCGTAGATCGTACTTTACCCTTAACCATGACTTCAACTCTTCGTACTAGTATTGTCGAATTGGCACCGGACTACCGCCTTTCTCTAGCTTTTGTTCTGCTAGGGGTGGCTCTACTGCCCCTGCAACTTTGGGTCGGATTAGGGGTGAGCCTGTTTGGCTGTTTTCTCTTTCTCCAGGCCAAAATTCTGCGCTTAAAGTTCATGGAGACTGCCCTGGTCGTTGAACGCGCTGGTCAGGAAATTCGCTGTTTTCCCTACCAAGACTGGCAAAATTGGCGTATTTTTTGGCAACCGGTTCCCATTTTGTTTTATTTTAAAGAGGTCAAAAGCATTCACTTTCTACCGATTATTTTTGACCCCCAAGGCCTGAGCGCTTGTCTAGAAGACCGTTGTCCTCGCCAGCCCTAGCTTCAATTTTGGTTTGCTATTGTTATCCTCCCTTGGCATGAACGCTGATACGCCGAATTTTTTTCCCTCTGATTCTGAAGTCCCTCCTGCGGTAACAGTTTCTGATTCCGATCCCTCTACGACCCTACCAACCCAGACTCCTCTGGATCAGTTGCTGATGGGAGCCACGGCCGCAGAGAATGCTGAGTTAAGTCAAGAGTTTGAACAAGCCTTTGAAGTCAAGACGGAAATGGCTTTCTCAGAAGCCTCGGAAGTAAGGGCTTTAGAACAGCAAAAACAGGCCCTGCTCCAAGAAATTGCTAACCTACAAGCCCAAAAAGCTACCCTGGTTAACGAGCAACTCACCGGCCTCCAGACCACCCTCCAGCAGTGGGTTATGGAAGGAAGCCGGGAATTGGAACAGCGCAAACAGGCTCTAGAAAAAGAGATTGAACGCCTGGAGCGTCGCCAGGAGCGGATCCAACAGGAAATGCGCACGACTTTTGCCGGGGCCTCCCAGGAGTTGGCCATTCGGGTACAGGGTTTTAAGGATTATCTCGTGGGCAGTTTGCAAGACCTGGTGGCCGCCGCCGATAACCTAGAACTCGGAACGGGAGACCCTTGGAATCAACCGGCCCCGGCCCCCGTGGCCAATGTACCGCCCGAAGAGGCGCCTCTGGGCTTTGCCAACCAAAGTTTTGTCGAGCAAAAACGCCAGATTCAACGACTGATTGAGCAGTACCGCAGTCGTCCCGATTACTATGGCCCTCCCTGGCAACTGCGGCGCACCTTTGAGGCTGTTCCAGCCGAGCGTGTGGAAAACTGGTTTCTGACCCAAGGCGGCCGGGGAGTGGTGCGGAGCCTCGGCAGTCGTCTCCAGAATATTTTGTTAGGTTCGGCGGTGATTTCCATCCTGGCGAATCTCTACGGGGAACGCCACCGGGCCTTGATTCTGGCCAATACCCCGGAGCGCCTAGGGGAATGGCGACGGGGCCTGCAGGATTGTCTCGGCATTTCCCGCAGTGATTTTGGCCCGGAACGGGGAATTGTCTTGTTTGAATCGCCAGAGGCTTTAATCCAAAAGGCTGAGCGGCTCGTGGAAGACCGACAGATGCCCCTCGTCCTCATTGATGAAACCGAAGAACAGATCGACTTGGCCCTGCTCCAGTTTCCCCTCTGGCTTGCCTTTGCCCCCGATCCCAAACAAAGCTCTAGTTATTTCTATTAGGTTGGAGTGCTCCCTCTATGCTGGTTGCCCTGAGTCTTAGCTTGGCTTTTTTGCTGATGGCCTATCTCCTGGGGTCGATTCCCACTGGCTACTGGGCTGGTCGCTGGCTCAAGGGTATTGATATTCGGGAACATGGTTCCGGCTCGACGGGGGCCACCAATGTTCTGCGTACCTTAGGAAAACCTGCCGCTGTTACGGTTTTAGCTATTGATATGGCCAAGGGAATGCTGGCCGTGGCCCTGGTGCGGGCCTGGTTTACCTGGAGTGGTCTAGATTGGATTCCTCTAGCCTGGCAACCTTGGCTAATTGTAGGGGCCGCGACCGGGGCCGTCCTGGGCCATAGTAAATCCATTTTGCTCAATTTCAGTGGGGGCAAATCGGTCGCCACCAGTCTAGGGGTGTTGTGGGTGATGAATCCCTGGTTAGCCCTGGGAACCCTGGGCAGTTTCTTAGTGATGTTGGCCCTGACCCGGATCGTTTCCCTCAGTTCCATCACGGGGGCCGTGGCGGTGAATGTCTTAGTATTGCTCCTGCATCAACCCCTCCCGTACTTCTTATTTAGCCTAGGGGCGGGATCCTACGTGATTGTGCGCCATCAAAGCAATATCCAGCGCCTACGGCAAGGCACTGAACCCAAACTGGGCCAGAAATTACCCACCCCGGCCGAGTCGCAGTAGCTGTTTTACACTAGAGACAGTCGTTGGGCCAATACCATGCTGGATGCTCCTTCTCTCTTGCCTGCCTTTTCCGTGTCAAAATCTTCGGCCCTGATTCGTCTCGCAGGGGTATCCAAAATTTATGGTACAGGAGAAACTACTGTGAGAGCACTCTCGCAGGTGGATCTGACCATTGAGCAGGGGGCCTACTGCGCCATTATGGGGGCCTCCGGTTCCGGTAAATCCACCTTGATGAATATTATTGGCTGTCTTGACCGACCCAGCGAGGGCCATTACTACTTTGACAATGCCGATGTCTCGGGCCTAGGGGAAGAGGAACTGGCGAAAATCCGCAACCGCAAAATTGGCTTTGTGTTCCAACAATTCTACTTGTTGGCCCAGATGACGGCCCTGGAAAATGTCATGTTGCCCATGGTCTATGCGGGAATTCCCCTGGAAACTCGTCGTCAACGGGCGACAGAGGCCCTAGTGCGGGTTGGCCTAGAACACCGGCTCCAGAACCGCCCCAACCAACTTTCCGGTGGTCAACAACAGCGGGTGGCCATTGCACGGGCCATTGTCAATCAGCCCCTGCTACTCCTGGCAGATGAACCCACCGGAGCCCTGGATTCCCATACTACGGAGGAAGTGCTGGGAATTTTTGATCAACTCCATCAAACTGGCATCACCATTGTGATTGTGACCCACGAAGCTGATGTTGCCCAGCACACGCAACGGATTATTTGCTTCCAGGATGGCCAAATTAAATCCGACCAGGGAGTTGTCTAACCCACCGCCGTTAAGCGATAGGCGGCCCCTAGTCCTGCCGCCATTTCCGCCGCTGTGATTTTACCGTCGTGGTCGGCATCCAGAGCATCAAACACCGCATCAATGCCGGCCCATTCTTCCCGCGTAATAAAGCCATCGCCATCCAGGTCGTAGGCATGGAAAATTTCTTCCGCCCCGTGCTGGATATGCTCTTGCTCTTCCAAGCGAATCAATCGTTCCTGGAGCAGGAGTTCCAGGGCCTCTAGGGCCTTAGTAAAGCCAGCAATGCCTTCGGCGAGTTTTTCCGAGGCCATCCGGTCGGCCTGATGCATGGCCTCGAAGGTGGCCTGGTCCATCGTGATTCGTTCGGGGTCTTGGGTTAAGTTCGCCGGGTCGAGCTTGCGGGGTAAATCGCCTTCAGTGGAACGCAGTTGATCCAAGAGTTTGGGGGAGATGGTCAACAGGTCACAGCCCGCTAGTTCCATAATTTCACCGATGTTGCGGAAGCTGGCCCCCATCACTTCGGTACGATAGCCAAATTTTTTGTAGTAATTGTAGATTTGGGTGACAGATTGAACTCCAGGATCTTCGGCCCCTTCGTAGCTTTGGCCAGTTTCCTTCACGTACCAATCTAAAATTCGACCCACAAAAGGGGAAATCAGCGTCACTCCCGCTTCTGCACAGGCAATGGCCTGGTGCAGGCCAAACAAAAGGGTCAGATTACAGTGAATCCCTTCTTTTTCTAGAATCTCAGCGGCACGAATCCCTTCCCAGGTCGAGGCAATTTTAATTAAAATTCGTTCCCGGGAAATACCAGCCTTTTCGTACTGCCCAATCAAGTTACGGGCCTTAGCCAGAGTCGCCTCGGTATCGTAGGAAAGACGGGCATCCACTTCTGTGGAAACACGGCCGGGAATAATGGCCAGAATCTTGAGGCCAAAGGCCACCGCTAGACGGTCAAAGGCTAGGGTCACGATATCCGCCACCGAGGCCTGGGGGCCCAATTCCTGCTTTGCAGTCAATAGGGTTTGATCCACAATGGGCTGGTACTGGGGCATCTGGGCCGCCGCCGTAATCAGGGATGGATTGGTGGTGGCATCCCGAGGGGTAAAGGTTTCAATGGCTTGGATATCACCGGTATCCGCTACCACGACGGTAACTTCTCGGAGCTGTTCGAGGAGGTTTCGGGCCATAAAAAATCGGAGAGGATAAAACACACCTCAACTATAGACCGCTTCTCCTCTGCCGCTAGGGATATTTGTTTTTTTTTAAGGACTGTTCTAGCACTGGGGATTTTTGAGTTTTAGCAATCGTTTAGCCAGAGCTAAGACAGTATAGATTGCCAGTAAGTACACCGAAGCTAATAACAGGATTTTTAGTGCCATGATGCCCCTTGACCCTCCCAATCATGAGTAATGGATAACTAAAAAACAGCAATAAAAATTAGTTCCAGAGAACAATCACCGGAATGGGGTTGGCCGATGCCGACCACCCGAATGATTAATGCGCCTAAAGCCCAAGACTTCCAACGCAATAGTACAAGGGTTGCGCTAGGGGAGGATGCTTACCAGAAAGGATGAACGCCTATTCTTTTGAACTTATCCCCCGGCCCGACAGAATTTAGAAGACTTAATGCAGCGGGCCACCATTGACCCTGTCCTGCCCACACCTAACTAGTACCTAGGGCGAACAAACCGAGGCTTTTTAGGGTGATTCTGTTGACTTCAAATGCTTACCTATAGCCTAACATAGCCCGTCTAATCTCTGGGAAAATTTGGCTAAAATTCTAGGCTAAAAATGGAGGGGAATGGGAGCGACTCGGAAGAAAATCAACCGTGATATTTTCGGGCATGGAGAATTTATCTTAGAATGAGTATCAAGATATGTAAACTTTCGTAACTAAATCTGCCGGGTTTGGCTTGCCGATGATTTCCAGTACCTCTCTCTTTGCCCCCGTTGACTCGGATTTACGTCTCCTGACGGACAATCTCAAGCGGCTGATCAGCGCCCGTCACCCGATTTTGGGGGCCGCGGCAGAACACCTGTTTGAGGCGGGGGGAAAGCGGATTCGCCCAGCCATTGTGCTGTTGGTGGCTCGGGCCACAATGCTAGAGCAGGAGATTACGGCCCGCCATCGTCGCCTAGCCGAAATTACGGAAATGATCCACACCGCCAGCCTCGTCCACGATGATGTGGTGGATGAAGCAGAATTACGCCGCAACGTACCCACGGTAAATAACCTGTTTGATAACCGCATTGCTGTCCTGGCGGGAGATTTTCTCTTTGCCCAGTCCTCCTGGTACCTGGCCAACCTCGATAACCTTCAGGTGGTTAAATTACTCTCAGAGGTGATTCGAGACTTTGCCGAGGGAGAAATTATCCAGAGCCTCAGTCGCTTTGACACGAGTCTGAGTCTGGCGGCCTACCTGGATAAAAGTTATTACAAAACGGCTTCCCTGATTGCCAATAGTGCCAAGGCGGCGGCGGTCTTGAGTGATGCCCCCAGCACAATGATAGAGTCGATGTACGACTACGGACGGGATTTGGGCCTGGCTTTTCAGGTCGTTGATGATATTTTAGATTTCACCTCGCCCACGGAAACCCTGGGGAAACCCGCTGGCTCTGACCTAGTTAGCGGCAACATTACCGCTCCGGCCCTCTTTGCCCTGGAGGAACAACCCCTGCTCCAGGCTTTGATCGAGCGGGAATTTAGCCAGGAAGGAGATTTAGAACAGGCCCTGGCCCTGGTGCAGACCAGTGATGGCATTGAACGAGCCCGGGAATTGGCCAATTGTCATGCCCGCTTGGCCCTGCAACACTTGGATTGTCTCAAGCCCTCGGCGGCCCGGGATTCCCTCGCAGAATTAACCAGTTATGTTCTCAGTCGCCTCTACTAAAATCTAGAATAAGATTCTAGTCCAGTCAGCTTTGAGGCCCGTTGCTATGTCCAAAGCCAAACGTGAGGCGCGTCTTCGTCAGGCCCTTTGGCCGCAGCGTTTACCGGTGGATGCCAGTAAACTGAATTTGGGCAACAGCTACAGCATTCCCCCTACTACCTACGAAAATAAGGAATTTTATTGCCGAGATTGCGGCAAACTGGAAATCTGGACAGCCCGTCAACAAAAATGGTGGTACGAAGAAGCCGGAGGCTATTTTTTTAGTACGGCAATCCGCTGTCGGCCCTGTCGGCTCCAAGAACGACGGCGTCAAGAACAAGCCCGAGCTATCCATTTAGCGGGTATTCGTCAAAAATCTTCCCCAAAAGAATATGAGTGAGCAAACCCATCCCCAGGAAAAGCGGGATCAAGAGATTGTTGATCGTTTATTACAGGGGGCTCCCGACCCTCAAAATTTAGCGGATCTGGCCCGTTTACGGATTCGTTATCAAAACTTTCCTGGCGCCAGGGCCCTGCAAAGTGACTTGGATCGCATTCTGCAACAATGGCAGCTCAGCGAAGCAGACCTATTTGCCCAAACTCGTCAACTCCACGCCACAGGACGGGTCTATCGAGTGCGCACAGGTGAGGAAGAGGATTGGAGTTAAGTCTTATCCCCAATCACTAAAGCTCAACGACCCAACTGACCCCACCCATCCTCCCCTTACGAAGGGGAGGTGCTGTAGGCGGAGGGGTAAAATTTGTAGCCCTAACGGAGAGGATTTGTCTCAGGGCCCTGCCCAAGAAAAAGACCCCGCTCTAGCAAGAACGAGGCCGGACAGAGATTCAGTATCAAGGCTCAGGGGCCAGGGGAGGGACTACATCATGCCCATACCACCCATGCCACCCATACCGCCCATACCGCCCATACCACCCATGCCACCCATACCGCCCATATCGGGGGCAGCGGCCGCGGCTGGTTGCGGTTTTTCTACCACCAGGGCTTCAGTGGTTAACACCATCCCTGCGATGGAAGCAGCGTTCTGGATCGCCGAACGGACAACCTTGGCCGGGTCAATAATGCCAGCGTTGATCATGTCTTCGATTTGACCACTGATGGCGTTGTAACCCAGATTGGCGCTAGTTTCTTTCACTTTTTCCACAATCACAGCACCTTCGACGCCAGCGTTGCTGGCCAGTTGGAACAAGGGGGCTTCCAGGGCCTTGGCGATCAGGTCGGCGGCAATCCGTTCTTCGTCGTTGCTGAGGCTGGCTTTGAATTCAGCAATCTTGCCCGCAAGGTAGATCAGAGTCGTTCCGCCTCCGGGTACAATCCCTTCCTCCACGGCGGCCTTGGTAGCATTGAGGGCATCTTCGATGCGAAGCTTCCGATCCTTGAGTTCGGTTTCGGTGGCCGCGCCCACTTTAATCACGGCAACCCCACCGGCCAGTTTGGCAATCCGCTCCTGTAGCTTTTCGCTATCGTATTCGGAATCGGTTTCGGCCAATTCTTTTTTCAGTTGGGTAATGCGTTTCTGGACAGCGGTGGAGGCCCGTTTGTCGGCACCGGCCACGAGAATCGTGTTGTCTTTTTCTAGGGTTACCTTGACCGCTTGGCCCAGTTGATCCAGACTCACGGTATCCAGACTCAGGCCCACTTCTTCGGAAATCAGGCTTCCACCGGTAATGATGGCAATGTCCTGGAGAACGGCTTTGCGACGGTCACCAAAGGCCGGGGCCTTGATGGCGGCAACATTGAGGACGCCACGGGCCTTATTCACCACCAGAGTGGCGAGGGCCTCTCCGTCCACATCTTCAGCAATGATCAGCAGGGGACGACCGGCACGGGCCACCTGTTCGAGCACCGGCACGAGGTCGGCAATGGTGCTAATTTTTTTGTCGGTGATCAGAATTAGGGGATGGTCAAATTCAACAATCTGCCGCTCGGTATTGGTGATGAAGTAGGGAGAAATATAACCCCGGTCGATCTGCATCCCTTCAACGACTTCCAACTCCGTATTCAGGGATTTGGATTCTTCAACGGTAATCACCCCATCTTTGGTGACCTTGTCCATGGCTGATGCAATCATTTGGCCCACTTCTGCATCATTGCCGGAGGAGACCGTCGCCACTTGGGCAATGGCATCCCCTTCAACGGGCTTGGCAATGGCCTGGATTTCCTCGACGAGGAAGGCTGTGACCTTTTCAATACCCCGACGCAGGGAAACGGGATTGGCCCCAGCGGTGACATTCCGCAGACCTTCCCGCACCAGGGCCTGAGCGAGGATAGTTGCCGTGGTGGTACCATCGCCAGCCACTTCTTTGGTCTTGGCGGCCACCTCTTGAATCAGACGTGCCCCGGCATTTTCCTGGGGGTCAGAAAGTTCAATTTCCTTGGCAACGGTGATACCATCGTTCACAATTTGGGGGGCACCGTATTGTTTTTCTAGCAAAACATTGCGTCCCTTGGGGCCAAGGGTGATTCTGACGGCATCGGCGAGGGCGTTAATACCCCCTTCCAGGGCCCGACGAGATTCATCTCTAAATGAAATAATTTTTGCCATAGGTTTAATCTTTCTACAATCTACGCTTACCGTCTAAGGTACGACTCCTATAGCACTCTAGCAGTCTTGGTCGGTGAGTGCTAAGTCCCTCAAGGTTCGGTTTTCCAGCCCTAGACTCTGGGGCTAGGCGTTAGCGGCTACCGGGAGACACCGCCAGGGAATCTGTGTTGTCTCCAAAATTTCTTGGTAAGCTTACGGAGAAAGCCTCTGGCCCTGTTATGAATGTGCCCCACACGTCGGAATTCTCTTTACTGCAAGTCGTACAGGCCCTGGAACCCCAGGACACGTTACTCCCGTTACCGAGCGCGAGCCTAGAGCGACTGACCCAGGCCCTGCTCGATAGTTTTCGGGTCCAGGGCCTGATGGCGACGGTGTGGGCCAAGCTCCCCGCTACTGCGGGCTTTACTCAGGCCTTGGAAGCCTATCGTCAGGCGGGTTTGGTCAGCCAGCTTTACCACTGTACCGTTAGCAAAGCCACCGATAGTTTTGCGGTGGCTGAATCCTCTAATCCAGACGAGGTTAAAGCCGTTGTGTTAGAGGCCAATAGTCAACTGGAGCGGGAATACTTTCTATTATTGCTATCGCCCCAACTCTGCGTCATGGTTTTGGCCCAGGCTAGTGAGGACTCCCTGGCCCTGTTACCGGAAACGCCCCTGACGCTTTATCTCAGTTGTCAGCCCCGGCTGATCAATGCCGTTTTGCAGGCCCTGCGCCAAGCAGTAACCATTACCGACCAAACCCCCGAGGAATTATTGGCGGATGCTGTCCTGAGCTTTCCCCTACCGGAACAGGCCGCGGTGGCCGTGATGACTACCCTTCTACGGCACCAACTTCAGGGCCTGTTGGCCCCGGCTCCCTCCGTTCCGGCCCCCCGGCCAGACCACAGCGCCTTTGCACTCTTGGATACGGCAATTCCCTTTCTGGTGACGGTGACGCGGGAAATGAGTACGCCCTTAACCAATATGAAAACGGCCCTGCGCTTGCTGGAATCGATGCAGCACAAGCGAGAGCAACGTCAGCGCTACATCGACCTCTTGAAACGGGAGTGTGACCGTCAAAATTCCCTGATTACGGGCATTCAAGAACTGATTCAAATTCACCAAGACCCCCATCCCGTCGGGGAACAGGTGCGCCTGGAGGACTGTGTTCCGGGGGTGGTGAGTACTTATCAACCTATTGCTGAGGAAAAAGGGATTTCCCTGGGCTATACGATTCCGGCGGATTTACCCGCAGTGGCCTGCTCGGCCTCGGCCCTCCGCTCCATCCTGCAACACCTACTCCACAACAGCTTAAAATTCACGCCAGAACAGGGTAAAGTCTATGTCCGGGCCAGTTGTCAGGGCCCTCAGGTGGAAATTGTGGTGAGTGATACGGGGGTCGGCATTGAAATGAGCGATTTACCCAAACTCTTCAATGGCTTTTATCGGGGGCGGAATGCCCTTAGCCATCTGCCGGGGGCCGGCCTGGGTCTCACGATTGTGAAACAACTGGTGGAGCGGTGGGGTGGTTTAATTACGGTGAAGAGTCATCCCCACCGGGGCAGTCATTTCCATTTGTATCTGCCTATCGCCCACCCTTAAATGGACTGGGGCCTACAGGCTACGATTCCTCACGGCGGATTGACGTACCGTATCTGTAAAAAAATCAGCAAACCTATGATGAAAAACCGCTTTTGCCTGGGGGCAGTACTAACGGGCCTTGGACTGGTGCTAGCGGCCTGTGGTGCCCAACCTCCAACCCCCAGTTCATCCCCGACGGCCACCTCAGCCACCGGAACCCTGGAAAAAATTAAAAATTCGGGTGAAATTGTACTCGGAGTACGAGAATCCTCGATTCCCTTCTCCTATCTCGATAATCAGCAAAAATCCGTGGGCTATTCCATCGATCTCTGCCAAAAAGTCGTCGAGGCCATCAAGCAGGAACTAAATCTGCCCAATCTCCAGGTTAAAACTAATCCAGTAACCTCTCAGACTCGTATTCCTCTGCTCACTAACGGCACCATTGATCTTGAATGCGGCTCAACCACCAATAGCCAAGAACGCCAAAAACAGGTGGCCTTTAGCGTGGCTCATTTCATCACCGCTGTTCGCATGGCCGTCAAGGCAGATTCTGGGATTACCGATCTCCAAGACCTCCAGGGTAAGGCCGTCGTTACCACCAGCGGCACGACCTCTGAGCGTTACCTCAAACAAAATGAACAAGCCAAATCCTTGGACATCAAAACACTCCAAGGCAAGGATCATGCGGAATCCTTTCTGATGTTGGCCTCGGGCCGAGCCGATGCCTTTGTGCTGGATGATGTCCTGCTGGCCGGTTTGATTGCCCAGGCCAAAGATCCCCAGGCCTTTAAAATTGTGGGCCCCACTTTATCCCGAGAACCCTATGGGCTAATGTTCCGCAAGAATGACCCGGCCTTTAAGGCTCTGGTGGATAAAACCCTGACCAGGCTGATGGCCACCGGGGCTATCGAAAAAACCTATAACCACTGGTTTATGTCCCCCATTCCGCCCCAACAGATCAACCTCAATCTGCCCCTGAGTCCAGACCTGAAAAAGGCCTTTGAGCATCCCACGGATCAGGGCATTTAATTAAAGTTCCCGTCATCGCCATGGCAGACTACCGTTGGAATTGGTTGATTTTTTTTGAGAAAGTGGCCACTGGAGGAGAACGATACTATCAGTGGTTGTTGGCAGGTCTGGGCTGGACAGTGGCAACGTCTCTGTTGGCCTGGTGCTTGGCCCTAATCCTGGGTCTGGGGATTGGCATTATCCGCACGACCCCCCTGCGTTGGCTGGCCCTGCTGGGGGAGATCTATGTGGAGATTTTCCGTAATATTCCCCTGATCGTGCAAATGTTCCTTTGGTTCTTTGTGCTTCCTGATCTAGTACCACCGGTTTGGGGCCATTGGCTCAAGCAGGAAATGCCCCTACCGGAATTTACGACGGCGGTGGTCAGCCTCGCCTTTTTTACCGCCGCCCGTATTGCAGAACAGGTCAAGGCGGGTTTACTGGCCCTACCCCCTGGCCAATCTCAGGCCGCCTTGGCCCTGGGTCTCACCTGGCCCCAGGCCTACCGTTATGTTCTACTACCCGTGGCCCTGCGTTGGATTATCCCCCCCCTCACCAGCGAACTGATGAATATTTTCAAGAATTCCTCGGTGGCCTTGACCATTGGCCTGTTGGAATTGACCGCGGTGACTCGTCAGATTAATGAATATACGTTTCAGAGCTTTGAGATCTTTACGCTAGCCACGGTGTTGTATGCCCTACTGGCACTAATGGCTAATCGACTCATGGCCTGGATTGAAGCACTGACAACGTTACCGGGCTATGGGCTAGGACAGGGCCGTGAATAACTTTGATTTTTCGGTGATCTGGCCCTCCCTTCCCTATCTGGCGACGGGACTCCGGTATACGCTAACCCTAACCTTCGTGGCCTTTGCTGGGGGCCTGTTGGGGGGCCTGGGATTGGCCCTGGCTCGTTTATCGGCCTGGCCCTGGCTCCGTATGCCAGCGGCCCTGTACGTTAACCTCATGCGGGCCATTCCCCTGGTACTGGTTATTTTTTGGTTCTATTTTTTGGTGCCAATTCTCGGCCAATGGATATTGCAAACCCCTCAGCCTCTGCGGGTTGGCCCCGACCAAACCGCTTTGATCAGCTTTACCCTCTTTGAAATGGCCTACTGCGGGGAGATTATCCGGGCGGGTATTCAATCCGTTCCCCGTGGCCAAGTCGCGGCGGCCCAGGCCCTGGGTCTGACCTATTCTCAGCAAATGCGCTATGTGGTTTTGCCCCAGGCCTGGCGGAATATGTGGCCCCTTCTACTAACTCAAGCCATTGTATTATTCCAAGATACATCTCTGGTTTATGTTATTTCCGGTACGGACTTTTTAGGGGCGGCAGCCAAAATTGCCCAGCGGGATGGTCGTCTACTGGAAATGTATAGTTTTACGGCCTTGATCTATTTCTTCATTAGTTTTAGCCTATCCTGGCAGGTAAAGCATTGGCAACATCGCTCTCAGACATAGGGAGCAGCGGTTGACAACGGTTACACTCATTGCAATCTTTTGGCAGGGAATTTTCCAGCGTGACGGACGCAGTCCATCTACCCTAAAGTGAACGTATTCGATACTGGCTCAAAAGTATGGTGCGTTTCGTTGTCGGCGTGATGGGGGCAGGAGAACAGGCGACACCCCATAACCTGGCCTTGGCTGAAGAATTAGGACGTTTGTTGGCCCTGGAGGGTTGGGTTGTCCTCAGTGGCGGCCGTGACTGCGGTGTGATGCGGGCAGTGAATAAGGGGGCCAAACAAATCCCTAATAGCCTCACCATTGGTATTTTACCAACCGTTCAGAGTTCCCCTAGCCCAGACCTTGATATCGCAGTGATTACCGATCTACACAGTGCACGGAACAATATTAACGTGCTATCTAGCCACGTTGTGGTGGCCTGTGGGGTTGGAGGAGCAGGAACGGTTTCGGAAATTGCCCTGGCCCTTAAGGCGGGAAAGCCCGTCATTTTGTTAGATACTGGAGCAGAGTGGAATTATTTCTTTCAGGCCCTAGACCCAGAACAGGTACAGATTGCAACGGAGCCCAAGGAAGTCATTCAACAGATCCGACAATTACAGGCCCTTGGCACCTAGGTATAGGAAGCGAGCAGTATCTTCCCCAAAAGTGAGTTCATTGCTCATGTTTCTTAAGTCAACCTCAATAATAACTACCTGCAACTACCTGCATCACGGTTTAGCCAATAGTTTTCCATAGCTTGCTCAATCATTGGGTTGTAATCGTCGCTGGCTTCGAGTTTCCACCAAAGATAGCTAACAATAGCGGATACTTGTTGGGCATCATAGTGAGCAAATTCTTCACGGGCCCGTTCTCCCATCGTGCCGCCCCCCCAAACCTTGGCAATTTTCTTGTTTTCCACCATAGATACCAAGCTCGAACACAGACGAATAGATGGGTCAGAGAGGAGCAATTCGCCACGAATATCAGCAATCATGTAAGCCGGAAGATAAAATTGAAACGCAGCATTAGAAAAGAATGATAAAGCACTTCCCCAACCATCAGGAGTTTGGTCAAGAAACTTGGCATCAAGCTTCTGCCAGTCGGTTTTCCTGAAGAACGCTTTGATAAGAGCTGTGGGTTCGTCACCGTTGTGGTTGTCTGTAAGGCTGTCGTCACCAGGATAATTTACATGGGCAAAAGCCTGCTTGATTTTTGCAATGAGTTCATTACACATCTTTGAAGAGTACAGTTTAAGATGAGATCCCTAGCCATGGATTGCCCCAATCCTCCAGATTAGGGCGATAGATGATTACCCCTCCGTCTGAAGCATTTTCCTTTGCTCAGAATAGGCTGAAAGCCTTATCTTACTGAGGCAATTGTTGAAGCTCAGATAGCTCGACGCCTCTTTTTTTATTCTAGAGATCAGCAAGGAGTTCTGAGCGTGAACTTAGGTTTAGTAGACGCTAAAGGAACTCGCTACCGTTTCAAACAGGTCGTGAACCTTGGGCCAGCGTTCTTCAGTGGTGGACAGATTAAAGGTGATCAGCTTACCGCGATTGGTGGTGACACTGGCCAGGTCGTGGCGTTGGGCTTGATTGGCAAGAGTGACTCTGTACTCTAGGTTGTAGTAGGTTCTACCCTGGTTTTCCCGTTCTTCAGCACTAATTAATTCTGCTTGGCGGTCACTGCTCTCACCGTTAATTTTTTTCAAAAAGCGATAGCCGACATCGGTCGGGGAGCCAAGATCCTGGAGGGATTTATTGCTGGCAATCTCACTGATAATTACGCTTAAATTTTCACTGCGCTCAATTAGATCTCGATAAACTACATCGACTCCAGGCGAGGCATTTTTCACATCCACCGCAATCCAGCCGTTGGGATAGAGAAATTCATAGCCATCTTTGGTGTCGGCGTAGCGCTGGAGACTGGCTAAGCCAATACCTGCACAGGCAGTCAGGGCCAAACTCAGCCCCAGAATAAGTAATAGGCAAAGGGATTTGAAAGGAGGAGCGAGATTTAACATAGTACAGATGACAAAATTCAGTGAAAGCCTGATCCCATGCTAGGGGATTTCGAGACTTCCGGGAAAGAAGTTAAATCCTTGTCCTAAAATAGGGGGCAATTCTTCTGTTGTGTAGGCTATGTTGTGAGTGACCGTCCCCTAACACTTCTCGTTATTGATGAAGATGCCGTTTTTCGTCTGGGTTTGGTGACGGCCCTGCTAAACTATCCCCAGTTCCAGGTTCTGGCCCAGATGTCCCGGGTGACAGAGGCTGCAGCCAATTGGTTATCAACCCTCCCGGATTTGATAATCTTAGATCCGTTAGTACTGACGGAGCCAGTCGCCGGTTGGGAGCAATGCTGGTTTTTGCGGCGAACCTATCCCTCTCTAAAAATTTGTTTATTGACCGCCAGTCTAGAATACGAACAACTCCTACGAGCCCGGAACCTAGGCATTGAAGGCTACTTTCCTAAAGGAACCCCAATGGCGGAATTGACGGCGGGTTTTTCGGAAATTCACCAAGGCGGCTTGTGCTGGGCAAATCCCCAGGGCCTACCCACCTATCAGGCCCTTTCCCCGGCCCAACAATGGCTCTGGCGCGGGTTTAGGGGAGGATTAGAACAAATTGAGTCCCAACGCCAGGCCCTACAACAGGCCAGTCAACAGCCAAGCCTTTCGGCTTTTGATGCTCTGTTTCTCCAGGGACGACGGCGAGAATTACGCCTAGCTCAACAGATTGTCGAAACATTAATGCCTGCCAAGCTCCGGCGTTTACATCAGGTTCAAGCAGCGCAGTGGGGAGACTCTCCCAGTGAAACCCGGCCTGCTTCTCTAGGCACCTATGGCCCTATCGCTTTAATTCCCCTCTCTGCCAAGCTTGGAGAAGGCGAGCGGCTGATTCCCCAGTTCAATGGCCAAAATTTGACCCCAATTCCCCTGGCCCTTGATGCGCTCAATCCGAATCAGCGGCAAGTGCTTTTGGCCCTGGCCTGGCAAAAATTCCAGGACACCTTAGAACAACTCCGGAGTCTGAATATTCGGCCGGAGCAGTTGCCCCAGGAGCCCAGCAGTCTGTTGGCCGAAATCTGGCAAGGGGTGACCCTCAGTTTTTTAGGTCCCCACCTCAACCCTCAAGAAGGTTGGCAGTTAGACCAACTCCAGGGCCTTTTGGAGAGCTATAAGCCGATTATTCAGCGGGAAAGTCTAGGAACGATTCCCCGAGCACAGGCTGTTTTAGAACAATTCCTCTTAGCCCCTGTTGCAGAAGGCCCTGGCCCTACTGATACCGTCTCCTGGCCCTGGGAACTGTACCAAGCGAATCTGATTATTCAGATCGCCAACGGGGCCATGACCTTTACGCTAAATTACTTTTCTGAATCCGAGACGATCAAAAAGGCCCTCTACGTCTCTAAGCTGTTATCCTCTCGGGAAATTGCTCGCTTTCGCAATAATCTGGCCTGGTATTATCGATTGAGTCAATATTGGTTAGAGCCTAAGCAAATTTTTGAAAGTCAGCACACCCTACTTTATTTCACCCCCCAGGGGATCACGTGTCAGCCGGTTTACGCGCCTCGTCAAAACGAACTCGAGCAACTGCAAGGATTGCCCTGGTTAGTAACGGTTTTGCTCGAACTCCGGGATGCAGCCTCCCCTCGACTCCAGGCCATTGTGCGTTTTCTTGGCCATGGTTTAGTCTTCTTCTTGACCCAGGTTATTGGCCGGGCCGCAGGTCTGGTGGTCAAAGGCGTCCTCCAGGGCATTGGTAATACCTGGCAGGAAAACCGCTATCGTCCCCAACCAAACCAGGAAAAATCTAATCCCTAGGGAACTGGCGGTGACGGCGTTGGTCGAGCCATTGTTGCAAAATAATTTGGGCGGCCTGTTGGTCAATCAGGCCCTTGTTATAGGTGGAAAAACGTTTTTGGGCCTTGAGTTGATTTTCTGCCTCTACGGAGGTAAGCCGTTCGTCAACGTATTCAACAGGAAGTTGCAGGGCCTCGGCCAAACATCGAGCAAATTTTTGCACCTGTTTGGCCTGAAATCCCAGACTCCCGTCGAGGTTGTAGGGCAGGCCAACGACCAAAAGGGTAATCTCCCGTTCTTGAATAAGGGCCTGGAGTTGTTGACAATCTTGGGTAAAGGATGTTCTCTCTAGGGTCATCAATCCGGCCGCTACCAGGCCCGTACCATCACAGCCAGCAATGCCGATACGCTTTTTGCCAACATCTAAACCCAGAGCCGAGATCCGTTCCATGCTTGCAACTTAGACATGGTGACCATTTTTAGGCAGGGTATCCGAGGGCGGCCGGCTATCTGGAACCTCTCCAGTCGTCTCCTCTGGTTTGGCTTTGAGGGCCAGATTGAGCAGGGACATGCGGCTAGGAATCGCAGAACGCGGAGCTGGGTGCAGGCCCTGGAGCACTTCCGACAATTGCAGGCGTTCGGGTTTGGTTTCTTTGAGCTTATGCCAGACGGAACGCGACATCAGCAGGGTATGTTCCACTCGTTGGGCCCCCAATTGCTCTAAATATTCCTCCCGTTCGTGTTGGTAGTCGGCAGACATCAATTCCAAAGACTGCTCCGGCAAATGATGCACCAAGCGGGCCATGTGAACGAGTAATTTGGGATAGAGCCAGGTATAGGCTGGATGCACCGTTAATTCGGCCTGGTGGGGACGGACACCCTTTTTAGAAATAATGAGCTTGAAGTAGGCAATGGCTGCTTTTCTCTGGGGTTCAAAAACATAACCACTGACTTCCTGGCGTTGGTGAAGACGATGTTGCAGGCGCGTTACCAGGGAGGGGAGAAAACGAACTTTAAAATCCTGGCCATGACGGTCGAAGACCTGACGCAGGAGAGGCGGCATAGAAACACAATCTAACTGGTAGAGCAGGAAAGAATCCGCATTGCTCACGGGCAAAAGATTCGGTAAATCGGGGTCATTATTGGCCAGCAGGGCCAGACGGTCGGGGGACAAAGACCAGTAGGTCATCTGGGCCAGGGGTTGGAAACCATTCTGACGGTAGAGGGCCAAACTATTCTTGGCCTGGATATTTACTTCCAGTAACCAAGTTCTGGCCTCCCAGACTCGCTCAAAGCAGTAGCGCAATAATTGGGAGCCTAGGCCCTTGGGATCGGTCACCAAATCAGGCTGAATAGCAGAGGAGTCAAGGAGTACCCGTTCTACCCGCCAGGTACTGCGGCTACTGTTGAAGGGGGCAATTTGGACGAATCCCCCCAGGCGACCAGACGCAACCTCTTCGGCGACGTAACCGGAAAAAAGGTGCTGGAGCGGATTGGGGAAACATTGCAAAAACTTGATCAGACCATACCAAAAGCGTACCTGCTCCAATTGTTCTGGCAAGCTCAAATCCGTCGGATATTGGCCTAACTCCACGGGTCGCTCTAAGAGCGGATTGAGATTTTCCAAATCGCGGTATTGAACGGGGCGAATTAGCACCGTCGGAGCCTCATTTGCAATGGTCATGGGTCTGAGAAGATTACCGGTTGACCCCATCTTAACGGTTTTCTCCCGGCTTCTAGAAGGATTTTCCCCAGAAAAAATACCCCCAGCCAGGCTTGGAGGTATAGAATCAGCTCGATATTCGGTAAGACCTGCGTCTTAGAACTTGTTGGTAACGTCTGATTTTGCCTTCTAAATCCCCTCATCTGGGGAACTGGCCCTGAGTTTTCCCCAATCTTGGGGGGCAGGGTGGCTTGTCAAACAGACCCTTAAGCCTCGGTGGGATTGGCTTGATAGAAAAAGCTGAGGTGGTATAAATTCCGCTTCCAGGGGTGGGCTTGGACTTCACGGATCAGGGCCTTACCTTCCCAGGAGAGGTCAGGAATTTTCACATCAACGAGGGTTTCGTTAACCTTCGCGTAGCGCAACAGGGTGGTAGCCTCTTTATGATCGACCGTGAGAGAAATAGATTCAGCACCATTGTGGCCGTAGAGGGTGGCCGGAATCAGGCCTTCCCGACGCAGGGCGCGGGGATTACTTTTCTCAGGACGTTTTTGACATTCAATGGAGACAGACATAGGTAGCAACAGTTAAATAAAAGGATCTAGATACAAAAATCGGGGTAGTAGTCAAACTACACTTTCTGCGGATCAACGGAGGTACCATTGGCATAGAGCAAAGCTCGTTTAGGGCCATGAATGGGGTCTTCCACGATAATGGTCTGATCCCGGCTGGCGCCCAGGGAAACAATGGCAATGGGAACTTCCATCAATTCTGCGAGAAACTTGAGGTAGCTGAGGGCCTGGGAGGGGAGATCTTCCAGGGTTTTGCAATGCTCGGTGGAACATTGCCAACCGGGGAGAGTTTCATAGATGGGTTTACAGCGAGCAAATTCAGCGGCGTTACCCGGAAAATGGTCGCAGGTTTTACCATCCAGTTCGTAGGCCACACAGACCTTAATTTCCTCCAGTTGGTCGAGGACATCTAGCTTAGTGACCGCTAAGCAATCCAGACCATTGATCCGCACCGCATAGCGGCCAATGACCCCATCAAACCAACCACAGCGGCGACGACGGCCTGTGGTCGTACCAAATTCGGCCCCTCGCTCACAGAGGTGTTGGTTGAGGTCGCCCTCAAGTTCGGTGGGAAAGGGGCCTTCTCCAACCCGAGTCGTATAGGCCTTGGCTACCCCAATCACCCGGTCAATCATGGTCGGCCCAATGCCGGCCCCAACACAGGCCCCGCCAGCCACTGGGTTGGAAGAGGTGACGTAGGGATAGGTACCATGGTCTAAATCGAGGAGAGTGCCCTGGGCCCCTTCAAAGAGAATATTTTTGCGCTGGTGGATTGCTTCATAGATTTTAAGAGAGCTATCCACAACGTGGGGACGGAGACGTTCGGCATAGCCAAGGTACTCTTCAATCACTGCCTCAGGATCTAGGGGCGGCAATTCGTATAGCTTTTCTAAAATGACGTTTTTATAGTTAATTGTCCAGATTAATTTCTTGCGTAGAATATCAGGATCCATCAAATCGATGACCCGAATGCCAGTGCGCTCGGATTTATCGGCGTAGGTCGGCCCAATCCCGCGCCCGGTGGTACCAATTTTATGTTTGCCCCGCTTTTCCTCCGAAGCCTCATCCAGTAAACGGTGGTAGGGCATGGTGATGTGAGCCGTCTGGGAAATGTAAAGACGCTCAACGGAAACATTTAAAGCCTGTAATTGATCAACTTCCTGGAGTAAAACTCGAGGGTCGATCACCGTGCCTGAGCCAATAATACATTCCGTTTCTGGGTATAAAATCCCCGAGGGAATGAGATGTAATTTAAAGGTCTGGTCTTGGACGACAATGGTATGCCCGGCATTAACTCCCCCCTGGGGACGAACGACCACGTCGGCGGAGCGACTCAACAGATCCGTGATTTTTCCTTTTCCTTCGTCGCCCCATTGAGCGCCGATGACGATAACGTTAGCCAAGAGCGTTTATTAAAGTAAAGTTCACACAAACTATCACTATCGCACTTCTAGGGCCGACTGTCAAGTTTCGCCTAAGTAAATGCCGAGGGAGCGGGCCGTTTTAACGATAAAACCTTCGGGGTCAACGGGAAAGGCACAACGCTTCTCCTGGTGGCACTGTTTGATGATGGTAATAATCGGTTTGAGGGGAATGCTCTGTACCTGGCCATTTTGCCAAACGACGACTTCATCAAAGTGCTCCTCTTCGATCAGTTCGACGGCTTTAATACCAAAAAAAGTAGCGAGGAGACGGTCAATGGAAAGGGGCGTTCCGCTCCGCTGGATATGGCCGAGGGTAGTGGCGCGGATGTCTAGGGCCTGGAGGTCACAATAGCGGGGATCCGGACTGTCACACAGGCGTTGACTGACCTGACTAATTTTGTCGGCCAGGTAATCGGCAATATATTTTTCCTTTCGGCCCTCTAGATCGTGGACGCCTTCGGAAATGACAATCAGGGCGAAGTGGCGACCAGCGTGGCGGAGTTTCATCAGTTGCTGACAGCATCCCTCGATCATTTCGACGGTGAGGGCCGGCGTTAATTCGGGAATCAAAATCATATCGGCTCCCCCTGCAATCCCCGCATGAAGCGCCAAGTGGCCAGCATCCCGGCCCATGACTTGGACAATGATAACGCGCTCATGACTGGCGGCGGTAAAGGTCAGATCATAAAGGGCCTGGGTCACAATATCTACCGCCGTGGTAAAACCAACGGCCCACTCGGTAAAGGGAACATCATTATCAATGGTTTTAGGAATGGCAATAATATTCCACTGGCCTTTCTGGGCTAGATCGTAGATAATATCAAGACTGCCATCGCCACCAATCACGATCAGGGCATCCAGGTTAAGCAAGGCGTATCCCTGAAGAATCGCCGCGGCAATTTCCGGGTTTTCCGGGTGGCCTTTACTCAGGGAACCGAGAATGCTACCACTCAGGAACTGCAACACATCCAGGCCCTTGAGCATACCAGGGAGCGCGTAGCCATGTTTGCTTAAGAGCAAATCTTCGGCCTGATATTTGCCGTGGGCTACTTCAATAAAGCCATCAGTCCCGTAGGGAATACCAAAGACCTCCCAGCCCTTGAGGGCCGAGGCCTTAACCACGGCTCGGATAACGGCATTCAGACCAGGACAGTCCCCACCACTGGTGAGAATACCGATACGTTTGGGATTAGCCATGGGAATCTCCTCCATCAAGAATTACAGTTATGGTTCAATTAACGGGATTAGTGCAATGCTTCTTCGGCTTCGTTATTGTCGAGGGTTCGCCAGGCCGGCAGATAGCTTTGCAGGGCCTTGATGTACTGAACCCGTTCAAAGGCCGTGGGGTCAGGACAATGGAGTTGGCTAAGACTGCCCTGCATCTGGGCCACCGATTCATAGTCGTGTTCTACCAGCCAATCCCGCAAATTGCTTTCCAGGGTGGCTAGGTAATCAATGCCATAGCGTAGTAAAACACTCACCAGCTGGGTAATTTTGGCCCCAGCCATCAGCATTTTGAGGATATCGGTGGTGTGGTGAATGCCACTGGTAGCTGCTAGATCACAGGGAATACGGCCGTAAAGAAGTGCAATCCAATGCATCGGCAACCGCAAGGCCTGGGGACTACTGAGGATAATGTGGGGATAGACCTCTAAATTTTCCAGGTCAAAATCCGGCTGATAAAAACGATTAAACAAGACTAAGCCGTCAGCTCCCGTTTCCGCTAAACGTTTAGCCATGTTGGCCGTATTGCTAAAAAAGGGCGCTACTTTAACGGCAATCGGAATTTTAACTTCAGCTCGGACGACCCGCAAAATATCCAGATAATTCTCTTCAATTTCCGTACCAGAAACTTCGGGATCCGTAGGCAGATAGTAAATATTCAATTCAAGGGCATCGGCACCAGCCTGTTCAATTTGTTGAGCATAATCAAGCCAGCCGCCGAGGGTCGAACCGTTTAAGCTAGCAATGATTGGAATCTCTAGACTTTCCTTGGCTTGGCGAATATGACTGAGGTATTCTTCTGAACCCAGATGAAAGACTTGGGGTTCAGGAAAGTAGTTCAGGGCCTCGGCAAAGCTTTCCGTCCCGTGGGTAAAGTGATGGTGCAATTCTAAGCGCTCTTGTCGTAATTGTTCTTCAAAAAAGGAATGTAAAACAATGGCTGCGGCCCCAGCATCTTCCATTTTTTTAAGATTATTTAAATCCTCTGTTAGGGGGGCACAGGAACCCACCACCAAGGGAGATTTCAGGGCCATACCGAGATAAGTTGTTGTCAGATTCATCGTCGTTCTCCTAGGAAGTCGGAATACAGGGGGCTATTCAGGTAAATAATCAGGATCAAGCAAATCTTCGATACTAAAGAGTAAATCAACCGGAAAGGTATGGATATCTAAACCCATTTCTCTAAACACAATTTTATGAACTGTTTACTTAACTATCGAGACAGGGGAAAGTTGCGGATACTCTCCCCATCGTGACCCTCTCGCTAAACCATTTCCGCCGGCCTTGGGGTCTCGCTCGATTGACTGTGCCCATTGCCCTGACCATTGCCTAGGGGACGATTGGCCAGGTATTGGTACATGGCCCAACGGGTTGATACATCCCCTTGAGCTAGTTTCAGCAGTTGTTTGGCCGCCTCGGGTTGACTACGGGCCAGCATCGAAAAACGGTTTTCCAGATACATCGTGCGATCCACCGGCACTTTCGGCGCGCGCATATCCAATTGCAGGGGATTTTTACCGCTTTGGCTCAGACTGGGATTGTAGCGGTAGAGCAACCAGCGACCACTCTCCACCAGTTCTTTTTGATGGTTCATAGCCGTGGTCATATTGATGCCGTGGGCAATGCAGTGGGAGTAGGCAATAATCAGCGACACGCCTGGATAAGCCTCCGCTTCCAGGAAAGCCCGGATCGATTGCTCATTTTTGGCCCCCATGGCGATACTAGCCACATAGACATTGCCGTAGGTCATGGCCATTAGCCCCAGGTCTTTTTTGGGAGAGGGTTTCCCTCCCGCCGCAAATTTAGCGACGGCCCCTCGGGGGGTTGCTTTCGAGGCCTGGCCCCCAGTATTGGAATAGACTTCCGTATCCATGACCAAGATATTGACATTACGGCCACTGGCTAGGACATGATCGAGGCCCCCGTAGCCAATGTCGTAGGCCCAGCCATCGCCACCGACAATCCAGACACTTTTCTTCACCAAGTAATCGGCCAGGGATTGGAGCATGACCAATTTGGCCCGTTGCTCCCTTTCGGTACTGGCCAGTAATTGACCAAGGCGTTGCTTCAGCGTTTCAACCCGTTGCCGTTGCTCGAAGATGTCGGCTTCCGTTTGTTGGGCATTGCTCAAAATCTCTGTGACCAAGCTTTCTCCGATCTCGGTAGCCAGGGCCTGGAGCAATTCCGCCGCAAATTCCGCTTGTTTATCAATGGAAACCCGGAAACCTAGGCCAAATTCGGCATTATCTTCAAAGAGAGAGTTAGACCAAGCAGGGCCACGGCCCTCGGTATTCTGGGTCCAGGGGGTTGTTGGGAGGTTACCGCCGTAGATGGAAGAACAGCCCGTGGCATTGGCCACTAACATCCGGTCACCGAACAATTGGCTAACCAGCTTGAGGTAGGGGGTTTCCCCACAACCGGCACAGGCCCCGGAGAACTCAAAGAGGGGTTCCTGCATCTGTTGATGACTGATTTTATTCAGATTGAGATGGCGGCGGTCAGGATTCGGTAATTGTAGGAAGAAGTCCCAATTCTCCCGCTCTGCTTCCCGTAGGGGCAGTTGGGGCGCCATGTTGATGGCCCGTAAACGAGGCTGGGATTTGTTTTTAGCAGGACAAACATCCACGCAGATACCACAGCCGGTACAATCCTCGGCGGCTACTTGGATGGTGAACTTGAGGCCCTGCCAATCGTGATCTTTGGCGCCGGTACTTTTGAAGGTAGTCGGGGCTTGCTGGAGTTGTTCTTCCCCATAGGCTTTGGAGCGGATTACCCCGTGGGGACAGACAATGACGCATTTGCCGCACTGCACACAGACATCGGTGTCCCAAACGGGAATTTCCTGGGTGACGTTGCGTTTTTCCCATTTGGCCGTCCCCGTCGGATAGGTGCCGTCACAGGGCAGGGCACTCACCGGTAAATCATCCCCTTGGCGAGCCATCATTTTACCCAGTACATCGCGAACGAAGGCGGGGGCCGTATCCGCAATCAGGGGTTTGAGTTCAGGTGCCTCAGCATCCACCTCAGCGGGAACGGGGACTTCATACAAATGATCCAGAGTGGCATCTACAGCCTTAATATTCATCTGGACAATCTCTTCCCCTTTCTTACCGTAGCTCTTGCGGATCGATTTTTTGATGGCCGCGATGGCTTCGTCCTTGGGTAAAACCCCAGAAAGGGCAAAGAAACAAACCTGCATCACCGTATTAATGCGGCCGCCCATGCCGGCTTCGCGGGCCACTTGGTAGGCATTGATGGTATAAAGCTTAAGCTGTTTGGTAATAATTTGGGCTTGGAGGGGACGGGGTAATTTCGACCAGACCTCCTCCACAGAGTAGGGACTATTGAGCAGAAGCGTGGCCCCGGTCATCGCAGGGGTAACGAGGTCAAACTTGTCAATAAATTCCCATTGGTGACAGGCAACAAAATTGGCCCGATCAATTAAATAGGTGGAGTGGATTGGATTGGGGCCAAAGCGAAGGTGAGATACCGTTACTGAACCGGATTTCTTCGAGTCATAGACAAAGTAACCCTGGGCGTAGTTGTCGGTATCTTCGCCAATGATCTTGATCGAGTTTTTATTGGCCCCCACGGTGCCATCGGAACCCAGGCCAAAGAAAATGGCCCGTACCACCGAAGCCGGTTCCGTTGAAAACTGCGGGTCGTAGGGCAGACTGGTCAGGCTGACATCATCATTAATGCCAATGGTAAAGTGATTTTTCAGGGCCGACTGCTGGAGATTGTCCAAAACGCCCTTGACCATGGCTGGTGTAAATTCCTTCGAGGACAGGCCATAGCGGCCCCCGACAATTTTGGGTAAAATCCCGCCCCGTTCGGCAAAAGCTGTAACCACATCTAGGTAGAGCGGTTCCCCGGGACTCCCCGGTTCCTTCGTTCGGTCTAGCACCGCTATTTTTTGCACTGTTGGGGGTAAAGCTGCCAGCAGTCGTTGGGCGTCAAAGGGCCGATAGAGCCGCACTTTCAAAACGCCGACTTTTTCCCCCTGGGCCATCAACGCATCGACGGTTTCCTGGGCTGTTTCACAGCCAGACCCCATCAGGATCACCACCCGCTCTGCTTCTGGATCGCCGTAGTAATCAAAGGGACGGTATTTGCGTCCGGTGAGGTCGCCAAAGGCCTGCATCACCCGCTCTAAAACGGCTGGATACTCGGCATAGAAAGGATTTACGGTTTCCCTGGCCTGGAAATAGACATCCGGGTTTTGAGCCGTTCCCCGCAAGACCGGACGATCCGGGGTCAGGGCCCGTTGACGGTGGGCCAGAACATCTTCATCTCGAATCAAGACCCGTAGGTCATCATCGTTGAGTAATTCCACTTTTTGCACTTCGTGGGAGGTACGAAAACCATCAAAGAAATGCAGGGCCGGAATCCGAGTTTGCAAGCTAGTGGCTGTCGCAATTAGCGCTAAATCCTGGGCTTCCTGCACTGAAGCTGAGGCCAAG
Organism: Synechocystis sp. LKSZ1; assembly: GCF_040436315.1. Lineage (NCBI taxonomy): Bacteria > Bacillati > Cyanobacteriota > Cyanophyceae > Synechococcales > Merismopediaceae > Synechocystis > Synechocystis sp. LKSZ1. The sequence continues at coordinate 1,005,902 of NZ_AP031572.1, read as the reverse complement.
AGGGCAAACCCCGTCTGCCGCGCCGCCATGACATCACTGTGGTCACCAAAAATCGAAAGGCCCTGGGCCGCCAAGGAACGGGCCGCCACATGGATCACGGCCGCCGTTAATTCCCCCGCAATTTTGTAGAGATTGGGGAGCATCAGCATCAGGCCCTGGGAGGCGGTGAAGGTCGTTGTTAAAGACCCCGATTGTAAGGCCCCATGAATGGCCCCGGCAGCTCCGCCCTCACTCTGCATTTCCACCACTGCAGGAATGGTTCCCCATAGATTTGGACGATGTTCCGAGGCCCAGGCATCCGCCCATTCCCCCATGGGAGAGGAGGGCGTAATGGGGTAAATTGCAATGACTTCACTGAGGCGGTAGGCAACCCGGGCCACAGCTTCATTCCCGTCGAGGGTGGCGTAGGTTTTCGGTCTCATAGGTAGTCCTCAAGAATCAGAAAAAGTAACAAACCAGTGGTGATTTTGGGAGTGCTCACCATCACAATGACGTTTAAAATAGAGACGCTTCCCAACAGATCTTGTCTCTAAGTACGGCTTTTTGAAGGGAAGTAAAACAATCAAAATATTGTTTTGAGCAAAGGGTAGCCAGTCATTGATGGATACAGCAAAATAATGAAATTAGCTAAACAAATAATCCTAAAGCGTCTCTGTCTCTATCTTTAACGATAAAGACAACCTTGGCGCAATTTGTATCTTTTTGTGATCCAAAAGTAAAACTTATTTACATAGCTTTTAAATTGTTAATTAGTAGGCAGGGGGCCTATAAATTGAGTCGATCTTTAGCTTTTTTTCAGATTTATTGGAAGTGTCGCGTAACAGTTGTTACAATCTCTTGACATTGACTTTGTTAGGGTTAAAGGTGTTTAGCTTATCCATTAGCGGAGCATAGTTGAAGGTGAGTCCAGTCTATCTTTCTATCGTCGAGGGCAATCCGCACCTAAGGTCACTCCTGGGTTGGCATCTCCAGCAGGCAGGGTATTTAGTACAGCAATGCACCGGCCTCCAGCAGGCCCGTCAGGCCTTTACTAGCCGTCAGCCCACCGTTGCTGTAATCGACTCCGATTTACCCGATGGGGATGGGCTCGAACTCTGTCGCTGGCTTTTTCAGCAACGACAGTCGATGATTCTGATCCTGTCGGCTCGTAATGGAGAACAGGATATTGTCCAGGGCCTGAAGGCCGGGGCTGACGATTATCTGACGAAGCCCTTCGGTATGCAAGAGTTTATGGCCAGAATTGAATGCTTGGTGCGTCGGGGCCGGATGACAACAGCGCCCTTGCTCCTGGACTACGGCGACCTCAAAATTGATCTGGTTCAAAGAAGAGTGCAATTCCAAGGCGATTTTATCGATCTGACTCCCCAAGAATTTAGTCTGCTCTACATTTTGGCCCAAGCCGAAGGCAATCCCCTCAGCCGCACGGAATTATTACGCCGGGCCTGGCCCGAGGCCATTGACAACCCCCGCACCATTGACACCCATGTATTGTCTTTGCGGAAAAAGATTGAAACCGATCCGCGTCAACCTAATCTAATCCAAACCGTTCGGAACGTCGGCTATCGCTTCAACCTCAATGTTCTTAAAAATACCAACCACAGTTCTGCTAAAGCCGCGGCAAATCTGGCCCTTGAAAGCCACAGCCGCCAGGGCCGTTATTTGTCCAATGTAAATTAAAGCTTCAAGACGACTGAGTTATCGAAGAAACCATTGATAAACAGTGACATCTAACGTTTGAGCTGACCCCAACGCCAACGAGGACGTTCGCCCGTGAGCCAGCAAATGGCGATGAGAACCACCGTGAGGAGAAGCACGAAAGCAAGGTACACAAAGTTCCCCTTGGTAGATTGAAGAAACGGGATGCCACCGAGAACCAGCGCAAGGTAGATGAGAAGAATGATCCACCCTTGCCAAGCTGACGGAGGACCCCAGCCCCAGCCGTAGCGTTTAGCAGGGAACCAGTACTTTCGAGGTTTTGACGGCATGTGGGTATGGCTCCGCGAGAAATATAATTGATGATACGGAAAGTTTCCGCAGATCACACCAAATACATGTTTTCTCAAGAATTTTTCTGCATATTACTCCCAATAGAGGAATCCAACAGGGTGCAACTGCGTAGTGCGTAAGAAGTTTAACGTAAGCAACTGGGACAGTGGGAGTGAATTGACAATAACTAACTCTCTGTAGCCCTAATTTGGAGGATTAGGATTCTTGGTGTGATGTAGATCACCTTGTAGAGTGACCGAGATCATTGTCCTTAGCCGAGATTTCACTATGATGGATAAAATGGTTCTGCCATCCTGCCGATCATGGCCAAGTTATCTAGTCGTCCTCTCCAGCCAAATCCCTTCCGTACCTACCGGGATCCCCACACCGGCGAATGGAAGGTGGAAAAATTAGATGCGGAGGCAACTCGGCCAACTCCAGAAGCACCGCCATCGGCCCTAGAGCATTGTTAATTCTCCCACAACTTCTAAACGCTTATATTGGCTGAGGGTCATAAACTGATCCGAGAGGACTTCTGCTACGCGGGGAGGAATCCAGCCCATCTGTTGTAGGAGATGAATCGCCACGGCGTACTTGGCCCGTCGGGCTCCATCTTTAACCTTAATCGCTAGGCCCAGGCCCTCCCCGACCCGAGCGATACATTGAATACCTTCGGCCCCAGCCTTGCTCACTAATTCCCCTTCCATGAGTCGCATTAATTCCGTATCAAAGGAACCATCGGCAGCCACTAGATGGGGATAGTAGGTCATAGCCCGAACGACGCGCTCTAGATCTAGTTGGGCCCCCGAGGCCAGCAGGGCGTAGAGATGGGCCATCTGGGCCAGTTCCATGGAGTAGGTGGGAGCACCGCAATCGTCGTGGGCCCCGATCAACTCGGCCCCCGGCATGGCCAGGAGTTCTGAAATTTTATCCAGGATTAGTTGCTGGACAGGACTGCTACCGCGCAGGTAGGTGTTGAGGGGCCAATTGCGTTGCTGACAAACCGCCAGCATACCGGCATGTTTTCCCGAACAGTTGTGCTGTAGGGCCGTTTTGGCCCCTTCGGGAGTGGGACATTGTAGAGCACTGGGGTCGATATCCGCCCGCCAGAGAATATTAAAGACCTGCCGTGCTTGCTCCGTGGTGCCGTGGTGGGAGCTACAGATAATGGCTAAATCCTTGTCGGTTAGGCCAAAACGCTCGAGGGTTCCCGTACTGGTGACGGCCAGGGCCTGGAAGGGCTTGAGGGCCGAGCGAATAAAAGCCGTACTATCGGCATGGCCCGCGACTAACAATGTCCGGCCGCGGTCATCACAAACGGTGGCCTCGACTTGATGGATCGATTCAACAATGCCTTCTCGCAGGAGGTGGACTTCAATCTGGGGGCCGTAGGGACGTTTTCCTCTGCTCATGCTGTTGGGAATGGGGGTCAACTGTTCATTGTAGGGCAGGCTGTCCCAGGCCTTGATAAAAACCGAGCAAGCTCCAGAGGCAAACGTCTAAGGCTATCAGGACTCCGAGAATAAGCAGGGTTTGTTGTAATCGCTGAAGAATAGGCTGGACTTGGTAGCGGATGATCAATCGGTCGCGGGTGAGAATTTCCAATGGTTTGGGCCAGCGTTGGCCGTCGTACCATCCGGATTCTTCGTAGATCACCTCCTCGGACTGGAGCCGGTCTTTGATATAAAACCACCCCAGTAAGAGACGGATCAGGAACAGACCCAGCAAGAAAAAAATACCCAGGGCCGTGGCCAAGGCAAAGAAAATCGGTTTTTTCTGGGGGGGAAAACTGGCGGCGGCGATGGGACTGGCCAAGAGACTGCCCCAAAAGGCTACCCACAATAATTTTTTGATAAATGGCAGGGGGCTTAGCTCGGCCCAGGAAAAGGGCCAGGCGGCCTTGAGGGCCTCGTACTCATTGACGGGCTGTTGCTCCAGGGGTACCGGACAAAATTGGGGCGATGACTCTCGCGGAGAACTCATAGGCAATCGATAACAGCCAGGGATTATTGGAAGGAGGGCAGGGTGGGTGGCGTGTAGGTAAAACCAAATTCCTGGGCAAAATCAGCCAAATTATAGCCCTGGGCATGGCCCCAAAAGGCTTCTAGTTTATAGAATTCCCGTTCTTCTGGCATAAAAATATGCACCAGCACATCGCCAAAATCCTGCAAAATCCAACTACCTTCCGCCTTGCCTTCCGTGTGGAGGGGCAGACGAGCATAGGACGTTTCAACTTGTTTTTCGATACTGTCGGCAATGGCCCTGACCTGGGTACGTGAAAACCCCGTCACAATCACAAAATAGTCTGCCAAGTAGGAAATATCGGTGACTTTTAAAACATTGATATCGTCGGCTTTGCGTTCATCCGCCGCTTGTAGAATCGTCCAGACGAGGGATTCCGTTGAAACCGGAGAGAGAGAGGGCACAGGGGTCGAGGTAACGGGGTCAAGGCGCAGGATTTCGGTCATGAATACTTCATTTTTCTCCATATTTTTCCCATTGTAACGCCCAATTTCGGGTCTCAATCAGACGGGGATGGATGGTTTTGTGGTGGGCCAACAGATGCTCGAAAACGAGGTCACAGGTTTTGCGGACGGCTTTATAAAGATTTTTACGACTCGCTCGCCGCAGGGCCAGGAGAGCTGGATCGTCGCCCCGCTGGGGTTCAATGGCATCGGCCACAAAGATTAGACAGGATAAGGGGGCCATGCCGGGACAACCCAGGGTATGGTGGCGAATGGCATTAAGGATAACGGGGTCGTGAACATGAAATTCCTGCCGAGCGACCACAGCACTAATCTCCGCATGGAGCAGATGGGGGACTTGCTCCAGAACAGGATCGAGGGGAATGCCTTCCGCTTGGGCTATCGCCAGCAGACGGGCCGGGGGGAAAAATTTAGCCAGATCGTGCAACAGGCCAGCAGTAGCGGCGGCTTCGGGGTCTAGACCATGCAGAGGGGCCAGAGCCTTAGCCGTTGCTTCTACGCCCAGGATATGGGCCAGTCGCTGGGGCGACACTTGGGTCTCTAACCAAGCCAAAACTGCCTCTCGATGGAGGGAAATCGGCGGTGAGACAGGAGGAGAACTGGGGTCAGACAAGGGCCAGGCCAGGGAAAATAGGACAACCGTGCCTATTATAGCGGAGCGCAAAGCCGGCCGCCTTGCTCTAGAATTTGAGGGTTACGCTGAGGAATAAAGACTGTGTATCGTTTACAGACCATTGCTGGACTCCGCACCTATCTCCGCACGGCTCAAGGTCAATGCATTGGCCTGGTGCCGACGATGGGGGCCCTCCATAGGGGCCACGCGAGTCTGATTCGGCGGGCGGTGGCCGAAACCGATCATGCAGTCGTCTCGATTTTTGTGAATCCCCTCCAGTTTGGCCCCCAGGAAGACTTGGCTCGCTATCCCCGTTCCCTGGAAGCTGACTGTGAACTAGCCGCCAGCTTGGGGGCCAGGGCCGTTTTTTGTCCCACAGTGGCGGAATTAGGTCTAGACGAGACATCAGCTAAAACCCTGGTCGTTCCTCCTGCCGCCTTAACCGAAACCCTCTGCGGGGCCTATCGTCCGGGCCATTTTACCGGCGTGGCTACCATCGTCAGCCGCTTGTTTCAGTTAGTACAACCCCATGTGGCCTATTTCGGCGAAAAGGATGCTCAGCAATTAGCCATTATTCGTCGTTTAGTGGCGGATCTGGATTTCCCCATCGAAATTAAGGGTTGTCCAACGGTTCGGGAGGCTTCCGGCCTGGCCCTGAGTTCTCGCAATCAATACCTGAGGGAACAGGAACAACAACAGGCCACAGTTCTTTATCGCAGTCTCCAAAAAGCCGAGCAATTATTCCAGACCGGCCAGCGGGATTCAGCCCTTCTCCTGGAGGCGGTGAACCAGGAATTACAAACGGAACCAGATCTCCAGCTTCAGTACCTGGCCCTAGTAGATCCCCAGACGCTTCAACCCTTAACCACTGTCGCCACCACCGGACTCTTGGCCCTGGCGGCCTACTTGGGCCAAACCCGCCTGATCGATAACCTTCTGCTCCGCCGTCGCCAGGCCATGATCGTGATTGATGGCCCCGCTGGCGCCGGGAAATCCACCGTCACCCGCCAAGTGGCCGACCGTCTTGGCCTTTTGTACCTAGATACTGGGGCCCTGTATCGGGCCCTGGCCTGGTTAGTCCTCCAGGCCGACCTTGACCCCAAGGATGAAGTCGCGGTAGCCGAGTTGATCAGCCCGGCCCAGATCGAATTAATTTCCCGGCCATCGCCCCAACTCACGGGGGCCTGGGTGAATGGCCAGGAGGTTAGCGAGGCCCTGCGCACCCCTGAGGTGACCGGAATCGTCTCGGTGATTGCGGCCCAAAAAGCGGTGCGGGATAAATTGCTTAGCCTCCAACGCTACTACGGTGAGCAAGGGGGCCTGGTGGCAGAGGGGCGCGATTTGGGAACCTACGTCTTTCCCGATGCGGAGCTGAAAATCTTTTTGACGGCCTCGGTGCAGGAACGGGCCCGGCGACGACTACGGGATTTTCAACAGCAGGGTAAAACCGACCTCGACCTGGCCCAGTTAGAACAGGATATTGCCCAACGGGATCACCTCGACAGTACCCGTGCCATTGCTCCCCTGAAGCAGGCCGCCGATGCCATCGAGATCGTCACCGATACTCTCAGTATTGAGGCCGTGATTGAAAAAATTCTGGCTTTATATCAACAATTGAAGGGTAATGTTTAACGCAATCGGCCATGGCTCATCCAGCATCTGAGACGCAACCCACCTGGCAGATTAAGCTTCTTTTTGATGGAGACTGTCCCCTCTGCCTCCGAGAAGTTAACTTTCTGCGTTTCCAGGACAAGGGCCAGGGCCGGGTGGCCTTTGTGGATATTTCGGCCCCTGACTATAACCCCGACGACCATGCCGGCATCGACTACGCCACGGCCATGGGCCGCATCCATGGCATTACGGCCGATGGTCAAATTCTGCAAAATGTTGAGGTTTTTCGGCGAATTTACGCGCTTTTAGGTCTGGGTTGGCTCTATGCTCCCACGGGTTGGCCCCTGCTTCGTCCCTTAGTGGATTGGCTCTACGGTCTTTGGGCTGATAGAAGACTAGCATTGACCGGCCGCCCCTCTCTCGCAACCCTGCTGGCCCTGCGCCAGACCAGTCGTGAGGCCTGCGCCACGGGTCAGTGTCGGCGGGATTAAAGGCTTGCTTCCCCAGGCCATCATCGGCAAAAAAATAGACCGTAGTAGAATTTGGATTAATTCAAAAATTGTTTTTCATCGAGAGGCGTGGTGGCCCGTCAAAATAATCAGTTCAAACAATTTCTGGCAAAATTTTTGCCGCCTTTCCTATTTCTTTGTTCCCTTATCTGCTTTCTAGTACTTCCCAGCATTTTGGCAATGGCGATCAGCAGTGAAGTGATCCCTTTTGCCTGGATGGCTGGTGGGGTGTTTTTTCTACTGGGTCTATACACTTTACTGCGCGGTTCGTTTCAAAAGAAGTGACCGTTTTTCCTATCAGAGGGGCTGATCCACTAAGGTTTTGTCGTGCTTCGGCATAACGGCTAAAGTGAGCGGCGCTCCATTAACTACAAACGAAGCTAGAAGACTTTGCTCGCCGCTGCAACGACTTGTTATCTCACTGGCGCTAACTCCCGTTTTCCATACTCATGCCCGCTTTTGGATGCGTTCTTGAAGACGCGCAACGACATCTGAACTCAGGTCTGCTTCTGGCTCAGTTTGCTCGCGTGTCGCTAAAACAGACTGAATCTCAGCAGACAAAGCTTGCCCTAGCTGCTTGATCAATAACTGGAACGACTGCTGTTGCTGTTCAACTTCCGCTTCAGGGACGACCTGAATCGCATGAGCTAAGGCTGCCTGACGAGTCAATGCATAAACAATGTGCTGATTTAATGATACACCTTCGCCTTCAGCGAGATAAGCAAGCTGTTGATGCAACGTTTCAGGTAATCGTAAGGTTAATCGACTCATGGTTTTTCTCCTAATGCTAATAAGCTCACGAATTGCACAGGTGTCATTACTCATAGCCCCAATGACTCTTTCGCACTCCGAAAATCTCGAATATTAGACGTAACTACAATTGCGCCTGCATTCATTGCACAATCAATCACTAAATCGTCACCTGCATCTGGGGAAGTCGGTCGCCATGAGAAATAAATATTCGTGTATTGAGTCAAGCTGAGGAGTTGCCCTAACACAGGCTGCAGTTTAATCCAGCATGCTTCTGAGAGTTTTCAAGACAACACATCATCATATTCATAGGCAAGCGCATTGGAGACACAAACCACCATCAGCCCAGTCAACCAAGCATCAATAATCAACCCTGAAGCCCCGCCTTGTTTGGTGAGACCTTCAAACAGAACATTGGTGTCAACAACAATCCGAAGCAACGGCAAAGGGGACATGACACTACTATAGCACCACATGCAGTGTCAGATAATTGACGCACTGTAATAGTTTGGAAGACTTACAGATAGCTTTGAAAGAACGCCCTAACACTTGAAACGAAGCGATATAACGCCCATGTTCAGCGGATACAAGCAACATTGAGAGAAACACTAAAAATTTTCATTCCGCTGCAACGCACTTGTTAGGCAGCAGTTTACGACTTACACAACAGGTATTCCAAGCTGCGAGAGCCATGTGTGCTTGTCAATGTAGCCACGCTGGAACTTGATTTTTTCGTTGATAACATGAAAGAAACCGCAGCCTTGTAGTGTAAAACTCTTGCCATTTGGCGCATTATCGCCCAGTTGTCCTAAAAATGTGCCGCCGCCTTTCCACTCAACTATAGCCCACTCACTATCCTCAAATATGTTTAGCGGGTGCGTATAGTTGTCTGGAAAAGCGGTGAAAAATGCGATGAAGCTCTCCAATAAAGCCTCGCGCCCATGAAGCGGATCGCCAAAAGCGACTTGATGATTTTCGGCGTCATCATGATAAAGCTTGATAAGTGCGTGTGGGTCGCAAGCGTTAAATGCCGCAACCCAATCCTGTACAACTTCTTTCGGTGATTTCATACTGCTCAACCATATTAGAACCTATTGTAAACTCCCAAACTGCATCTTGCTGCCCGACTAGGTATTACACAGAAAGTTTTCGTACAATACACCAAAAAGCGTATGATGCCGATTAGTGTCCTTTTTTATGGGCTCTACGCCACTCCGAACACGCCTAAACATAGTACGCGAGACTATCCGCCTCAAGCATTACTCTTACCGAATTGGGCCAGCCTAGCTTGAATGCTCCTTATTTTAAGCGTTCCCCGTCCGCTCCGCCCCTGGGTCGGGCCTGCGGGCTGATCGCCCAGGGCCAGCAAGGGTGCATCATTTTTCCTTGGCGGTCTCTGCCTATCGGTGCTAGTCCCTAACGCGGCAAGCCTCATCTATCGCCAGTCAGACGGTAGGCTCCACTGACGGATTGCGTTTACCTATGACCCAAGGCACATAGACCTTAATCTATATACTCTCTTGGTAATGTAAATCTTATTTATCTTTATAGAGGCAAGACCTGCGTTGTCGGTTTGCGATAATGGGGATGGTTCCGTGAACCCGGTTTTCAGTCCAGGATAACTATGCCCTCAATTAATATTTTGGGAGTGCCTCATCACTACGAATTAACCGGCCCCGAGTGCGTGGCTTCGCGGCCAGTCCTTATCTACATCCATGGCTGGCTTCTCAGTCGTCATTACTGGCAACCCCTAGTCCAGCAATTATCCACGGACTACCCTTGTTTGACCTACGACCTCAGGGGGTTTGGCGATTCTCAGACTGAAACCCTGGCAACATCTGCTGACCAGGCCCTGAGTCCTTTCAGTTTGGCGGCCTATGCGAGGGATCTCATCCTTCTGCTAGAGCAACTCCACATTACCCAGGCCTGGTTGGTGGGTCATTCCTTGGGGGGAAGTATTGCGCTTTGGGCGGCCAAGGCCTGTCCCGAGAGAGTCCAGGGGGTGGTTTGTCTCAACGCCGGGGGGGGGATTTATCTCAAGGAAGAATTTGAGCGGTTCCGCACCATGGGTCAGCGGTTAGTCAGTTTTCGGCCCCCCTGGTTGGCGACATTACCCCTGCTAGACTTGCTTTTCGCTCGGTTGATGGTGGAAAAAACCCTGGCCCGGCCCTGGGGCCGACAACGAATTCAGGATTTTGTCCGGGCCGATGCCGCCGCGGCCCTGGGTTCCCTACTAGAAAGTACCACCGAGGAAGAGGTGCATTTATTGCCCCAACTCGTGGCCCAACTGAGTCAACCGGTTTATTTTTTGGCGGGCCAGAAAGATATGGTGATGGAATCTAAATATGTCAATTATTTGGCGAGTTTTCATTCCCTGTTTTATCCCATGGGCCAAAATGTGATCGAAATTCCCGACTGTGGTCATTTCGCCATGCTGGAGCAGACCCAGATCGTGGTCGAAAAAATGAATTATATTCTGCGGACTTCGGGTTTCTAGGCCCTGGGAACCGCGTCCCAACCGAATCAACGATAAACTAGGGAAAACGCGGAGTCGCCATTATTGGGGCTGGCCAGAATCCTTTTTTGAACTTCAATGCCTACCTAACATTTATGAATACGCTCCCCCAGCCCACATCGGCTAACCTCTCTAGGGCCAGCTTGCCTAATCAGGAACCTCCCGCCAAAGCGACTCGCTCAACCGCAAAATTTCTGCTCTTCACCCTGGGAAAACTGCACCTGGCCCTGCCCATCGACCAGGTGGTACGGATTTTGAACTATGCAACTGTCCATGGCAGTGGCACAACCGCAACAGGTATCATTCACCTCGAAGATCGTTCCGTGACGGTGATTGATCTGGGCCAACGTCTCCTCCATCGTTCTCAGCTTCCCTCGGCTGTTACCAAGCAATTTTTGATTCTGGCCAAAAACCGCTTAGGCGAGGAATTTGCTCTGGTGGTACCCGAAACGCCGACGCTGATTGATGTGGCAGTGGAACAAATGCGGATTCTACCGGATTCCTACCGGCAAAATGATACCCTTAATTGTGCCAGTCATGTGATGGTTATCCCCCAGCCGGGCCAGTCCTTGACGGTGTTTCTCCTCGATCCCGATGCGCTAGTGGCAACCCCGTAAGTCGATGAAAGCCTTAATTCTATCCGGTGGCAAAGGTACTCGACTGCGCCCCTTGACCTATACCGGGGCCAAACAATTAGTACCCGTGGCCAATAAGCCGATTCTTTGGTATGGCCTGGAGGCCATTGCCGCCGCTGGCATTGAGGAAATTGGCATTATTATCAGCCCAGAAACGGGGCCAGAAATCCAAGCGAAAACCGGGAATGGAGAGCGTTTTGGGGTCAAAATCACCTATATTTTGCAGGAACAACCTCTGGGTCTGGCCCACGCGGTTAAGGTCGCCCAGCCCTTCCTGGGTGACTCCCCCTTTGTGATGTACCTCGGAGATAACCTGATCCAAGATAGCTTGGGTCAGTTTTTACAACATTTTCAACAAAAAAGCCTAGATGCCTTGATCCTCCTCCGTCAGGTGTCGAATCCTAGTGCCTTCGGGGTGGCCACCGTTGATGAGCAGGGCCATGTCCTGGCCCTAGTGGAAAAACCCCAGGCTCCCCCCTCTAATTTGGCCCTGGTGGGGTTATATTTCTTTGCCGCGTCGATCCATGCGGCCATTGCCGCTATCCAACCCTCGGCCCGAGGAGAATTGGAAATCACCGATGCCATTCAGACTTTGCTGAACCAAGGCAAAACCGTTGAGGCCCTGGAGTTGCAAGGCTGGTGGCTGGATACCGGTAAAAAAGACGACCTTCTAGAGGCCAATCGCATCATTCTCGATAGTCTACTCCGCCAGGATAAACAGGGCCAGATTGATGAAACCAGTAAAATTATTGGCCGGGTTGCCATTGCTCCCAGTGCCCAGATTATCAACAGTACCCTGCGAGGGCCGGTAATCATTGGCGAAAACTGTCGGATCGAAAATTCGTTTATTGGCCCCTACAGCAGTATTGCCGATGAAGCCATTATCCAGGATGCGGATCTAGAGCACAGCGTTATTTTGCCGGGGGCCCAGATTCTCGGGGTACAACAGCGGATCGTGGACAGCGTGATCGGTCAACGGGCTCGCCTGAGTTTGGCCCCAGGTCAACCCCGGGCCCTGCGCTTTCTGGTGGGGGACGATTCCCAAATTGAGTTGGTCTAGGCCCCCAGGCCAAGGGCCAAGACTGGATTAAGGGATTCTAATTCGGAGGAATGCCAAACCTGGCCATCGAGGGCCATTTGTTCGATTAGACTGGCAATGCGCAGGGCCTTGAGGGCCTGTTCGCCGCCAACGGAAGGCTGGTCGCCGCCCCGGACACAATAGACAAAGTGTTCTAGCTCGGCGTGCAAGGGTTCAATATTGCTGGTGTAAACCTTCTCAATCAGGCCATCTTGGCGGTAGAGGACTTGGCCATAATCGGTTGTACAGTTGGCGGTGGTTTGACGATGGATCAGGATCTCGTTGTTGAGGAAATCCGCCTCCGTGAGGGAATTTTTACAGTGGGCCGCAATGCGACGGATCTTGCGGTGGGTCACTTTGCTAGCGGTCAGGGTGGCCACAATGCCGGAGGCAAAGCCCAGGGTGGCGGTCACGTAATCCAGATAACCTGAACCGGAGGCCCGACTGCCGCTGGCGGTCAGTTTCACCACGGGAGCCCCCACCAATTCCTGGAGCAGGTCAATGTCATGAATCATCAGATCCAACACCACAGATACATCGTTGGCCCGTTGGGAATAAGGGCTCATGCGGTGGGCCTCAACGGCCAAAAGTTCTTCCGTTTTGAGGACTTTGCTTAATTCTTGAAAGGCCGGGTTAAACCGCTCAATATGGCCCACTTGCAGAATACAGTGGGATTCCGCCGCTGCATTCACTAAGGATTCCGCTTCGGCAATACTGGCGGCAATCGGTTTTTCGATCAGCGTATGTACCCCTGCCTGGAGACAGGCCATGCCAACGCTGTGGTGGAGTCGGGTGGGCACCGCTACGCAGACGGCATCCACAAAGGGCAACATATCTTGGTAACGTTCAAAAAACTTAACCCGGTATTTACTGGCCGTGTCTAGGCCTCGCTCGACATTGACATCGGCAATACCGACAAATTCAACATCCTTCATCAAGCTCAAAACGCGGGTGTGGTGCTGACCCATATTGCCCACGCCGATCACGCCGATGCGGATAGGTTCGAGATAACTTCTTTGTCCTTTGAGATAACCAGTTGTCATAATGGGCGCCTAACTCCTCTACACACGACCGCAGGGCTTGACGGAAAAGTTAAGGTTTGTTACTCAAAATTTCCTGCCTAAGATACTAGCACAGCCGGGCAGGAGGGGCGCGTCTAGATTTTCTGTTCATTGCGCACCGGTTGCTCGTAGAGATACCTGATAAAATAGCGCCTTAGTTATTGTTGTAGGTCAAACCATTTATGGGTCGTGCCAATAAAGTAGTGCTTGCTTATTCTGGTGGGGTTGATACCTCGGTCTGTATTCCCTACCTGATGCATGAATGGGGTGTTAAAGAGGTAATTACCCTCGCGGCGGATTTAGGTCAGGGGGATGAACTAGGGCCGATTCAAGCTAAGGCCCTGCGCTGTGGGGCCGTGGAATCCCTGGTGATTGACGGCAAAGCTGAATTTGTCCAAGACTATGCCTTCCGGGCTATCCAGGCCAACGCCCTCTACGAAAATCGCTATCCCCTCTCAACGGCCCTGGCCCGTCCTCTGATCGCCAAAATGCTGGTGGAAGCGGCGGAGAAGTATGGTGCGGATGCAGTGGCCCATGGCTGTACGGGCAAAGGTAATGACCAAGTCCGCTTTGATGTGGGCATTATGGCCCTGAATCCCCATCTGAAGGTACTGGCCCCGGCGCGGGAATGGGGCATGAGTCGCGAGCAAACCATCGCCTACGGGGAACGCTTTGGCGTGGAATCTCCCGTTAAGAAGTCCTCACCGTTTAGTATTGACCGCAATTTGTTAGGCAGGAGCATCGAAGCCGGGCCGCTGGAAGACCCAATGACGGAACCCCCCGAGGAAATTTACCTCTTGACCAAGGCAGTGGCTGATACCCCCGATGAACCGGAGTACGTGGCCATTGATTTTGAAAAGGGTATTCCCGTGGCTCTAAATGGCCAGGGCCTAGATGGCGTTACCCTGATTACCCAACTCAACGAGATTGCCGGTAAACATGGCGTTGGTCGTCTCGATATGATCGAAAACCGGGTTGTTGGTATCAAATCGCGGGAAATCTACGAAGCGCCGGCCCTGTTAGTTTTAGTCGATGCCCACCGGGATCTCGAAAGCCTGACCCTAACGGCGGATGTCAGCCACTACAAACGCAATGTGGAAGAAACCTACAGTCACTTGATTTACCAAGGCCTGTGGTACAGCCCCCTAAAAGAGGCCCTGGATGCCTTTATCCTCAAGACCCAGGAACGGGTAACGGGCCAAGTACGAGTCAAGTTCTTTAAAGGCAATGCTACCATTGTCGGCCGTCAGTCTCCTTATTCCATTTATGATGCCGACCTAGCCACCTACGGGATGGAAGACCAATTCGACCACAAAGCGGCGGAAGGGTTCATCTATATTTGGGGCCTACCCACCAAAGTTTGGGCCCAGAAGACGCGGGGCTAAAACTATTTGCGGCCTTGCTTACCAAGGGGGAACCTGTCGGTTATTGGTAAGTTCCCCCTATTCCCCATTAATCAATACCCAGAATATGGTCATGAATGAATCCCTTGTACCAATTCTCTAAATCAGGGCTATAGATTTTTACCCCTCCGCCTGCGGTACCTCCCCTTGCTAAGGGGAGGAAGGGTGGGGTCGGTTGTGTAGTGATACTTCCGCGATTTTGTATTACAGCCAGGAATGTAGCTCCAAAGCCTGGATAGTCCCTTTTTTCAAGAGATTCAAGCAAAAACCCGGTGTTGTAGTGAGGGCATCTGCTGGCGCACCTGAGCCAGGCGTTGGGGGTTAATTTCCGCAATGGCCATCCCGGGCCGTTCCCCGGCATCGCTCAGAATCACTCCCCAAGGATCGATAATCATGGCATGGCCGTGGGTATAGCGGCGCTCGTAGTGACATCCCGTTTGGGCGGGGGCAATGACGTAGCAAGTATTTTCAATGGCCCTGGCCTGGAGCAGAATTTGCCAATGATCTTTGCCGGTGTAGGCGGTGAAGGCCGCTGGCACAAATAAAACGTCTGCGCCCTGGGCCGACAGGTAGCGATACAGTTCTGGAAAACGGACATCGTAGCAAATGGAGAGGCCTAACCTACCCAACTTGTCCGAGGCAACCACGGGAGGATAAGCTTTCCCCGACATAACGGTGCTGGATTCCTGGTAGGTATTACCGTCGGGCAAATTGACATCAAAAAGATGGGCCTTATGGTAACGGCTTAACTCTTCCCCATTGGGAGAAACCAACAGGGCTGTGTTGTAGGCCTTGCTGGGGTCTTCGGCGAAGGGAACCGGAAAGCCCCCGGCTAACAGGGTCACCTGAAAGCGCTGGGCCATGGTTTTAATGAATTTCTCAGATTTTTCAGCAATGGTTGCGGCCTGCGCTAATTTGCTGGATTCATTACCCAAAAAAGCAAAATTCTCGGGTAAACCAATTAATTCTGCGCCTCGACGCACAGCCAGTTCAATTAATTCCTCTGCCTCAAGTAAATTTTTCTCGAGGTCAGGGCGACTGGTCATCTGGAGGGCGGCGGCTAGGTAGGGTTTCATTGGAAGGTGTAACACAGATACGGACAGGCCATAGCATCCCATTGTATCAATAAGTTGGGAGCGCTCCCTAGCCAAAAACTCCTCCGAGAAGGCCGACAAGGTCAACGCCAATGACCTACCATAAAAGGACGACTTTATCAGCATTAACCTTCTTTTTTCGCCCTCTACATCAGGAGTATTCATCACCCATGACTCAAGCCACATTAACTCCCACTCAAGGAATTCAGCTTTCTGAGGCGGCTCTCCAGCATGTTTTGAAGCTTCGGGAACAACAGGGCCAAGACCTGTGTTTACGGGTTGGTGTTCGCCAGGGCGGTTGCTCTGGCATGTCCTACCTGATGGACTTTGAGGAAATCAGCAAAATTACGGAGCACGATGAAGTTTTTGACTACGACGGCTTTAAACTTGTCTGCGACCGCAAAAGCCTCCTCTACCTCTACGGTCTGATGCTGGACTACAGCAATGCCATGATCGGTGGTGGCTTCCAGTTTACGAATCCCAATGCTAACCAAACCTGCGGCTGTGGCAAATCCTTTGGGGTTTAAGCTGGGACATTGATCCGGCCCGCCGCAGCCTATGGTAAAAAAGGGAGACGCTGCCCAGCGCTTCCCTTAACTGTTACTCTGATAGTTTAGAAAAAACAATGACCAATGCCCTTCTTTCCCCTGCCGAGGCCTTTGAGCAAGGTATGGAACGCTACAAGGCCGGGGAAGACCCCCAGCAACTGATTCCAGTGTTTAAAGAGATCAGTGAACAAGTCCCTAAAAATGCAACGGTGTGGGCCTGTCTCGCCTGGCTCTATCTCCTGGCCGATAAACCCAAATCGGCCCTGAAGGCGGCGCAAAAAAGCGTCAAAATCGACGCTAATCATCCCCAGGCTCAGGTTAATTTGGCCCTGGCCCTGCTGGAAAACCAAAAGAGTGGCGTGCGGGAACACGTTGAGATCGCCGGGCAAATCATGGCCATCGATAAAGAAATTTACCAAACGGTAGTCGAAAATATTGAAGAGGGCCTGGCTCGCAAACCTAACTGGGCCAGTCTCCAGCGCGTTAAGGCCTGGTTATTAAAATAAAGTTAACGTTGTTAGGTTCCCCTGCGATTTTTGGGGTATGATACAGCCTAGGCAAAAGTTCACTTAATAACCAAGCCGTTATATACAACCATTTGTCTTTAATTAACAACGAGGTTTATTGGTCATGCCCTACACCAAAGAAGAGGGAGGAAGACTCAACAACTTTGCTATTGAGCCGGAAGTTTATCGGGCTAAGGCCCCAACCCAAGCCGAAAAACGCAATTATGTGATTCTGGCAGTTCTAGCAGTTTTACTCGTCGGTGGATTGATTACCGTTGCTGTGTTTGCGTCAAGCGCGGGCGCAGGTTAGGCCCAGTTGTTGGATTGAGTGAGCCATCGGTCCCTGGTGGCTTATTTTTCTCGCATTCCATAAGATAAAGTATCTTCCTTTTTTTTACAGTTACTATGTCAGTTTTAGCGGCGATTGGAGTTTTGGCCCTGCTCATCGTAGTCCATGAATTAGGACACTTTGCGGCGGCCCGTCTCCAGGGAATTTACGTCAATCGCTTTTCCCTTGGCTTTGGCCCTGTGCTCCTGAGGTACCAAGGGGCCATGACCGAGTACGCCGTGCGAGCTTTTCCCCTAGGGGGTTATGTTGGCTTTCCCGACGATGACCCCGAGAGCGACATTCCGGCCAATGACCCGAATTTGCTTCGTAATCGTCCCGTGTTAGACCGGGCCATTGTCATCAGCGCTGGAGTGATCGCCAATCTAGTTTTTGCTTATTTTCTGTTGGTTGGGCAGGTGGCCACCGTCGGTTTTCAAGAAATTCAAGCCGGCTTGGTGATTTCCCAGGTACAACCCAACTCAGCGGCCATGGCGGCGGGGATTCAGGTAGGGGATTTAATCCAGACCCTGAATGGCCAAACCCTCCCGATTTATCCCCAGGCCACCGAACAATTTATTCAGACCGTTACCACCTCACCGGGTCGCCCCCTCACGGTACAATTGCAACGTAATGGAGAAATCCTCAGTACTACCTTAACGCCTCAGGAAGACCCCCAAGGAGAAGGAAAAATTGGGGTGGCCCTGGTGCCCCATATCCAGGTTCAGCGGGCCAGTAATCTACTGTCGGCCCTGAAGGATGGGGCCAATGCCTACGAACGAGTAGTTAAGCTGACGGTGCAAGGATTTTGGCAGTTAATTAGCAATTTTTCGGAAAGTGCAGGCCAGGTGGCTGGGCCCGTCAAAATTGTGGAGTACGGGGCCAGTATTGCCCAAAGCAATTTAGGTAATTTGTTCCAGTTTGGGGCCTTGATTAGCATTAACCTCGCGGTGATTAATATTTTGCCCTTGCCGGCCCTGGATGGGGGCCAACTCCTCTTTTTGTTGATTGAAGGCCTATTCGGTAAACCCCTGCCCAACAAAATTCAAGAGGGGATTATGCAAACAGGACTGGTACTCCTCTTGGGCCTGGGCGTCGTGTTGATCGTGCGCGACACCGTCAATTTGGCGATTGTGCAGGAATTTTTCCGCTAATGGCAAGTCTGCTGAGGAAAATGGCCAGCAAGAAACAACGGGCCCTGGAGGTCTTGACCATTCTGCAACGCCTCTACCCCGATGCGGTCTGTAGCCTGACCCACGAAACCCCCGTCCAGTTGCTGGTGGCCACGATTCTATCGGCACAGTGTACAGATGAACGAGTCAACCTCGTTACCCCGGCCCTGTTCCAGCGCTATCCTACCGCCGAGGCCCTAGCCTATGCGGATCGCCTTGAAATCGAGGCCCTGATCCGTTCTACGGGCTTCTATCGCAACAAAGCCAAAAATCTCCAGGGGGCCTGCCGAAAGATTGTGGAAGATTTTGGTGGGGAAGTCCCACAACAGATGGAGTTACTGCTGACTCTCCCCGGCGTCGCTCGCAAAACTGCCAATGTGGTTTTGGCCCACGCCTTTGGCATTCTCCAGGGCGTTACCGTCGATACTCATGTCAAACGTCTCAGTCAACGTCTGGGCTTAACCCAGGCTAGTGATCCTGTCAAAATTGAGCGGGACTTGATGAAACTGATTCCCCAGGCCGATTGGGAAAATTATTCCATTCGCATTATTTACCATGGCCGGGCCGTCTGTAAGGCCCGGAGTCCCCGTTGTGCCGACTGTGAACTCAGCCATATTTGTCCTGCGGCCCACGGCTCCTTGGCCGCTGCCACGAATCACTCATCAACTTAGTTTTGTGGACAGGCCTGACGCATAAAAAGGGCAAATTTTTCTACCAAGTCAGGGTTACGCCAACCGGATTGGGCTTCCTGCTCCAGGGTTTTCAGGGCTGCCTCCGTAGAGATGGCCGCCTTGTAGGAGCGGTCACTGGTGAGGGCACTAAAAATATCGATCACCTGGAAGACCTGGGCTAGATAAGGAATTTCTGCCCCTTTGAGTTGGTCTGGATAGCCACTGCCATCCCAGCGTTCATGGTGATGGCGCATAATTTGGCCGACTTCCCGGCGATAGGCCAGGGGTTCAAAAATTTTTTCGCCCACGAGGACGTGTTGTTTAACCAGGGCCCGTTCCTCCGCGGTTAAGCCTCCCTGTTTGAGCATGACGGCATCGGGGATCGTCACTGTTCCTAGATCATGGAGGCGAGCGGCAAAAATGAGATCCTGGCAGGCCGACTCAGGTAGGTGCAGAAAGCGAGCGAAGCCTTCGACCAAGGTACTAAAGGAAGGACGAGGACTCGTCTCAGGGTAGCGGTGCTCAATGGCCTGGGCGACCCGGAAGAGAACCTGTTCAATCTGCTCGACCCATTCCGCTAATTGTTTTTTTTGGATCAGCACCTCAATCCGGGCCAACAATTCCACTCGGTCTAGGGGTTTGAGGAGATAGGCATCCGCCCCAACCTCTCGACTCCGATGACGCAGGAGGGGGTCATCCAGGGCCGACATCAAAATTACGGGAATCATGGCTGTTGTGGCCGTTTGTTTGATGGTTTGGCACAGGCCTAGGCCCTCCTGGCTAGGCATCATCGCATCGAGCAGGATCAAATCGGGTTGGGTACGGGAGAGGAGGGAGAGCAGATCCTCGTGGCCATCCGACTCTAGGACAGAATAATTCTCTAATAGCAGAATATCAGTTGCTGTCACGCGACTGTAGGGATGGCCGTCGATGATTAGAATTCGTTGGGATGACGCAGATTTCACTGGAGAAGGATGCACAGAATTTTTCTTTTATTCTGGCATGGCGTGGCTGGCAATCTTGATTGCCAACCCTAGTCTTGAAAACGAGGCCCGGGTAAACGTAAAGAAAGTTGCTGATTTTGATTTGCGGCGGGGAGGATCGCTTCTAAGATGGTGAGGAGTTGCTGCGTTGGGCGGAATCTTTAACCCCGTTCCTTCGTCTGTTGACCCAAGCCCCTGCCTAGAAGATATCGTCATGTTGCTCAGTATTGCTGACGTTTTTATTAAAAAGCCTGTTCTAACCACTGTCTGTACCATTGTTATTGTTTTGGTCGGGATGATTGCTTTACCCTTGCTTCCTCTCGCCAAGTTGCCAGATTTGGCCCCGAAGCAGGTAACGGTAACCACTAATTTTGTGGGTTCTGATGCCAGAACGGCAGAGGAAAACGTCACCACCGTCTTGGAGCGGCAGATCAACGGTACTGAACAGGTGATCTACATGAACTCCTATACAGACAATACTGGCACCAGCACCCTCAACGTCTATTTTCCGGTGGAGATGGACCGCAACATTGCCCAGGTATTAGTTCAAAACAACGTATCCATTGCCCAGTCCAGTCTCCCGGAATCTGTTAATCGTCAGGGGATCGTGACCCAGAAGCAGTCGCCCTCTGTGACCATTGCCTACGGGATTTATTCTGCCAAGGATGCCCAGGGAAATTATATTTACGACGACATTTTTATCAGCAACTTTGTTGACCGGGTAATTAGTGATGAAATTAAACGGCTAGATGGGGTTGGTAGTATTGCCATTATTGGGGTTGGCCAATACGCCATGCGCTTTTGGTTAGACCCCGATGCCCTGGCGGCCCGGGGCCTGTCCTCTGGGGATGTGGTGGATGCGATCCAGAAGCAAAATATTCAAGTGGGGGCTGGGGGCCTAAACCTGCCGCCGGTGGCCGAAGACCAACGCTTCCAGATCAATGCGCGGGCGGTGGGCCGGTTTGTCACCCCGGAAGAAGCGGCGGAGATTGTGGTGAAGGTCGGCAATGACGGTACGCTGATTAAGATCAAAGACGTGGGGCGAGTTACCGTTGGGGCCCAAAACTACAAACAGGTGTCGGTGTTTGACGGTGCGCCGGCCGTGGCTTTCATTGTTTACCAATTACCTGGAACTAACGCGCTGAATACGGCCCAGTTGGTTAAGGAGAAATTCGCGGCCCTCAAGCCCCTCTTTCCCCCTGGCCTAGAAGCGGCGGTGGCCCTCGATAACACCCTATTTGTGACGGCTTCTCTCGACGAGGCTTTTAAAACCCTGGTGGAAGCGATTCTGCTGGTGTTTCTGGTGATTTTCGTTTTTCTGCAGAACTGGCGCACGACGATTATTCCGGCCCTGGCGATTCCCGTTTCCTTAATCGGGGCCATGGCTTTTGCCCTGGCCTTTGGCTTTAGCTTGAATCAGTTGACCCTCTTCGGAGTAATCTTAGCCACCGGGTTGGTGGTGGACGACGGGATTCTGGTGGTAGAGGCCATTGAAACCAAGTTGTCCCAGGGAATGCGGCCCCTCCAGGCGGCCCTGGATGCCATGAGTGAATTAACGGGGGCCGTTATTGCCACCTCGATTGTGTTGATGGCAGTGTTTATCCCGGTTACTTTTTTTCCAGGTACCACCGGGATTGTCTATAAGCAATTCGCCCTGATCATGGCCTTTTCCGTAGCGATTTCCACCTTCAATGCCTTGAGCTTTTCCCCCAGTATGTCGGCAATTTTGATGCGGCCCACGGGGAAAAAACGTGGCCCTCTGGCGGTCTTTTTTAGTTGGTTTAACCGCTTCTTTGACTGGTTCAAGGAAGGCTACGGCAGTCTGGTGGAACTCTTGATCCGAGTGAGATTGTTAGTCATTCCAGTTTTTATTGCTGGCCTAGTGGCCACGGGTTGGGTCTATAGTTCAACACCCACAGGTTTCATTCCGGAGGAAGATCAGGGCTATTTCTTCATGCTAGGTAATGCACCGGCAGGCGTTTCCATTGAGTACACCAAGGACATTATTGACCAGGCCATTCAAATTGTGCAGAAGCGGCCGGAAGTGGAGCATGTCCTGGGCATGGGGGGCTTTAGTTTTCTGGGTAACGATAGCAGTAAGTCTCTATACTTCGTCAAACTTAAAAATTGGGATGAACGACCTGGCGCGGATAAATCGGTGTTTGCTCTGCTAACGGACATTAACCGAGAGCTATCCGCCAAAATCCCCCAGGCCCAAATTATTGCAGTTAATGCTCCGCCGGTAGATGGACTAAGTAGCACCGGGGGCCTCGATTTCTACATCCAAAACCGGGGCGGTATTCCCATGGATGCCTTTTTAGCTAATGTCCAAAAATATATGATGGAGGCCAGAAAACTGCCGGAACTCAATCCTCGCACGGTTTTCACCCAATTTACCTTTGCCTCGCCTCTGTTTGAGTTTTCCGTTGATCGCGAAAAGGCCAATGCCCAGAATGTGGATGTCTCGGAAATTTTCCAGACCCTGAGTACCTACCTCGGCTCCAGCTACGTCAACCAATTCGTGCTAGGGGGCCGACTCTATCAAGTCTATGCCCAGGCTGAAGGCAAGTATCGGTCTAGCCCGGAAGATATTATGCGCCTCTATGTGCGCAATCGTGACCGGAAACTCGTTCAGCTTAGCAATGTGCTTCAGGTCAAAGAAATTACCTATCCACCGATTCTGACCCACTTCAACATTTACACTGCCATTGATGTTCAAGCCTCACCGGCCCAGGGCTTCAGTACGGGTCAGGCAATGACGGCCATGGAAAAATTGGCCAATGATATTCTCCCTTCAACCATGGGTTACGAATGGTACGGCACCGGCTATCAAGAAAAGCAATCGGGGGGAGCGGCACCGATTATCTTTGGTCTAGCTTTCATCATGGTGTTCCTAGTGTTAGCGGCCCAGTACGAAAGCTACGTTGATCCGACCATCATTATGATGACCGTGCCCTTGGCCATCCTCGGAGCCATGGGGGCCATTCTTCTGCGCTCTAACTTTATGGTGGCCACTAATGCGGTTTGGCCCAGCTTGAATAACAACATCTACGCCCAGGTGGCCCTGGTGATGTTGATCGGGTTGGCTAGTAAAAATGCCATTCTGATCGTAGAATTTGCCAACCAGGCCATGGACTTGGGCATGAGCATTACCAAAGCGGCGGCCTTTGCAGCTAAGGAACGACTACGGCCCATTTTGATGACAGCAATTTCGGGTCTGGTGGGTTTCTGGCCCTTGGTGATTGCTTCGGGAGCAGGGGCCATGAGTCGATGGTCCTTGGGAACCGCAATTTTTGGGGGCTATCTGATTTCTACTTGTCTGAGTTTATTTCTCGTCCCGGTACTCTACAGCGTGGTCAAAGAGGTGGAACATCGCTTCTTGAAGGGCGAAAAAGGTGGTTCTACTCCTCCCGGCAATGGCCCCAGCCAAAATGGCCATAGTACCGAAGTAGAGACCGTCGTCTCGGAATCAGAAACATCCCTGCCTTCCAGGCCCTAAAACAATAAGAGTAACGCGAACTGAGCCAGAAGCTTATGACCCAGGATAATTCAGCAATAGAAGAGGTTCTCCGGGCAGAGTATGACTGGAAGAGCCTCAGGATTAGAAGACTGGAATCAGAAAGAAAGCGTTTTGGTGGAATCACTATACATTTGTAACCTGATGTCATAGAGATGTTCCCTAGCGCCGAAGTGGTGAATGAAGCACTTCACTTCTTAATCAGAGTCATGCGGGATAACAGCTTAGACTTCAGCGGCGGCAAGCAACCTCAAACTCAGTACCAGCGGCTTTGATCATCCACTGCATTTGAATGGTTCGGCTTCACAGACTCTCGATAAATGCTTCCACCGTGACTTGCGCTTGCTTAAGAATGCTACTCAACGTACCAATCTTCAATTCCCGATGCACAGGAACAACACAGCCAATTTCGCCCGCTTCGGTTTCTTTCTTCATCACAACATGACTGCCTGTTTGACGAACTTGCTCGAATCCTAAACGCTCAAGTGCCTGAATCGCTTCTCTGCTTGAGATCCGTGGCATCTTAGGCATAGTTGACTTCGATGCTGGTTACAAGTCTAGGAGATGTTTCCGGTAGGGGAAATTCCTCTAAGTAGAGCCGCGTTGCTTCTTTCAACCCCGCGATTGCTTCTTCAATGGTTTCTCCTTGATCAACTGTGCCAACCTCTGGACATTCAGCAATGTACATATCATCTTCTTTATGAAGAATGACTGTGAAACTGCGACTTTTCATCCTTCAAAACCTTTTATAAAAAGAATAGCATCACCTATCTTCATAGATTAACATAAGGGCTATCCAGGCGATGCAGTCCTCTACGATGATTGTGCAAGATTACAAGTTTTCAGCGAAATGATGGAATTACCTCTGAAAATTACCAAATCACGAATATTATGCCTGAACCACCATTGATCTGACCATCAATACCTCTCTGGTTACAAGAACCAGTCCATGTTTTGTTAGAAGCAGTATTTAATAGTATGAAGCTGGAAGAATTAAGCCTATCATTGGGGAGTCCATTAATAAGAGTCACCCTATTTACAGTGAAACCTTGACGAATGACTATATTATAGTTTGCTGATAGAACTTAAGCAGTACTGGGCAAAACAAAGCACAGAAGAAGCCAAGAGAGATGATCCAAGAAAAAGTTTTGGCATTGAATTCACGGTTGAGATTGGAGGTTTAACATTACCTATCACCCGCCGCAGATAGCCTTTGCATCACAGTCGACATCTCTCAGCGGTCGGGGTGCATGAGCTTTTTTAGGCATTATTCTGAATCAACTGCCTCAACATTTTCTCAACTTCTCGCGGGCTACGAACTCCCAAAAAACCTATCTCCTCACTCATTTGATCCCCATCACTGTCCTTCCATCGCCGGATTGCAATAATCACATCACCCGTTCCGTCAGCTCTTTCTTTCCGATATACATCTTTTAATTGGTCAGGTAGGTAGCTTCTGATTGTAGTAGACCAACCACTTTGAATAGAGATAGCTCGTTTATCTGTCACCAAGTAAACTGTCTTTCGTGCTGATTGCCATACCCATATGGGACTAGACAGCATTCCAAAACCAATAAGAACAAAAGGTACACCAAAAAGGGCAAACAGATGTTGAGGTTGTAAACCTTCTCTTAGATCAGGAAGTTTAAACCCTGATGCACCCCACATCCAAAATATGGCGAAGCTAGTCCAGGGAATACCGAATAAAACACTTCCGATCGAAGCCGCTGTGAAAAACTGAGGTACGGGCTGTTCGACCCATCTTATAAACTCTCCTGGCTGAAGCTCATTATCTATTTTTTTGCGAAGTTCCTTTGGAATTTTTAAGTTACCTAACATAAAAAGTTGCCTTATTTGCTAAAAATTAGCATACTTGGGAAAGTCTATCTGTCAAGATTTTCTGATTTTCTTCATGAGTTGCCCTGTACCTAAGTCTTGTGCAGCCTAGCTAGGAATTATACGGAAAGTTTCCGTATATCATTCTAAATACGCATTTTTTCAAGAAATTTTCCGTATATTACTCTCAAATGAAGTGATCGAGAGAAGTTTTCCGTATAACACCACAATAAGCGTGTTATGCCGGCACAGTTTCACAATCCCCATCAACAAACTGGACAAATTCAACATCGGGCTGAATTTCCTGGAGACAGGCCAACCCGGCATTTCTGGCCCTGGCGATGATCTACCCCAGGTCGGTCTCAAAGAGGGGTAACTGTTCCATTCTTTGGGGGGCCACTAGGCCTAAGTGTTCGTAGGCCGCTCGTGTCGCAATCCGACCCCGAGGTGTCCGGCTCAAGTAGCCAATTTGTAGCAGGTAGGGTTCATAGACCTCTTCAATGGTTCTACTATCCTCCCCAGTGGCAGCGGCCAGGGCCTCTAGCCCGGCAGGGCCTCCCTGAAATTGATCAATCAAGGTTTGGAGTACTAGGCGATCCGTCCAATCCAGGCCCTGTTGATCGACTTGGTACACATCTAATGCCTCAGCGGCCAATTCAGCGCCGATCTCGGTTTGTTGCTTGACCTGAGCGTAGTCCCGCACCCGCTTGAGCAGGCGGTTGGCAATGCGGGGCGTGCCTCGTGAACGGCTGGCAATGGCCCTGGCCCCGTTGGGAGTAATGGCCGTCTTCAGGAGTTGGGCCGTCCGCAGAATAATCTGTTGCAACTCATCGAGGTCGTAGAACTGGAGGCGCTGGATTAGGCCAAAGCGGTCGCGGAGGGGGGAGGTTAGGGCCCCGACCTTGGTGGTGGCGCCGATTAGAGTAAAACGGGGCAAGGGTAAACTGCGAATTTTGGCACTATTGCCTTTCCCCATAGTGATGTCCAGGCGATAGTCCTCCATGGCCGGGTAGAGCAATTCTTCCGTCAGGCGATTGAGGCGGTGAATTTCATCAATAAAGAGGATATCACCGGGTTGTAGGCCGATCAGGAGGCCCGTGATATCTCGGGGCCGTTCCAGGGCCGGGGCCGCTGTAATTTTGCAACTGACTCCCATTTCCTGGGCCAAAATCAAGGCAAGGGTGGTTTTTCCTAATCCTGGTGGCCCATACAACAACAAATGATCCATGGCCTCCTGGCGATTTTTAGCGGCAGCAATGGCAATGCCTAGTACTGCCTTGAGGCTACTTTGACCGATGTAGTCTTGCAGGGTTTTGGGGCGTAACCCTTCTTCGTTGCCCTCGGGATTGGGGGCCTCCGCCGCTGTGATCTGGGGCGTGAGCAAGTCCGGCCGTGCCGTGTCTCCAACATTTTTTTCCCCTGATTTTCCCGTCCGCTTGATGGCCATGGTCTTTACGCAAACAATCTTCCTTGCATTATGCCTCGGGGGCGTGGGGATCTTCTTGACTCCGTTCCAACCTGCCAAAAAGCAAGGCTTTTATGAATGATTAAAAATTTTTATATGGAATCCAGTAGATGGTATTTGCAAAATGATTTGTTTAAGTCTATGATTTATCTCACGCGATAGATTTCACTCGATGGCATAAAGAAATTGTTACTCGCAATTTCCCGCCGATCACCGGTTTTTCCGGGGGAGTGGCTAAACCGGAGGAAAAAGACGGGTTTAAGGATCTGGGTTTAATCCAGGGCCTTGCTTTCTATGGCAACCTCCCTTAAGTATGCTGAGGAAACCTCAAAACACTGGCAAACGTCCTAATCAAGATTTTTGTCGGGCAATGGGGACAAACCCTACAAGCATTTCTAAGAGAACACCATGTCCAATCTTCCGACGCATTCTTCTTTCAGTCGCCGTCGTCTCCTCCAGTACGGTGGTGGGCTGGTCGGTACCAGTCTTATGGCAACGGTTCTGGGGGGAAATCCCCGTTCTCCCCTGGTGGCCCATGCCCAGGGCTCGCCCCTAACACCGAAGGAAGCTCTAACAAAACTAATGGCGGGTAATGAACGTTTTGTAACCGAAAAACGAACTAACCGTCATCAAAACCGAGAGCGATTACTGGAAGTTGCCAAGGGGCAAAATCCCTTTGCAGCAGTACTGGGTTGTGCGGATTCCCGTGTCCCAGTAGAGATCGTTTTTGACCAAGGCCTGGGAGATATTTTTGTCTGTCGGGTGGCGGGCAATATTGCGACGTCGGAGGAGATTGGCAGTCTCGAATTCGGCACACTGGTTTTGGGGGCTAAGGTCTTGGTGGTAATGGGCCACGGGGGATGCGGTGCGGTTAAGGCCGCTCTTACCGGGGGGGAATTGCCCGGCCAAATTGGCAGTTTGATCCAAAGTATTGAGACAGGCTCTATCACTGGTTCAAAAACGGATCCGGCTCGGCTTGATCAAGCCATTAAAACCAATGTCCTGGCCCAGGTGGCTCGCCTTAACCAATCTCCGGTGATTGGTGAATTGGTCACTAAAAACCAACTCAAAGTCGTGGGTTCTTTCTATGACCTCGATACCGGCAAAGTAAGCTGGCTTTCATAACCAGGATAACTTTAAAAACCTTGGAGAGGAGTCTTTTTAGATATTTTTCTTCAATAGTAGCGATGAAAAATACTGATATCTAGAGGATGCTTTATTGCCTCACTTTACACTTTCCGTTTAGGTTCTTTTGCTTTTGATAGGGTTCCCCATGGTAACTCCTAACCATAAGCCTTGTATACAGGCTCTCATTCTGCGCCTGTGTTGCAGGGAAGAAGCACATTACGCTTATTCTCTGTAAATCTTTAAAGCTCATATAGCTCGTTTGTTTCAACAATCCTCATTAGAGGAGGAGGAGGAATTCATGGACTTTTTGTCCTTGTTTTTAATGGACTTTGTTAAGCAGTTACAGTCGCCAACACTGGCCTTTTTGATTGGTGGGATGATCATTGCTGCTCTGGGTAGTGAATTGGTCATTCCCGAGTCAATTTGTACGATCATCGTCTTCATGCTGCTCACCAAAATCGGTCTGACCGGTGGGATTGCCATCCGCAATTCCAACCTGACGGAGATGGTGTTACCCATGATCTTTGCTGTAATCGTGGGGATTCTTGTGGTCTTCATCGCGCGCTACACCTTGGCCAAACTGCCAAAGGTTAAAGTCGTCGATGCGATCGCCACTGGAGGGTTGTTTGGTGCAGTGAGTGGCTCCACCATGGCTGCTGGTCTGACGTTACTGGAAGAAGAAAAAATTCCCTTTGAAGCCTGGGCCGGTGCACTCTATCCTTTCATGGATATTCCGGCGCTGGTAACGGCCATTGTTGTCGCCAACATTTATCTCAATAAGAAGAAGCGTAAAGAATTGGCCTACTCTAGTGAGTCCTTTAACAAGCAGCCTGTGGCGGCAGGGGATTATTCCGATCAGCAGGATTATCCCGGCAGTCGGCAGGAGTATCTCAGCCAGCAGCAGCCTACGGATAATCGGGTCAAGATCTGGCCCATTATTGAGGAAAGCCTCCGGGGGCCGGCCCTATCGGCCATGTTGTTAGGCCTCGCTCTGGGCATATTTGCCCAGCCGGAAACTGTCTATAAAAGTTTCTACGATCCCCTCTTTCGTGGCTTGCTCTCGATCTTGATGCTGGTCATGGGGATGGAGGCTTGGTCTCGCATTGGTGAACTGCGGAAGGTAGCCCAGTGGTACGTTGTCTATAGTGTTATCGCACCGTTCGTGCATGGTCTCATTGCCTTCGGTCTCGGTATGATTGCCCACTACGCAACGGGATTCAGCTGGGGCGGTGTTGTCATCTTGGCCGTTATTGCTTCATCTAGTTCAGACATCTCAGGGCCGCCTACCTTGCGGGCTGGTATCCCTTCGGCTAATCCCTCCGCCTATATTGGTGCATCCACTGCTATCGGTACACCCGTGGCAATCGGCTTATGTATACCGTTTTTCCTTGGTCTTGCCCAGGCGCTCAGCGGCAACTAATCTCGGACGGGTTGTGGTCTGTCGGCGCTCCCTTGACCAGGCAGACCAAGCAGATACATGTACGTATTTAAGGAGATAATCAACATGGCCAAACCAGCCAAAAAGCTTGTCATCGTTACAGAAAAGATTTTACTGAAAAAAATCGCCAAGATCATCGAAGAATCTGGGGCGAGCGGTTATACGGTTCTAGAAACTGGCGGTAAAGGCAGTCGCAACGTGCGCTCGTCGGGACAACCCAGCGTTTCTGACACCACGGCGAATATCAAGTTTGAGGTACTTACCCCCGATCGGCTTATGGCCCAGAATATTGCGAATCGGGTCGCACGGGAGTTTTTCACCGATTATGCGGGCATGATCTATCTCTGTGACGCGGAGGTTCTGTACGGGGAGAGTTTCTGTGGACCGGAGGGCTGTGGAATCTAGACAACGTAAACCCAAAAAGCCGGGGTCATGGCTCAGTTTTTGGGCGTCCGTTACTCAGTCCAGAACCAGTCTATCCCAGCCTAAATAAGACAACCCCGGCAATTGCCGGTGACTAGGATAAGCGGTGGGCTAGCTTTTCTCTACTGTCCACTGCTAACTGTTTCTGGTTTCCTTGACCGAGTTCACTGTTAGTTTAAATCCAGACCCACAAGCCTATCTGCAAATTTATGAATGTTTTGAATTCTGTCGGGTTCTTTTTTCCTTCTTCTTTTCCCCTGTTGGCCACGACGGAAGCGGAAAATGGCCCCGTGATTCTCAGCGGTGTTCTGCTGAGTTTAGTCGTCATTTATTTGGCCAGTAAGCTCGGCTCTGAACTAGCCAAGCGTCTTGATTTTCCTCCAGTGCTAGGGGAATTGGTGGCAGGGGTGATCGTTGGCGTTTCGGCCCTGCACTTGATTATCTTCCCGGAAGGGGGCCTGACAGCGGCGGATTCCCTGTTGATGACCGTCCTGCAAAACCTCAATGCCTTGACCCCAGAAGCCGTCACCAGTATTTTTGCTTCCCAGAGTGAGGTGATTTCCGTACTGGCTGAGCTAGGGGTGATTATTCTACTCTTTGAAATCGGCCTGGAATCGGATTTACGACAACTCAAAGCAGTCGGTATTCAAGCAGTGGTGGTGGCCTGTGTGGGGGTCGCTGTCCCCTTCGCGGCGGGTACCGTCGGTTTGATGACGATTTTCCATGTGGCGGCAATTCCGGCCATTTTTGCGGGGGCGGCCCTGACCGCGACGAGCATTGGCATTACCTCCAAGGTGTTGTCGGAACTGGGACAACTGAAGTCAAAGGAGGGCCAAATTATTGTCGGAGCCGCGGTTATTGATGATGTTTTGGGGATTATCGTTCTAGCGGTCGTCGCTAGCTTGGCCAAAACGGGAGAAATCGATGTCCTCAATGTGGTCTATTTGATCGTTGGAGCCACGGCTTTCCTGATTGGGGCTATTCTCCTAGGAGGCTTCTTTAACAAGGCCTTTGTAGCGGTGGTGGAGAAACTAGAAACCCGAGGCAACATTATCATTCCGGCCTTTATTTTTGCCTTTGTCATGGCCTTTATCGGTAACGCGATTCACCTGGAAGCCATTCTAGGGGCCTTTGCCGCGGGCTTGGTGCTCGATGAAACCGACGCTCGGGAACAATTGGATGAACTGATCAAGCCCGTCGCTGATATTCTGGTACCAATTTTCTTTGTGACCGTCGGGGCCCGGGCGGACTTAACGGTTTTGAATCCAACGGTACCGGACAACCGGGCTGGTCTACTGATTGCCATCTTCCTGATCGTGGTTGCCATCGCGGGTAAATTAGTGACGGGCTGGACGGTCTTTGGTATTCCCGCAATTAATCGGGCCGCCATCGGTGTAGGCATGATTCCCCGAGGGGAAGTAGGCCTGGTCTTTGCGGGGATTGGGTCGGCCAGTGGGGTATTGAGTAAACCCCTGGAGGTTTCCATCATCATTATGGTGATTCTGACGACTTTCCTTGCCCCTCCCTTCCTGCGCATCGCCTTTGGCAATAGCGAACCCATTGCAGAACTCGAGACAACCAGTCCAGAAGCCTAGAATGACCGCTCCCCGTTCAGGCTATACCCTGCCCGTCTTTGCCTGTGCGTCGGCCCTGGCGGCTTTGCAGTGCTGGCGCGACCGTCGCTGTCCAGATTCAGTAGAGCTGGATTTAGTCACCCCAAATCAGCGGGCTACCGTTGCCATCGAACAGGGGGCCTGCCTGGATGAATCTTCGGCCCTGGCCATTACTCGCAGTGACCCCGGCGATAATCTTGACCTGACTCGCCATACCCCTGTTTGGGCCAAGGTCAGCATTGGGCCAGGGGAAGAACCCCTACGACTCCTCGGCGGCGAAGGTATTGGGAAACATCAGGAAAAACCGGAGCAGGCGGCCATCTATCGCTATGCCCAGATGCTCTTCCAGACCAACCTAGCCCCCTGGTATCAAGTGGGCCAGACCCTCACGGTGGAAATTATTCTGCCGGAGGGCCGGGCCTTGGCGGAGCGAACGTCTAATGCGGCCTTTGGCATTGTTGAGGGCCTTTCTCTTTTGGGAACCAGTGGCATTGCCCAGGCCCTGAGCGCTCCGGAACAACTAACGGCCTTTCAAGCGGATCTAGCTCGTAAAGCCAGGGAAAGTTCTCTTCTGGTTTTTTGTTTGGGGGAAAATGGCTTGGCTTTGGCCCAAGAGTGGGGCATTGCGTCTCGTTACCTGGTTAAAACGGCCAACTGGTTGGGGCCACTTTTGGTCACAGCAGCTCTAGAGGGGGTGTCCCAACTCTTACTGCTCGGCTACCATGGCAAACTCATTAAAGTCGCTGGGGGAATTTTCCATACCCACCACCATCTGGCGGATGCCCGGCTGGAAATCTTGACGGCCCAGGCGGCCAAACTGGGTCTGGCCACGTCCTATCTGCAAACGTTGCTGGCTTCTAGCACGACAGAGGCGGCCCTGCAACAACTCCGAACCTGGGAACAGAGCGACGGCCAAACGTGGGCAACACCCCTTTATCAGGCCATTGCCGAGACCATTGACCAGCGGGCCCAAGCCTACATTTTTAATCACACCGAAAAATCGCTTCAGGTTGGTTCCCTACTCTTTGATCGAAGTCGGCGGCCCCTGGCCCTGAGTTCTACCGGCCAGGCCCTTTTGACTCAGTTAGACGTGGCTTTAGAATTGCCGTCGTAGTTTTTAACCTTATCCCCGCACGCGAAAACGCCCAGACGTCTTTCCGTGTTTCGACTCTGGGCGCTTACCTAAAACTTTTCCTCACACCTGACTTAAGTATAAATCACCATTTTATTTTGTCAAGGGCCTTGCCGTTGTGAAGGAATGCAAAGCTTCTGGCCAAATTAGCTACACTGAACACAGTTTTGCGTTTCGCGGAGGTTCAATGCTTAAAAAATTTCAAAAATTACTGACCTTGGCCCTTGTTCCTTTTGTGCTCTGGGTCAGTCTCTCAGCTTGTACCCCCCAGCCCCCTTCTCGTTTTGAACAGGCCCAGCAAGAAAGTACCCAGCGGGGAGCCACAGCGGTCGTCAAAGAGTCCAGCCAAGGCGCTAAGTTTAATGCTTTCTTTCCCCCGGTCGAAGGAGATTACAAACGGATTTACACCCAGGAAAAACAAGGTTTTGCAGAAGCTAAGCTTAAGCGGGCCGGGAAGGAGGTGGCGGTTCTGGCGATTTCAGATGTGTTGAATAATCCCGCCGCCGTCCAAAAATTTCAAACCAGTTCCCTGACCATTGCCGGTTATCCCGCCGTTCAACAGGGAAGTATGGCCACGGCCCTATTGGTGGAGGGTCGTTATCAGGTTAAGGTACTCTCCCGGGATGCTAGCTTTACGGCCCAAGACCGCAAACAATGGCTAGAAAAGTTTAATCTGGCGGGCCTTGCGGCTTTGCAATAGCTTGAGAACCCGCTTCGTCAATCCAGCATTAATCATATTCAATCTTTAGGAGTCTTGATTGTGAGTAAGTCTATCTACGAATTAGTTGACCAGTTGCCCCAGGGGGGCCTGACGGTCATGGTTTTAAATGCGCTAGATTTTGTCATCCCCGGCCAGTGGGAAAATACGGTGGGGTTTGAAGCAACTATTCGCAAGGTGACGGGGGAAACGGATCAGGGCCTAATTCAACAAATTGGCGACCGAGCCGTCTGGCTCTTTAATGACAAGTCCCAAGGCTACCAAAATGCCCTCTGGCTCTATCAAACCGTTGATGCCACCGACAGCGCCTTGGGGGCCGCCGCCCTGGCTAATAAAGTGGGCGAAAAAGTCTCTTTCCTGGGTTTTTTGAATAAAATTACCCCGAATCCGGAAAAAGCCCAGGCCCTCGACCTGTCGATTAAATTAGTGGCGGAACTGGTTGCCTTTTGTCAAATCAATGGCATTCCTGGAGACAGCATTGGGGATTTTGTCGCCTCTTTAGCGGATTACAGTGGTGAATCCCTGATGCGGATGACCGCTTTGGTCTGTTTGGACGGTCTGATTCCCCTCGGCCCCGATTTTGCCCTCAAGGCCCTGGACTTTATCGAGCAGGTATCACCGAAGGAATTGGAACAAAACAGCACCTTTAGTAAAATCAAACCCCTCATTCCTGGCCAAGGCGTGGCCGGCCAATTAGAATTCATTGGCCAAAGCGTTGATTCCGTCAAAGGATGGATGACGAATTTTGTGGCCCAACGGGATCTAACGCCCCAAAAATTACTGGGCCAACTGCGGGGTTTTATGGAAGTCTCCGAGGATAAGCTGGATTACCTCGCAGCCTTTATTGATATGTCCACCAACTACTACGAACATACGGGCATTCAGACCTTGGCCCATCGCCTGATTGAGCGGGCCGTGGCGGAAATTTAAGGAAGAGTCAGTCCAGGGTAGAAACCAAGGTAGG
This sequence comes from Synechocystis sp. LKSZ1, assembly GCF_040436315.1. Classification (NCBI taxonomy): domain Bacteria; kingdom Bacillati; phylum Cyanobacteriota; class Cyanophyceae; order Synechococcales; family Merismopediaceae; genus Synechocystis; species Synechocystis sp. LKSZ1. The sequence goes on along the minus strand of NZ_AP031572.1, from coordinate 971,722 downwards.
AGCCATCGGGAATCCTAGGTTAGGATACAGGTTTAGTCATTTTCCTGCCCCATCATCACCATGCTGACTGAGATCAAAGCCCTGGTTGAAAATTTGGCCCCCCGACTGATTGAAATTCGTCGCCACCTCCATGCCCATCCCGAACTGAGTGGCCAGGAATATCAAACGGCGGCCTATGTCGCGGGGGTTTTGTCATCCTGTGGCCTGCAGGTTCAGGAATCCGTCGGCAAGACGGGAGTCGTTGGTGATCTCAAGGGCCAAGGCCAAGATAGCCGCTGTTTAGCGATTCGTACCGACATGGATGCTCTGCCCATTACCGAAGGTACCCATCTAGAGTTTGCCTCCCGTCATCCCGGCATTATGCACGCCTGCGGCCATGATATCCACACGACTCTGGGCCTGGGAACGGCAATGGTGTTATCCCAACTGTCTGAACCCTTGCCAGGGAATCTCCGTTTTTTGTTTCAACCAGCAGAAGAAATTGCCCAGGGGGCCAGTTGGATGATTCAGGACGGAGCCATGGGAGGCGTGAATCATATCCTGGGGGTTCATGTTTTTCCATCTATTCCAGCCCAAACCGTGGGTATCCGCTACGGGGCTTTAACAGCTGCCGCCGATGACTTAGAAATTTTTATCCAGGGGGAATCGGGCCATGGAGCCAGGCCCCACGAGGCCATTGATGCTATTTGGATTGCCTCTCAGGTGGTGACCTCTCTCCAACAGGCCATTAGCCGTACTCAAAATCCCCTCCGGCCCATTGTCTTGACCATTGGCCAGATCAGTGGCGGTCGGGCCCCCAATGTGATTGCAGACCAAGTGCGCATGGCCGGTACCGTTCGTTCCCTGCACCCCGAAACCCACGCCAACCTCCCCGATTGGATTGAGGGCATTGTCGGCCATGTTTGTCGTACCTACGGCGCGAAGTATGAAGTGAACTATCGGCGGGGCGTTCCCTCGGTGCAGAATGACTCCCAATTGACCAAGTTATTGGAGGAAACCAGTCGTGAGGCCCTGGGCAGTGAACGGGTACAAATTATTACCGAACCGTCTCTTGGGGCCGAGGATTTTTCCCTCTATCTCGAACAGGCCCCCGGCGCCATGTTTCGCCTGGGGGTGGGCTTTAGCGAGCGGGCCAACCATCCCTTGCACCATCCCCAATTCGAGGCGGATGAAAAAGCTATTGTCACTGGCGTACTAACTCTCTCCTATGCCGCCTACCAATACTGGCAGGGCCTGGCCTAGAATCGCCAGGCCAGGGAATTCTACTGGTATTATCACAAGCAGTATCCACTACGCTTTTTGTCTATGAAACGCCGACAGCTTATCCACTACACTGGGGCCGGTCTGCTTGCGACCCTTGGTTCCCAGTCCCTTTCAGCGTTGCACCCCCTCCAGGCCCAGTCTGCGGGTAGTGGTCTGAGTATTGAGTGGCTGGGCCATAGTGCGTTTCTGTTCACAGGGGGCGGTCTGAAAATTCTAGTCAATCCTTTTCGGGCTGTTGGCTGTACCGCAGGCTATCGTTTACCCAAGGTTCAGGCGGATCTGGTGCTGATTAGTTCCCAACTGTGGGATGAAGGCGCGGCGGAGGGCCTGCCGGGCAACCCCAAAATCTTGTTTGAGCCGGGGGTCTATGAAATTAATGGGCTAAAAATCCAAGGCATTGCCTCCCCCCACGACCGGGTTGGGGGCCGACGGTTTGGGCTGAATATTGCTTGGCGCTGGACTCAGGGCGGTATTCGTATTGTCCATATGGGGGGCGCGGCGGCTCCCGTGGGAGAGGAACAGAAAATTTTGTTGGGTACCCCGGATTTGGCCCTGATGCCAGTCGGTGGGAGTGCCAAAAGCTATACTCCTGAAGAAGCCAAGGCGGCCATGCTGGCCCTGAATCCGCGAGTGATGATTCCAACTCAGTACGCCACCGTGGCAGCGGATAAAACCACCTGTGACCTGGCCCCCATCACCAGTTTCCTGGAGTTGGTCAAGGGCATGAATGTCGGTTTTCTCAAGGGCAACCAGTGGGCCCTGCGGCCGGCCGATTTGCCCAAGGAAGGAACGCTGATTCGGGTGTTTAACGAACGTAGTGTCCTCAAGGCCTAGGGCGAGGAAAATCCTTGGCCCCCTTGCTCGGCCCTAGTGGACGGAAGTATAAGTTAATTAGTTTGTGACTTTCGTCCCGCAAGGAGTTGACCCATGTCCGCCGAGTTTCTGGATTGCCTACAACATAAATATGCCTACGTGGCCATTGGGGAATTTAAGCCCGGCCGCTTTGCTGAAGCCCAACGCCTCTACGAAAAGGCCGTTTCTACCTATAAACAGGGTTTTAAAGGAGCCTTTCTTTTACAAAAACCCAATAGTGATGAGGGCATTGCCGTAATTATGTGGGAAAAAATTGAAGATATGGAGGCCAATCAAAGCGAAATCGCCCAGGCCATCCTTGAGCAAATGGCCCCCCTCTTTTCCCAGCCGCCCGTCACCGACTTTTACGAAGTATGCAGTGAGATCGGGGCCTACCCAGAAGAAACTCCCTCACTAGAAAGCTAGTCTCCTGTTATTTCATCCTTGGCAAAGGTAAAATCTGTCGCTTAACCTGGGGTAGAATCGTGTCGTGTTGTGTGTGAGGAAACTAAAATGATGACTCCCTCCCTTGGCCTGCTCCGTTCTGTGGCTTCCCTCCGTCAATTACTGCAATCATGGCGATGGTTGGCATTGGCCATCGGAATAGCCAGTGTTGGAGCCGTCAGCACCGAATCTTCCGCCCAGGCCCTAGACCTGCGGGTTGCCATCCGTAAGGGGGCCAACACGATCCAAGTGGGGAGTTCTACGGCTGGCGTAGTTAAAGATGCCGGGGGCCGCGTGTTGGGCAATCTAGAGGCCTTGGTGCCTCTCAATGCGACGGTTCAAGGCAATCAAGTCAGTTTAGGGAATTGGCGGGCCTCGCAACTAGTGATTGAACCCAGTGGCAGTGGCGTTGTTTGGATTGGCGACCGTTGGTACCACGGCAAAGTCCGTCTGCTACGCCAAGGTGACGGCGTCACGGCGGTCAATGTAGTCAATATTGAAGAATATCTTTACAGCGTGGTGGGTTCAGAAGCGATTCCTACCTGGCCCTTAGAGGCGCTTAAGGCCCAGGCCGTGGCGGCCCGTACCTACGCCATCTACCAAAGTAAAAAAGGGGGTAATCGCTTCTTTGACTTGGACACGACTACAGCCACCCAAGTTTATAAAGGCCTGAATAATGAGTATGTGAGTACAGTAGAGGCGGTACAGCAGACCGAGGGCCAGGTGATGACCTACCAAGGCAAGGTGATTTTGGCTGCCTTCCATGCCGCCTCTGGAGGCCATACAGAAAATGTGGAGGATGTTTGGATGTCTCCCTTGCCCTACCTGCGGGGAGTGGTAGATTATGACCAGGCTTCCCCCGTATTTCAATGGAATCGAAGCTTTACTCCCAGTGAATTAAGCCAGCAGTTTGGAGGGGTGGGTACGATCCAATCTCTCCAGCCGCTCCAACGCACTCCCCAGGGACGTGTCATTACTTTACGGATTATTGGCAGTCAAGGTAGTAAAAATCTGAGTGGAGCAAAAGTCCGGGAAGTGCTAAAACTGCGGAGTACTCGTTTTGACGTTACCCAGGTCAATGGCAGTTTCTCCCTCTTGGGTTGGGGGTCGGGTCATGGCATCGGCTTGAGTCAATGGGGGGCCTACGGTCTAGCGCAACAGGGAGTGGCCTACAGTCAAATCCTGGCCCACTACTACCAAAATACTCGCCTCAGCCAATTGAACGTTCCCAGTCTATCGGCATTGAACATCGACTCCCAGGCCCCGGATCTCTATAGCAAGGCTTCTACCAATATTGGGCGTGATTGATATCGTCTCCACCTAATCGCTAAGCGATTCAGGATATCGACCTCGGCTTGTTCAATTTCTTCTTGCCCACGGGTCAAAATAACTTTTGACGCCACCACGTCAGAACTTGTGTTTGAATGACGTACTAACGGCTGACTCGCCGTAGTAAATTGTCCATTTCCAGATGCCATTTTTCATTTTTTCCATCCTCATCCCAAAGCGCTTGCAGTTCCGAATTGTCACCCAATATTCTGGCAATTGCCTTTGTCGCTAAAGTAATCAGGTCTGGTGGTGGAACAATATTGACAGATTCAACCCATTGATCGATTGCCTCTGAGTAAGCATTTTTCAATCCCCATTGGCCCTTTAGTCGAGCCAATACTTCGCAAGCAACTAAACATTCGCTGGCTGTATCAGATTCCAGGTAATCGTTGGCTTCCAATACACGGTCTATTGCTTCCCTCACAGCATCCAAGCTTGGGTTCTCCGAAAAATCTCCAGCCCAATCACATGCTGCATCATTACCGAATGCATCTTCGGCCCAAGCTCCCATGGGAAACCTCTTGTTTTTGATTACTTTAGCTAATGTCACCCATTACCCACTACTGGGTGGTCAGGGTACCTGGATGTTGTTAACGCTGGCTATCTCTGCCGAGCAGAGGCTGTGGCACTGCTCAACCTTATCAACAACTGGGCTTCTAGGCAATGCTAACAGGACTGAGGATGCCGCAGGTAACAAGGCGCAGACCATACTCAATGCCTTCTACCACGGCCTGGTAGGAGGCCTCGAGGATATTGCCTGAGACTCCGACCGTTGTCCATCGTCGTTCCCCGTTACTGGATTCTACTAAAACCCGCGTTTTGGCAGAGGTTCCGGCGGTGCTGTCTAGAATTCTGACTTTGTAGTCAGTGAGGTGGAAATCGGCAATTTGGGGATAGAAATTAATCAGGGCTTTACGGAGGGCGTTATCCAGGGCCGAAACCGGGCCATTCCCCTCCGCCACCTCCAGAATATCCTGGCCATTCACGGTCATCTTGATCGTGGCCAGGGCATGGCTGGTAATAATCCCCTGACGTCGAAGCAGGTCGCAGTGGACCTGAAAGCCTCGGACATCAAACAGGGGCGGCCGGTCACCCAGAGCCTCCCGCAATAGCAATTCAAAACTGGCCTCCGCCGCTTCAAACTGGTAGCCTTCTTGTTCCAGGGCCTTGAGTTGACTCAGAATTTGCCGACAGGCCGGGTCTTCCTTGGCCAGGTCGATGCCGTAGAGATGGGCCTTGGAAAGGACATTGCTCAGGCCCGCTTGTTCTGAAACCACAATCCGTCGTTCATTGCCAATGGCCGCTGGGGAAATATGTTCGTAGGTGAGGGGATTGCGTTGTACGGCAGAAACATGGATACCGCCCTTATGGGCAAAGGCTGAGCGGCCAACGAAGGGAGCATGGTCATCGGGGGCCAAATTGACAATTTCGCTGACTAGGCGACTGGTATTAGTCAGTTGGGAGAGTTGTTCCGAGCCGAGACAGGAAAAACCGAGTTTGAACTGGAGGTTGGGAATCAGGGTACAGAGATTGGCATTACCACAGCGTTCCCCGTAGCCATTGATGGTTCCCTGGATCATCCTCGCTCCGGCCATCACGGCGGCCAGGGAGTTGGCCACGGCCGTTCCGCTGTCATTGTGGGCATGGATACCCAGTTGGGGACTATTCTCGGCTTGAAGACCGAGGGCCTGGACAACGGTTTGGGTAATCGCCTGGATTTCGTGGGGCAGGGTACCGCCGTTAGTATCGCAGAGAACTAACCATTCGGCCCCGGCGGCCTGGGCCGTGCGCAGCGTTTCCAGAGCATAGTCGGGATTAGCCTTAAAACCATCAAACCAATGTTCTGCATCGTAAATCACCTGGCGGCCCTGGCTCCGCAGATAGGTGAGGGTGTCGTCAATCATGGCCAGATTTTCCGCCAAGCTGGTTTGCAGGCCCGTGGTGACGTGGAGATCCCAGGACTTACCAAAAATTGCCACCCAGCGAGTTCCGGCGGAGAGCAGGGCCTGGAGCAGGGGGTCTTCGGCCGCCAGGCGATGGGGCCGACGGGTAGAACAAAAGGCTACAACTTGGGCCTGCTGGAGGGGATGTTCTTGGAGATGGAGAAAAAATTGAGCATCCTTGGGGTTAGCGCCGGGCCATCCTCCTTCAATGAAAGGAATACCCAGTTGATCTAGTTGGTGGGCGATTTTGAGCTTATCGGAGAGGGAAAGGGCGATTCCTTCGCGCTGGGCCCCATCCCGGAGGGTCGTGTCGTAGAGATAAAGGTCGGAAAAAGTCGTCATGACAGGGGATTCGCAGTTCTCTGCCTCCTATTCTAGGGGCTATAACTGGCGGCAAATTTTAAGTAATGATGCGACTACTCTGACAAATCGGCAAACTTCCTTTATACTGGACGCAAGTGTGAGGAGCGAACCAGTCGGAGAACCAAGACGAAACACGGCAAGTCGTTGGTTCTCTTTCTGTTTGTGGGTCAATTCGGTGTAGTGTGGTCAGGAAAACACTCCCTCCCTCCCGACGTTAGAAACAGCCACAATCCTGCGGGGGGCCAGTTTCCCTAATAGCAATCCTATGATTTCCGCACTTCCCACCCCGATAACACTCTTTTTAAGTTATTTAAGTTTGGCCTGGCCCTTCCTCCTGTTGGGGGTTCTCATTTCCAGTGCCCTGATGGCCTTTACCGACGAGCATCGCTGGGTGGCTCGTTTCCCCCGCAATCGTTTACTGGGGAGCCTAGTGGGGAGTGGTCTGGGCCTGCTGTTGCCCGTGGGCCAATTGGGCTGTTTACCGATCGTGCGTCGTTTCCTCATTCAGGGAGCCCCTCTGCCCTTGGTGATTAGCTTTGGTCTGGCGGCCCCCACCATTAATCTGGTGACGATCTATCTAATGTTTGGCCCCTTGGCCAGTCAACCCCGTCTAATTTTTCTCCGATTAATCCTGACCTGGTTCCTGGCCCTGGTGATCGCGCTGGTTTTTAGTAGCTATCGAGAGCCAACGCCCGCAACAGCGGAGGCAACTCCCTTGGGAAAAGTGCCCTTGTTATACGCGGGTTCTTTGGTGGCCCAAGATAGTGTGACCGATCCCCTGCAACGGAGCGGTAATTTGGTCTATGAATCCAGCTTTGACCCTGTCCACCGCTGGGATTGGTCACTAAAATGGCGCTTGTTTCTGGATAACACCAGCCAAGAACTTCGGGAATGGGGCGGGGTTTTGGTCGTAATGACGGCCCTTGCCGCCGTCATTCAAAGTATTCTGCCCCAGGCTGAGTGGATCGAGTGGGCCGCCACCCCCGTGCGTCAGATCCTGGTGATGATGGTCTGGGCCGTTTGCTTTCCCTTCGGGTCAATCTTTAATGCTGCCTTTGTGGGGCCCTTGCTTGAGCAGTTTTGGAGCGGGGCCCTGCTCGCTTTTCTGATCCTAGGATCTATCCTAAATTTACAAACCCTTGGCCTAGGCCTGATTGCCTTCCATTGGCGTCCCCTCCTCTACCTCGGCCTCCTGGTGATGCAGTTAACGTTTATCTTTGCCCTAGTCGTTAATCTATCCCTATGAAAATCCAACTCACGCCCCAATTTAGTGATGTCCATCTGCCCGCCCAGCAGGACGCCAATCAGCGCCAACTTTACTTGGCTGTCAGCGCTATCCCCGAGGCCCGCGATTCCCATCTGCCCGTCAATTTGTGTCTAGTCCTCGACCACAGTGGTTCCATGGGAGGCACGCCTCTAGCGACCGTTAAGGATGCGGCCCTGGGCTTGCTCGATCTGCTCCAGGGCCAGGACTGCCTCAGTATTATTGCCTTTGACCACGAAGCCAAGGTGTTAGTCCCCAACCAATCTGTCCGGGATGGCCGCCGCATTGCCCAGGCTATTCAGACCCTCCAGGCCGCTGGGGGAACTGCCATCGATGAAGGCTTAAAACTGGGCATCAAGGAAACAGCGGTGGGCAAACAAGACCGAGTTTCCCAACTGTTTTTGCTCACCGACGGCGAAAATGAACATGGGGATAACGAACGGTGCCTCAAATTGGCCCAAGTAGCCTCGGAGTATAACATCACTGTGCATAGCCTGGGCTTTGGGGCCCATTGGAATCAAGATGTCCTAGAGGCCATTGCCGATGCTGCTAACGGTAGTTTGACTTACATTGAAACCCCCAGCCAGGCCGTTGATAGCTTTCGCCAACTCTTCCAGCGGGTACAGACCGTGGGTCTAACCAATGCCCACCTCCTCCTGGAGTTAATGCCCCAGGTGCGTCTGGCGGAACTGAAACCCATTGCCCAGGTAGAACCGGAAACCGTAGACCTCGCTTTTCAAACAGAAGGTAATCGCCTAGCAATCCGACTAGGGGACATCATGACGGAACCGGCCAAGGTATTGTTAATTAACTTGTACTTAGGATCTTTACCCGCCGGGGAACAAATTATTGGCCAGGCCCAAATTCGCTACGATGACCCGGCCCTGGGCCAAACGGGCCTCCTCTCGCCCCAGATTCCCTTGACTCTAACCGTGCAGGCCCAATACCAACCCCAGGCTAACCCTCAAGTCCAGAGGGCCGTGTTGACCCTGGCCAAGTATCGCCAGACTCAGATCGCGGAAACCAAGCTCAAACAAGGCGACCGGGCCGGGGCCGCCACCATGCTCCAAACCGCGGCTAAAACGGCCCTGCAACTGGGGGATCAGAGCGGTGCTACCGTACTGCAAAGTAGTGCCACCCGCCTCCAGGCTGGGGAAACCCTTTCTGACGCTGATCAGAAAAGAACCCGTCTGGCCAGTAAAACCACCCTCCAGGCCCCCTCTGCGCCGACAAATTAGCCACTTGAGCTAGAAACTTTGACTAAGATGAAAGGGATCATGCAGAGATTGAAGGAGTCACTATGCGCGCAGTGTTGATGGCTGGGGGGGCTGGAACCCGTTTGCGTCCGTTGACCTGCGACCTGCCTAAGCCCATGGTGCCCGTACTCAATCGTCCGATTGCGGCCCATATTATCAATCTGCTGAAGCGCCACAACATTACCGAAATTATTGCAACCCTGCATTACCTCCCCGACGCCCTGCGGGACTACTTTCTGGATGGCAGTGATTTTGGTATTCAAATGAATTATGCTGTCGAGGATGATCAACCCCTAGGGACGGCGGGCTGTGTTAAAAACATCGAAGAATTGTTAGACGAGACCTTTTTTGTTGTTAGCGGTGACAGCATTACCGATTTTGACCTGACGGCGGCCCTGGCCTTCCATCGTCAGAAGCAATCCAAGGCCACCCTGGTTTTAACTCGGGTACCCAATCCCATGGAATTTGGGGTGGTGATTGTGGATGAGGGCCAGCGCATTTGCCGTTTTCTGGAAAAACCTTCCACGGGTGAGGTCTTCTCCGACACTATCAACACGGGCATTTATATCCTGGAACCGGAACTGTTAGACTATCTTCCCCCCAACGAAGAAAGTGACTTTTCCCAAGACCTCTTTCCTCTCCTGCTCGAAAAACAAGAACCTATCTACGGCTACATAGCCGATGGCTACTGGTGTGATGTGGGCCATTTGGATGCCTACCGGGAAGCCCAGTACGATGCCCTGGCTGGCAAGGTCGATCTGGACTTTAGCTATGCTGAACAGGAGCCAGGGATTTGGGTCGGAGAAGATACGATTATTGACCCAACCGCTCGACTGTCTCCTCCCTTACTGATCGGGGATAACTGCCGCATTGGCCCAGGAACGGTAATCGAAGGAGGAACCGTGCTGGGGGATAACGTCACCGTTGGCGTCGGGGCCGACATCAAACGGGCTATTGTCGGCAATGGGGTGATGATCGGGGACGACGCGACGCTAGCGGCCTGTGTGGTCAGTCGGGGCTGTCGTCTAGAGCGGCGCACCCAGGTCTTAGAAGGAGCCGTGATAGGGCCGCTGTGTATTATTGGCGAGGAAGCCCACGTCAATGCCAATGTCAAAATCTGGCCCAGTAAGCGGGTTGAACCGGGGGCCATTGTTAACCTCAATCTGATCTGGGGCAATACAGCCCACCGCAACCTCTTTGGTCAACGGGGCGTATCAGGAATTGTCAACATCGACATCACCCCAGAATTTGCCGTCAAGCTCGGCGCGGCCTACGGTTCCTCCCTCCGGCCAGGGGCCGAAATTGTGGTGTCGCGAGACCAGCGCAATGTTTCCCGGATGGTTACCCGTTCCCTGATTGCTGGCCTAATGTCCGTGGGGATTAATATCCAAAACCTAGAGGCCACCGCTATTCCCATTGCTCGCACCATGATCCCCCGCCTCAAGGTAGTGGGGGGAATTCATGTCCGTATCCATCCCGACCGGCCCGAGTATCTGTTAATCGAGTTTCTGGATAGCCAGGGCATCAACGTCTCCAAAAGTACGGAGAAAAAGATCGAAGGGGCTTATTTTAAAGAAGACCTACGCCGGGTCAGTATCCCAGAAATTGGTGAAATGTCCTATCCGGCCCAGGTGCTAGAAACCTATCGCCATAGTTTTGAAACCCTCCTAGATGTAGAGGCCTTCAGCAGTGGCAGCACCAAGATTGTCATTGACTATGCCTATGGGGTTTCCGGGGCCATTTTGCCCCTCCTGCTGAGTAAATTTAGTTGTGATGCAGTAGTACTAAATGCCAGTCTGCGTCAAACCGCCGTCTCCAACGAAGAACGGGAAACCCTCCTGCACCAACTGGGGCAAGTGGTGGCGGCCCTCAAGGCCAATTTAGGCGTTCAGGTATCTGCCAACGGGGAGCAGTTAATCCTGGTGGATGAATCGGGCCTACCAATTCGGGGGGAACTTCTAACCGCCTTAATGGTACACATGGTGCTAACAGCCTATCCTGAAGGCACGATTGTTGTCCCCGTCCAGGCCTCTAGTGCAGTGGAAATGCTGGCCCGTCGCCATCGGGGCCAGGTGATACGGACAAAAGCGAATCCCACGGCCCTGATGGCGGCATCCCAGGCTAATCCTCACGTGGTTTTAGGGGGAGGGGGCGAAATGGGCTTTATTTTTCCCCGTCTCCATCCGGGCTTTGATGCCATGTTTAGTATTGCCAAGGTGGTGGAAATGTTAACCTTGCAGGGACGTTCCCTGGTGCAAGTACGTTCTGAACTACCGCGGGTTTACAATAAGTACTGTACCGTGCGCTGTTCTTGGAAAATTAAGGGGGCCTTGATGCGTTACTTGGTGGAAATTCATCGTAACCACCATCTAGAACTGATTGACGGAGTTAAGGTGCTCTATCCTCACAGTGATAACTGGGTATTGATTTTGCCGGATGCTGGAGAACCCTCTGTGCATATTTATGTCAATAGTGAAGACTCGGACTGGGCCGATTACCAATTAGCCAGCTATCGGGCCCAGGTGCAAAAGTTTATTAGCCAAACCCAGGGCGAAACTCCCAACATCTTCTAAGATTGAGGTGAAATTTCTAAATAATCTTGGTTGATCTGCTTATTATGAATAGTTGTGTATTAATGGCCACAGTAATTCGCAACCCTGAACTGCGCTACACTCAAGATAATCAAACCCCTGTCACGACGCTCTTGGTCGAGTTTCCCGGTAACCGTGACGATGACCCAACTTCTTCTCTCAAGGTGGTGGGCTGGGGTAATCTGGCCACAGAAATGCAGGAACGTTACCAGGAAGGCGATCAACTCCTCATCGAAGGCCGTCTGAGTATGCAGATGGTAGAACGACCGGAAGGCTTTAAGGAAAAACGAGCAGAATTGGTAGCGTCCCGCGTGGTGAAGTTGGATGGTGTGGCTTCAACTTTGGCCACCAGCGTCTCTGCCCCGATCAGCGAACCAACCCATGGCAACGAACCCATTGCGCCAGAAAACTTGGATGAAATCCCCTTCTAGGACGGTTACTGGCAACACTTATACCCACAAATCCCCCGTTTTGGGGGATTTGAATCAAAGATGAGTTGGGGGCCAGAAATTTCTAACGGCCCCATTTTTCTGTCTAGTCTTCAAACTGGTTGCCGTCTTCGCTGTCGCCAGATTCAATCGGCAGAATTAAGGAACCCAGGGCCAATTTTTCTCGCACCTGTTGCTCCACCTGTTGGGCAATTTCGGGATTGTCTTCTAGGTATTTGATGGCATTATCCCGGCCTTGGGCAATGTTTTCGCCATTGTAGCTGTACCAGGCCCCTTTACGGGTAATCACCTCCGTTTTTTCTGCTAGGTCAATGGTACACCCCATTTGGGAAATACCGGAGCCAAAAATAATATCAAATTCCGCAATGCGAAAGGGCGGGGCCACTTTGTTTTTGGCCACTTTTACCTTGGCCCGGATACCGTACTCCCCTTCACTGCCTTTTTTCAGGGTTTGGGTACGACGAATATCAAGGCGTACGGAAGCGTAGAATTTGAGGGCCGTTCCTCCGGTCGTCACCTCAGGGCTACCGTAGCTGACCCCAATTTTTTGCCGCAGTTGGTTTAAGAAGATAACCACACAACCAGAGCGGCCGATGTTACCGGCAATTTTGCGCAGGGCCTTACTCATCAAGCGGGCCTGGAGGCCGACTTGGGTATCTCCCATTTCCCCTTCAATTTCAGCGCGAGGTACCAGAGCTGCTACGGAGTCCACCACCACGATATCGACTGCGGTAGAACGCACCAATTGATCGACGATTTCCAGGGCCGATTCCCCTGTATCGGGCTGAGCAACCAACAGATTATTGATATCCACCCCCAGGGCCGCTGAGTAGGTCGGGTCGAGGGCATGTTCCGCATCAACGAAGGCCGCGACCCCGCCGGCCTTTTGAGTAGCCGCAATAGCATGGAGAGCCAGGGTGGTTTTACCGGAACTTTCTGGGCCATAGATTTCAATGATCCGGCCCTTGGGCAGGCCCCCACCGAGGGCTAGGTCTAGGGTCAAAGCGCCGGTGGATAGGGTTTCTACCCGCATTTGGGCCGCATCTCCCAAACGCATGATGGCGCCTTTGCCAAAATTACGCTCAATTTGACTCAAGACCGCACTCAGGGCCTTTTCTCGTTCCGACGTGTTTTCGATGGTCGCCATGGACGCCTCAACCGGGTGGGGAAATAATACTAGGGCTTTATTCTAACTGTTAGGACAGAAACCCCAGTAGTATTTTAAGGAAATTTAGCTAGGGCTGAGCAGGGGCCTCTACGGCCGTAGGAGTCGCACTGGAATTTCCCTTAGGGGCAAAAGTTTGGAAAAAGCCAATCCCAACTAGGGTCAAGGCTGCCAGACAACTGATGGCTCCAGCAATCTTAGGCAGGAGGGCGGCCCGGGGCACGTCGGTTTCATCTGTTTCATCTTCATCGTGGGCAAAGCGATGGAAGAGAAAATCCAGGGCCTCGTTGCGGAGTTCATAGTAACGGGGATCGTCAGCGATCTGGGCCCGATTCCGCGGCCGCTCGAAGGGAATGTCCAAAATTTCGCCCACCTTGGCCTTGGGGCCATTGGTCATCATCACCAAGCGATCCGCCAAAAACAGGGCCTCATCGATGTCGTGGGTGATCATCAATACGGTCAGCTTGTTGTTGCGCCAGATCTGGAGCAGTTCCTCCTGGAGTTCTTCCTTCGTAATGGCATCGAGGGCGCCAAAGGGTTCATCCAGGATTAAAATCTCGGGAGAAATGGCCAGGGCCCGGGCAATGGCCACCCGCTGTTTCATCCCACCAGACAACTGGTTCGGTTTTTTGCGGGCCGCTTCCGTCAGACCCACCATTTCCAGGTAGTGCCAAGCCATCTGGTCCTTTTCCGTTTTGGATTTTTCGGGATAGACGGAATGAAGGCCAAGGTAAACGTTGTCGTAGGCGCTTTTCCAGGGCAGGAGGCAATAGTTTTGGAAGACCATCATCCGGTCAGGGCCAGGGCCAGTAATGGGCTTGCCGTGGAGTAAGACAGCCCCCTCTGTGGGGGAATTAAACCCCGACACCATATTTAAGAGCGTGGACTTACCACAGCCCGAATGACCAATGACGCAGATAAATTCTCCCTCCTGCACCGTCAGATTGACATCTTCCAGGACACAGTAGGGGCCCCGAGCGGTCGGGTAAACCTTGCTGAGGTTTTCAATGGTCAGAAAATCTGTGGTTGTTGGCAACGTGCTGGAGTCAGGGGAGGTCATCATAAACATAGCGAAGAGGGGTCAGAAATGGGTTTAAGATCATGGCGTGATGGGCGAAGGTGCCGGCTCCAGAGCAATTTCTGCCACCTGGAGGTCTCGGTGCAGGCTAAAGCGGCGGATATAGCCGAGGGGATCATCAGGGTTGAAGACCATGCCATCAAAGAGGGTCAAGGGCCGACGATCCGCTTCTAGACCAGGCCAGCCCAGTTGACGACAGGCCTCACCAAAGAGGTCGGGGCGACGGACTCGTTCGATAATTTCCAACCAGTTTTTGGGGAAGGGCGTATAGCCCCAGCGAGCCAATTGCGTCAAAATCCACAGGGCCTCACTGCGAGCAGGGTAGTTGGCTTTATCGACATAAAATTGGTTGTAGCGCAGGAGCATTTCCGGTTCTCGACCGTTGCCGAAGCAGTAGGGATCGAGAAAACCGGGCCGAGTGTAGTCCACCAAGGAACCCACGTACTGGGGTTGGCAGAGATAGCCCATCACTTCTTCCCGATTACGGCGGTCATCACAATATTCACCGGCCTGGAGCAGGGCCTTAACCAGGGCTAAATGGGTTTTGGGGTATTGATTGGCCCAGTCTTCCCGAACGCCTAAGACTTTTTCGGGGTGACCATCCCAGATATTCAGATCCGTGGCAATGACGTAGCCGAGGCCCTCGCGCACGGCCCGCGAATTCCAGGGTTCGCCGACGCAGTAACCGTCAATATTGCCGGCCTTCAGGTTCGCCACCATCTGGGCCGGCGGAATGCGAACCAGATTAACGTCCTGATCCGGATCAATTCCCCCAGAGGCTAGCCAGTAGCGCAGGAGTAAATTTTGCATCGAGGCCGGGTGAACCATGCCCAGGGAATGGATCTTGTCGGGGGTTTGGCTGAGGTATTGTTTGAAATCCTCTAGGGTCTTGACGCCAGCTTTGGCAAAGCTTTGGCTGAGGGTAATAGCGTTACCATTGCGGCTGAGCACTAAGGCATTAATAATCGGCAAGGAGGCCCGGCCACCGAGGCCCAAGGTGAGGGCCAGGGGCATCCCCGCCACCATTTGCGCGGCATCTAAGCGACCATCAGTAATACCTTCGGTGATGGATTGCCAACTGGGTTCCCGCACCAGATTGACATTGGTCAGGCCCTGTTCGGCAAAGAAACCCTTTTCCTGGGCGATCACCAGGGGAGCACAGTCGGTGAGAGGAATAAAGCCCAGATTGAGATTGATCTTTTCGAGACCATTGCCCGCCATGACCATGGGGGCCTGAATGGAGCCGACTTTTTTCACCCGTTTCTGCTGGTTAAGGAAATAGACCATCTCACTGCGTAGAGCGTAGTAGCTGGGATGGTTGACCACCTCTAAACGATGGCGGGGCCGGGGAATGGGGACTTCTAAAATCTGGCCAATGTGGGCCTCAGGGCCCGTGGTGAGCATCACCACCCGGTCAGATAACAACAGGGCCTCATCCACATCATGGGTCACCATAATGCAAGTCACCTGGCTCTCTTCGACAATTTCCATCAGCTTTTCCTGGAGATTGCCCCGAGTGAGGGCGTCCAAGGCTCCGAAGGGTTCATCGAGCAAGAGCACCTTGGGGCGAATGGCCAGGGCCCGCGCAATGGCTACCCGTTGTTTCATCCCTCCCGACAGTTCCCCCGGCCGTTTATGGGCCGCCCGTTCTAGGCCCACCAGTTTAATATGGTCATCAATAATTTTTTCCCGTTCTGCCTTGGGTAAATCCCTCAGGACGCGGTGAACCGCCAGGCCAATGTTATTGCGTACCGTCAACCAGGGCAGGAGGGAGTAGTTTTGAAAGACAACCATGCGGTCGGGCCCTGGCCCTGTGACTTCCCGTCCCTCGAGAATGACACCGCCAAAGGTAGGTTTATCCAGGCCGGATACCATATTTAGCAAGGTGGATTTACCACAACCGGAATGGCCGATTAGGGAAACAAATTCCCCGGCTTGGACTTTTAATTCAATATTTTTAAGGGCAATGTAACGGTCACCGTTGGCCAGAGGAAAAATGCGGTCAACGTGGTCAATTTCAATAAAGGTAGACATAGGCGCGATGGAGAACGAAGGTAAACGGGGAGAAGGGGAGGAGAGGTGCTGACTCCCCTCCAAGGGCCAGGTCAGCGCTATTTTTGTTCAGCCGGAACAAAGAGGCTAGCGAGGAAGGCAATAAAGCGATCCAGTAACAAACCCACGATCCCGACATAAATCAGGGCCAAAATAATTTCACTCATGCGGGAACTGTTGTAGGCATCCCAGATAAAGAAGCCGATACCAACACCACCGACAAGCATTTCCGCCGCCACAATCGCCAACCAAGATAAGCCAATGCCAATGCGCAGGCCGGTGAAAATATAGGGAACGGAGGCCGGGAAAAGAATATTAAAAAAGTAGTCAGTTTTCGACAGTTTAAGCACCCGCGAAACGTTGCGATAATCCTGGGGAATTTGCTGAACCCCAACAGTTGTGTTGATAATGATTGGCCAAATCGAGGTAATGAAAATAACGAAAATAGCCGAAGGCTCACTTTCCCGCAGGGCCGCTAGGGCAATGGGCAACCAGGCCAGGGGCGGAATGGTTCTCAAGACTTGAAAAATCGGGTCAAGGGCATCGTACATGACCCTTGTAGTACCAATGAGAATACCCAAGGCAATGCCGACAATCGCTGCGAGGGTAAAGCCAACGGCCACCCGCGTTAAACTGGCGAAGATTTGCAAGCCCAGGCCCTTATCCGTACCGCCATTATCAAAAAAGGGATTAATAATCAGCGGATCCCAAGTTTCCTGGAGCACTGTCCAAGGACTAGGAAGGTTGGGGTTTGGCCCAGAACAGAGCAGTTGCCAAACCACTAGGATCACCGCCAGGGCGGCCAGGGGACGCAAAACTTTTTTAAAAGTAAGTAAAAAGCCCCAGGGATTGCGGCGGGCTTTCGGGGGAGTTAATGCAATATTGGCCATAGAAACTAACTGGAAAGGGGATAGGGGACAATGAAACTTTTTGTGGGGATATCGTCTCTCCTCTCTAGGACTGGAGGAGAGAAACACAGGGAAGCCTAGGCCTTAATCGTTTTGATCTTCAAACTATCGAGATAGGCCTTCGGATTTTCGGGGTCAAATTTAACGCCATCGAAGAAGGTTTCGACTCCCCGTGAGGAACTGGTGGGGATTTGCTCGACGGGAACACCGATGGCCTGGGCAGCCTGTTTCCAGAGGTCTTCTCGGTTCACTTCGTCAATAATCTTTTTCGTGTCCGTGCTAGCCGGCAGATAACCCCAGCGGATATCTTCGGTGAGGAACCAGAGGTCATGGCTCTTGTAGGGATAGGAGGCATTATCACGCCAGAATTTCATCGCTAGGTCTGGGTCATCAATCGTCCGGCCATCGCCAAAATCGACCTTGCCCTGGAGACGGCCCAGAATATCCTTGGGTGGCACCTTCAGGTATTGACGGTCAGAGATGATTTTGACCATTTCTTCTTTATTGGCGGGGTCGTCACACCATTGTTGAGCTTCCAGAACCGCTTTGAGCAGGGCCTGG
This sequence comes from Synechocystis sp. LKSZ1, assembly GCF_040436315.1. NCBI lineage: Bacteria > Bacillati > Cyanobacteriota > Cyanophyceae > Synechococcales > Merismopediaceae > Synechocystis > Synechocystis sp. LKSZ1. The sequence continues at coordinate 954,204 of NZ_AP031572.1, read as the reverse complement.
GCGGCCTTGGGATTTTGATCCACCCAGTCTTTGCGCATACCAAAGGCCTTTTCCGGGTGATTTTTCCAGAGTTGGCCGGTAATCAGGGCAGAATAGCCTAATTTTTGGTTGACTAGTTGCGCATTCCAGGGTTCACCGACACAGAAGGATTCCATGTTGCCGACCTTCATGTTGGCCACCATCTGCGGAGGCGGCACCGGAATTACAGAAACATCTTTACCAGGAACAATGCCGCCAGCCGCTAGCCAGTAACGCATCCAGAGGTCGTGGGTTCCCCCGGGAAAAGTCATAGCTACCTTCAATTCCTTGCCTCCCGCCTTGGCCTTAGCAAAGGCCTCCTTCAGGGGCTTACTGTCCAGGGCCACTTTTAACTCTTTATAGACATTGGCAACAGAAATCCCTTGGCCCTGGGTATTTAAGCGGGCCAGGATATACATAGGTAAGGGTTTTTTCGTTTTGGTGATGGTTCCCAGGGACATCAGGTAGGGCATCGGGGTGAGAATATGGGCCCCATCAATGCCGCCGCCCCCAGAACCCAGTTCTAAGTTGTCGCGAGTCACGGGCCAAGAGGCCTGTTTGAGGACTTCTACTTCCGTCATGCCGTACTTGGCAAAGAGACCTTTTTCCTTGGCGACAATCAAGGGCGCCGCATCGGTCAGCGCAATAAAACCTAACTTGGCCTTGGTCACTTCTGGAGCCTCTCCCCCCGCCGCTGGACTGGCATTGGTGCTGGGGGAAGCCGGGGTTTGAGGAGCGTTACCACCGGAGGTGCATCCGTGGAGTATGGCGGTTCCGACTGCGGTGGCTCCGGCGGTTAGCAAAAATTTGCGACGAGAAAGACTACTCATAGAGGGATTTTGTCTAGGAAGTTAAGGGAGGTGACTCAGTTCACACTGGGCTCATCATTCGGTCGAGAAGAAAGGAACGCTTCTTCCCTCAAGTTGTGCCAAAGTCGAAACCGAAGGGACGATGCACTGCAAGGCTTAAGAATTACCCCTTTAGAGTCATCTTTTTCTATGTAAAGATTTGTATGATTTGTAACAAAGTTTGTATATTGATGCCGAAAAAGCATTTTTGGTTTAAGTTTTTGCATTTTAGCGTCCGTTTTTCAATCAAGTAGACCCTAACCCTTGCTCTACAGTTAGTTCACCATGGATAAGACTGGACGCCTCGTCACTTTAGTTGTGGGTCAGCTTACAAGACCCCTGTTTTTTAGTTTCAGGGGCCTGAGCCCTTGGTTTCTTTGCCCTAGGCTTGGGTTGGGCTATGCAAAGAGAACTGAAGAGCGCTAGGACTTAATGGCCTTAATTTTCAAGCTATTAAGGTAGGCTTTCGGGTTATTTGGGTCAAATTTCGTCCCATCAAAAAAGGTTTCTACACCGCGAGAGGTACTCGAGGGAATTTGATTCGCAGGAACTTTAATTGCTTTTGCGGCTTTCTTCCAGAGGTCTTCCCTGTTCACTTTATCGATAATAGCCTTCGTATTCGTGCTAGCTGGGAGATAACCCCAACGAATATCTTCGGTTAAGAACCAGAGATCATGGCTCTTGTAAGGGTAGGAAGCGTTATTCGCCCAAAATTTCATCGCCAAGTCGGGGTTATTCAAGGTACGACCGTCACCGAAATCAACCTTACCCTGCAGACGCGGGAGAATATCGGAGACTGCTACCTTTAAGTACTCACGCCCGCCAATGATTTTTGCCATTTCCGCTTTATTGGCCGGCTTGTCGCACCATTGCTGGGCTTCAAGAATCGCCATCAAAATCGCCTGGGCGGCCTTCGGGTTTTTATCCACCCAATCTTTCCGCATCGAGAAGGCTTTTTCGGGGTGATTTTTCCATAATTGCCCGGTAATCAGGGCGCTATACCCCTCTTTTTGCGTTACCAATTGGGCGTTCCAAGGTTCGCCAACACAAAAAGCTTCCATGTTGCCGACTTTCATATTGGCTACCATCTGCGGGGGCGGAACAGGAATCACCGAAACATCTTTATTCGGATCGACCCCTCCGGCGGCTAACCAATAGCGAATCCATAAATCATGGGTTCCACCGGGGAACGTCATCGCGATTTTCGCCTCTTTGCCTGACGCTTTGGCTTTATCCAGAGCTACTTTAAAGGCTTTGCTATCGAGTCCCACTTTAAGGGCTTTATACTTATTGTCGATCGAGATCCCCTGTCCGTTAGTATTTAAGCGAGCAAGAATATACATCGGGACGGGTCGCTTCGTTTTGGTGATGGTTCCTAGGGACATCAGATAGGGCATGGGGCTGAGGATATGGGCCCCGTCAATGCCGCCACCACCAGAACCCAGTTCTAAGTTGTCGCGGGTTACGGGCCAAGAAGCTTGTTTAACGACTTCCACTTCTGTCATGCCGTACTTAGCAAAAAAGCCTTTTTCCTGGGCGATAATTAAAGGAGCCGCATCCGTTAGCGCGATAAAGCCTAATCTGGCTTTCTTGACTTCAGGGCTAATCGTTTGCGCTTGGGTGATCGTATCGCCCACACTGTTGAGAATAACGCTTCCCGCGGCGGCGGCCCCGGTGGTTAGCAGAAATTTGCGACGAGAAATGCTCATAGAAAAATTTTATTTAGGAAAGTAAGGGAGGTGACTCCGTTCACGCTGGGCTCATCATTCGGTCGAGAAGAAAGGAACACATCTTCCCTCAAGTTGTGCCAAAGTCGAAACCGAAAGGACGATGCACTGCAAGGCTTAAGAATTACCCCTTTAGCGTTATCTTTTTCTATGTAAAGATTTGTATGATTTGTAACAAAGTTTGACTGTAAATGCTGAAAAAGCATTTTTAATTGGAGTTCTTACATCGAATATCAATCCTGGAGCGCTTGCTTCTTGGTTTTTAATTTAGATTAAGGGTCAAGGTTTAAGTCTCAGCGTGATTATTCACCTTAGCCGTTATGATGACTGTTGCCCAAGCTAGCCAACTGATTCACCAACACTTGCCCGATTGGGGAGAGGACGTTGTTTCCCTGGAAGATCCCCAGCCCGAAATGGCCCTAGCGGCCTTGATCGCAGACCGGGCTTATCCGCCAGCCGACCGGGTGATGATGGATGGTATTGCCCTCTCCTGGGCCAGTTATGCCAAAGGGCAACGACAGTTTCTGATCCTCGGCACCGTTGCGGCCGGTGATTCCCCTTTATCTCTCACCGATCCCCAGGCCTGTTTAGAAGTGATGACCGGGGCTGTTTTACCCCTGGGCACGGATCTAGTCATTCCCTACGAACATCTCAAGATTCAGGCGGGCCTGGCCCAGATTACCCTCGAACAAGCTCGCCAACCGGGGGACAATGTTCATCTTGCCCACAGTGATTGCCCGGCCGGGGCAGTGATTTTACCGGCTCCCTTTGTTCTGAATGGCCCTCGTTGGGGGATTGCCGCCTCCTTTGGCCAAACTCGTCTGCGCTGTCGTCGTCGGCCGAAAATTAAGCTGATCGCCACCGGCAATGAATTGCTTGACCCCGATGACCAGCCCCAGGTCTATCAATTGCGTCGTTCCAATGTCTATGCCCTCCAGGCCTCCCTGCAGCTCCAGGGTTATCCTGTCGTCGCCATTGACCAGGTGCCCGATGACCCTGATATTTTGGCGGAGCATTACCAGGCCCAGGCCACTGAGTATGATGTATTGATCTATTCCGGCGGGGTTTCTAAGGGTAAGTTTGATTATCTGCCAACCGTGTGGCAAAGCCAGGGCGTCAGGCCCTACGTCCAGGGAGTGGCGCAACGACCGGGGAAACCCCTCTGGTTCGGAGTTGATTCCACCCACAACACGGCGGTTTTTGGCCTGCCGGGCAATCCCATTTCCAGCCTAATCTGTCTGCACCGCTACTTTTTGCCCTGGCCAGGGCGCTATGCTCAACTAACAGAGTCCATCACGTTTAAACCGGATTTGACTTACTTTTTACCCGTCAAAATTGAGTACAGTCCCCAGTCCCAGATTCTCGCCTATCCCCTACCCATGAAAAATTCAGGGGAATTTGTGGCCCTGGCCCAGAGTGATGGCTTTCTAGAATTGCCCCAGCAGTTTTCTGACTTTGAAGCCGGTCAATCGTTTCCCTTCTATTCCTGGTGGCCATGGTAGAACCTCGTTTAATCGATGCCTACGGTCGCATTATTCGTAAATTGCGCCTTTCTCTGACGGATACCTGTAACCTTCGCTGTCGCTACTGTATGCCCGTCGATGCCGTTTTTATGGATAAACAGGATTATTTATCCCCCCAAGACTACGAAGACATTGTGGCGGAACTCATTGACTTCGGCCTGGAAGAACTACGCTTAACCGGGGGAGAACCCTTGCTGAGAGGGGCTTTCCCAGAGATTGCCACCCGTCTGGCCCGCCTGCCTCTACGCAAAATTGGCCTGACCACTAATGGTATTTTGCTCGACCGTTACCTCGATGTGCTCCAGGATTGTCGCATTCAATCCCTCAATATTAGTTTAGATAGTTTAGAACTCAATGCCTTCCAGCAAATGACCCATGGCCATCAATTAGCAAGGGTTTTAGAAAATATCCAAAAAGCTAAAGAACGGGGTTTTCAAATTAAAATTAATACTGTCATGATGCGGGGCCTAAACGATCGTGAATTACTCAACTTTGTGAACTATTCCCGACAGTTACAAATCGAGGTCAGGTTTTTAGAACTCATGCGCATTGGCTATGCTTGCCAGGAACAAACCGAGCGCTTTATTTCGGCTCAGGAATTAATCGACCGGCTCCGGCCCTGGGTCACGCTGGAACCCGTGGCCAGTCCCCTGGATTCCACCTCTTTTAATTTTGTGACGCCTTGCGGAGCCCGTTTGGGGTTCATCGCCTCGGAATCCCAACCCTTCTGCGGCTATTGTTCCCGCTGGCGGCTCTCGGCGGACGGCATTATGCGGGCCTGTTTGCTGAAAAGCGAGGGCCTCTCCCTACGGGGCCTAACGGCGGCCCAACGCCAAGCCACCTACCAATCCCTGTTGGGCATGAAACCCTACCGTCGTCCGGCGGAGGTATCCCATGCCATGAATCGCATCGGAGGCTGAATGCTGACCCACTTGAATGCTCAAAACCAACCCACCATGGTGGATGTTTCCGCCAAATCCACAACGGCCCGCCGGGCCAAAGCCCAGGCCCAGATCCAACTCCCCGAGGCCCTGCGGGCATACCTCCAAGGGGAAGAAGTCTGGCTGAAAAAAGGGCCCGTCTTCCAAACTGCCATCATTGCCGGGACGATGGCCGTCAAAAAAACCGCCGAGGCCATTCCCTTTTGCCACACCATTCCCATTGAGTCCTGCCGACTAGCGGTGCATTTAAACCCCCAACTCCTGGCCACCGTGACCTGCGAGGTCAAAACCACGGGTAAAACCGGCGTTGAAATGGAGGCCCTCCACGGGGCCACCATCGCGGCCCTAACTATTTACGATATGTGCAAGGCCGTTTCCCCGGATATGGTGATTGGCGAGGTGCGTCTGCTGGAAAAAAGCGGCGGCAAAAGCGACCTCCACCAGCGCCCCGTCTACGGACTGGTTCTCACCGGCGGCCAGAGCAAGCGGATGCAACGGGATAAGGCCCTGCTGAACTACCAGGGCCAGCCCCATGCTCGCTATCTCTATTACCTGTTGGAACAATACTGCGAAAAAGTCTATCTCTCGGCCCGGCCCCAGCAATGGCAAGGAACCGCGCTGGAAACGTTACCGATGCTCCTAGACCCAGCGGAGAGCCAGGGCCCAATTACCGGCATTTATCAAGCGTTACAGACCCATCCCGAAGTCAACTGGTTGGTATTGGCCTGCGACCTGGCCTATGTCCAGGCCCCGGTGCTGGAAAAACTGCTGGCCCAGCATGACCCGACCAAGGTGGCCACCTGTTATCAGAATTCAGAACAAGCCTTCCCAGAGGCCCTCTGCGCCCTCTATACGCCCCAGGCCCTAGAGGTGTTTGAACAGGCCCTGGCCCAGGAACAATACTGTCCGGTTAAAATCCTGCAAAGGGTTCCCTGCCAGTTGGTGCCCCCCGACCATCCCCAGGACATTGCCAACATCAACACTCCCCAAGCCTACGAGCAAGCGATCCATGACCTCCGTAACGGTTAAATATTTTGCGGCCCTGCGAGAAGCGGCCTTGATCCCAGAAGAAACGATCCACACTGAGGCTTCTACCTATCGGGGCCTTTACCGAGAATTGACCACTCAATACGGTTTTTCTCTGCCGGAAGATGCTATCCGGGTGGCCATTGATGATGACTTTGCGGACTTGGATGATGATCTTAAGTCTGGTGTGACGGTGGTTTTCATTCCCCCCGTGGCGGGAGGTTAGGCCATGCAACAGTTTTTTTTGACGGGTGACGCGATCCAGGCTGAGGCCCTAAACCAATTGCTAAAACATCCCCAAGCCGGGGCCCTGGTAGTCTTTGAAGGCTGGGTGAGAAACCATAACCAGGGCCACCCCGTTAGGGCCCTAGACTACGAAATCTACATGGCCCTGGCCCAAAAGGAAGGGGAACGGATCCTAACCGAAGCCTGTGGCCAATTTTCCCTACACGGGGCCATTGCTTGCCATCGCTACGGCAGTCTGCAACTGGGGGATGCCGCCGTCTGGGTCGGCACCACCGCCAGCCATCGTGAACAGGCCTTTTTAGCCGCTCGCTACATCATCGACCAGATTAAGCACCGACTGCCCATCTGGAAAAAAGAGTATTACCAAGACCTACCGGCCCAATGGGTCTATTGCCGCGACCATGATCATTCTTGAATCAGGGTGAGTTCCACGGGCGGGCTCGTCTGATTCCCCTGGCTAGCTGTCGCTCGGATCAGATAACGCAGGCCCCTAGAAAAATTGGCGGGTGGGGGAACCTGAATTTGAAAGTTACCTTGATTATCGGCAATCACAGTTTGATCCACTAACGTACTGTTTGCCAAGTCTAAAAAGCCCCCCAGGACGGGTAGGGAGGTTGTCACACGGATGGTCAACTGGGCATTGGGCCGGGTCTGGCCCTGGAGACGAAAGCCTCGGCTGGTAATGCGGTCACCATTTTGATAGTTGGTAAATACCGGCCGCAGGGCCGTGGGATTGGTAACCGGGGGTGAGGGGTGACCGCTAGGGACGTCGCCGGAGCCCGCATTGGGACTAAACACAACTCCCTGGGACGCGGCGGCATAGACCCGTTGATTATTACGTTGCAGACGCCCCACCACAATCCCTTCCTGGATTTGATCCTGAGCAGTAAGATTGAGGGTACCGACGTAAACCCCCGGCGAGACTTCCTGGACGGGGAGGGAGCGAATGCCCCGGCCATTTTCGATCAGCAGAATCGTGGCCTGGGCCCGAGGTGTTCCCGTGATCGTGGCTAAAAAGGTGGCACCAGGGCCCAGGGGTTGGTTGGCGGCGTTGTGGGTAACGGCATCAATGACTAGACTGGCCTGGGGCTGTTGCACAACGAATTGCCATTGCGTACTTTTAGGCTGGCCCTGATTATTCTGAAACTCTAGCCGGACTTGATGGGGGCCAGGGGCCAAGGGTTGACTGGGGCGATAACTAAAAAAATCCTTGGTAATCGTACTCTGGTTGGTTACATCCTGGTTATTGAGGTAGAGCCTCACACTATTGAGGGCCACGCCTCCCCCTTCCCGGCCCCGAAAAACCCCCGAGATGGTGGTATCACCGGGAACATTGGTGCTATCTTGGCTGGGATTGATATTGCCGACCCGTTGGGCCTGGACAGCCAGGGGCAATAGTAGGGGAAAACTGATACTCAGACCCCATAGGGCCGAAAATCCAAGGGATTTAAGCCGTTTTCTAGAATTTTCCATGGTTCTCATGATTTTTTTAAGAGGATGCCCCCATCATAGGAGAGGCCTTTAGCAAGGGGCAAGCAGCGGCGCCGACCGCAGGCGGCCAAGGCCAGGGAGAAAATCCCCGGTCAAGATTCTCTACAATAGGAGTGGTCAAGGCGCTTCACCGCGTCCCTTTACAGCCCAAGGATCAGGCCGATGATTGAAATGAAAGTTGCTGGAATTGCTCTGGATGCGGTTACTCGCAGTCCTATTGTTCTACTGAAAGACGGTTCTGATCGTCGGGCCCTCCCCATCTACATTGGCCAAGACCAAGCCCGGGCCATTATTGGGGCGCTAGAAAACCAGAAGCCGACCCGGCCCCTCACCCACGACTTGATCGTCAATCTCTTCCAGGCCTGGGATTTGGTACTTGACCGCATTATTATCCATTCCCTCCAGGACAATACCTTCTACGCCGTTCTCTGCTTGGAACAGGGCCAAATTAAAAAAGAAATTGACTGCCGCCCCAGTGATGCCATTGCCATCGCCCTGCGCTTAAATACCCCCATCTGGGTGATGGAAGAGGTGATTGCCGATGCCTCCATTCCCGTGGATCGGGATGCGGACGAAGAGGAGCGCCAGGCCTTCCGGGACTTTATTTCTAATCTGCGGCCCGAAGATCTGATCAAACAGGCTGGCCTTAGCTCCGAAGAAGAAAGTGAACAGTCCTAGTGCAATATCGTCGTTTTGGTAAAACGGGCCTGGCCCTGTCAGTGTTTTCCTTGGGAACCATGCGTTGTCTGGCCTCAGAAGCCGTCATGGCCGAAACCGTCCATCAGGCCTGGGCCGCTGGCATCAATCATCTGGAAACGGCTCGGGGTTACGGTAACAGCGAAGTGTACCTAGGACGAGTATTCCGTTCACTGCCCCGCGACCAAATTTACCTGACCAGCAAACTCTGTCCCACACCGGATGCGGCCAGTCTAAGCCAAGCGTTGGACGACTCCCTGGCCCGCTTGCAGGTGGATTACTTGGATTGCTTGGCCCTCCACGGCATTAATACCCCCCAGCATCTAGCCTGGGTTACTCAACCAGGGGGTTGTTTCTCGGTTCTCCAACAGGCCCAAGCGGCCGGCAAAATTCGACACATTGGTTTTTCTACCCATGGCCCCCTGGAACTCGTCCTCTCGACGATCCAAACCGGCTTATTTGAATTCGTTAATCTCCACTACTACACCTTCTATCAACGGCTAGCGCCTGCTATTGCGCTGGCCCAGTCCCTCGACCTAGGCATTTTTATTATTTCTCCTGCGGATAAGGGAGGCCAACTTTACAACCCGCCCCAACGCTTAAGGGAACTCTGTCATCCCCTCACGCCCCTGGGCCTGAATTATCGTTTTCTGCTCAGTGATCCCCGCATTACGACGCTGAGCGTTGGCCCAGCCAATGCCCAGGAATTACAGGAACCTCTAGAGTGGGCCGACCAAGTTGGCCCCTTAACTCCCCTGGAACAAGCTCGACTCCAGGGGCTAGAAGTCCAGGCCCGACAGGCCCTCGACTCGGACTATTGCCGTCAATGCTATGCGTGTTTACCCTGCCCAGAGGACATCAATATTCCTGAAATTCTCCGGCTCCGTAATTTGGCCCTGGCTTACGACATGCAAGCTTTTGGCCAATATCGTTACCAAATGCTCGAAAATGCGGGTCATTGGTTCCCTGGCCGTCGAGGCCACCATTGTACGGACTGTGGCGATTGTTTGCCCCGTTGTCCTGAACAATTGGCTATTCCCAATCTATTGCGGGATGCGCACCAACGCCTACAGGGCCAGGCCCGTCGTCGCCTCTGGGATTGAGCCGTTATGGTTAATCCTCAATCTCTAAAACCCGACGATACAACTGGACCTCGCTCGTCCTCCCCTTGTGACGGAGAAAAAGCGGAGGTGGAGGGGTAGAGATCCATAGCCCTAATTAGGAGCATTGGTCTAAGGCAAGGACTTGGGCTTAGCTACCAGTGGGGCTGGTTTACTCACGGGTTTACTGGCCACTGTTGGAGGCGGAGGGGTTGTGCCCTTAAAGTGCTGGTAAACAGTGCGGGAAATATTTTGAATCAGGGTACGAGCCGCAGGGTCGTTGTAGGGCCGAGTGGCCATCACTGCACCAATGTAGCGCTTACCATTGGGCATATCAATAATGCCCGCATCTCCCAACAGGGTACCAATATCCCCCGTTTTATGGGCAATCTTGGCATCTGTTTCCAAGCCTTGGGGGAGGAGAGTCCGGGTTTTAGTACCCTGCATAATGTTCAGCAGGCGGTCGCGGGACTTGAGCGAGAGCGTATCCCCTTGGTGAATCTTGATCAGGGCCTTGACCAGATCCTGGGGACTGGTCTTGTTGGTGCCTTCGAGATCCGGTAGGGGATTATTAATAACCGTTTGGGTTAACCCCCAGGCCTGGAAGCGTTGATTTAAGGCCTGTTTGCCCCCCAGACGTTTAATCAGCATATTCGTTGCGGTATTGTCGCTAATTACAATCATTTTGGTGACGGTTTCCAGAGCGCTGTAACTCTTGACTTTCCCGACTTGGTACTGCATATCTCCTGAGCCACTGCCAATCACATCCTTGGAGAGGGGGAGTTGTTCCTGGAGCATCACTTTTCCCGCATCCACATCCTCAAAAAAGGCGATGACAATGGGGAGTTTAATTGTACTTGCTGCAGGTAGGGTTTGAGTTCCCGCTAGGTTAACGTACTGCCCATTGTCTACATCAATGAAGTAGGCGTAGGGTTTGATTTTCGGCTGGAGCGGCTTGGCCAGGGCCTGCAATTTTTGGGTCAGAGCTGTCATCTCTTGGCTGGGGGCCGGCATCGACCGCTGGGGAGCAGTCAGTTCCGGCACAGAGGATGCGGTTGGAGCGGCTGAGGCGACGGGCTTGGGTTCTTGCAACCACTGATTCAGATTAGATACCAGGTGTTGAGGTTTAATCGGCCGGGAATCCTCAGCTGTGGCTGAGAGCGACATTTTTTTAGAGGCTAAGGCCTCAGGGGAGAGAAAACGAGTCGGGGCAAAGGTCGTTAATACTGTTCCCGCCAGTACTCCTAGACCCGCCCCTAGAATACCGAGGCGCAGAACGTAAAGACCGGTTGCGATAATGACATTGGGTTGGCGAGCTGTACTACGAGGACGAGGATTAACAACAGGGGTTGTTTCCGGGGCCTGTTCTGAGGGAGAGGCAACCAGGGTAAGGGAGCGACGCTCCGAGCGGCGGGGTCTTGAACGGGGCATGGGTATTTGAGGAGGAAGCAAAAAAGGAGGGAATGACCCTAGCCTATAACCGTACCATTAACCACCGGACTGTCAAGATAACCCGGCGTTTACACCCCCAGAAAATTCCTGTGGGTACAAGAGGCAGGTCAAGAGAAAGGCTAAGCGACTAAGCATCCTGACCCGGTTTTGGGGGCAAATGTTGCTGAATCCAATCAATTTGACGCAAAATTCCCCGTAAGAGGGCCACCTCTTCTGTGCTCGGGCAGGCTCTTTGGTAAATGCGTCTTAACTTAGCCATGCGAGCCTTGGCAGTATGGGGATAAAGTACTCCAATTCCTAGCAGGATTGTTTCGAGATGTTGATAATAGGCCTCTAGATGTTCTAGGGGAGCCTGTCCCGTCTCTGGTGCAAGGGGGAGCAAAGCATTGGCCTGGAAGCTATGTTGATATAGCTCGTAGGCACAGATAGCCACGGCCTGGGCCAGGTTTAAAGACGCATAGGCCGGATTGGCAGGAATGCCGACAAAACGATGGGCCAAGTTCAGTTCTTCATTGCTCAGACCCCGGTCTTCCCGGCCAAAAATGAGGGCGCTGGTCGCCTCTGCTTCCAGAAGCCAGGGGAGGGCCTGACGGGGGGCCTCCAGGGGCGAATGGAGATTGCGACTGAAGGCCGTCGTAGCCATAGCCCGTTGACAACCCTGCAGGGCCTTGGCCAAGGTAGGAACACAACGGGCCTGTTCCAGCACATCCAGGCCATGCACCGCCATCTGTCGAGCCTGTTCTCCCAGGGGGTCACACTGGGGATTGACGAGGATCAGGGTTTGCAAGCCCATATTTTTCATCACGCGGGCCACTGACCCCACATTCAGGGGGCCAGCGGGTTCCACCAAAATAATCCGCAGAGTCGCTAGGGTAGTCATTTATCTGTATTCCAAGATGGCAAAGTCAACCGGAGAAACATGGCTAAAATCGCCCTGGTTTAAGGAAGCAAAACAATGAATTAAAATGTTGCTCTTTTTCCGTCAGCCGTATTATAGGGTTGCGCCGTCTAATCGGGTCGAGCGAGGATTATAGCAAGGGCCGGGTGGTCGCGGACAATGGCCCCAACGATATAACTGGTTAGAAAAGTATTCATGGTTTAACTCCACAAGTAGAGGGATCGGAAGCTGGCCCTGGAGCACACCAGGGGCCAGATTTTCTAGGGAGGATAGGGGCGGTTAGCGTAAACGGTATTGATCACAAAGACCAAAACACCAACAAGTAAACGAATCATAAGACTTGCATCCTGATGTAAATGAACAAAACTACTGATTAAGGACATCCCGTTTATGGGCTGGGGCGCCGGCAATGGCGGCCACTTCTGCGATCAAGTCTTCGGGAACCCCCATTTCTTGAAGGGTCGTCATTAAGTCCTCGGCCACGGCGTCAAAGTGGTCGCTGTTCAGGCCGTGATGTGCGACCAATTCCCAATGGGCCTCGCGCATATAGCGGCCATCGTATTTATCTGTACCGCCAAAGGCATAGGTCAAAAAGGCTTTTTGGTGGGCTCGTTGCTTGGCCATATCCACATCGGCAAAAAAGTGTTTGATACGGTCATCGGCGAGGACGCGCTCGTAAAATTTATCAACGGCTAGATCAACGGCGGCACCGCCACCTAGTTTTTCAAATAAAGTTGCCACGGCTTCTCTCCTTGAATAGTTTGAGCTTAGTAGGTTGAAGCCGGATCGCCGGGCCAGCATCCATTGATGTTGACTTGAGAATGACGAACCCAGGCCTCAGCAATGGATTAGTAATTGGCTATGAATTGGTAGAAGAGGGAATCACGTTTGATTCTGTGGGTTGGGCCTGGGTGGGTTGTTGGAAAATTCCCCACACCGCTTGACCAACACAGTAGATCAGCATCATGGCCCCGACGGTAAAGACCAGATCACCGGGAATCCTTAGCCACACCGTCCCCTGCATCCAAGGAGAAGCAATGACTTCCGCACTACGGGCGTACCAAGTCCCGTGGTTAATCGATTGCATCAGTTGATAGAAACCGTTGGGAATCAGGCCAGTGACCATCATCAGCACCAGGCCGCCATTGATCCACCAGAAGGCAAAATTGAAGTTTTTCTCATCCCAAAAACGATCCGGCGTAATTTCCCGCAGGGCAAAGAGCATGAGGGCAATGGCCAGGGAGCCGTAGACTCCGTAGAGGGCCGAGTGGGCATGAATGGGCGTGGTGTTAATACCTTGGGAGTAGTAGAGAACAATGGGGGGATTGATCAAGAAGCCAAAGACCCCAGCCCCGATTAAATTCCACACACAGGTCGCAATAAAGAACTTAAGGGGCATCCGGTAAAAGCCCTGGGCCTCCTGGGAGAGTTTGAGGGATTTCACCACTTCAAAACCGATCAAGGTCAGGGGCACCACTTCCAGGGCCGAGGCAACGGCCCCCATGGCGGTGATAAATACCGGCGTCCCCGCAAAGTAGAGGTGGTGCAAGGTGCCAATCACCCCACTGCCGAGATAAAGAATGGTAGTCAGGTAGGTGGCCCGTAGTGCCGAGGAACGTTTCAGGAAACCCAGTTCACTACAGAGATAAGCAATGGCTACCGTCGCAAACACTTCAAAAAAGCCTTCTACCCAGAGGTGTACCACCCACCAACGCCAGTACTCTGCGATACTGAGGGGAGTATGATTGGTATACATTAACCCTGAAGCATAGAACAAGGGAATGGTAATGGCGCTATAGAGGAAAAAGTGGTTCAGGCCAGTTTTACTGCCTTCGGCTTTCAGGGCCGGTTGCAGGGCCCGGAACATCAACCAGAGCCAGAAGACCATACCACCGATCAGCAACAACTGCCAGAGACGGCCCAGTTCCACATACTCGTAGCCCTGATGACCAAACCAAAAGCTTTTATCGCCAAGATAACCCTGGACACCAGCCCAGGCCCCGACGAGGGAACCGACCACGACCACGGTTAAAGCGGCTAACAGCACGCCGTTACCAATGGCCTGGAACTTCGGTTCATGTTTGCCAAAGCGAGGGCCAAAGTAGAGACCAGCGGCCAACCAACAGGTGGCAATCCAAAAGACTGCCAATTGTAAATGCCAGGTGCGAGAAGCGGCATAGGGTAAGTACTGCTGAAGGGGAACCCCATAGAAGCCTTCCCCTTCCACGGCGTAGTGGGCCGTGACCATGCCCATCAGTAACTGAACCCCAAATAGGGCCATCGCCACTCCAAAAAAGAGGGTCGTCACTTTCTGGCTGGGGGTTGCCAGACGCAGGGCCGGACGTTCCGCCACGCTCTGGATTTCTTCGGCATCTTCCTGGGTCAGATAGATAAATAGAAAGAGGGCAATGGCCGCAATCAAAACAATCACCGAAACAATCGACCAAACCAAAAACTGCCCGGGGGCCTGGTTGCCGATCAGATCGTCGTGGGGCCAGTTGGCTGTGTAGGAAAAGGGCGCATGGGGACGATTTGCCGCCGCTGTCCAAGCCGTCCAGCTAAAAAAGGCCGTCACATCCCGAATTTGGGTGTCGTCGGTAAACCAATCCCGAGGAATAGAATGCACCGCCGAGCCGTTGGTTAATAGGGTGTGATAGTCAGCGAAAACCTCTTGCAGGCCTGCCGTCTGGGCGGCTGTTAAGGTTAAAGTGTCAGTCTCTGAGTCGTAGCGATTGGGCTTAAATTGATTACGGACTTCAACCTGGAGCAAGGCCCGCTCACTGTCCGACAACGCTTCCCAATCCGCCTGATCGAAAGTGGCATCGCCGTTGTAGAGGACGCCAGCAGTGGCCAAACCCCAACGGTGCAACACATCCGCTGTCCAGTCCGGCGCCAGGTAACTGCCGTGGCCCCAGATACTGCCAATGTGCTGGCCGCCGCGAGCGAGGTAGGTTTCCTGCCCGTGTTGAATATTCTCCTGAGTCAGAATCATTTCCTGCTGAGGCGAGACCACCGTTGCTGGGATCGGGGGTGCATTTTTATAAATAGCAGCGCCGGCCGAAATCAAGACCGTAAACGTTACCAGACAGATGAGTACAAGCCACGCCGGGAGAGTAAATCGCCTAGGGCGTTCAAGGCCCTGGGCGTCAGCCAGATCAAAAGTTGGATTTGCCATGGTTGCATCTTCCATTGTTGAGCACTTTCCAGGTTAGGCAAATTCCCCTGCCATTGCTTTGACTTAAGTCAAAATAGAGCTTAAGACATCCTGAAGTTTTAGGATTTTCTTGCAATAATGTAAAGAGATATTAAACTTTAAAAAAAACGACATATTCCAGGCGATACCCTAGCGACAAAGATGAATAGCTTAAACACGGATTTAGGAAATTGGCTGCAAACCACCATGATTTTTCGTGAACTTTCTTCTTCGCAATTGTCCCACTTACTCCAAATTGCTCAATTTCAAACCTGGCAAAAAAATGAACTCATTTTTAAGCAAGAGACGCCAGCAACAGGTTTTTTTGTCGTAAAAACAGGGCGTGTTAAATTATTTAAAGTATCCCCCACGGGCAAGGAGCAAATTCTCAATATTTTTGAGGCAGGCGATAATTTTGCGGAAGTCGCCGCCTTGGATGGCCAGCCATTCCCGGCCAGTGCTTCTGCCTTGGATTGGACTGAACTGCTCTTCTTTCCACGCCCGGCTTTCTTGGCCCTCTTGCAGGCTGAGCCCAGTATTACTATTCATATGCTAATTAGCTTATCCAAGCACCTGCGCCATTTAGTCGGCGTCATTGAAAATCTCTCTTTTAAAGATGTGCCCCAACGACTGGCAGAGTATTTGCTCCAGTTGAGCCATCCCAACTCTGGCCGCACCAGCGACCCTGTGCCGTTAACTAATACCATTACCTTAGATCTAACGAAAACGCAACTAGCGGCTGCCCTGGGTACTGTTCCCGCCACCCTGTCGAGGGCCTTCTATCGTCTCAGCAATGAAGGAATCATTACCGTCAATGGTGCCCAAATTACTATTCTGGATTGGGAGCGACTACAGGCCCTGAGCCACATCATCGGGGCGGATAAAGTCACAGAGGACAGTCTCCCCTAAATAAAATTGCTTGGTCTAGGGATAGGGCAAATGTTGTCTAGAAATTTTCTTAAGAGTTACGTTACAATAGCGAAGAAGCTTACGACTGCGTTGGTGACTGCCAACAAAGTTTTTTGATCTATGCTTGAAAAATACGGGTGTCCTTAACGAGTTTCGTGGTAGTAAACCGAGCTTTGACTCGGAAACGAAAGCAGAAACCAGTGATACCCCCCTGGTGAACCCAGGTCATAAACTGAGGTAAAACGGCGCAGTGGTGCTTCTTATCAAGATTCTCCGACAATTCAAAAAGGTTAATGAAGCGTAAAGCGCCCGATAATCTACCATTAAGTTAAACAAATGGCATGATGATTGGTGCAGTTACAGGAACATTCCCCCCAGGCTTCTTTTCCGGCTCGTATCTTTACCCTTGACCACGGCTTAACCCTGATTCATCAGTATTTGCCTACTATTCCGGTTGCAGTGGTGGATGTTTGGGTGCGGGCAGGAGCGATTGTGGAACCCAATGTGTGGCCTGGTATGGCCCATTTCCTCGAGCACATGATCTTTAAGGGGACGAAGCGGATTCCCCCCGGCGTTTTTGACCAAGTGATCGAATGCAACGGAGGCATGACCAATGCGGCCACCAGTCATGATTATGCCCATTTCTTTCTGACCACGGCCTCGGCCTACCTACCCCAAACTTTACCCTACCTGGCCGAGATTCTACTCCAGGCCGAAATTCCCGAGGAAGAATTTTACTGCGAGCGGGATGTGGTACTAGAAGAGATTCGGGGCAGTGAGGATGACCCGGATTGGCTCGTCTTCCAAAGCCTGTGCCAGAGTTTGTATCCCAACCATCCCTACGGACGCTCGGTGCTAGGCACCGCCGCCCAACTCCAGGGCTACACCCCCAACCAAATGCGGTGTTTTCATCGCACCCACTACCAGCCGGATAATATGACAGTAGTAATGGTGGGAGATGTTCCGGAAAGCCAGGCCCTGCAGTTAATTCAAAACACCTTTGAACAATTTTTCGTGCCCTCGGAATGCCCACCCACCCACTTTGAGGCCAGTCCCCCCTTGGTGGAAATTCGTCGTCAAGAACACGTCTGGCCCAACCTGGGAGCAGCCCAACTGATGATGGGCTGGACAGGGCCTGGCATTAATCGTTTAGAAGATAATATCGGTCTGGATCTGTTATCGGCCGTACTCACGGGGGGCCGCTGTGCACGCTTAGTCCGTCAATTGCGGGAAGAACGGCAGTGGGTGGCAGATATCCACGGTAGTTTCTCTTTGCAAAAAGAAGCCAGTCTCTTTAGCCTGACAGCTTGGTTAGGGCCAGAATACTTAGAACGGGTCGAGGCCTGGATTCGAGACAGTATCCGTCATCTCCAGCAAGCGCCGATTTCCGCCGAGGAGTTGGCCCGCGCCCAACGTTTACTGTGCCACGACTATATTTTCTCCACCGAAACTCCTGGTCAACTGGCCGGGCTCTACGGCTATTACCATACTCTGGCGTCGGCCGAGTCGGCCCTGGCCTATCCCCAAATTATTCAAAATCTGACAGCTCCCACTTTACAGAAACTAGCCCAGCAATACCTTTCCCCAGATTACTATGCCGTGACGATTCTGCGGTCAGAAGACTAGGGTAAGATCATATTTATTTCCTTTTTCCTTAATTTAACTTTCCATGCGGCATCACCAATCTCTGCATCGTGTTGTTCTGGCTAACGGCATTACCGTGATTTTGGCTGAAAACTCAGCGGCGGAGTTGATTGCCGGCAGAATTTTTTTGAAAAAGGCCGGTTCTTCCTGGGATTCCCCCAGTAAGGCGGGCTTATCCCATCTGTTGGCAACCGTGATCACCAAGGGAACCCAGCATTTATCCTCCCTAGACATTGCGGAGGCAGTGGAGTCCCTGGGGGCCAGTTTGGGGGCTGATGCGGCAAGCGACTATTGGCTGATTAACCTCAAAACAGTCACGGCAGATTTTCCAGACATTCTGGCCCTGGCGGCGGAAATTTTACGCTATCCCAGCTTTCCCGAAATGGAAATTGAGTTGGAAAAGCGTTTGACCCTGCAATCCCTACAATCCCAACGGGAACAACCCTTCAATGTGGCCTTTCAGCAACTGCGCCAGGCCATGTACCCCGAACACCCCTATGGCCTTTCGGTGCTGGGCAAGGAAGAGACCATTCCCCTCCTCCATCGTCAGGATCTGGTGGATTATCACCAGGCCTATTTTCGTCCCGACAACCTGGTGATTAGCTTGGCGGGATGTCTAGAGATCGAGCCGATGCTCCAGTTACTGGAAGATACCTTCGGGGATTGGACAATCCCGTCCCAATCGGTTCTAACCCCGACCCTGCCGCCTCTCAAGGCCCGGCCCTACTGTAGCACCACACCCCAGAGTACTCAGCAGGCTATTATCATGTTGGGCTATCTGGGCGCTGGGGTGACGAGTGAGGATTATGCGGCCCTTAAGCTGTTGAATACCTACCTGGGCAACGGCCTGTCCAGTCGTCTCTTTGTAGAACTCCGGGAAAAGCGCGGCCTGGCCTACGATGTGTCAGCCTTTTATCCCACCCGTCTAGGCGTCTCCCAGTTTGTTCTATACATGGGTACAGCGCCGGACAATACGACTACGGCCATTGAGGGCCTACGGGCCGAAGCCGACCGTTTATGTGATCATCCCCTGAGCGAGGCTGAGCTAACAACGGCTAAAAATAAACTTCTGGGCCAGTATGCCCTGGGAAAACAAACTAATGGGGAAATTGCCCACCTCTTTGGCTGGTACGAGGCCCTGGGCCTGGGAATTGCCTTCGATAGCCTTTTTCAAGAACAGATTAGTCAGGTGACCTCGGCAGATGCCCAGCGAGTCGCCCAGACCTATCTACAAGACCCCTATCTGTCTTTAGTTGGGCCGCGAGAAGTCCTTGGCCAGTATCTTTGAAGCTAAGCAGATTCCGGTTTAGGTAAGGAAGAGGGATGTAAGAGCAGTTCGGCAGTGGAGCGTTTTTCCACCATTTCCCGCGTAATCAGACAGTGGTGGAGGTCTTTGCGGGAGGGGAGTTCATACATCACATCCAGCATTAACTCTTCCACAATGCCGCGCAGGGCCCTCGCTCCGGTTTTGCGGCGGTAGGCTTCCTTGGCGATGGCCTGAACGGCATCGGGTTTAAACTCCAAATTAACCTTGTCCATACCCAGGAGGGTTTGGTACTGCTTGACCAGTGCATTGCGGGGTTGGGTGAGGATGGCCACCAGGGCTGCTTCATCGAGAGGATTGAGGGCCGTCATGACTGGAATCCGCCCCACAAATTCGGGAATCATGCCAAATTTCACCAAATCATCGGGTTCGACCTGACGCATCAGATCCGCCGCCCGCTTTTCCTTGCTAGGACTATCGCCGGGACGAATAAAGCCCATGGATTTTTTACCCAGGCGTTGCTCTACCACCTTTTCGAGACCGACAAAGGCCCCGCCACAGATAAATAAAATGTTACTGGTATCGATCTGAATGCAATCCTGGTAGGGATGCTTGCGGCCGCCCTGGGGAGGGACATTGGCTAGGGTTCCCTCCAGCATTTTCAGCAGGGCCTGCTGAACACCTTCCCCAGAAACATCGCGGGTAATGGAGGGATTTTCACTTTTGCGAGCAATTTTATCAATCTCATCGATATAAATAATCCCCCGCTGGGCCTCCTCCACATCGAGATCGGCTACCTGTAACAGGCGCAGGAGAATATTTTCCACATCTTCCCCCACGTAACCCGCTTCCGTTAGGGTGGTCGCATCGGCTACCGCAAAAGGAACATCAAGAATTTTGGCGAGGGTCTGGGCTAGTAGGGTTTTACCGGAGCCAGTGGGGCCAACCAATAAAATATTAGACTTTTGCAATTCTACCGCCGGGGTCTTTTCGCCGGCATCGTGGAGTAGGGTCAGACGCTTGTAGTGATTATAGACCGCCACGGAGAGGACTTTTTTAGCCTCATCTTGACCAATCACGTATTCATCTAGATACTGCTTAATTTCCGTGGGCTTGGGCAAGCGCTCTAGGGTCAAGGGTGCCCGTGGGGGGGATTTACGGGGAGGTTTCTCTGGAGGACGAGAAGTAGGGCCAACAGCCCCCTGGGCCTCCAGTAATTCCTCATCTAAAATTTCGTTACAGAGTTCTACGCATTCATCACAGATATACACTCCCGGGCCTGCAATCAGCTTGCGGACTTGTTCCTGGGATTTACCACAAAAGGAGCACTTGAGATGGGAGTCATATTTAGACATGGCGTTAACCGAGGGAAGTAACGGGAATAGAGGGGTCGGGCAGGTCAGGGCGAGAAATCACCCGGTCAATCAAGCCATACTCTTGGGCCTCTTGAGCAGACATAAAAAAGTCGCGTTCAGTATCCGCACTAATCCGTTCCATGGGCTGGCCCGTGTGCTCCGCCAGCATGGTATTGAGACGTTCCTTGATGTAAAGAATTTCTCGGGCTTGAATTTCAATCTCGACGGCCTGGCCCTGGGCCCCGCCCAGGGGCTGGTGGATCATAATGCGGGAACTGGGCAGAGCCATACGCTTACCCTTGGTACCGCCAGACAGTAAAAAGGCCCCCATACTCGCGGCTAGACCAAAACAGATGGTGGCCACATCCGGGCGAATCTGTTGCATCGTATCGTAGATGGCTAGGCCTGCGTAGACCCCACCACCGGGGGAGTTGATGTAGAGCTGAATGTCTTTTTCCGGGTCTTCGGCATCGAGGAAGAGGAGTTGAGCCACGATGGAATCCGCCACTTGGTCATCCACGGGGGTTCCTAAGAAGATGATGCGTTCTCGCAGGAGCCGGGAGTAGATATCAAAGGCACGCTCACCGAGGCCAGATTGTTCAACCACCATGGGCACCACATTGTGGATATCAGGCTGGCAGTAACTGCGATAGGAATAGCGGGGAGAGCGGGATTGAACCATGGTTGCTAACCAGAAAAAGAGAAAATAGTGTGGGAATATTGCTCTGGCAAAAGAATCGCCAGGACGCTCCAGATTGGAAAGGGTGCCTTAATTTTGACATAGTTTGCTGGTTCAGGGGGAATTGCTGTCCAGATAGCGCCCCTAAACCAGTCGTTGCAGTGAGCTGCCGGATTTTAGACGGCTTCCGTTGCCAGGGCCGCATCGGCGGTCTCCGTCACCTCTGCTTCCAGAGTCGTCACGTCTTCTTCTGCTTCCGCCGCCGTCAAGGTGCCGAGGGGGACTAACTCTACCGTCACTTTTTCCTGGAGCCAATCCAGCACCTGGGTTTGGGTCATCTCTTCAGTAATCACGGTTTGGAGCTTGGTTTCGTCAATGGCTTGGCCTTTGAACTGAGTCCGCACTTCATCGATCCGGGTCTGGAGAGCCTCTGGATCGGGTTGGATCGCGTGAATTTTGGCAATTTCTAAGAGAATGAGGCTCTGCTGGAGCCGTTCAATGGCCTCGGGGCGAGCATTTTCCCGTAGCTGGGGAATCATCTCTTCGGTGAAGAGACGACGGACATCCAGACCCATCTGCTCCATTTGCATGGCCGTTTGGGTCAGCACCCGGCCGGTTTCTTCCTGAATCAGGGTATCGGGTAAGTCTACGCTACAAACCTTGACTAATTCTTTCAGGATGGCGTCGTGGATGCTGGCTTTGGTTTTATCGGCCGCTTCTTCCTGGTATCGCTTTTCGAGACTCTCTCGCAATTCTGCCAGCGTTGTGTAATCACTGACCTCATCAGCAAAGTCATCATCCAGTTCCGGTAATTCCTTGGCTTTAATTTCCTTAAGCGTCACGTTAAAAATAACCGTGTCCCCAGCAACAGCTTCTAGGGGATAGTCTTCGGGGAAACTGGCTTCTACATCTTTATTTTCATCCAAGGCCATACCGGTGATGCCCTCGACAATACCTGTCACAAAGCGGCCCTCCTCCAGTTCCACTTTGAAATCAGTGCCATGGATTTCATCAATGGCCTCACCCCGTTCTCCCGTCTCCAGAAGACGATAGGCCTGATAGTCCACGATGGCCACATCTCCTAGAGCGGCCGGGCGGTCTTCCACTGGAATCAACGTTGCCTGGGCCTCGCGGCGCTCTTCTAGCCAATCCTCCACTTGTTGAGGATCGTAGAGCGTTTCTTCCGCTTGTACCGTAAGATTCTCGAGCTCTCCAAGGGTAACGGTAGGCGGCACATCCACGGCGATAGAAACAGTGAGGGGAACACCAGGGATAAAGGACTGAACTAGTTCCTCAAAATTAGAGCGTAAGCTGGGGCTACCTAGGGATTCAATCTTTTCTTGGGAGATCGCATCCTTAATACTCGTCTGTAGGAGTTCCTCTAGAGTTGCAGCTTTCACGTAGGAACTGCCAAGACGTTGTAGTAGGATTTGACGGGGAACCTTACCCTTGCGAAACCCAGGAATATTGGCGGTACGGGCCAGATTTTTAACAACAGTATCATAGGTGTTTTGCGATTTTTCGCCCGGAATTTCAATTTCTAGGCCAATACGACTGTCCGGGAGTTTTTCCTGGGTAACTTTCATTCTCTGTGGATCTCGATTACTAAACGTTCGGAGGGAAGGGAAAAATGATGCTGTCTTGAATGACAAATCCTGACTTAACGGACTGCCCATGGTATGCTGAGGAAGCGAATGGGTTCTGCTTGCCCTCTAAGTAGGATAAATCAGCGTTGTTTTGTGCGAAAGCAACCTTTCCCAATTAGCCCTTCTGATAATAGTATATTTGCGGACAGAAAATGAGTTTTCTGCGAAAAATTTAGTGGGTGGGGCCGACACCTCCTCAGTCCAATCCCCCCAGTTGCCCAGGGCCAGTAGTCTTTCTCGTGACGGAATCAATTCCTCGCCATCTAACCACTCAATCTTACGGAGGCGTAACCCTTGTCTAGACCGGTGCAAGTTGCCATTTTGGGGGCAACAGGAGCAGTAGGGACTGAACTTTTAGACCTTTTAGCGAGTCGTCAGTTTCCTCTCAGCCATTTAAAGCTCTTGGCCTCTCCCCGTTCTGCGGGAACAACCTTGACCTTTAAGGGGGAAGCCCTACCGGTGGAAGCGGTAACCGCCTCAGCTTTTCAAGGTGTCGACATTGTCTTGGCCTCCGCGGGGGGGAGTACCTCCAAGCAGTGGGCTAAGGCCATCACGGAGGCAGGAGCCGTGATGATCGATAACTCCAGTGCCTTTCGGATGGAGCCCACGGTGCCGCTGGTGGTTCCGGAAATTAATCCCCAGGCCGCCGCTCAACACCAAGGCATCATTGCCAACCCCAACTGCACGACAATTTTACTTGGGGTTGCGGTTTATCCCTTACATCAACGCCAGCCCATACGTCGTTTGGTCGTCTCGACCTATCAGTCCGCAAGTGGAGCTGGGGCCCGGGCCATAGCTGAAGTTAAACAACAAAGCCAGGTCATCCTCGCTGGCCAGACCCCGACGGCCGAAGTCTTGCCCTATCCCTTGGCCTTTAATCTGTTTCCTCACAACTCCCCGATCACGGAGAATCACTACTGTGAGGAAGAGATGAAAATGGTCCATGAAACCCGTAAAATTTTTGGTGATTCTGACCTGCGCCTGACGGCCACCTGTGTACGGGTTCCCGTCTTGCGGGCCCACTCAGAAGCCGTTAACCTGGAGTTTGACCAGCCCTTTGCTGTAGAAACGGCGCGGGAGATTCTGGCCCAGGCCCCTGGGGTAAAACTGGTGGAAGATTGGCAGGCTAACTATTTCCCGATGCCCTTGGATGCGACAGGCCAGGATGAGGTTCTGGTGGGTCGGATTCGCCAAGATATTTCCCATGCTTGTGGACTGGAATTGTGGCTGTGCGGCGACCAAATTCGCAAGGGAGCGGCCCTGAATGCGGTGCAAATTGCCGAACTCCTTCTGGAGAAGGATTGGCTCAGGCCCTAATCCACCTCCCCTTAAACTTAATCCTTACTTTTACTGATTGACCGTTAGCCTATGCCTTCTCCCTTCTTTGGCCATGTCTTGACTGCCATGGTGACGCCCTTTAACTCCGCTGGTGAAGTGGACTACGCGACGGCAGAAAAGTTGGCGATCCACCTGGCTGACCACGGTAGTGATGGGCTTGTGGTTTGTGGCACGACGGGAGAATCCCCAACACTGACCTGGGAAGAAGAACATCGTCTATTTCAGGTGATCAAGGGAGCCGTCGGGGCGGGGGTCAAGGTCTTAGCCGGCACTGGATCGAATGCCACCGCAGAGGCGATTGAAGCTACCCAAACCGCTGCCCGGCTAGGAGTAGATGGGTCTTTGCAGGTCGTTCCCTACTACAATAAACCTCCTCAGGAGGGCCTCTACGCCCATTTCCAGGCTATTGCCGCCAGTGCGCCAGACCTGCCGATCATGCTTTACAATATCCCTGGCCGGACGGGACAATCCCTCCAACCAGAAACCATTGCCAAGCTGGCTCAAATTGATAACATTATTGCCATTAAAGATGCGACAGGTAGTCTCGAGCAGGCCGCTCAGATTCGGGCCTTGACCCCCAAGGAATTTAGTCTCTATGCCGGTGATGACGTCTTGACTTTGCCCCTGCTGAGTACTGGTGGGGTTGGGGTGGTCAGTGTTGCTAGCCATTTGGTCGGCCCACAAATTCAAACCATGATCCAGGCCTTTCTCCAGGGACAAATTACCCAAGCCATCGATATTCACCTCACCTTACTCCCGCTATTCAAAGTGCTATTTTGTACGACAAATCCTATTCCCATCAAAGCGGCCCTGCGACTCCAAGGCTGGCCCGTCGGAGGGCTCCGTCCCCCCCTCTGCGAACTACCAGACTCTCTTCAAGGGGGTTTAATCCAAGTACTCCAAGATTTTAATTTGCTGTCCCCGCAAAGTTAGGCGATGACCCTTCAGTAGGCGGGAGTTTACCCTCCATTTACTGCTTTTTAAAATCCTGTCCCTCGCAATTTTTCTTTAGAAAATTTTCAGGGCCTATGTTAAGCTTATACGAAAGAAAAACCATGAAGCACGTTCAGAAGTATCCCGCAACAAACATTGACTATCAGCTTGAAATACCTTGGTGAATTGTTAATTTATTCCCTGATGTCTTTGGTACAAGAGCTAACCTTTACATCATTGAAGATTTGCATTAAAACCCGTTAACTTATGGGGCCGTGATCCCAATTGCTTTCCAGGTATTTCCCGGTCCCCTCGCCTCTTCCCAGTTTTTTCCCTTTCCCTCAAATCCTTACCTTTCTACCTATCTCTCTGGAGGACAATGGCTACATTGAATAACCAACCCAAACTGAAAATTATTCCCCTCGGTGGTCTCCACGAAATTGGCAAAAACACCTGCGTTTTTGAGTACGATAACGAAATCATCTTGTTAGATGCCGGTATTGCCTTTCCCACGGATGAAATGCACGGCATTAATATTGTTTTACCGGATATGACCTATCTGCGGGAAAATCGAGACAAAATTAAGGGGATGATCGTTACCCACGGTCACGAAGACCACATTGGTGGCATTTCCTATCATCTCAAGCAACTGAATATTCCCATCATCTACGGTCCCCGTCTGGCTATGGCCCTCCTGCGGGATAAGTTGGAAGAAGCCGGTTTGCTAGAGCGAACCAAACTCCAGAGTGTCCTTCCTCGGGAAATTGTCCGCCTCGGCAAATCCTTTGTGGTGGAATTTATTCGTAACACCCACTCCATTGCCGATAGTTTTAGTGTGGCTATTCATACCCCTTTGGGAGTGGTGATCCACAGCGGTGATTTCAAAATCGACCATACCCCCGTGGACGGCGAGCACTTTGATTTACATCGCATTGCTGAGTACGGTGAAAAAGGCGTTCTCTGCCTGCTGAGTGATTCCACCAATGCTGAAGTCCCCGGCATTACCCCCTCGGAACAGTTTGTGGTTCCTAACCTAGACCGGGAGTTTGCTAAAGCAGCGGGCCGCTTGATGGTGACGACCTTTGCCTCCTCCGTCCATCGCGTCAATATTATTCTCAGTCTGGCCCTGCGCCACCGCCGTAAAGTAGCGGTGGTGGGCCGTTCTATGCTGAATGTCATTGCCCACGCCCGCAAACTGGGCTACATCAAGTGCCCCGATGACCTGTTTATTCCCCTCAAGGCCGCCCGTAATTTAAACGACAATCAAATTCTGATTCTGACTACTGGCTCCCAGGGAGAACCTTTGGCGGCTATGACCCGTATTTCTAAGGGAGAACATCCCCAAATCAAAATTCGCCCCGGCGATACGGTAATTTTCTCGGCCAATCCCATTCCCGGTAACACCATTGCCGTGGTTAATACCATTGATCGTTTGATGATGCAGGGAGCCCAGGTCATCTACGGCAAAGATAAAGGCATCCATGTCTCTGGTCACGCTTCCCAGGAAGAACACAAAATGTTGCTGGCCCTGGCCAAGCCTAAATTCTTTGTGCCGGTTCACGGGGAATACCGAATGCTGGTCAAACATGCCCAAATGGCTCAGGCCATGGGGATCCCGGCAGAAAATACGGTGATTGTGAATAATGGCGACATCATCGAGGTCTCGCCAGAGCGCATTGCCATTGGGGGGCAAGTGCCGTCGGGAATTGAACTGGTGGATCAGGCCGGTATTGTCCATGAACACACCATGATTGAGCGTCAGCAGTTGGCCGAAGATGGGGTGATTACCATTGCGGCTGCTGTGGATCGCAACGGGAAGCTCCTGGCCCAACCGGAAATCCATCTGCGAGGAGTGGTGATGATTGTGGAACGACCCCTCTTTCAGCAGTTAATTGTGCGGAATTTAGAGCGCTTTTTAGTAGAACGATGGCAGGAATTTGTCGAAACAAGTAATGGCAAGGCCCAGATGCGTTGGGAGGCCCTGCGCCAGGAATTGGAAGCGGTGCTCCAGCGTTTGATCAAACGAGAGCTGCAAAGTAGTCCCGTTGTGCTTCTCCTACTGCAAACGGATAGTGTGGCGCCTAGTGGACGAGTTACCTCGACGGTTGCTATGCCGGTACTCAAGGCCGCCACAGGCAACGGAAACATGCCCGTTCCAGGACGAGAAGATATCCCGTCTTCTAGCCCTGCCATTACTAAAACCTATCGACGTAAGCGTTCTACTGCTTTTGTTTCCTAGGGATTCCACCGATCGAGGTAAGCACAGTCAATGCTAGCCTAATAGAGTTAAGTGTAAACTGTGCTTACTTTTTCAGTATTTTTATGACGACAGTGCCTTCTTCCCCTAGCACCGAGGCCAGCAGTCTGCCTAAGGAAATTCAAGAAATTACCCTGACGCTGGCGGTCAAAGAACTAGATCCGGCTCTTTTAAGTGAGCAATTTTTAAAATTCAGTGGCATCATTCCCAATGAGTGGGAATTGGCTCGTCCCGCCGTGGTCGGCCCCAATGGTTCCCAATTGATGTTCAAAAATGGCCTGGGAATTGTGGCCCAGCCCCGAGTTATCAATTTCATGGAAACCATGACGAATAAAGCCGTAGACGATCTGGCTGTGGCGGCAACAACTCGGCAATTTGTGCAAAAACTCCCCAATGCAGAATACCTGGGTCTGACCATTAGTCCCAAATGTTTGATTCCTTTTCCAGACCAGGCCGATGGGGCCCGTAAATATATCACCCAAACTCTTTTGAATCCAGGGCCTTGGCAGGATTTTGGTAAAGCGCCCGTCCAGGCCGGGGTTAACTTTCTCTATCAGTTTGAGGGATGCCAATTGACCCTCAATATCAATCAGGCTCTTCTGCAAATCCCTGACCAACCCACTCTCCAGGCCCTGCTCTTCAGCGGTAATTTTACTTATCGTCTAGAGGCCCAAACCCCCGCTGACCGGATTCCCGTGCTAGAACAGTACCTCGGGGCCTGGCAGTCCGACCTCCAGACCTTCCGCAGTATGATCTATGACCGTTTTCTGGCCCAACAACAGCCGATGACGGTTTTTGGTTAATTTTGTCTCAGTGAACTTGCCTGGCCTGTCATGAGTGATACGATCCATGTTCAAAACATCCGTTGCTATGGCTATACCGGTTTCCTACCCGAGGAACAGGTATTGGGCCAATGGTTTGAGGTGGATTTGACGTTGTGGGTGGATCTGTCACAGGCGGGCCAGAGCGACTGCTTAGAGGATACGGTTGACTATCGCCAGGCCATTGAAAAAGTTCAGCAGTTGGTACGCTCGGCTCGCTTTGCCCTGGTAGAACGATTGAGTGAGGCAATTGCCGAAGCCATTTTAACGCTGACCGGCGTTACCCAAGTCCGGGTGCGACTCACTAAAGAAGCCCCCCCCATTCCTGATTTTGGCGGTCAGATCGTGATCGATATTCTGCGCTCCCGACCCAGAAACGAAAGGGCCGGGTAGGTGGCGCTCTAGAGGGGATTGACGGCAGAAGGCCGACGATTAATCACTTGGTCAATCAAGCCGTATTCCTTCGCATCTTCCGCAGACATGAAGAAATCCCGCTCCGTGTCCTCGACGATGCGCTCAAGGGGTTGGCTGGTGTGATTAGCCAGGTGTTGATTGAGCAACCCTTTGAGATACAAAATTTCCTTGGCCTGGATTTCAATATCCGTCGCCTGGCCCTGGGCGCCTCCTAGAGGTTGGTGGATCATAATACGGGAATTGGGGAGACTCATGCGTTTGCCCTTGGCCCCTGCACTCAGCAAAAAGGCCCCCATACTCGCGGCCAAACCTATGCAAATAGTACAAACATCGGGGCGGATTTGGTTCATGGTATCAAAAATACCCAGACCGGCGGAAACCGACCCACCTGGAGAGTTGATGTAGAGATAGATGTCCTTTTCGGGGTCTTCGGCTTCGAGAAAAAGAAGTTGGGCCACCACAAGATTGGCGCTTTCGTCCCGGACTTCTTGACCGAGGAAAACGATGCGTTCCCGGAGTAGACGGGAGTAAATATCAAAGGCGCGTTCCCCACGCCCAGAGGTTTCGATAACGGTAGGAATCATGGAAGAGTAGGGTGATCCAATCGGGTTTTCCTTGATTGTGACACAATCAGGACATTAACCCAGCACCACCACTCCCCGTCCTCGGGAATTTCCAGGCACCATACGGAGACTAAACGATTTGCCCCGAGGCAAAAGACGATGGCATTTGTCGCATTAGACTGGCCATTTCCAAGGCATTAAGAGCGTAGTGCCAACCGTGATTACTCTTAATGCCGGCCCGCTCTAGGGCCTGTTCCATCGTGTCCGTGGTTAAGATCCCAAAAATAACAGGTACTCCTGTCTGTAGCGCAATGGAGGCAATTCCCTTCGCCGCCTCTGAGGCCACAAAGTCAAAATGGGGAGTCTGGCCCCGAATCACGGCCCCCAGACAAATAATGGCATCATAGCGACCGGATAGGGCCAGCTTTCTGGCCACCAAGGGAACCTCAAAACTGCCAGGAACCCATACGTAATCTACTTGGTCATGGTCAGGTTCCGTATCAATGCCGTGGCGCTTTAGGCAATCTTGGCAAGCCGAGACCAACTTATCAGTGACCAAATCGTTAAAACGGGCAATGACGATGGCAAAGCGATAGGGCGGTGAAACCGGAGCAAACGTTCCTTCAAAAACGGTCATAAATGGTGACTCTAAAAAATATCGGTGATCAAACACCGAAATGGGGTGGACTCGGCGGATCACCGTCCCTAGGGATTCCGTTTAGATAACAAAGAAATTCAAAATAGCAACGACGACGACCAAAATGGCCCAGATACCGGAGCCTAAATAGAGAAGCGGTTTAGATTGATCCCAGTTTTGGGGGGAAGCGTAGGCAACGGGAACCCCAACTACCATGACAAAGGAAAATAAAACCAGGGCGGCTAGGGCGATTTGAAAGATAATGGACATTTTGTAGTTCTCCTATCGTTATTTTTAATACCAGTATGCTGTCAGGGCGATTTTGGGGCCACAGGTCAATATCAGGCGGAGTCTGATTGACCTAGAACACCCTACATAATATCAAAAAGCCGTCTGCTTTAAAGCCGATTCCCTTGGAAAAAAGGCCCCTATCCCTATTCAGGGACTCGCTAAGGACGACGATAGAAAGGCCGTTTAACAACACGAGCGGCATAGATTTTTCCCCGAATTTCGACCCCCAGACTTTGGCCTGGCTGGCTCCAGGCCGGAGGAACGTAGGCCAGGGCGATGGCTTGATCAAGAAACGGGGACAACGTACCGCTGGTGACGCGGCCGACGGGTTGGCCTTCGCAGACAATGGCATAGCCGGGACGAGCAATGTGACGGTCTTCCATCACCAGGGCCACTAGTTTTTTGGCCAGTCCGTTCTGTCTTTGCCGTTCTAAAATGGCCTGACCGATAAAAGGGTCGGGCTTATCCCTGTGCACCAACCAGCCCAGACCCGCCTCTAGGGGCGTGGTTTGCTCATCCATATCCTGGCCGTAGAGGCCTAAACCAGCCTCAAGGCGGAGGGTATCCCTGGCCCCCAAACCGCAGGGCGTCACCCCCCAGTCCAGCCAAGTCTGCCATAGTTTTTGACCTGTTTCTGCCGAGGCCATGATTTCAAAACCATCTTCGCCGGTGTAACCAGTACGAGCTAGAAAAATAGATTCCCCATTAAACTTTATGGATTGATGGGCAAAGGTCGGTAGCTCACTGAAATCCTGCGGGAACAGTCGTTGCAGGGTGCTCAGGGCCTGGGGGCCTTGCAGGGCCAGCAAAACCAATTCCTGGGAAAGATCCTGCAATTCCACTCCGGCTTGCTGACAGTGGGGTAAAAGCCATTGCTTGTCTTTCTCTGTCGTGGCCGCATTCACAATCAGGGTGACTTCTTCTCTATCTGCGGGGCCACCGTGATTATAAATAATGATGTCGTCGATGATCCCCGCCTGGGCATTGAGGAGAACCGTGTATTGGGCTCGACTGGTGGCCAGACGATGTAGGTTAGAAGGCACCAGGCCCTGGAGAAAGGACAGAACCTTTGGCCCAACTAGACGAAATTTACCCATGTGGGAAATATCAAAGAGGCCCACCTGCTGACGGACGGCTAAATGTTCTTGCTTCAGTCCAGAGAATTGAACCGGCATGTCCCAGCCAGCAAAGGCAGTCATTTTGGCGCCAGCGGCGGTGATTAATGGATAGAGGGGAGTACGGGCCAGGGAAGAGGTTAGAGACACGGGGTTGTAAGGAACAAAATTTTTTTCAGTGTAACGGGGATTCGGCGGGGGAGTGATCCTGAATTAAATCTAAAGAATCCCTGGAGTTGTTCAGATTAAACTACCGGCCTTTTACCAGTCTTCGTTAAAATCTGACGCAAGTGTTTACTCCGACAACTTGTCATAAATTTTTATATCAACTATTTCCCAACGGTAATGATAGATTCGACCCTGGCACGAGATGAACAATTTAACCCTAGTCTAATTCAGACTTGGATACGACGGCTGATTTGGAAGCTGGCCCTAGCAACCCTCCTGCTCATGGCCGTTGGCAGTGCGACGCGGGTAATGAATGCGGGCCTAGCCTGTCCAGATTGGCCCCTCTGCTATGGTCAATGGCTACCCACACAACAGATGAATCTCCAGGTTTTTCTGGAGTGGTTCCATCGTTTTGATGCGGCCCTCATCGGTGTCAGCACCCTCCTATTAGTGGGCCTTAGTTTCTGGTTCCGGACGATTTTACCCCGCTGGCTCCCCTGGGCTACGGTGGGGGCCTTGGGACTGATTTTAGTCCAGGGCCTACTGGGGGGCCTGACCGTGACCCAACTTCTACGCTTTGATATTGTGACGGCCCACCTGGCTACCGCTCTGCTATTTTTGGCCAGTCTGTTGGTGATGGCTAGCCTCCTCATGCCCTACACCAGCTACCATACCGCCGGCCCTCTACGCTGGAGTAGCGGTTTAGCCAGCCTTTGTCTCTACGGTCAATGCCTTCTGGGGGGGCTCGTGGGTTCCCGTTGGGCCGCCCATCAATGCTTGGCCGTTGCCGGTACTCCCCTCTGTCGAATTTTGAATAGTCATCTCCTGGGAGTCATTCCGGCCAGCTTAGGGGTTGTCATTACTATGGTCTGGGCTCTCCGCACTCCAGCTTTAAATCCTCGTCTACGGCAATTGGCCTGGATGGCCCTGGGTCTACTAGGCTTGCAAATTCTGGTGGGTACCGCGACTCTCCGTCTACACCTGCAGATTGAACTCCTCACCATTACCCACCACAGTATTGGGGCCAGTTTATTCGGAATACTCGTGGTTTTTACCATTCTGACTATCCGGGATGTAATCCCAGGAGTCTCTACTCCCGCTCAACGCTAACGGCCTCCTTATTCTTCCATTCATCAGTGCCTAATGATTACCACCACTCAGCTTGACCGCCGCCACGATAACCTACTTGCTGTTGTTAAAAGCTACTACCAACTGACCAAACCCCGTATCATCCCTCTCCTATTAATTACGACCGCTGCTTCCATGTGGATTGCGGCCAAAGGACAGGTCGATTGGCGTCAACTCTTAATTACCTTACTGGGGGGAACCTTAGCCGCAGCTTCTGCCCAAACCTTCAACTGCATCTACGACCAGGATATTGACTACGAGATGCTCCGGACTCGCCAGCGCCCTATTCCCTCGGGCCGGGTTCAACCCCGCCATGCCCTGGTCTTTGGTATGATTCTGGGTTTCCTTTCCTTTGCCCTCTTTGCTATTTTTATTAATTGGCTCAGCGGTTGTCTGGCCCTGGCCGGGATCGCTTTCTACATGCTGGTATATACTCACTGGCTTAAGCGCCACAGTAGCCAAAATATTGTCATTGGTGGAGCGGCCGGAGCCATTCCTCCCTTAGTGGGCTGGGCTGCGGTTACCGATCAGCTAGCTTGGACGCCTTGGGTATTATTTGGTCTAATCTTCCTGTGGACTCCTCCCCATTTCTGGGCCTTGGCCCTGATGATTCAGGAGGACTATGCCCAGGTTAAGGTTCCGATGCTTCCCGTTGTGGCCGGTACTGAGGCTACCGTGCATCAAATTTGGATCTATACCTGGCTGGTCGTTCCCTTTAGCTTTCTTTTGGTTTATCCTCTCCATCAAGCGGGTTATTTTTATGGTCTAGCCGCCATCCTTTTGGGGATCAAATTCCTGGCAAAAACCTGGCACCTCAAACAGTCTCCCACCAGCAAAGATGCGGCTCGGGGGCTATTTAAATTCTCCATTTTTTACCTTATGCTGTTATGCTTGGCGATGGTCATTGACAGTCTTCCCGTGACCCACCAGGTAATCGCAGCTATTTTGCATTATTGGTCATTCTAGCAGAAGCATGATCCCCAGAGTTTTGGTGACGATCACCTTGGTTTTTTAGGAAAAATATCCCTTGCTGGAATTAATTATTCCTACAAATTGATCTACAATCGGGAAACCTTCTAGGCCGCCTTCTCAACCATGTAGGGCAGGGCAGTAAAAATAAAAAGTTCTCAAAAGGAACAAAGTCCCTCGCTCAAATCGACATTAACCCTAAGAGAAGGGGGACTCTAGGAGAAAACTTTCTCATTTTGTTACCAGCAATACTTTTTTCTTGTCCATTGAGCCTGCTATGACTGCACTCCCCAAAGATTTTTTGCCCACTACCACTGCTGAGTCCCAACCGAGGAGTCGTCGTCGCCAAGAACGAATACCCCGAATCCATGCAGTGCATGCGGTACCAGAACAGAAGCCTGAAATGGGGCCGCCATCTCCCGTAACCCTACAAGTTCAGGAATTACCGACGGCTCTGCTAGTGTTATCCCACTTTCAACGGGCAACCACCGTGCTGACTCTGGGCCTGGTGACACTGGCCCTAGGGATTTATGGCTCGACGGTCTATACACCAATGCAGTGGAGTCGAGAGTACGCCAGGCTCAAAACCCTCCAGCAAACAGAACGACAACTTTTGGCTAATACAGAATCAATCAAGAACCAATTGGCCCAACAGGCCGAACAACCCAATTCTGGCCTTGTGAAAGTCTCACCTCAGCAGAATATTTTTCTCCCTACTAGTGCGCTTCCCAGCCAGCCTTTGACTCGAGAGAGCACCACTGTAGCCACGGTGAGCACCCTCCCTTTGGTCTTGAACCACAAACCCCTTGCCTATTGACGTATTACCTTCCTGGGCCCCTTACCCCTTCAGGAGACGAGACCACCGTCCCTGGGCTGGGTGATTTTGGGGGCCAAAAATCATAAAATTGGCCTGAGCCTTTCCTTGTCTTCTCCTCTCCGTTCTCCCTCGGCCTGCCCTATGACTCCTTCCCGTGTCAAGTCTACTTCTGTCCCTCGCCGTGGGCCTAGGCCCTTAGCTAAGAAGCGCCCTCCCCAGAAACCGCTAAAGTCCCCCCGAACATCTGCAAAACTGAAGACCGTAGGACTACCGACCTATCGTCTACTGTTGGTCTGGGGCATCCTGTTACTGGGGATGCTGGGTCTAGCCTATCGACTTTATCAGCTCCAGGTCATTCAAGCAGACAAGTTGCAGCGTCAGGCCAGGGCTCAACAAACAACAAGCCTACAACCCTATATTCCCCGTCGATCCGTAATCGATAGTCTGGGTAATGTGTTGGCGACAGATCGTTTGATGTATGTTCTCTACGTTCATCCCAAACTCTTTAAGGCTAGTGCAACGATCCCCGACCCTAAACAATACATTGCGGAGCAGTTAGCCTTGATCCTAGGGGATACAACTCCCCAGGCCTTGGTCTCCCGCTTTCAACAGCAAGAGAGCGGCATTAAATTGGCTACCCGTTTGAGCGAGTCCCAAGCTAGCAAAATTCAGACCCTGGGTCTAGATGGACTAGAGCTAGAAAAACAGTATGCCCGCTTTTATCCCCAGGATGAGATGGCGGCAGATGTGGTGGGCTACGTGGATGGGGATCACCGAGGCCAAGCGGGGGTAGAGCTAAGTCAAAAGCCGATCCTAGAGCGCAATGCCCTCAGTTTTTCCATTCGTCGAGCGGGCAATGGAACGATCCTGCCGGCTTCCCTGCCCCAGGATTTATTACAGTCCAATGATTGGCAACTCCAACTCACCCTCGACCTCCGACTCCAGCGGGCCGCTCGGGAAATTCTACGTGAGCAAGTTAAAAAATATAAGGCCAAGCGAGCTACAGTACTAGTTATGGATGCTCAGGATGGCGGTATTTTGGCCATGGTCAATGAACCGACCTTTAATCCGAATCAGTACTACAAGTCAAAAGTTGAATATTTTAAAAATTGGACGGTGAGTGACCTCTACGAGCCAGGCTCTACCTTCAAGCCCGTGAATATAGCCCTTGCCCTTGATGAAAAGGTGATCTCCCCCGATGACCATGTGTCTGATCCTGGCTCCGTTAAAGTTGGCCCCTGGACTATTTTTAATGCCAGTAAATCCGGCGGGGGCCTGATCAGCATTACGGAAGTGATCCGTTCCTCCAGTAACGTCGGTATGGTGGCCATTATGCGGCGGCTTAGGCCAGAACGTTACTACCATTTGCTGCAATCGGTGGGATTAGACCAGAAAACAGGAATTGATCTACCAGGGGAGGTTCCCAGCTATCTAAAAACTCAGGACGAATTTGTGAGTCAGGCTATTGAACCTGCTACAGCTGCCTTTGGCCAAGGCCTTTCCATTACTCCCATTAAACTTGTCCAACTCCAGGCAGCCGTGGCGAATGGTGGTAAACTCGTCACTCCCCATGTTGTTAAGGGCCTAGTAGATGCCCGCTACACGCTACATTGGCAACCCGATTATCCCATGAAAACCGTCTTCCGCCCCGAGAGTACCCAGGCCGTTGTCAAAATGATGGAAGCGGTGGTAGATGGCGGAACCGGTAAGGCGGCTTATATTCCGGGCTATCGCATTGGGGGCAAAACTGGTACGGCCCAGAAGGCTGCTCCCCGGGGTGGTTATCTTCCTAACGCTAAAATCACCAGTTTTGTCTCTATTTTGCCGGTGGAGAATCCTCGCTATGTGGTGGTAGCTGTTTTTGATGAACCGAAAGGCCCAAATACGTTTGGGGGAACGGTAGCCGCGCCGGTGGTTAAAAAAGTGATGGAATCACTGATCGCCATCAAAGGTATTCCTCCTTCCGTTGCTCAAGATGTTAATCCACTTCAACCTCTAGGGGATTCCCAGGAAGATACAGCTCCCCCTATTCACGACTAGGGCCTAGGTATGGCTAAACTACTGGTACTAAGCAATGGCCATGGTGAAGATGTCATCGCCGTTAAAGTCATCGAGGCCTTGCAATCCCTGAGTCCCCATAGCTTGATTCAGGCCTTACCGCTGGTAGGAACCGGCCATACTTACCAGTCCAAGGACATTTCCTTAATCGGGCCGGCTCAAACGCTGCCCTCCGGTGGTTTTATCTATATGGATAGTTGGCAACTGTGGCGAGACCTACAGGCTGGTTTAATTCCCTTAACCCTGGCTCAGTGGCACACCATTCGTCAATGGCGACGGTCGGGGGGCCAGATCCTAGCAGTGGGTGATCTGATCCCTTTGTTGTTGGCTTGGCTGAGTGGAGTCGATTACGCTTTTATTGGCACAGCTAAGTCGGAATATTATCTGCAGGATGGACAAGGCTGGTTGCCCAGTACAAAATTCTGGGAGTGTTGGCTGGGCGCCGACTATTATCCCTGGGAAATTGGGTTGATGAAATCCCCCCGCTGTCGGGCCGTTTTTCCTCGGGATAGCCTTACTCATCAGTGCCTTCAAGCTAGAGGGGTGAGGAGCTATGACCTGGGTAATCCGATGATGGATGGCCTAGCGGTAAACACAGATGGGCTAGCTGCATCACCAGGGCCAGGGTTATGTATCTTGCTACTCCCCGGTTCTCGCTCCCCAGAAGCAGAACGCAATTGGCAATGTCTGCTCCAGGCTCTGGAAGGAATTTTCACCCTGTTCGTTGGCCAACCCATCCAGGTTTTGGCTGCTCTGGCACCGGCCCTTGATCCCGCTTCTTTTCTCCAGGCCTTGATTGTCCATCAGTGGCAAGAAATTAAACCCCAAATTTTTCAGCGCCATCAGGCTTTTTTACATTTAAGTCAAAACGATTATGCGGCCTATCTCCACCAGGCCCAAGTTGCCCTCGCCATGGCCGGCACGGCAACGGAACAATTCGTTGGTCTTGGCAAGCCCGTGGTGAGTATTGTGGGGACTGGACCACAATTTAACCGTCAGTTTGCCCTGCGCCAGACTCGACTACTGGGAGAATCCGTCACCCTGGTGGAGGAACCGCCACAGGTTGCCCTGACCCTGGCCCAATTACTGAAAGATACAGCCAAGCTAGAACGCATCGCCCACAATGGCCCTCGACGCTTAGGGCCTCCCGGTGCGGCAGACAGAATTGCCCAAACCCTCCAGCAACTTTGGTCAACGTCCCCTGAACGTTAACCGCGCCAGACCTTAGCCAGGATTTCCGCCGGTAGGATGTCGGCAATTTTGTTGGTTTTGGATTGCAGACCGAGACAACGTTCTTGATGAGGGGGAATGAGTTGAGCCGCTTGGGTCGGGCCAAACAGGGCGATGGTATAGGTGCCAACGGCGACGGAGAGATGGAGGGGCGCACTATCGGGACACAACATTAAATTGGCCCCGGCTATCATCGCCGCTAATTTACCGATGTCACTGGGCTGGGTCGTCCTTAATTGGGGATGATTTCGGCGCATGGCCGCAATCCAGTCTTCATCCTCAGGCCCTTGTAGCAGGACGAGGGATAGGTTGGGTTGTTTACGTTGAATATCGTCAATGACCGTATGCCATTGGGCCACGGGATACAGGTTATCGGCCCCCATTAACCGGGCCAGACGACTCGCTCCACCATGGATTAAAACATAACCACTTTCTGAGAGACCTAGACGTTTTTGTTCCGCCTCAGCCCACTGGATGTCTTCCTTCGGCACATTAATCGTTAGGGGAGGACAGGAGGACTGGATGCCAAACCCCTGAATCAAGTCATGGTAAGTAACGGCGGCGTATTGGTCAGTTTGGAGAGGAATAGCCTGGGACAAAAACAAGGCCCCTTCACCTTGATAGCCAACCCGCAAGGGAATGCCATTGAGCCAGAGTAAAAGATTGAGTTGCCACTGCCGACTTAGGTTCAGGGCCACTTCATACTCGCGGTCTCGAATAATGCCGAGTAAATTGAGATAATCAGCTAAACCATTACGATCCTTGAAATCAAAGACCAGAACTTCATTCACGTGGGCACAGACTCGATAGGCAGACTTGGCACGGGGTTCAACAATGACATCAATGGCTGCATGAGGGTACTGGGCCTTTAGACTGGCGAGAGTGGGAAAGAAGAGGAGTTGCTCGCCAATTCCCCCAGGGACAAGTGCTAGGATGCGCATCGTTCAGAACCTTGATCGTTAGCGGTTAGCTTGATTTTTGTCAGCTTAACTATAGCAGTTTTGCGCTCGGGGGGAGTAGTAAGCCGTTGACGAAAACCCTAGCCTGAATCTTCGTCATTATGGGGCTTAACCAGACCTGAGTTCGACAGCTAAAAAGTAGCTTATGGCAAGGCTGGAAGTTCATAGTCTGTAATGCCTAACGAGGGCTTGTCAAGGTGTTAGGTGTAGACAATCAGACCTGAGGCTAAATTGACGAGGAAGTTAAAGGGACTACGACACTTGGAATGCTCGATCTAACCGTATTGGGAAAGGGACGACCCAGATTAAGGGCACAGGAAATTTAGAGCAATCCCTTTATCATCTAAATCATAAGGATGTCAAGTTTAAGCCACTTTTAGACCACTAAACCACTTTGTCTGTGACCACCATAAGTATGGATGCCGAAAGCCTTACTACGTCTAGTGTTTGAGTATGCCAGGAGGCGGACTTGAACCGCCGACACGAGGATTTTCAGGACTCGTGCCTACTTTTATAAAAGGCTTGATTTATAAGGCTTTGCGCGTAGGCCAGAATTTGAGGGTTATTTTTAGGTCAGTTTTAGGTCAGTTTTCCCCTAGCATAGAGCAGTGGACACAACGACCTAAACCATGCGCGAAATCACTCCAATCAATAACAATGGACTACTTAGGCTTCGCTTCTCGGTCAAGGGCCAGCGCTACTCGTTTAACCCGGTTCCCGGCGGCCGCTACGATGACCCCGACGACTTCAAGGCGGCCCAGGCCGTGGCCCTGACCATCATGGGGGATGTAAGGACGGGGAACTTTGACCCGACGTTGGCGAAATATGGGGGGAATTTGAAGGTGATTCAGAGCGGGCTAGATGCCAGCCAGGAGCGGCTCAAGGAACTAAGGGCCAAGCAAAGCCAGCAAGATATCCGAGAGCTTTGGGATAAGTACCGAGAATTTAAGCGCCCCCAGTTGGCCCCGACAACTTTAATGATTGACTTTGGACGGCGGATGAATTTCCTGGGGTCATTGCCGACGACCAAATTAGCGGAGGCCGTGGCCATCAGAGATTGGATCGTGGCCAATAAACCACCGCATCAGGCCAAAAAGATTTTGACCCAGTTGAGCGCGTGCTGTGACTGGGCCGTAGAGTCGGGAATGATTGAGCTAAACCCCTTTGCTGGGGCCGTGCGACGGATTAAGACCGTGACCGATGATGATGCGGAGATAAACCCCTTCACAACGCAGGAACGTGACCGGATCATCAGCGCCTTTGAAGCGAATCGGTATTATCGCCACTACGCGCCCCTGGTGGCGTTCCTGTTTTTCACGGGATGCCGGCCCTCGGAGGCCCTAGGGCTGGAGTGGCGGGATGTTCGCGGGGGGAAGCTCACTTTTAGGCGTTCCTATGCGGAGGGAACAATGAAGGCAGGACTAAAAAACCAGAAGCAACGG
The DNA here is from genome assembly GCF_040436315.1 of Synechocystis sp. LKSZ1. Taxonomy (NCBI): domain Bacteria; kingdom Bacillati; phylum Cyanobacteriota; class Cyanophyceae; order Synechococcales; family Merismopediaceae; genus Synechocystis; species Synechocystis sp. LKSZ1. The sequence continues at coordinate 914,408 of NZ_AP031572.1, read as the reverse complement.
ACGATCACTCTTAGCGAGAAAGCCCAGGCAGTCCTAGAAGGCTTGCCCAGGCAGTCAGAGATTATTTTCCTGGCCCCGGAAGGGGGCCGCATTGACTGGCACAATTTCGCCAATCGGGCCTGGCGGGCCGTGTTGGAAAGCCTGCCAGAGATTGAATACAGGAATCCGAAGCAGACGAGGCACAGCTTTATCACAGAGCAGATTCTAGCGGGGCAAAACCCTAGCGACGTGGCTAAATACTGCGGGAATCGGTCAGTGACAATCTACCGCCGATACCTGGGGGGAAACCGGGAGTTCAGGCCCAGTTAGGCTCACTAGGCGAACAGGTTAGGGGGGTTAGACGGCCGCTGGCCTCTTGGTTAGCCTTCTATTTTGAGAGCGTGAGATTCTGTTAGAGATCGTTTGTGGGGCGATTGCCACTTATTTTGATAAGTAGCAACTGAGATGCTGTAAGCAACTGCTGATTTTGTTGAGAATCGTATTATCTTATAAGAAATACACTTTACTTGCCGTCGTGTAATATGCAAGATGAGATTCCGCGACAAGTATACGCACAAAAATGCTATTTTATAGAAAAAATCTTAAATTCCAGGCAGGTAGCATCTGCCATAGATGTAGCTTGCGGAGTTGAATATGTCCAGCACACATACTGGTATTGAGTGGACTGATAAGACTTGGAACCCGACAACTGGCTGTGACAAGGTTAGCCCAGGTTGTCTTCATTGTTATGCGGAAGCTCTTACCCAGCGTTTTCCTAAGAACTTTCCTAATGGGTTTACTTTGACGTTGCATCCAGAGAGATTGAAAGAACCATTACGTTGGCGCACTCCTAGTCGCATTTTTGTTAACTCAATGAGCGATCTTTTTCACAAAGATGTTCCCCTGGAATTTATTAGACAAGTTTTTTCTGTCATCGATCGAACACCTTGGCACATATATCAAATTCTCACAAAGCGGCATGAGCGTTTAGATGAGTTGAAATCTAAGTTGGAGTTTCCACAGAATGTGTGGCTTGGTGTATCAGTTGAGAATCAGAACTATGTTGAACGTCTTGAATATCTTCGTAGGGTTCCTGTTTCAGTGCGCTTTATCTCATGCGAACCACTTTTAGGAGCACTAGAGCTAAATTTAACTGGTATTGATTGGGTTATTGTAGGTGGGGAATCTGGTCAAAAACATCGATCAATGCAACTTAAGTGGGCAGAAGACATCCGCGATCAGTGCCAAAATGCAGGAGTGGCATTTTTCTTTAAACAAGTTGGAGGAAGAACACCAAAAGCGGGAGGTAGGTTACTTGATAATGAAATTTGGGATGAGATGCCCGATGCATGGAATCAGCATATTCAAAAATGGGGAACTGTCCCACTTAAATCGGCGAGACGTTCAGGAAAATTAGAACTTACTGCTTAACTGGAAACGTAACCCTTAAATCATCTGCGAACGTTCCTTTCCGCCGTTTTTTACCAGCAGGTAAATGCACTGCAATTCTTCCTTGAGCTTCAAGATTACCAAGAGCAGTTTTGTAATTTTTGCTAATGTACGGTTTTCCAACATGATGCTGGTCATAAATCTCCTTCATTGTCATAGTTCTACCTGAAAACGTATCCAGCAACATAGCCTCCAGTTCATCAAGAGGACGAGTAAGCTCGAAGAGTAGCGGTTGTTGAAGAGTTGCAGGGTTATACTCAAAAGACGGCACACCCTGCGTCTGCTCAGAACTCTCTTTAGCCATTATTTCTTTCATGATTTCATATCCTTTGACATGCTTGCTAACGAAGATGAGGTGATGACTAGTGCGATTTCCAATTTCATGTCTAAATCGGAATGGTAGAACGTACTGACCACCCATTGCTTTTAGGGCTTCGCAAATAGCTTCTACAACGGTTAACTCACGCTCTTGTGGGCTAAGTGCTTTCAACTGTTCGCGGACTTGATCTGCTCGTATTTGCCCAAACAGTGCGTTCATATGCTCTTTAACAGCATCATTGCTCAAGCCCATATTAATACGGTTGTAATTGAAGAAAAAGATACAATCACAGCCCCAATCTTTAACGACTGAATTAATAAGTTGAAGTGATAATCCTTTGTATCCCCAGGGGTCAACAAAAAATAAGGTAGGAACTAATTTGCGCTCCTGGAAGGTTTGAACTATGTTATTTCCAATTTCATGATTGAGTATTTGAGGAGGATACTTTAGTGTTTCTATGCCTCGAATTGAATCTATAGCTTGTTGAAGAGAATTAACATTTTCAGCATCGGCATCGTTAAAAATTGATACCAACATATTTGGCATATCTGGATCTGAGATAGCGGCTTCCAGAACTTTTATTGGTGTTGATTGTGAGCCATCTTTATATCGTCCTGGCCCAGCAAAAAAGTCAATATACGCAATTCTTTGCTCTGAAACAGGTTTTTTCTTTAGGGTTGAAATAATGACTTTTGCCCAAGCCCAGAAATACTTCTCAACAATCCTGGCTTTGATCAAAGACTGCTCTTTTTGTTCATCGAAAAAGGAGTTTCCCGTCATAAGCTGTATCAATATTCACAATAAATAGAAAGGCTATAGCTAATAAGTCGTGTCCACTATGGTATTCGATTGTAAGCTCTAAGTCGTCATAGATTCGTTTTGCCAGGCTAAGCGTATCGTTGACAAACACCGCAGTATCTACTAGACCGCTTGGGGTATGGGAGTTTTCCTTCATAAGCTGAAACCAGGAATCGAAATTGCTTAATTCTTGCATGATGATCGCCCTTAACGTTTTTTAGGATTGCTGAATAACCGGTTCATTATATTTTCAAATTATTTATAGTTACTCAATTATCACTAGATTCTGTAATACTCCACTAAGCCTACGCTCACTGCTTATATCTTACTGTGCATCCAGCTGCCGAACGTTCCATAAAATGCCACACCAAGGGGTGCATCCCACTTGGCATAGTGCATATCTACTCAGCCTAGTCTGACGCTTTCGATGCGCCTACTTCAACCTTCTTTCTCCCCCTAGCCTGTGTGTACTACCTTAACTGGGATGCACCCACACCAAGTTTTCCGAGTCTTGTGCCGCCTTACGAAACATCTCAGAAAGAGGGTGAATCGTACAAATAGACCAATTCTCACCATCACAAAAACATTCTCCATCGGTGTACATACAGCAAGTTTGATCAACGTAAATATTAGATCCAAGAAATACACTCTATGCGATTGATAGCAGGCCGCCTAAGGTTGCCCATCACCCGCCGCAGATAACCTCTGCACAACACTGAGCGACTCTTGACGGCCTGTGTGCATGGGCGTTGTTAGGCATGACTTGAATACAGCATTTACTCATGTGGGTTAAATGGTTGAAGCTTTTTTAGATTAGATAAAAACTTTCTTGTAAACCGCTTACTTTTTATGTTTTTCCAAGTACTTTTAATAGCTATTGTAGAGCCAACAGCAAGAGTAAGACCTGCTGCACTCTGCCTTATATCTTGTAAAACTGTAGCATTTTGCGAATCGAGCAGCAGCCAAACACCTAATCCAAAGTATACGGATCCAGCACCAAGCTTAAGAATTTCATCTCTAAAATCGACCCAAATATTTCCAAGAGAAGGGCGAAAATTTGACTCTGCTTTATTTTCTGAACTTTTAATAAATGCCTCTAGTTCTTGATGAAATGCTTTCTGCATTTTGCGAAAATCCTCACCATTGCGGTGTTGAATAATTGCTTGAAAGCTAATCTCACTTAGATCAACTGGGAGTGCCAATTCAATTACCCCTTGAGCAGTTTGAATGATTTCAGCTTCATGAGGAGATTGAAAGCGTGTAAAAATGGAAAATCGATCCATTGAATCGTGATCAGTTATGGGAGAAATCCCTCTTTTGTCAGAAATTGCTTGAGATAAAATCGTCATATAAATAAGTGCTAGATCACGATGAACAACTATACCATGGTTATCCCTATGCCCTAACTTATTTTGCAAGCAAAAGTTTTCCCAGCAATCAGTATATTTTTCTTGAAAAAGAGTATAGTTTTGAGTGTCTTTCTGCTTCCAATTATCTACGAAATCCTTCTTCCCAAAGGTAAGCTTATAACGGTCAGGATGTTGAAGTATGCGCTCAACATTATCAAGCGCATCTAAAGTAGCATAGTGTCCCTCATTCTTTTCAGGTCGATGAGGATTAATTAAATCTGTCTCGTTCATAAGCTTATGATATATCTCATTGAGATGCTGGTCACCTGAACTAGGAATTATCGGAACTAATTTATCTAAATATAGAAGAGCAAACTTTAACCAATTTTCACTGTTCACTTCAAAGCCAGGGTAGTAGATTAGGTTTTCTAGCATTGATTAAATCTCTTTTTACCTATTTACTTAAATCTGCCGAACGTTCGCAATCACCGGACGCAAACAAACTATGCCACAAACGGAATATCTCAAGGTTCCAGTGCATTTCGAGTGTTAGATGTGAACTCACTCTATAAAATCTCCATCATCTTGAACAAAATCATCTGAGACGCCTTGACGCTGAATTAGCTGTTGCTCTGCTTTCTCCATCTCCTCTGTGACTGCTGCATGAACGATTTTCAAACCAACTGACAACTTATGTGTAAGAAGAATTTTTCGGCGCTCGCTTACTCTTTGTTTAAATTCCTGTTTCAACCAATCGTTGAGGTATGACTGATCATCATAAATAACCCCATAGTCATTGTCTCTACTGACAATCACAATATCCTTATTACTATCAATAGCACATTGAACAATCCACTCCCAATTAATAGCATCTCCTATAGAATTATCATTGGATTTCCGAGGGGGATATCCTAAACAAAACCTCTTTCGAGCTAAACGGCGAATTGTGAATCGCCTTTTAGATTCACGATTTAGATTGTATTGAGAACTAACTTTGAACAATCTCTGAAGGGATTGATATACCGGATCATTTTGTGATGGGTTAGTCAGAATTTTCTGGATTTTTGCATCAACTTTCTTTGATTGTTCTGTTATCTCCTTGCGCTTTTTGTCAATCATTTTTGATGCCTGAAGTTCAGCAACTAAAGCGGGTGTAGATAGCTTACCCCAATCAGGAGTTGAAAATTGTTTCAGCGACTCAATAATGACTTTTTGTCTATTCTTTTTATACTCCATCTCAATTTGAGAGCCAATTATTAAACGCTCTTTGCACGCCTCTAGCCGCTCAAGATATTTCATGCTTATATCTGATTTTCGGATGCGATAAAAATCGAGAAGAATATTCGTATCTACAAAGAGTAAAGCATCCATCTCTGGCGTTTTCTTATCTTTAGGCACTAGCTCTCCTATCGAGATATCAGACATCTAACCAGTAATTAAACTGCAATAGGAACTTTTGATGCATATTTATTACTTAACTTGTAAGGATAAACAGCATAGAAGCTCATACTCAATCTGCTACTGCCAAAAATGTACCGGAAAAAGACCACTAGGTCAAATTATTTGTAACGTTTTCAGGATTATTGGATAACCAAGTCATTATTGTCTCTGGATTCCAAAGATAGGTAGCACGACGGGCCTCTGGTCGGCGCTTGTCCAGGTAATGAACGCCGTGCTTGAGGTGGCCAGCTTTGACCAGCATCAGCAGTTCATACCGAGAGAGGGGGATTTGCCCCAGAGATTGAGTACCGCAACCCCAAACAGACCAGGCACAGCTTTATCACAGAGCAGATTCTAGTGGGGCAGAACCCTAGCGACGTGGCTAAATACTGCGGGAATCAGTTAGTGACAATCTACCGCCGATACTTGGGGGGAAAACGGGCTTAAAATCCCGGTTATAGTGGAGGGAATGGCCTTGTCGTTAGCGCAATTGCTTAACCTTTTTCCCGTTGCCATCCTTGAGAGCCTTTAATGATTTTTCGGACATATTAAAGTACGCATTTGGCGACCCAAACTCAGCTACTTTTACGTCAAACCCCGCCAAGACTGCCCCGACGATGAAGGAGCCATTAGCAATGTAGCAACGGGGTGGAGTGTCTTCTACCCAGTGCTTTAGCCCGTAGCTTGAATGGTTGCGGTTAAAGGTTTTGATTTTTTCAACATCCTTTAGCCAATCAATGACCCGCTCGATTTGTCCAATATTTTTGAAGAGGTCTTCCTGTTTTTCCTTTAGCTCCCTTGCAAACTCGCCAGACTTAATAGCTTCTCGGTAACGAGAGGGCTTGATAGGGATTCCAAAGCCAAAATAATTGAGGCTTGGATATTTTTCTAGAACTTCCTGAATCTGATGTTTCGTGACCATGGTGCTTGTTTGTCGTTTTGCAGTGTGGTTAAGTTACCAGTCGATTCAATTCATGCTGGCCATTGTATCCCCCCCATTGGGCAATTCTGCGTACACGGCCCGGAGCTTGTAAACCAAGTCCAATTGCTGGCCGGGGGTTAAATCCTCCCAGCTTGCCGCGCCAAATTCAGCCCGACAGTAATCCCGCAAGCGTTCCGCTGACCACTCAAGCGCGTCACGCTCAAACAGTACCATTTCAGCCCGTTTCTTTTCGGCTTCCTTGCTGTCTTCATACAGCAATAAATTTTGCTTGCCGTTTCCGTTTTTCGGAGTGCTATTAGAAAAGTGCCGGGATTGGTCGGGACGTTGGGACGTTCCTTGCTGGGCAAGACTTTCAGAGTTTTCGAGGTCGGGATTTGTGGTCGGGACTGTCGGGACGTTGGGACGATGCCCATTCTGTAGAGTCCCAACCTTAACCCCATTTTCTAGGAGGTCGGGACTAGGTTGGGACGCATAAAACCCTTGTGCTGTATACTCTGTCCCAACCATCCCAACCTGTCCATCTAGTTTGCTATAGAGAGGGTTAAGTCTTACGTTGCGGCGTTTTGTTTCCCCAAATTCTGTTGGGACTAGCCGCTTGCTGTCTTTTGTCCATCCCAGGTTAGACAAAATTTTCATGACCCTCATGTCCTCGGCCCGCTTGATTTGCCCCGGCTCGATTTTGAATAGCTCTGTCAGGATCTGGTAGCTGGAAATACACTCTTTCCCCTGAATGAAGGCCTCAATTTCATCCTGCCAAGCATCGACCTCCCGGAAGTCGCTATTAATCAAGGCGATGGCGGCCTTTTCTTCATCATTGGGCCACCACTTGGCCCCAGACTGGTAGGCATCGTAAGCGGCGGCCCAAATACCATCCCGCTCCCTAGTCACCATGGGAATGTCAATTTCTGCGAGATGCTCAGCTACGGGAATAATCCAGAAACGACGGTTCTCGTCATCAACCAGAAACCGGCTGGGGTTGACCGTCCCACAGAACACGCAAGGCCTGGGCAAGTTAGGTTCAATCTCCCTGGCATAGGGCCGGCGGAAAGAATCGGTTTTCTGGGTCAGCCAGTGCTTCAGGATGCCGGCCGCTTTCTTGGAGGTGATGCGGTCTAACTCTGACAGCTCAATAATCCAGTTGCTATGGACGATCATTAGGCTGTCCTTGGATTCGATGTCCTTGACGCTATCGGAGAACCACGCGCCCCCCAGTACCTTGAACCATGTTGATTTGTATTTTCCCTGGGATGACTGGAGAATCAGCGTGTGATCTACTTGCGTCCCTGGGTTGTCGGGCGTTCCCTTGTTTAAGGCCCTGGCCACGGCGGAAATTAACCACATTTCAACGAGACGGTTATAGATTGGCTCCGACCGGCCGAAGTAGCGCTCTGCCAAGTTGTCAATTCTGACCCGCTCTGGTTTTTCGGCTACGCCCTCTAAGTAGCGCTCCACCGGGTTAAAGGATTTCTCCTTGGCAAAGTTGATCAGCGTGTTATAGATGTCTTCTGTCGGCGCGGTCTCCTTGAACCGACGATAGAACCACACTTTGCAATCTGACCCCAGGGCGAGGCGTTTCCCTTCTAGGAGCAATTCCGACCGCAGCTCGTCAAATTCCAGATCGTCGGCTATTTCGTTCTGGACAAACTCAACTAGCTCAGGAAGCTTAAGGTCTTTGTGACCGCCATAGACTCGGGAAGTCTCGGCTTGGGGCTGGCTTAATGGTCGGCTGGTTTCTACCTGATACTTAACCCCGTTCTCCCTTGCCCATTTCTTGCGACAGTTTTCAATAGCTTCAGGGGGAAGCGGTGGCTCAATGCGTGGGTCTCTTAGCGCATGTTGCCAAATAGACTGCCATTCTCGCTCTGTCCAGTCCGTCGAGTCGCACCGACTACAATAAGCCAAAAACAAATTCTCAGCGGAATCTAGATAGGGGATGCTGTTCCGCTGAAGCCATTCCTCAGTAGCTAACAAATCCTTTGCCAAGCCGAAGCCCTGGACATTACGCCCCCCAGTTCTGGCCCCATTGGTGATCAGATCACGCTGTTTGTGGGGAAGACAGCGCTCTAAGGGAATCGGCAGGATATGGCCATTGGTGACTGGCTTGCTGGTATCTGGTTTAGGTTGTTCCGGTTTAGGTGGTTGTGCCTTTTGTAGGGCCTCTTCAATCTCCGCCTGACTGTATTTCTTTTCACTGACATTGATTAACTCGCACTGTACCGGGTCGGCGTTGGCTTTAACGTGCCATGACCCTGCTACTCGTAGCACTCTGCTGGGGTTTTTAAGAGTGCGGTCAGCGTCCAAGGCGTTCAGTAAATTGGCCTGCAAAATACGCCAATCTTCAGAGGGCATTGGTTCTGCTAATACCCAGTAGCAGTGAATAGATTTACGGGTTTTAACCTGGAAAGTTGGCTCTAAAAAGTCTTTGGTTTTCCAAAGTATTTCCTGTTCCTCTAAGGGGCGGTCGTCCCACTCGCAAAAAAAGGCGCGGCAAGTTGTTACTTCCTCGTCTGTATCGCCGCCGCCATTGACAACGAAATACAGACCGCGAACCATATCACCCTGTATGTTTTCCAGGGGTTTTAACCTATATCTGGAGAGCTTACGTTTTGTAGTGGTTCCCTTATATCCATTGCCGGGAATTTGACGATAAAAAATCGGCTCTGTTCTGCTATAACCGAGTAAATCAAGCTGTTTTTCGTGTTGGTTTAAGTCTATTTTCATGCTACAATTAACCTAGTTTTGCAGGTTCTGTTCTGTAATTCTTTTAGTGGATTTTGTGGAGACAAAAGCTAATAACCTAGTCGAGGAGAGAAGAGAGAGAAGCTAAGGTTCTCCCTCTTTTTTTTGTTAGTACCGATAGGGGTCTAGTTTGCTAAAACTCCGCTTTACTAATTCCCGTCTGCTCAGAATTTCCTTGGGGTCAATTCCTGAGTAGCCAATACGGGTACATTCAGGGCAGAGCTTTGCCGGCGCGTCGTCGGGATAGCAACGGTCTAGGAGACAGCGGCAACGTTCACAGCGACTGTTCATGGTCAATGCCCCCAAATTCGGTTTCTAGAGTGTCAACGCAGTGCAAGACCATTTGATTTAGACTCTCTATTCGAGCGCGGAGGTCTTTCATCTCAGCGTCCATCCTGTCTAATCGCTTAGCCAAATTCCTGCGAAAAAGCGCGTCATTGTGTTCATTCACGGCTGGCCCTCCTCTTGCTGATTCAAGGCCTCAATCAGAAGGTCAGCGGCTTTAACTGCCTCCACTGCGGCCAGCCGACCATGACAGCCCCTGGACAAAAGACCTTGATGGGCCAGGGCCGCAAAATATTCCCGCTTGGTGAGCATTGGCGTATTTAAAAGCGAGGCCGGTATTTTCCATTGCATATCGCTCACGCCACACCTCCAGACCGACCAGTAAGGGGTAGAGATTGCACCGGGCGAACCTGTGGGGGATGCCAGCCGGCCCTGGCCCCATGGATGGCCCGCCATTGCACTTTGCTATAAACCGAGCCTCCCAAAAGGCTTTCTATCCGGTCGTAAAGTCTGACTTCAGGGGAGGCCCCTGGCGCTGTCGGGCGGTTATGGCGCTTCATGGCCTTGTATTCTTCCGTCAGCGCCTCATCAAAAGCTTGGGCCGCCGCCGCCAACGCTTCTATCGATTGTTCGAGCTTGGACATAGTAAGCAGTAAACCCCCCGGCTAAGGGGGGGCGAGAATTGCAAGTTAGGAGTTAATCGGCGGCGTGACTCGCCCCTTTCGCTTATTTGTTGTCAAGCTTTAAAATGTAGTTGTCAGAGCTTAGAAATAAGCGTCACTTTTGTGATAGAGAGTCTTGGGCAGGGAGAAGATTGGAACCCTTACCCTGCCTAGGTTCTCTCTAATGAATCCCCCGTCTAAGAAAAGAGAATTCATGGTCACAGACCATAAATATCCTAAAATGGAAAGAGTCGTCCGTCAACATCTGAAAGCCGAAGTGATTAAAGAATTAAGAAAAGAACTTGGTTTGTCCCAAGCTGAGCTTGGCTCCTTGCTTGGCAGTGATCAGACTGACATCAGTAGGCTGGAGCGTGGGCAGAAAATTCCGGATTGGCTGATGAAGGCGGTCACGTTGAATCGGCTCTTGCAAAAAGCACAGTTGTCTTTTGACGATTTACTTCTGTCTCTCCCAGACCCTGAAGATTATTCAAAAGTGAAGGAATCCTAATGAGCACCATCGTTGAGACAGAGCTAAAGGACGTGCTAGCTAAGATTGATAGCCGCCTAGAGCGTATTGAGACAGACCTGACGGACATCAAAATATCTCAGGCCAGGATGGAAGAGAAACTAGACTCCCTAGATGATCGAGTCCGAAATTTAGAGGGCAATCAGAACAAACAAATTTGGGCCCTAATCCTGGCCATTCTCGGGGCCTTGATTACTGCAACGATTAGGTTTAGCTTCTTCCCCAAAGCCTAGACCTCTACCAAATAACCATGAGCAACATCATCGAAACCGACCTTAAGGATATTCTGGCTAAGTTTGACCAGCGCTTTGACCGTCTGGAGCAACGCCTAGACCGCATTGAGACAGACCTGACCACTATCAAAATAGACGTGGCTACCATCAAAGTTGAGATGAGCACCATTAAAGAAGATGTCAGGGATTTAAAAGGGCGTACTTCTGCCCAAATCTGGGCCTTGATCGGCATCATCTTCACCGCCGTCGTCAGTGCCGTCATCCGGTTTGGCTTCTTCCCCAGAGCCTAGACTAGAAGCGTACACCGGGAAATGTCTTAGCACCTCCCAGATGTAGTTATTACTTGGCCCCTAGTGGTTAGGGGTTTTCTTTTTGGGCCAGCGGAACCATTTCCGCCGATTATTCTGCCACCAGCGGGCCGTCAGTATCTTGAAGTGATAAAGATAGGCGGCCCCAATAAAGAAGGCAATAGCCAGCACCTGGGCATATTCCTTTTTCTGGCTTTGGCTAAACTCATTGGGCGGATCAATCTCAACTTTGACATGCAGGGCCAGCACTCCAATGCCAACGGCTGCCAACACAATCCCCCAAGACACAACCCCCTCTAACCAACTGGCCCGGCTGGGAATCCATCTAGACCAACGCGGGGAGGGCTCACCCCAGAGGAACTGATGGACATGGGCCCAAAGCCAGGCTGGAAAGATAACTCCCACCAGAACAATAAAGGTGATGACTTTCCAGCGTTCGGGCTGGTGCAATTCCAACAGATTGTATATTGATTCCCCAAACATTCGTAGAAGAATCAAAACGGGGATTAGTAAGACAAAAGCAATAACCGCATTTAGCCAGGCCCGAGGTGACGGAATCCAAAAACCCATAAGCCAATCTCCGAAACTGCCCTAATTTTAGGCATTCTGCTTTGTGGAAAACTTGTGGAAATTGTGTGGAAAAACCATTGAAAATTGGGGATAATCAAGACAGTTTCGTCAGGGTTTGACTATGACTGTGTTACCTGCCAGGCTGTCTCGCCTTGCTCTTGGGATTGATTCTGTAGAGAGGGGGATAGTGTTTGCTCTGCTGGCCCTCAAACAGGCAACCTTGGCCCTCCCTGACACCAACCCCAACAAAGAGGCCATTTCTCTTGTTAATACAGTGTCCATTGTGGATGGGGTCTATAGGGCCACCCTGGCGGCAAAGGTGGTTCTTCCGTTTGACAAAAACTTGTATCTACAGGCAGCCGGCTCAGTTTCTGGGTCAGTGCTTCCGCTGTCAGATTTAGAGGTTAGCGTCTTGGGAGTTTCCCTTACAGAAGGGAATTATTACCCTATCCCTGAAGATCCGCCAGAAATAGAGACGCTAGAGCAGTATCTAGTCTGGCTGTCATTGTTCTGGCAACAAAATTTCACCAGTCCAACACTGAACTTGGTTAAGTTCACAAATTATCTAGCCAATAATTTAGTTTTGGAATACGCTATCCCTTTTGATTATTTAACGTATCTCCAAACTCAAAATCTGTTAAAAGCAGTGCTTCCTCAAATTTCAGGAAATGAACCTGAAATACCAACATTTGTTGGAAATGATTTCCTTTTCAATAATTCAATCCATCTTGTAAATTAAGCAAAATAATGTCAAATATTACCCCCATTCAAATTTTCCCTGGCATCAATGATTTACCTGTTGAAGCTACTGAATTAGCTGGTTGTAACGGTAGCGCCATTGTTGCCAGAATAAATAAACTTATTAGCAAGACTAACTATGCTGAAGAGTGTTTGACTGAATTTTCTCTTTATGTTGATACAGTTGATGGTTTAGATACTAATGACGGTCTTACAGATACTACTCCCTATAAAACTTTGCAAAAAGCTTTAGGGTATTTTTCTGGAAAATGTCTTGATGATTGCGGTTATGTTTACATCTATATAAAAGGTGAGATAACCGGCATATTGGATTTTACTGAAATTCAGTCTTGGATTTGCGGTAAAGGTGTATCTGGTCTTTTAACCTTAACTGTTTGGCCTGGAGATACTTCTTGGAAATATTTAACTCCAGCTTGGGGTAGTGGGGATGATAGCTATATTTATACGCCTACTTGGAAATGCAGTAATTACACTGGCTTAACTGTAAGTGTTAAGTATTGTGATTTTGAAATTGCAGGAACTTTAGAAATTACTAAAGTAAACCTAAGTTTGCAGTATTGCACTTTTAACGCAATGGGTTTGTATAGCGCAAAAGTATTTTTTGGTTATTGTGCAGAGGTAAGGTTTAAAACAATTGAGGTTAAGACAACCAACAATCAATCAATTACTTTTTTCTTAGATGATTGTATTTTAAGTATGGATAATCCTATAAACTGGACTAGCGGCCCAGGAATGAGGATTGAATGCTTTAAAAGCGTTTCTATTCTTGCCCCCTATGATTATTTTCATAGTCGAAGTACAGAAATAACTTTAGATTTAGCTGGCTCTCCAGACTGTAAACTTTTTTCGCCTGTAGATTTTTTTAATTTCACGCAAGGCATTCAATTATCTAATTGGGAAGGCGAAATAAATTATCGCTACACAATACCAATACTATCTCACACCATCTTTATTCCAACGCCTGCCTTAGGTCGTTATTTATTGTCCATACCAGACAGACGTTGCACTTTAAGGTCAGTGGCAATAACAGCTAAAGAAGGGACTATTAACTGTGCTCCATGGGCTAACGGCTCTAATGTTGCTGACTACCAATCAATCACGTTTACCGGAAATGACACAATAACGTGGTTTGATGGTATGGCTTTTAGTATTGATTACCCTAAAGCATTCAATATTTATTTAGATATTGCTAGCGTTACAGGGGTATCTGACCTTTGGATTCAAGTTAATTACATTCAATAAAAATCATGATTTACGATGAATCGACCGAATAAGGGGAAAAATATCAAAATTGTTCCCTTGGATGAAACCTAATGACCATCCCCCCTCCTCTTTACCTTTTCGACCCTGACCAAACCCATGACCTCCTCTGGGCCGAGCGAATTGACGGCAATATCGCCACGCTCTTATCAAATTCTTTCCAAAACCATGGGCCTCTTGATGCCTCTAGTCTCCCGGTGGTGCTGGTTGACCGCTATATTCCTGGAGGTGACAGCATCCCCTGGGCCAGTGAATGGACGACGACCTATTACGAATTTCTCAAGCCCCTGAGCCGTACTCATCTGCTCACCGATGGTGAAATCAATGGTTCTGCCTATGGTTTTGAGCCGGAATATCAGGCCAATTTGCCCTCATCGCTCAACCTAGGAGCGGCCTGGCCAGAGAAAGTCAAGGTCAAAGTAACCAAAGGCCAGACCGGCCTAATTTCCTGGCTGGAACGGGCGCATAGTGAATGCCATGCCGGACAGTATTGCCCCCAGGTAAACAACGATATTCAGGTATGGACACGCCGCCACAAGGTCATCACCGCTTTTGTAGAAGACCTGGAAACTGAGCTAGATTGTCGGCTCTGGCTTCATAACTCGGTGGTGGTGCAAAATGCCAGTCTGGAGGGCCTTAGCGACGCGCAAAAACGGCTATTTCGTTACGCTGACCTAGATGATGTTTTAGAAGACTGTTACAGCCAATTTAGGATTAGCGAACCCAAGGCGTTAACCGCTTTTGATGTGACCCTGATTAGCACCTATAGCACTTCCTATGCTTTCCCCGGCGGGCTTTCCCACACATTGAATTACAGTAGTCCACTATTTCAAGCGCTCCCCTCGCAGTATTATTACGCGGCCCTGATTTATGCTGAGAAATCCCAAAGGGCTAGTTTAGGGAAGCCTGTTACCGTCATCGCCAACGTTGCAGAAAATCCTGGGGCAGACCAGCCTCCCTACGTTTTTTCTGTGTCGTTAACTTGGTCAAAACTTGACAACTTATTGCCGGAAAATGCCGTTCAGGTTCCGTGGGGCTTGGATATAGCCAACGGGTCACATAGTCCTGTTTTGACTGTCCCTTTAGCCAATAACAATACGGACATCAATGGCAGTTTAAGCACCTTTACCGGCAATCACAATCCAAGCCTGGCGATGCCTAGGCTAACCGTTGTTAGTGATCGTCCTGTTGTTGATACGATTGCCGAGTTACCAACCAAAGCTAGTTACAATTCAGTTTGGGTTTATGAAACAGACTGTTTTTATCGGTATTTAAACAATGAACCTGACGAAAGCTTGTTAAATGGGCTTGATGTCATCCCCCATACTGGAGCTAATAAATGGTGGTATCGAGCCGAACATACCGCTAGTTTCCCCATTGGGCAGTACGCCGCCGCCGACAATAGCGCTAGTATTGCCGCCTCTAATTCTGGAGCGAAACGGGGCAATACTTTTTTCTTTGAATTAGACGTACCAGAGGGAACCCCTAAAGGCGATCAGCCTAATGAAGCACAAACCCGTCCGTTTCCATATAGCATTTACTATACAAATTGTTGCGAATTAACCCAGCTTAATGGTTATTTTTACTCTGGCAAAGACAATGAAGAATTGAATAAAGGAGAAATAAAACTTGATGAAGAATATTTTAAGTATGCTTTTAGTCCCAGATTTGTTAACTTAAACTGTTTATCTATTGCTCATGTGGAATTATTTAGTAGTGGAACCGCTAACCTACTGTTTCGGCATGATTTAGAATACACACTTCGTCGTCGCACTAGATTGCAAGGGGATGGAAATTATGGGGCTGCGCCTGATACTTGGGGCGAATCTTATGGCGGGGGAAGCACTAGCAGAGAGGAATACTCCTTTTATGAGGTTGTCAATCAACTGTCTATTAATATCAATTTCCCCAGCAGTTTTAATACCGATACGCTAACGATTACTGCTTTGCCAGGGAGCAATGGCAGTCAATTAAAGTTTTCTGATTCTGGCCCTTTACCCCAAGGCTATTACGAAATTTTTAGGCCGGAGGGCCAGCTAACCGGCACAATTGGCTCTACTCAACGCGCAACCCGTACTTTACGAGTTCAGCCCCTCACCAAGCCCCTCTACGTCATTGAACAGGGGAGTCAGACCTTATTTCCCACGGAAGCCCAATTTCTAAAGCTGATTGAGCCAAAGCCAGGCTTTTTCATTTGTGACCCTGACCCCGACCCCCTCCAAAACTGCAATATTGACCCCCAGCCAAATAACCCTAATAACACTGAATGGATAGGTGACATTATGCCCGATTCGCTTCGAGTTAAAGAAATTCATGCCGCGCTTCAAGCTGACAAGTACGCCAACGACGACTTCGACACCCAAAAGGCCAGGGTGGCCAACCTGGGCTGGCTCATTGACAAGATGTCCAACGTTCTGGGCCTGCATTTTGCCAGCGATGGGGAAATGCTCAAGGTCAGAGACACCGAGCATAAGAAGGACGGCGAGGTCATCCCAGAACAGTGGCAAATTGGCCAGTGGGGAAAAAACAATTGGATTGCCAAGAAATTTAACGGTCAGAAGGTGGCAGTCAATGGCGTGGGCTATGCCTATGAAGTCAGAAGCAATGGCTTTGGCACGGATAAATTCACCGGGGCCAATACCAGCATTGAGGAGGGGGGCTGGGTTTTGGTGAACAGTCTAATCCAACTGCTGGAAGTCAAATATGACGACGACGACCGCGCTTTTGGCCTGCAAGACCTCGGGGCCAACGTCATCCCCAGGGCCGACAAGACGGGCTACATCGCCTATGAGGGAATGCACAGTCTGCTGATTGAGATTGCCTATATGCTCAGTTCTTTGAGCGGCAACATCAGCCGGTCTGAGGTTCTGAACATGAAATCTGTGGCCATCCTGCAAGAACTGCTAGCTAGCCAGGGCCTACCTGTTGAATTGAAAACGATGCCGGCGACCGTCGCGGGTCAAAGCGTTCAGATTCCCTATCCAGGCCTGTCGTCAGACTCCCCCAGCCTGGTGGATTTCATGTTCTGGATACTGTCTAACCTAGCCCCGGTGGTCTCGGCCCAGTTGGCTTATAAACAAGACGAAACCGAAAAACTTTAGGAGGATTTATGTCAGCCGCCGCCCTTGGTGTTGCAATTATTTCCAGTGTGGCCGCCGCGGCCATTATTGAATATCTCAACCCGCCTTTATCTCAAGACCCCCAGCAACCCCAGGAGCCAGACCCCCCGGATATTAATAACAACTTCGATTTTTCTAATACCAATACCCACAACGTCAACAATTACAACACCTACAACTTCAATCCCCCTAGCCTAACGCCGCCGCCCAGCGTGGTTTATGTGCCAACGGGGAATGGGGCCAGGCCAGAAGTCAGCATTGAAATCAAGGATCCTCCCGAAGTCCCTAACCGGCGTTTACCTAAGGAAGCCGACGGACAAACTGACACTAAGACCCCCAAGAAACGCAGTATCAGCATTAAGCAACAACTGACGGAAAAGCCCTACGGTGGCCTGCTCACCCATCCAGTTTCTACCAAGCCGATCAAGCGCTATAACCTGCAACTCAGTAAGTTTAAAGAGCAGTTAACGGCGGCAAAAGAAGACTCCGTTAGAAAGTTTGCGAACTGGATGACCTTACAACAGGCCCAGCCAGCAAACCAGGAGGAGAAAAAGGAATATGACGAGCTGGCCAAGGACTTAACCCTTTGGGACAGCTTTGCCTTAGTAGCCCCGGCTTCGATTCCTGGTTTATCCGGTGAAATCGGTTTGCTCTACGGAATGAAACCCCTAGCCGTGCTAGCCAGTGCCTACAATGTGTCCCGCGCCAATGCTTACCAAGAGGTCACGGGCTATGTACCGCTTAAGCTGACGGTCGGCAATAAGCCCATTGCAGACAGTACCCCTACAACCCTCGGCGATCAGAAACTGCAAATTTCAACAGACGGCGAAATTCGTAAAGTCCTGGGAGTGGATGATTTTAGCTGGGCCTTGACCGCTTCCCCGGAAGACATTCTGAAAGGATACGGGCTACTACAATTTGCCAAAAATGGTGAGAGCGAGGAATTCAGTAAACAAGTAAAGGCGGCGTTAGAAAGTGGCAACGTCAAGCAGTTTATTGAAGGCATCTCTGGAACCACAGACGGCAACAAACTACAAATTAAATCCCTCCCCCGCCTAATGGCTTTAATGTCCGCCGCCGCCTTTTTCCGGGCCGGATACCATCGTTTACCCCAGGAATATCCTGAGCATTTAGTCAAAGACAAAGCAGGCCTGACTACTGGCAAGAAAGGAGGAACTCCGCCACCGCCAAAACTAATCAAGCTGGGCGATATGCTGGAAATTCAAGACTGGCAGAACCGCCAATTAGATGCCCTTTTTGGGGAATGGGCTACGACTATCAAGGTTAAATCACCCGATGGCAAAAAAGAGGAGGAAATTCATCTCCCCAATATGGCAGAAGCAATCGGTGAGTTGTTCAACTTGGTTTTCAATATCAACCTCCTCTCAGAACATCAAACCCAGATGCAAATCAAGGCCTTATCTGAGTTAATCAAGCTGTTTAACCAAGACTTGCTGACCCATGATCACGTTGTCGCCATCTCTAAATTCTTGGGCTATAACGGCGAAACTGACTCTGAGGAAGTTCCCCTTCCCTTTAACCCCAAAGCCGACGATTTAATGGAGTTTCAACAGCCTAGCAAACACAACGTTTTGCGCTGGAAAAATGTAGATAAGGCCGTCATGAAGGAAGACCTAATTACTGTTGGTCTGAATGCGGCCAAGGCGGCCAGCGCGGTTTGGCGCAAGTATAAACCCGGTGAACCTTTACCCGGTGAAAAAATCAAACAGAAACGAGAAGAAGCTAAAAAATTAGCTGACGAACAATGGGACAAATGGATCAAGGAAAATAACCTCCCCACGGGCTACGAGAAACTAGACCAGAAGCCACGACCTATCATAGATAACATCCCAGTTTCAGATAACCAAGACGATGCCTAGTGATCTAACCTTTCAACAATTGGCCAACGCGGCCCCCGCCGGGGCCATTTCTCTGAGTGGTGATGATGTCGTAATTTCCGCTTCCCTGCTCACCGGAGACACCATAGATGCCTTGTCGGCCAGTGGTGTCGTTGAATTCTGCATTAAATTGCTCGGCGCGGCTGAGGCGGCCCAAACCACGGCCAATACGGGAGTGGCGACCGGCAGTCGATTAAACAGCTTTTTTAGTACGTTCTCGTCAGTGAGTCTCAGCAATAGTGGCCCAACGGCCCAAAGTACCCGCTCTGTAACTGGCGTGGTTCCACTTAATGTTAATGAAATCACAGGAACAACGATCTAATGCCTGCACTATCGGGGAATTCGTTTAAAGCAATCGGCACGGCGGCCAAAAACTTTTTTGGCTACGAAATCCCTGATGTTTTGACCAGTGAGAAAGTTAGGAATACCCTCGGCCCCCGTGTTTTTGACTTTTTCGCCAAGCAGAAGAAAGAGCATCCCTTGGGAGGATTAGGAAAACTTGTTCAAGATATTTTTGGAGCCTTGGGGGGGAGCCTGAATTTTATCGGCGGGGCGCTTAAGTTTTTGGGCGCTATCTGGGAAAAGACCATTGGCTGGATGATTCCAGATTTTTCTATTTCTGGAATCTGGGATTTTTGTGTAGAAAGCTACTTCGAGATTAAAAATTTTGACTGGAATCAAACCGACGCGCAACTAGAAGAAGCTATTAAGCAACTGGACATTGGTATAGCAGCGGCCAAAGGGTCTTTGGCAGGAACAAGTGTTGTGTGGACTGTGGGCGCAGCTGTAGCCGCTGGGGTTGCGTTTAAGTGGCCAGTTATTGCCGCTGATATGGCCTTGGAAGTGGCAGAAGAGGGAAGCAGTGAAATTGCCGCCAAAATAGGCGCGTTTTTCCAGACGTGGTTTAGATCTACTGTTAGCAAAGGCTGGATTAAAGCCTTGTTATCGGCAAGACGTTATGAATTATTTGGGCAGAAGTCGATCTACAGTTCAGACAACAAAAAACCCTGGACAATTGCCGATGCTATTGACAAAAAAATTGAGTCCATCAAAGACCCTGAAGACAGAGCCTACTGGCGGGCTTTCTTGGATGCAGTGGAAGACTCAATTATCGACATGGGCTATGTCATGGCCTATTCGTTAGATGACTTTTTCCAAAACAACAAATACGCCGACCAGCCCCCACCCGACACCGAACGGGCCATTAGGCTTTACCTGAACCCCAGCAACAAACTGGGAGACGACGGGGCTCCACCTGTCCCCAGTGCTGATGACCCCTTTATTTACCTAGAAGGTGACCAGGAAGAGGTAATCCAGCAGGCAGAATCAGCCCTACTCCAACAGGGCATTTTAGGCCCTCGTGATGTTGGAGAATTTCTGGCTGTCCCCTACGAAGAATGGCAACGAGCCACCCCTAAAAGGGCTAACCTTCAACTTCGTTATTACTCCAAAGAGAAACCCCCCTTTGAAGTAGAAGGCATTAGAAGAAGCGTTCTCAACATTCCTGACCCCAAGCCTCTTACCTGGCAAAAAATCAAGCAAGCCGCCGTTCGCTTCACCTATGGCCCTGTCTTGACGACAGTTCGTCTAGACAATGGGCGACAGATGCAGGTCTGGGCTTCTACTCCCACCGAGGGATTGTCTTTCATTAAGTCACTACTAACTTTATCTAACGCCAAGATGGTAGGATTTCCTGCCCATACAGAAATAGACGACTCGCTTCTGCCCCCCGCAGAGAAAAAACGCAGTGTCCTGATGTATCCCGCCTTTGGAACCTATACCATTGTGCGCTCTACCAATGGCATCACAGACCCCAGCTATCTACACACCAAGAACAAAGAGTGGGCCAAGAAGCGCTTCAAAATCTACGTTGATACCGAGAAAGAAAGTGACTTTGAAAGCCCACTGATCAGTTAGTCTGCTCTCAGTCCCCTCTACACCAATAAATTCCCACTGACCATTGCCCCAGCCAAAAACGGCTTCCATCAATAATGGGGACTTTTAGGCGGTACTTTTTTATGCCGTCAAATACTTTACAAAACTTTATTGTTATTTTGTACTCACCCCTATCTAAGACTGTGTTGGATTACCCAGGATTTTCGAGCACCCTAAGGGTCGTCGGGGCAATCTGGAACCACAAATAAAAAGTAGAATTCGGGCTAGTGAGCAGTACACTGCCCTGGTCATCGCTGATGTTTTTAGCAAAATCTTGGGCTATAACAAAACTGTTGATATCTAAAGGAGCTTTTATGGCTGTTCTTAAAAATTTGACCTTTCAAGAATTGGATACCGCGCTTGGCGGTGATGTTCTTGAGTATGCTGCTGGGGATATTACTGTTTCCTTATCTGCTCTTACTGGCGACACTTATACCGCCCTAACCAATGAAGGTGTTGTTGAAGTAATGTCCAAGTTACTGACGGCTTGTTACACTGCCCAGGAAGCCGCCAATGCCGCTCTAGCCCCTGAGGATAGTGAGCTTACCAGCTTCTTTACTCCTACCAATGCTGGCTACAACCCGGATCAAGGCGGGATTGTTTTCAGCCAACAAATGCGTTACGTCGCGCCGGTTAACTTCGACCAAACGGTCGGCACTAACGCTTAAGTCAACCTTACCTAGGCATTAGCCTAAAGGAGTCTATTTATGGCACGTAATCGAGGCGAGAGAGTCAAAGTTTACGTTACGCTGAATGACAAAAAGTACGGTTTTTTAACTCAGCAAGAAGGGCATAATACACACAAGGCAGCCCTTGGTCACACGGCTTATGCTGGAGCCGCTGGGGTCTTCTTTGGTTGTAACTCCCCCAAGCCCCCCCGTGCGACTTACGACGGCTCGGAAAACACCTTTTCCAGCTTTTGCTCTACTAACAAAGTGAGCGCCCTTAAAAAAACGGCAGGCTGGACTGTGAACGACAAAACGGGCCGCCGGGGGGTTAAAACCTCTGGCCGTACCCGGACGGTTTACGTTGATATGCCGGGGGGCTGGAAATACGCTTGGAACCTGCCTACTAGCGAATTAGATATCATCGGCACTTTGGGAATCGTTCAGGCATCAGGGGCTGACGCGGCGGATCTCGTTTGGGGGGTTCAAGATCCTAAGCCCCCCCGTGCTTCTCGCAAGACGGCGGCGGGCACTCAGTCCACCTTTGCCAAGCCTCAGGCTTCTGTACTGGATGCGGCGGCGGCGGCTGGATTTACCATTTCTGGCGTTGACTACGACCTAATTCCTAACCCCTAATGAGTGACTCCCCCTTGATCCTCCCCGGCGATCCGCTGTTTGATGAAACGCTATTAACTCCCCGTCCTGACTGGGGGGAAGTAGCGGCCAAGGACGGTGATAACTACGCCTTTGTGGTTATGCCAGGTGAATTATTGCCCAGGCCTGTAACCATGGCGGAATTAAACGAATATCTGGAGGGGGGAGCCTACGACGAGCAGATGATTGAAATGGAGTTTGAGCTTGACCTGGACTAACCTATTTGGGGCCAACCTCACCAACGATTGGTTATTTTCTGTGCCAACGGCGGGGGAGTGGTTTCGGGTTCATGCTCAACTTCCTGCTGGAATATTGCCTCCTTCTCGTTTTTGGGGATACATCGGCCAAGCGGGCCGGACATTGACGCAAAAGCCTAATCTTTTTGATGTCCAGCGTTTATACCCAACCCCAGAGCCACAGGTGATTCAGCTTGTGGCTCCTCCTATCTGGGCCAATGACCGGGCCCTGGCCCTGAAAGGGATTAATTACCGCTATTCACGACTGGGCTTTTCTTGGTTTGTTACCGTCCAGGTCTGGACAGAAAGCTCCTAATTCAACCCCACCCTAGAAATCCGTGTTGCAACTACTTAGTCTTCCCGCCATGAATGAGATTCCCCCTCACCCCACCAGGGCCAATGACATTTGGATCAGCGTCACCATGATCGGCGTGATGCTCAGCATCGGAGTTGGCGTAATCAGCGTTAACAAAACCCTAACCGATGCGGCCGTTACCCAGGAAGCGAGATTTATCCGCTTGGAAGAAACGGTCAAATCCTTGAGAGAAGACCTCAACGAGTACCGCCAAACCCAGACCAGAAATAACAACAATGAACGCTATTCAAACGGCGACGCTACTAAGTGACCTGCCCCTCGATACCCTCAAGCAGGTTCAAACTGGCTTAAAGGCCCTGGGCTATCCGGTTGGGCCCATTGACGGGATGTTTGGCCCTCGCACCCGGTCGGCCTGGGCCGAGTTCAAAGCCGATAACCACCGCTCGGAGCCTGAATGGATTGGGCCAGACTCTTGGGCCTTGCTTCAAGAGGAAGTTTTGGCCCTGACCACCCCAGGAAAGACCCATGACTTTTCCACCAAGGACGGTACGGTAGAGGCCATTATTTACGAATGCCGTCAACAGAAGATTGGGTCAGCTAATCAGATTGCCTACGTTCTTGCCACGACGGAACATGAGACGAACAAAACCTTTAAGCCAGTCAAAGAGGCTTATTGGAATAGCGAGGATTGGCGCCGGCGGAATCTCCGCTATTTTCCTTACTACGGACGCGGCTTCGTTCAATTGACTTGGCGGCGGAATTACCAGAAGTACGGGGAAATTTTAGGTTTTGACTTGGTGGGGAACCCTGACAAGGCGCTAGATCCGAACATCGCGCTTTTTACTTTGGTCCACGGCTTCAAGGTCGGTACGTTCACTGGCCGGAAAATCACCGAGTACATCAATGGGGACAAGGCTGATTTTTACCAGGCCCGACGCTGTATCAATGGACTGGACAAGGCAGAAGAGATTTCTGAATTGGCCAAGGCCTGGAGGAGAAGACTGTGAGTCGGTGGATCGACTTCCCTACACTGGCGATGCTGGCCGCGGTGGCCATTGCTGTCCCTTCGATTTTAATGGGCAACCAAGCCGGACTGGGGTTTGCCGCTGGGTTGACATCAGCGGCCGGAACGGCCTATCAATACCAGCAAAAACGCGCCGATTTTGAGGATGACCCTAGAAAATTTTAGGTCAGTTTTAGGTCAATTTAGGTCTAGGTCAGTTTTTCATGTATGCCTATCAGTGGGCAGACATGCTGTAACCGTTACTACGTCTAGTGTTTAGAGATGCCAGGAGGCGGACTTGAACCGCCGACACGAGGATTTTCAGTCCTCTGCTCTACCAACTGAGCTATCCCGGCTTTTGTAAGTGCTTAACTACGATAGCAATAATTTTATTGAATCGCAAGTCTTTAGCTCAAAAATTCTGACAGAATTAGGGAGCTGCAAACAGAGTATGCTCTTGGAGTTGTAAACGATAGCCCAGGGACTCCAGAAAAGGCCGGACACCTAGCAGGGCCGAGGTTTTTGTTCTCACATCTTCGTGGATATCAATACAGAGGGCCGGACGGTACTGGTCCAGGGTTTTTTGTCCCCCTTGGAGGGCGTAGAGTTCAAACCCCTCAATGTCAATTTTGATGGCCTGGGGGCAAATGGATTGTTGTTCTAGGATGTGGTCGAGGGTCGTAATCTCAACGATATAGGTTTGGTAGTGCTGTTGACTCGGCTGGACATTAGCTGCGAGGGTCGAGGTATCCGAGGCCCAAGCAAAGGGGTTATCACTGGAGTATTCAATGAACTCTGCGCTACCGATGCTATCTGAAATGGCCTGGGGCAACAGCGTGACATTACCAATATTGTTTTGGGTGATAATCTGTTCTAGTAATTGACGCGTTTGGCGGGCCGGTTCAAAGGCATAGACCCGACCGTTGGGCCCCAGGTAATCGGCTAAAGGCAGACTAATCACGCCGTAGGCGGCCCCCACATCCACAAAAACATCGCCGGGTTGGAGATACTGACGCAACCAATCCACACAATGACTCTCGACTCGGTAGTTAAAACTATCTTTTTGTGATGTTTCCAAGCAGTGCGCATAGGCTCGCAACACCGAGACAGGCATCCGGAGAGGAAGTTCGTTAATCAGGCAACTCAGTTGAGTCTGGGGATGACTCTGGCTGACGACCTCCACCAAGGTACGGCTGTAGTTGAGGTGGAGATGATCAAAGGATTTTTGCAAATTTGCGATCAATTCATTGGTATCGGCAATGGCCCGATGCAGGGCGGCTTCCTGTTCATCTAGGCCAAAGAGTTTGCGACGAATCTGCTTTAAAATACTGGACATAGAAGGTTGGACGGACAGGGAATGAGCCAGAGCGTTAATATTGTCCCATGGAAGTTCGTCGTCCCTTCGTCTATTCCGTTGGTTTTGCCCTCCTGCTCTTAGCTTATGCGGGTGTCGGCATCTATCTTATTCAAGTCAATGGCCTGACGGCGGATGAAACAGCCTATATCGGCGCGGCCTATGCCTATAGTCAAGGTGTTGGACTCAATCCAGAACATCCCCTGCTCTTAAAAATCCTTAATAGTTTTCTATTTAGTTGCTTATTTCCTCAGATTCAGGTTTCTCTACCGGATTTGAATCGTTTAGATCCGGTTCAAATTCGCTTAGCGGCCTTTGATGCCGGCTATCAAGTTTTGATGTATTATCCCGATGCCTTTGAGGCAGTGATTCAGGGGTCTCGGCTTCTTTACCTGGCAATTAATGGACTATTTTTAGTTTGGTTATACGGCTACAGTGTGGTTTTAAGGCTACTAGACCCAGCTATTGCTTTGATCATGGGGGGGCTCTGGTTATTTTCTCCAAGCTTAATGAGTCATAGTGCTTTAGTCACTTTTGATGTGACGGTCTCCTGGAGCGCATTAACCACTATTTTAAGTGCCACTATTTTAATTTACAGCTATCTGCAAAAGAAACATAAGTTAGTTTTTATACAGTTTACTATATTAACCTTAAGTTTGGGATTAGCCCTAAATACAAAATTCAGTAACTTACTCCTACTCCCCATTCTTTTTATAGGTCTAGGGAGCACTGCCCTTTATCTATGGCACTATATTTGCCGTCGATCCGCCCTTCAATTGATTGTTGGTAGTAGTCTCTGCTTGCTCATACAACCCCTGCTCACCCTGGCAATGTATCGTTTTGCTTTTCGAGCTATGGGAGAGAATCATTTAATTGATTTAGGGCGTTATTACTGGCAAGGATTGCAGATGACCCTCGTGACCGCCAAGGGGGAACAAGTTCCTTTTCTCTGGGGCCAATTTCGTCCTGTTACCTATGGTCAATACCTAACCAAAATTCTTGTTTTCAAGGAAAATCCTGGTCTAGGATTATTGCTGGCTATGATTATCTGGGTGTTGTTGCTTCAACTCAAAACCATCTTTTCTCAAACCCCAAACCCATTTCTGTTATGGATTAAGCAAGGGCTGAAATTCGGACATTTGAATCATTCTAGATTATATTTAATTTCAATAGCTATTTTTATTGCACTCTATCCCTTGGCTTATACTTATCTTGCCCAGGGGAGTCGTTTTGTCATTGGCTACCGCTATTTTTATCCTGTCATTTTCTTTTTATATTTTCTGATTGCTGTTGTGCTAGTACGCTGGCGGCCGCTATATCCTTCTCTTTTTTTCTACGGTGCTCTGACACTGTACGTGGTTTTTGGCCTGCTGGGCCTACCCCAAGGCTTAAGTTATGTAAGTCCACTATGGCCGATGCCAAAGTGGTTACTGGCTAATGATTCTACCCTTAACTGGGGACAAGAGAATCAGCAAGTTGTCAACTATTTATATCACAATTCCCTTTTACCTAAACGGAACCAAAAAGCCTTAATTTATAGCACCTTTAATGCAGCTATTAACATCAATCAATATGTTGAAATTTTAAACAAAAATAATTCCTTAGGGTTAGATTTGCAGTCTTACTATGATCAACCTCGTTTCAATCCGCTAGAACAAAAGATTGAAAATTTAGAGTATGATTACCTGCTGGTAGATAGTACCGTTTTACAGGCCCTGGAATCGGCCAAGGCTAATCCTCCAGTAGGTATAGAGATGGCAACTATTACTGGTAACCTAAAATTCCTAGAGGAGCATCGACCAATCTATACTCATAATGATATTATGTTTCTCTATACGCTGAGATAGTTCGCCTTAAAATACATTAATTGTGATAAATGTTTTTCCCCTTTGTTGGTTTTATTCTTGCTCTTGTTTTGCTTTTAAATCTAGGTTTACTTTTATTGGGCATCCCTTTCTATAAAAAACAAAGCTGGCTGAATCGCCATCGGCAAGAAATTCCCTTTTTGTTAGCTGTGCTTTGCCTAAGCCTTAGTTTAGGGCTAGGATTAGTGGGCTATCTCCAGCTTTTAGACGGAGGAACCGTTCAAGTTTTTCGGATTGACTTAGGCTTGATTAGTCTCGGTTTATTCGGGTGGATTTTTCGGCAAGAGTTAGCTCAAAAAAGACAGGATTGGAGTCAACTACCCGCGATTAAAATAGTTTGGCGATGGCTATGCCAACAATGGCAAGTCCAGCGGACACTCTACGGCGTTGCTTTTCTATTCATGCTGATCGCTGTGGCCTTGATGGCCCCCATGGCTGCATCCCAAGTAATTTTTTCCATCAATGACCATACATCCCACATTGGTTATATTGTCCAGGCCCGTTTGGCCCTAGAAGAAGGTCAGTTTCCCCTACGAGTTGCGCCCCTAGAGGACTTTGGTTTTCGTTATCCAGGCTTCCAATTTTATAGTCAATTTCCCTATACTTTAGGGGCCTTGATTTATAAGTTTCTAACCCCCTTAAATCCCTACGATGCCTACAAGATTCTGCTCTGGCTGGCCCTGTGGTTAGGGGGCCTGTTTATTTATCGCCTCAGTCTCCGGCTAACCCGTTCTCCAGTGGCCTCGATTTTGGCAGGAGTTGCTTATCTTTCAGCCCCTTATTTCTTAAATAATATTCATGCCCGTGGTGCTTTTACTGAAGCTATTGCTCAGGGGCTTTTACCTATTGCTCTTTTTTATGCCTTTCAACTCTTTCATCAGCCGGGGAAGTCCCTGTTTTTAGGCAGTAGTCTAGCCTGGTTTGCTCTAGCAATAACCCACATTATCACTTTTGTTTTTGGTACTTTATTTATTGGCTTATTTGGAGCCATTTATATCCTTAATGATGCTCATTTTAAGCCGACTCGTCTTCAGTACGGTGCGGTGGCCGGAGCCTATCTCTGGGCCTGGCTCCTGGGTTGTTATTTCCTAGCCCCGGTGGTGTTGGAGTCCAAAATCCTAGCCATTCGGCGACAAATTGAAGTGGTTAATCCCTTTAGTACTCGCTGGCTAACGCCCCTGGCCAATCTCATTTCTCCTGCCTCTTTGCCACCAGCCCCAACGGAATTGGGCCTCTCCCCCACCTATGGCCTGCATCCGGCCGTGGGATGGATTTTGCTGGGGGCCGGATTGAGTGTCGCCTATTTCCTCTTTAGCGACCAATCCTTACCGTCCCGTCTCCAGCCTAGGCGTTCCGCCATGGTGGCCCTGCTCTGGGTCTTTGTTTTAGCTTTTTTGATGACCTGGAGTCCGGTGGACATCTGGAATATCGTTCCTAAACAACTCTGGGTGACTCAGTTCACCTTTCGCTTTTTAACCCATGTCATGTGGAGTGGGGCCCTGCTCACCGGCTTTGCCATCATTTTTATTTTCCGGGAACGCTTAGACCGTCGCCATTTAATTGTCGGAATTTTACTGATCGTTATGGTCAGCCGTCCTTGGCTGCCCGTGCCCAGGGGAACCGTCACCGTTGAAGAACTTTTAAAGGAACCCCTGTTTCGTTATTCCGGTGCCCTCGATTATCTCTATACGGCCCCGATCACCGAGTTATACAACCGGGCAGAGTTGCCCACCCTCAAGCCCAATTGGATTCCCGGCTATGGCAGTTGGGATATTTTTATTAATCATCCCCTAGTACTTGATATCCAAGAGGATGCTAACATTCCCTACCCGGCTTGGCCGAATGGCTCGGCCCCCATTCTGAAGCTCAAGGCCACGGTTCCCCCGGAAACCCTCCAGGGCCAGGCCCATTTAATCGTGCAGGTGAATCAAAAAACCGTGGCCCGCTGGCCGCTCAACACACCAGTTTTAAACCAAAGCTTGGCCCTACAACCAGAGTGGATTGATCCTGAGAAACGCCAGTTTGAACTGCGCTTTGATTTTGACGGCCATACCCTGGATGGCCGGCCGCCCTATCTCCGCCTCCAGTCCTTTCATTTTGAGGGCCTGGGGACAGAAAGTGCCATTGTACCAGTGTTCGAAACCCAGAGGGGTTGTCGTCAACAGGGCCCGGTGACTCAATGTGAAGTCACCCTGGACGCAAGGGCCGGAATTGTCCAATTGCCGGTTTTGTACTATCCCAAAATGCAGGAGGTCTGGGTAGATGGGCAGTTAGCACCGGCCCTGCCGGTCTATCACCGTAACTTTAGTCTAGTGGGCCTGCGGTTACCACCGGGGCCCCATCAAATCCGGATTCAATTTGTCGGTCTGGTTTGGGCGAATTGGGTGAGTTGCCTGGCCTGGCTTGCTTGGTTGGGGTTGGCCGCGGGTTCCTTGCCCCTGTGGCGACGTTGGGCTAAGTAATGTCATTGCGCAGGCCCTGAAAGCCCGCCAGGGCAATCCCAATGGCATCCACACTATCGTCAATGGCAGCTGTATCCAGTACAAAAAATTGCTGTAGCATCGCCGCGACTTCCTGTTTACTGGCTCGACCATGGCCCAGGTGGCATTTCCAACTGGCTTGATGTAGAAAAATAGGCACTTTACCCAGGTCACGATAGATGACTAAATTAATTACCCCCAGGGCCTGGAGCACACCACCCGCTGCCTTGATTTGACGATTAAAAAACGGCATTTCAATAGCAATGTCATCGGGTTTAAATTCCGCCAACAGATAGCTGAGGTCTTGCTCAATTTCCAGCAATCGGGCCGGCGTGGTCAGGTTTTTCTCGGTTTCGATCACGCCGTAGTCAAGCAGTTGAGGGGCCTGGCCCGATTCTCCTTCCAGTACCGCCCAACCGATCCGGGCCAAACCGGGGTCTAAGCCTAGCCATCGGGTCATCATTAAACGTTTTGCATAGTGGGCATTGGCATCGGGCAATCATTCCTGGGACGTAATGAGCAGTCAGGGCCATTAATAGCCAGTTAAAGAAAAAGATATGGGCTAGAATGCTTTTCTGGCAAGGATTTTATTCAAGAACCGATTTCTTTCTGGCGACGTTTTGCGATTGTTGAACCCCAATTCCCTCCCACCGGCTGATACCTCTCCCGACTGGCTGACTCCGGTTTCGGCCTGGCAACGCTTTCGGCAAGACCGCCTGGCCCTACTGGGCCTTGGTCTTCTGCTTATTCTGGTGCTGAGTGTTCTCTTCGGCCCAGTCTTCTATCGCCAAAGCCTGACTCAGATTGATTTTAGTCAGACCACAGCCCCGCCTAGTTGGCGCCATCCTTTGGGTACTAATGATTTAGGCCAAGACCAGTTGGCCCGCCTACTGGTAGGAGGACGTATTTCCCTCGCGGTGGGGGTAACGGCGATGGCCCTGTCCATTGGCCTGGGAACAGTCGTTGGGGCCTTAGCCGGTTTCTACGGTGGTTGGTTGGATCTGATTTTAATGCGCTGGACAGAACTCTTTCTGGCCCTGCCCCAACTGCCCCTGGTATTGCTGGTGGTCTATCTGTTTCGGGATGCCGTCACCCGCTGGTTATCGCCGGAGCTAGGGATTTTTGGCCTGGTGGTGGTGTTGATTGGGGGATTAAATTGGATGACAGTGGCCCGTTTGGTGCGGGCCAATATCTTGAAATTACGGGAAATGGAGTTTATGACGGCGGCAGCGGCCCTGGGGGCCCGTCCGAGGGACTTAATTTGGCGTCATCTCCTTCCCAACGTCGCCAGTCTGATTATTGTGGCCGCGACCCTAGCGGTGGGCAATGCCATTGTCACAGAATCTACCCTCAGTTTTTTGGGGTTGGGTTTCCCTCCAGATATTCCCACCTGGGGCCAGATGCTATTTACCGCCAAGGATTACCTGATGACGGCTCCCCATCTAGTTCTTACCCCCGCCTTGGCGATTATTCTGACAGTATTAAGTATTAACTACATCGGCGAAGGCCTGCGCAAGGCCCTACCGTGAAGTCGTTTTGAGGGCCTGGGCAAAGGTTGCGGACACCTGACGTAGATTTTCTGACCAGTTAGGGGCCAAATCATCAATTAAGACAACCCGGCCATTAATTTCTTTGGCAATGGTTTCTGCACTTTTGGGACTGAGTTGGGGCTGGGCAAAAATGACTTGAATGCCTTCTTTTTGGGCGGTTTTAATGACAGCGGCTAGTTCCTGGGCACTGGGTTCTTGGCCCTCGACTTCAATGGGAATTTGCTCCAGATTATAGTCCCGTGCAAAGTAGGCCCAGGCGGGATGGAAAACAATAAACTGCCGTTGTTGAATTGGCGCTAAGGTCTGACGAATATTTTGATCGAGCTGGTCAATCTCCTTCAAAAATTGATTGAGATTGGCTTTGTACTGCTCAGCCTGGGATGGATCAATCTGAGCCAGGCCCTGGTAGATATTTTGGGCTTGAATTTTGGCTAATTTAGGCGATAACCAAATATGAGGATCGGCGACAAGAGCGGCTTTTGTTCCGTGGTCATCATGGCTGTGGTCGTGGGCCTCGGTTTGCAAAGGCGTAATACCAGTGGAGGAATCTATAAACTTTAGAGCTGGATTCACCGCTTTAAATTTATTGAGCCAGGCATCTTCTAGGCCAATGCCGACTTTGACGTAGGCCTCTGCTTCACTTAAGGCCTGAAGTTGCTGGGGCTTGGGTTCGTAGGTATGGGGATCCCTCGCCCCTTCCACCATCACATTCACCTTGACGCGGTCTCCCCCGATTTTCTCAACAAAGTAACGCTGGGGCGGAATACTAACCGTTATATCCAGGCGGGAGGTCTCTGGAGCAGGACGAGAACCTTGGCACCCGGCTCCCGCCAGACAACTTACCAGAACAATAGCTAGCATCCAGCCATGACGGATTAACATAGGCTTTTACCCAAAAAGATAATGATTATCATTTTACTTTGTGAGAGCCTATCGTCCAAGGGCCGCTCGTGAGATTAGCGGCGGTCGCTGAAAATCAGGTAGGCAGCGCCGGCTAACAGCATTGCTGCCAGGAAATAGTTGCGAGTCACAGGAACTTTCATGTATAGAGTACTAAAACCGGCAAAAACTAGCATGGTGATGACTTCCTGCAAAACTTTCAGTTGAGGAAGGTTAAAATACTGAATCCCCAGCCGATTCGCCGGCACTTGAAAGCAATATTCCAGTAGAGCAATCAGCCAACTGAGGATAATCGCTATCCAGAGAGGAGCGGTCTTGAGATCCTTGAGATGGCCGTACCAGGCAAAGGTCATAAAAATATTGGAAACCGTTAGCAGGAGCGCTGTTTTGAGCATAGGAAGAAAGGCAAAGAGGCTCTGCTATTATGGCTCGATGACGTATTTTCTGACCTCAGCTTGAGCTAGAGCTGACTGATTCGCCGGGGATTTCTAGCACTATCTTGCCAGTGCTGTGGCCAGCTTCTAGGGCACGATGGGCCGCCGCCGCTTCTGCAAGGGGAAAGGTTTGGCCCACATGAATGCTTAACTGGCCCTGTTCTAGCCAGTCGGCACAATGCTCTAGAATTTGCCGTTGCTGGGCCAAGGCCACCGGTAGCCCTAACAAAGCTGGAGTAAGCATCAACGTAAAACCCAGACGGAGATTGCGGCTGCGGGCCTCCTTTAGCGTACCTAGCTCGTAATTGGGTTCTAGGATAGTGACCAAGTCACCATACACCTTGACCAGGGGAATGGTTTCAAAGAAGGTTAACCCTCCCACGGTATCCAAGGCCAGATCAACGCCCTGGCCCTGGGTCAAACTCAGTACGGTATCCCGAAGATTAACTTGACGGTAGAGAATGGGCTCATCGGCCCCCAATTGTCTGACCAGACGGGCCTTATCCGGTGTACCCACGGTTGTTAAAACTCGGGCCCCCCGGCGCTTGGCCAACTGAATCGCGACATGGCCCACGCCGCCAGCTCCAGCGTGGATTAACACCGTTTGCCCGGCTTCAAGGCGTCCCCGGTCGTAGAGGGCCTCCCAGGCTGTAATCAATACTAAGGGGGCGGCCGCCGCTTCGATAAAGGACAGGGACGGTGGTTTGGGGACAACAAGGCTGGCATCGACGACAGCATATTCCGCATAATTGCCGGTATGGCGCTCTCCCAGGCCCCCGGCACAGAAAAATACCTCATCGCCTGGTTGAAGGTGCGTGACCTCGGCCCCTACTTCGGTCACAATGCCGGCCCCATCACAACCCAAGATAGCAGGCATCTGCTCTGGATAGAACGTTCCCCGCTGACGGAGCTTGGTATCAATGGGATTCAGGCCCGCGGCCTGGAGCTTAACTTTAACGTGAGTAGCCTGAGTGAGGATCGGCGCAGGGATTTCTTGCCAATGCAAGACGTCTGGCCCTCCTGTTGTTGTCATGACAATTGCTTTCACAGAAACCTCTAAGATGTTGTGCAAGAGAACTGGTAGACACTTTCTTTTAACTCTTCATTGTTAAACTTTGATTGTAGTTTTACGAGGTTTTAAAATCTAGTAAGCTGATAATTAGTCACGACTTGTAAATTGTGACGCCAAGCCATGAGAGATAGTTAAATAGTTAAATAATGAATGGCTAAATAATGGCTAAATTCCAATCCTGTCCTGTACCAACGCCAGCTCAATTCTTAGCAATAATACGAACGCAAACGGATATTGTCAAACTAGGCCTCTATCTTGACCGAGTTATGGCCTTGGTCTCAGAGCGTTCTCTAGTCATTACGCCAGGTATGGGGGCCGTTATTGAATTAGTAGAAGGCGAAGAGATGGTGTACAGGGCCACAGCCGGTAGCCTATCACCGATGCTGGGTTTTCGTTTAGATCGCAAAACTAGTCTATCGGGGCTTTGTATTGCCTCAGGTAAGGCCCTCTGTTGTGAAGACAGTGAAACAGATGACCGAGTGGATCGAGAGGCCTGTCGTCGCGTGGGTCTCCGTTCCATGGTGGTGGTTCCCCTACTCCACGAAGGAGAAGCTGTGGGGGTTCTCAAGGTTTGTGCCTCCGAGCCCTTTGCCTTTAGCCAGACCGATGTTTACCTTTTGGGACTCATGTCTGAGTTAACTGCCGCGGCAATGTTTTATGCCACAAAGTACGGTGGAGACGAGTTATTTCGCCAGGCGACGACCGATTATCTCACGGGCTTGGCCAATCGTGCCCTCTTTCTCGATCATTTGCGCTGTGGATTGGCGGAATGTCGGCGAGAAGGTCGTGGTTTAACGGTTCTAATGATCGATATGGACGGTCTAAAGTTCATTAACGATACCTATGGTCACAGTGCTGGAGATGCCGCTATTCGAGAGATGGCCCAATGTATCGCCCTAGAAGCTCGAGAATCGGATACGGCTGCTCGATTAGGTGGTGACGAATTTGCGGTTATTCTCCCTAAAGTCCAGGATTCTAGTAGTGCCCAGCAAGTCGCCACACGAATCATCCAGCGGTGTCAAAAATCCTTTTGGTTTGAAGGAAAGGCCCTCAACATTGGCGCCAGTGTTGGAGCTGCCACTTATCCAGCTGATGGTAGTCTACCGGAAACACTAATGGAAACTGCCGACCAACGCATGTACGAGGCCAAACGAGCCAGGCAAAATAAAGTGTTGCTGAACCAAGACATGAATTGGTGCTGATGATCTTCTTTTTTGTAAAAAAGCATCTCTAAGACGGATCGTTAATTCAGAATTATCTGCCAGACTTGGCTTAGGGCAAACTATTCGTTTGGCGGGATAGATACAAATTGAGCAGAGAAAAAACAAAAATGAAAAGAAACAGCACCAGGCCAATCGCTGATGCATAATTCATTTCCAAATCCCGAAAGGCCCGCTCATAGACATAGTACACAACAGTTTTGGAATGATTGAGAGGGCCCCCCTGGGTCATGATGTAGATTTCTTCAAAGACCTTCATGGCCGAGATAGAGGAAATTACCGCCACCAACAACAAGTAAGGCCGCATCAGGGGCAGGGTAATATCCCAATGTTTTTGCCAACCGTCGGAGCCGTCAATGGCGGCTGCTTCATATAAGTCTGCCGGAATGCCCTGGAGGCCGGCCAGGTAGATAACCATGTAGTACCCCAGGCCCTTCCAGATAGTCACCAGCATCACACTCCAGAGGGCCAGGTCGGGACTTGTCAGCCAAGGAATTCCTTGGGACAGGCCAATCCAGCGCAAAATTTGGTTAAAAATGCCGTCGGAAGTGTACAGGGCCTTCCAGGCAATACCTGCCACCACCATGGAGATAATCACCGGGGTGTAGTAGGCCATGCGGAACCAAGCCATACCCCGCAGCTTTTGATTAACCAAAATAGCTAGGCCGAGGGGCGCGAGTACTAGCACGGGCACAACCCCCAACCAATAGAAAAAGGTATTACGCAGGGCCTGCCAAAAGACAGCATCCCCGGCCAATTTTTGGAAATTTTTTAGCCCAACCCAACGGGGGGCTTGGCTTAAATCCAGGTCGTACTGGGTAAAACTGAGGGAAAAGGCCTGGATGGCCGGATAAAAAACGGCTAGGCCTAAAATCAACAAGGCCGGCAAGAGGAATAGATAGGGAATTAGGCCCGGCCACCTACGGGCAAGTATGGTTTTCATGGAATGTCCGCTAGGGCCTCTGCCAGAATGGCCTGGGTGACGGCTTGGGTCATTTCTACCTGGCCAATCGCTGTGGGTAAAATAAAGCGCACTTGGCCCGATTTGACTTTTTTATCCATCTGGAGACTGTCCCAGAGCGCTTCCACGGTTAACTGGGAAGGGAGGATAGTTGGTAGGCCGGCTTTGCGAATCACGGCAT
Organism: Synechocystis sp. LKSZ1; assembly: GCF_040436315.1. Lineage (NCBI taxonomy): Bacteria > Bacillati > Cyanobacteriota > Cyanophyceae > Synechococcales > Merismopediaceae > Synechocystis > Synechocystis sp. LKSZ1. Next base: position 878,946 of record NZ_AP031572.1, on the reverse strand, counting down.
CTTGGCGCTCGGCCTCTGCCGCTGACCAGAGACCTAGGTTAACCGCTAGACGGCCCGCCACTACCATGCCCAGGGCCACCGCTTCCCCGTGATTGATGGAACTATAGCCCGTTAAACTTTCAATGCCATGGCCAACGGTATGGCCATAGTTCAAAATGGCCCGCAGACCCGCTTCTTTTTCATCCTGACTCACTACCGCTACCTTGGCCTGACAGGAACGGGTAATGATCGTTTCCAGTAGTTCTGGAGATAGGCCCTCTAAACTATCCAGTCGGGGAGCCGCTTCTAGTTGCTCAAACAGTTCCCTGTCCCAAATAATGCCGTACTTAATCACCTCCGCCATCCCGGCTCGGAATTCGCGCTCTGGCAAGGTTTTCAACACGAAGGGATCAATAAACACTAGACGGGGTTGATAAAAGGCCCCAATCAAATTTTTGCCATGGGGATGGTTGACCCCCGTTTTGCCCCCAATGGAAGCATCCACCATGGCCAGGAGACTGGTGGGAACCTGCACAAAATTAATACCCCGGAGCCAGGTGGCCGCCGCAAAGCCCGTCATATCTCCAATCACGCCGCCCCCCAGGGCCAGCAGGGTGGAGGAACGCTCTAGTCGGTGTTTAAAGGCGGTATCGTAGAGGTCGGTGATGGAATCCAGGGTTTTGTGATTTTCGCCGGCCGGGATCAAATGACTCGTGACGCTAAAGCCGGCCTGGGTTAAGCTGTTTATCACCAAACGCCCATAGTGAGCAAAGATTTCGGGATTGGAAACCACTAATATTTTTTGGCCCAGGCCCAGAGACAGGAGTTGTTGGCCTAACTCCGTTAAAGCTCCCGGTGCATTGACCACGGTATAGGGGTTATCGGGCAAAGGAACAGACAGAACGGAGGGCATAACTCAAGCATTCACAGGGGGGCGTTGAGAAGTAGAATAACAAAAAATTGCAAATCGTTTTGATTTAACAAGAGGTTTACTGCCATGTCCGCCGCTGGTGTTGCTCTATTTATCGGTTATATCGTTGGCTTTACGGGATTGACCCTAGGCCTACTCTATGGTCTACGTGCCGTCAAACTGATCTAGTCTGGGGAAGAATGCGCCTGGCCCCCTCATCCTGGCTACGGTCAGTGGTTTGAGGGGATGGCCCTCCTAAAATTCTGATAAAATTCAATCTGGCCTGTTTCTTTGCACTGTCGAGACAATTCCACCATGATTCACGATATTTTCATGCCGGCGCTGAGTTCCACCATGACCGAGGGCAAGATCGTTTCCTGGGTGAAATCCCCAGGGGACAAGGTCGAGAAGGGGGAAACGGTGGTTGTCGTGGAATCGGACAAGGCCGACATGGATGTGGAATCGTTCTACGAAGGCTATCTGGCCACTATTTTGGTGGAAGCGGGCCAGGAGGCACCAGTGGGGGCTGCCATTGCCCTCATTGCCGAAACAGAAGCAGAAATTGCCGAAGCCCAAAGTCGTGGTGGGGCCCCGACACCCAGTAGTGCTCCCGTCGCAACGCCCGTGGCCCCAGCCGCCCCTGAGCCTGTCCTAGCGAGTACGCCAGCTCCGAGCAGTAATGGACATAGCTCTAATCGCATTATTGCCTCTCCTCGGGCCAAGAAACTGGCGAAGGCGTTAAAAGTTGATATCCAAACCCTCCAGGGCACAGGCCCCTACGGTCGTATTGTGGCGGAAGATGTTGAGCGGGCCGTCGGAAAAGTGACAACTCCCGTGGTCGCACCTCCCGTCATTGCTCCCGTCTCGGCCCCAAGCCCTGCCCCGGCTGCCCCGGTTCCCGTTGTGGTTGGCGGTGAAACCGTCCCCCTGACAACCTTCCAGAAAGCCGTTGTCCAAAATATGGTGGCGGCTATGCAAGCGCCGGTATTCCGGGTCGGCTATACGATCGCCACCGATGGTCTAGACCATCTCTACAAACAAATTAAATCCAAAGGCGTCACCATGACGGCCCTGCTGGCGAAGGCCGTTGCGGCTACTTTGAAGAAGCATCCGATTCTGAATTCCAGCTATACCGAGCAGGGCATTGTTTACCACAAGGCCATTAACATTGCTCTAGCCGTGGCCATGCCCGATGGGGGCTTAATTACCCCGGTTCTTCAAAATGCCGACCAGTGGGATATCTACTCCCTCTCCCGTCGCTGGAAAGAGTTGGTGGAACGGGCCCGGGCCAAGCAATTACAGCCAGAGGAGTACAGCACTGGAACCTTTACGATCTCTAACCTGGGGATGTTTGGCGTCGATCGGTTTGATGCTATCTTGCCTCCGGGCCAGGGCGGAATTTTAGCCGTAGGGGCCTCTCGACCCCAGGTGGTGGCCAATGACCAGGGCCTGATCGGTGTCCAACGACAAATGAGTGTCAATCTCACCGCTGATCACCGCACAATTTATGGTTCCCATGCGGCGTCTTTTCTCCAGGATCTGGCCGCTTTGATTGAGAAGGATGCTCAATCCCTAACGCTCTAATTGCTTCTATACTAGGGATCGTTAGCCAATTTTCCCTCTTTACTGCTCAGTAAAACCCATCGGCATGGTTTTTTGGAAACGTTTGTTTACCGCAGATCCCGTTGCTCCCCCCCAGGACCCGCAATTTGGCGGGGAAGCCGTGGAACTTTTCAGCAATGGCAGTGGCGAGGCCCGTCTCTTTTTTAGTACAGAGCGCGATCTTGACCTCTACGAGCTGGAAGAACTCTGCGATGCGGTGGGTTGGGCTCGGCGGCCAATCCGGAAGGTCAAAAAGGCCATTGAGTGCAGTTTCTTAGTGGTTACCCTGTGGGAAGTACGGGGTAAACGACGTCGTCTTGTAGGCTTTGCTCGGGCCACCTCTGACCATGCCTTCAATGCAACGGTGTGGGATGTGGTTGTCCATCCCAATCAGCAAAGTAAAGGCCTGGGGAAAGCCTTGATGGAATATACGATCCGTAAACTCCGCTCCGCCGATATTAGTAACATCACCCTCTTTGCTGACCCCCATGTGGTCGATTTCTATCGACGCCTAGGCTTTGTCCTTGATCCGGAGGGGATTAAGGGGATGTTTTGGTACCCCGACTAGCCTTGGGGTGACAATCCGCCAACCTTTCGCCTAGAATGGGAAGGCATGACTACGGGATGTAGCGCAGCTTGGTAGCGCGCTTGCTTTGGGAGCAAGATGCCGCAGGTTCAAATCCTGTCATCCCGATTCAATTCAAAGTGTTCAGCAAGACGGCTCCATAGGTCTGGTCTTAATAGTTTCAGTCGCTATCTGAATTAGAACGCTGAATGCTGGCCTCGCGCTAAAGTGGAGATAGCGCCCAAACTAGGGGAGGCCTGGCGAGTTGAAAGGCTACACTCTTTGGCCATGGTTAGTACTACTCAGTTGCTTGGGATGGACGGGAACGGCCCTCGCGGGGCCCCAACGCGCCTCTTCTCTTGAAGACCTTTTGCACCAGGGAGACCAGGCCTTTGACCAGGGAAACTATGAGCAGGCCCAGCAATACTATCAACAGGCCTATCAGCAACTCAGGGCTCAGAATACTCCCTCGGCCCTACGAGTAGAAGTCTTAAATAATCTAGCGGCTGTGGCCTTGGCCCAAGGAAATCCAGCCCAATTCCAAACCTATTTCCAGACTGCACATCAAGAACAGAGTTTGTTGCCGCCGAGGCCAGCCCTGGTTGCCGACCCCCATAACCTCCTCCAGAACGGTGGTTTTGAGCAGGGGTTGATTCTCCCCTGGGGCACTGGCCACTACGAACGCCAGGAAGGCCCCTTTGCCTTTGGAACCTGGTGGAATAGTCTGAATGCCCGCGCCTTTATGAAACGCGACCGGGCTCAATTCCATAGTGGGCAAAGTTCTCTACGTGTAACTAACTACTCCCCGAGTGCGCCCCATGTCTTTACTACCCTTTCCCAACGGATTTCCGGCCTGGAACCCAATGGTTTATACGAAATTTCCTACTATGCCAAAGCTGACAACCTGAGTGGAGGAGCCGTCGGTTTTGCCATTGATGCTGCCTGGACGAAGCGTTTACCGCCCCTACCGCCGGGAAGTTATGATTGGCAACCGTTTAAAACCACCATCAATATTGGGCATAACGATTACATAGACTTCCGCATTCTGTCCGTGAATACTGGCACGGCCTGGTTGGATGACATTGTGGTGCGGAAACTGCCGAATCCCCAGGCCGCCGATCCCTATCAACGTCTCAGTAGTCTGCTGGATAGTGCTCAATACCAACAGGCCCTCGATTTGGCCCTCAGCCTCGAACAACAAGCGCAAAGTAACCCCAACCAATTACCAGGGGCCCGTTATTTCTTAGGACGTATCTATCAGGCCCTGGGCCAGTATGACCTTGCCCAGGAAAACCTACAGTGGGCACTGGCCCACGGTTATAGCCGGGCCATAATTGAATTGGCAGAAGTGGATTATCTCCAGGGGGATTATACCCTGGCTCAGGGCCGTTTGTGGGAGGCTTATCAGCGTTTCTACGAAGACCAAGGAACCCGCAGTCTGATCCTGTTACACCTCAGTCAGTGCTATTTGGCAGAGAATAAACTGGTGGAGGCCCTCGACGCCCAGCAAAAAGCCTATCAAATCCTGACCCACATCAATGACCGAGATGGCCAAGCTGAAGCACTGTTTCAATTGGGGATGATTCTGCTCCGCCAGGGTCAAGCTGAGGAAGCCATTAAGCGCTTTGAACAGGCCTTACAACTCTGGCAACAATTGGGCAATCGTCGAGGAGAAGCTCTGGCCCGTAACCAACTGGGGTATTCCCTCCGACAAACAGGGCAACTGGAGCTTGCAGAAAGCCAGCTCCGCTCCTCCATCGAAATTTTAGAGTCCTTGCGGGTGAATCTGGCTGACCGCCACAAGATTTCTATTTTTGAGACCCAACAATCCGTCTATGAAAATTTGCAAGAAGTTCTGATTGAGCAGGGCAGTGCCGCTAAAATTGCTCAGGCCCTTGAAATTGCCGAACGGGGGAGGGCCAGGGCCTTTGTCGAATTACTCGCCAGTGGTGGAGAAACGAACTACGCTCAGTCGCATCGAGTCCCCCCCCTTTCCCTGACCAAAATTCAGCAAGTGGCCCAAAGCCGAAAAGCAACGCTGGTGGAATACTCCCTTCTGCGCCAAGAAAAGCTATTAATCTGGGTGGTTAAACCCACGGGAGAAGTATTATTTCACGCCGTTCCTTTACCCCAAGGGCCAACCTCAGTTTCCCTCGGTAAAGTCATTGCCCAGGCCCGTTGTTTTGGTAGTTTTGCCTGTGAGCGGGGCATCGTCGAAAAATCCCTGGCTTCCCGAGGCGTTACGGTAGCCTTTAATCCTGCTCTTAATCCTGGTCGGCCATCAACCAACTCCAACACTCGTTTCAATGCCCATCTGCAACAACTCTATCAATTACTGATCCAGCCTATCCGCTCGGCCCTGCCAGCTAATACCAAGGTCATCATCATTCCCCAAGGCAGTTTGTTTCTAGTTCCCTTTGGGGCCCTGCAGAATTCCCAAGGACAATATCTGATTGAACAGTACCCTCTATTGACAGCCCCTTCTATTCAGGCCCTAAGTCTTAGCCGGCCATCTCCGCCGCAAGGCCCTAACCCGAAGCAGGAGCCGCTGGTAGTGGGTAATCCTACCATGCCTCAGGTGTCTCTCTGGCCCGGCCAGTCGCCTCTATCCCTATCCAGCTTGCCTGGTGCAGAACAGGAGGCCAGGGCCATTGCCGCTTTATTGAAGACGACACCCCTAATCGGCAACCAAGCAAGTAAAGATTTAGTTCTCTCCCGGATGAAGCAAGCATCAATCATTCACTTGGCCACCCACGGCAAGACCGATGACCAACAAGGGTTACAGAGTTGGATTGCCCTGGCCCCGACGGGAACCGGCCAAGCCAATGATGGCCTCTTGACGGCAGCAGAAATTTTTAACCTGCAACTCAAGGCCCAACTCGTCGTTCTCAGTGCCTGTGAAACCGGCCAGGGCCGTATTACGGGGGATGGCGTCATTGGCCTTTCTCGTTCCTTTCTCTCCGCAGGCGCCGCTAGTGTGGTAGTAACGCTCTGGGCTGTCCCTGATGTCCCAACGACACCGCTGATGACGGAATTTTATCGAAATCTCAGCCAAAAAATGGATAAAGCAGAGGCCCTGCGACAGGCCATATTGACCGTGCGAAAAACTTACCCTCAGCCGGTGGATTGGGCCGCTTTTACCTTAATCGAAACGGCAATCTCAAGTACACCATGAAAAAATCCAGACCCAGACTCGTTGACAGAGCCTTACAATCACTCTCCCCCGAAGACCAAGCTGAATGGCAACGTCTTTGCCGTCCTATACCCAACTCATTAATTTCCTCAAGGAGCGCAATGCAGAGGGAGCCGAACGTCTCTACTCTGAACACCTCTCTAATTGGTGGGCCAACAACTTCAGCATCCCGATATTCCTATGACTCTTGCGTAAGTCCTGATTGATTCTTTTGCTTACCCTGCCTAATCTCTAGTTAGCATTCGCATGAAATTTATGATGAAATATATACCTAAAGCTCTATTTATCTCGCACGGCGGTGGGCCTCTACCGTTGCTAGGAGATCCAAATCATCAGGAAATGGTTTCATGTCTGCAAAGCCTCGCTGCAATTATCCCCCAACCCGACGCGCTTATAGTAGTCAGTGCTCATTGGGAAGAACTAACTCCTACTATCACTAGTGGACAGAATCCCTCCTTGATCTACGACTACTATGGGTTTCCCGCCGAATCCTACGAAATTCAATATCCCTGCCTTGGTGAGCCGTCTTTAGCGGGTGAAATCCAGAGGATGCTAAGCAATTCAGGGATTGATGCAAAACTAGATCCAACCAGAGGGTTTGATCACGGTGTTTTTGTACCACTCAAGATTATGTATCCAGAGGCAAATATTCCATGCGTTCAAATGTCTCTCGTAAATACGCTAGATCCATTTCATCACATCAGAATTGGGCGTGCTCTTGAGGGACTGAGCCAACAAAATATCTTAGTAATTGGCTCAGGGTTTTCATTTCATAATTTAAAGGCATTTTTTTCACCCGATACCGCTGAGTCTCGTCAACTCAATCACTCTTTTGAGCAGTGGTTAATGGACGTTTGTTCAAACCATGAGTATACGGAGGAGAAAAGAAGCCAGATGCTAGTTGATTGGAGTGCAGCTCAGGGTACAAGATATTGCCATCCTAGAGAAGAGCATCTTTTACCGCTGCATGTCTGTTATGGGGTGGCTCAATGTCCCACTTCAGAACAGTTGAATCTCACAATCCTGAATAAAAAGTCGAGCATGTATGTCTGGTGAACAGAATGCTAACAACCGCGATGCACCGGAACTTTGGAGTATGCTGATTGATAGCTGGAGTAGTCTGTGTCCGGTGTCGCGACTGTTAGACCGCTAAAGATGTTTTTTGTTAATAGTCTTAAGACACTTTGTTCACTGTTCGAGTAACCCGCTTGATTCGACTAACATTAGTCTAAACACCTGACTTGCCTTAGTTTGAAAACGACAAAGAGATCTGAGCAACTTAAACGAACGACAAATAGAAAGCGACTCGGTGGCTGAATTGTGAATAGCGATCGCTGCCAAACTTTGAACTTGCAACTCTTTTTTGACCATCAGTTCGGAGAGAACGGTAGCGCCAACACCACTTTCAACGACTGCTTTGACCATTTCACCACTGTTCATTTCCAGAATAATGTTGAGTTCATCAGGATTAATACCCCATGCTTTTAGGGTGCGTTCAAAGATTGCACGAGTGCCTGAACCCTGTTCCCGCATGACCCAGGAGGTTGTTAACAGTGCCGAGACGGGAACTGAATCAACTACAAACCAGGGATGGGGTTGTCCAACTAACAGCCGTAGGTGATCCCCTCCAACAACCTCCTGCTGTAAACAGTTCTTAGATTTCTCATCTACTTCCCCTTCAATAAAGCTCATGTCAAACAAGCCATGCGCTGTTCCAGCGATAATCTCTGCTGTGTTCGCGAGTGTGCAAGAAATATCAATCCTTGGATAGCGTTGCTTAAATAAACTAATTTTTTGAGGCAACCAGTAATTACCGATTGTAAGGCTGCTGCCTAACTTCAGTTCACCACGTTGCAGATTATTGAGTTCTTGCAATCCCCGTTCTGTTAAATCAACTTGTTCTAAAATCTTTTGAGCCTCATGATATAGCAGTCGTCCAGCTTCAGTGATTTCGATGCGGCGACCTACACGACTAAAAAGCTTAATTCCATAAGACTCTTCTAGATTTTGAACCGCTGCACTGACGGAGGATTGAGTCATATATAGAATTTCTGCAGCGCGAGTAAAATGCAGTTGCTCTGCCACTACCAAGAAAATTCGTAGTTGATCCAGTGTCATCCTTGCCATAGGCGAATTGTTGAAGCCAATTAATCGATTTTACCGATTGATAGTAGCGAAAAGAATGTTTGTGGCTATCAATCATGCTCCTTATGATGAAGTATCAGAGAGGGTAAAATTTTCTGTCGCAATAAAGGTTGGGCGATGAAAGCACCTGTTAGCGGATTTGCCTTCATTAATTCTCGTAGGGGTATTTACACATGATTCCTGGATTGTTATATCTACTTTTGGGTGTAGGTGCTGGCTTTCTCAGTGGCTTAATTGGCATTGGTGGTGGTGTATTTATTGTTCCTGCACTAGTTTTTGGGTTCGGGTTTGCCCAACACGAGGCACAGGGCACAACTTTAGCTCTACTCGTTCCTCCTGTGGGGTTGCTGGCTGCCTGGACTTACTACAAGCAAGGCTACGTCAACTTACAGGTTGCAGCACTAATTTGTATAGGGTTCTTAATCGGTGGACTGTTGGGGGCAAAACTGGCGACCGGAATTTCTAACTTCTGGCTAGAGAAAGTGTTTGGCGGGTTATTGATGGCGATCTCGCTCAAAATGATATTATCCAAATAAGTTAAAGCATCTCACTCATTTAGGTTGGGTGAGGCTTTGTGCTTACATGGAGAACACAAGACTGATTGAAAGCTAAGTTCGCCCTGTTCATAGGCAATCGCTCAACAACGCAGTCTAACAAGGCAGTGGAGCGGACAGTAGGGGGTCTTCTCGCTACGTTCTGGTCTACTCGCTGTCGCTCAATTTTACCGTTAGGCCATCACATGGAACCATTTAAGCAAGGGTGGATGGAAGCTGATGTGGAGGCGGTCTTGGCTGAGGGTAAGCCAGAAGACCTTCTCTATGTGCCAATAGTCATTGGCATGAATGCGCCAGACTGTGACCGCGAGTGGGCAGAAGAAATCTGCTACCGCCTAGCCAGTCATCCAGACTTCAATGTTCGAGGAAACGCTGTACTTGGTTTAGGTCACATTGCTCGAACTTGCCGAGCATTGAACCTCCCAGTAGCACTCCCAGTCATTTCTCGGGCGCTCACCGATGCCCATGACTATGTTCGTGGGCAAGCCGAATGCGCTGCGGAGGATCTGCAAACGTACTTGAACGTATCCTTGCAGAAAGATAATTCGTCGTGAAAATTCCAGCTCCAGGGCCAAGACTTAAGCAAGGGCATTCCTCTTCGCGCCCCAGCCTAGATTCAAGCATTTTGAACTCAACAATGAAGCGCAACATCAAAGCCCAAAATCCATCGCCTAACTGGGCAGTCAAGCGGACGCCAACAAGGGCCATGGCTTCGCCATTGTAAAAGCACTGCACCGCCACGCCAAGTTTGGCCATTCTACCTACGGGGTCAAGGGTGCCTCCGGCATCAACTCACCTTTCGTTGCCACCATTGTTCTTGGCCCTGCGGGGCTATGGTGGGGGCCTTGATTATCAGACTGCTCGCCCTTGTCTCCCTTAGGTTTGGTTCTGTTTTGTTTCTTGCCTTCTCCGTCGTCCTGTTCCTCGCCTTGTGCCGGGGGTCATTCTGCCTGGTGGATAACGAAGCCCAATGCCTCGGTCTCCTTGATGAACCCCTGGCCCTTGAACCGAGTAAGTCCAGCCACGCCAAATGCTTTAAAGCGGCTACATAAATTCCTATCCTCACCTCGACGGATTACTGTTGAGATCTTTTTTTATGCTATTTTTTTACCATTATTGAGAATTTCAGTATTTTATCCCTTGCCTCATACTATGAATCCCAGAACTCAAATTATCATCCTCTGGATAGTCTTTTTGTTAATGCTCCTATTTCACACAGACCTAGGATTAATGCCACTCTTTCATAATCTTAGTGTGGCTGAATTTAAAGCTAAGGATATAAATGAGATTACTCCTATTCTGTGGCTAATGCTAGCTTTTTTCTCTTTCCCTATACTGGCATTAATTACTATCCTTTTTACCCAAGCTAAATTCTTTAGATGGTTTCACTTTAGTCTCACTATTCTCTATAGCTTGCTTAACTTTTCCCATCTTTTAGCAGATCTCAATGTCCATCCTATTCTCTGGTATCAAATTACGCTCATGGTCATGCTACTCATCGTTGGATTCTTACTAAACGTCGTTTCTTTCCAATGGTTACAAGAGCGTTGAAACCCCAGAAAATTGCCTTTTTTCTAGTTTATTCTAAGATATTTTCCGGGTTAAGGGTACAAACCTGACTGGAATTGTTCTTTGCTGCTTAATTCCCTCTACTTTCTTCGTTACAATCACTATTTCTTGATATTCCTCACCCACAGGTATAATCATTTTCCCTCCTACAGCTAATTGCTCTATTAGAGCCGGGGGGATATGGTCTGGTGCCGCTGTTACTATAATGGCATCGTAGGGCCCTTTTTCTGACCATCCTTGATAACCATCTCCCACTTTTATATGAATATTCTGATAACCTAACTTTCTCAGGATTTTTTGGGCTTCTTCTGCTAGCGGATGGATGATCTCTATGCTATACACTTCCTTCGCTATTTCTCCCAGAATTGCAGCCTGATAGCCACAGCCCGTCCCCACTTCTAGCACCTTATCTTCTGCTTTAATTTCAGCTTTTTCCGTCATATACGCAACGATGTAGGGCTGGGATATCGTCTGCTGATAGCCGATGGAGAGTGCTGAATCGATATAGGCCAGGTAACGCTCTCTTGGTGGCACAAACTGATGACGGGGCACTTTCTCTAACGCCTTTAGTACTAGTGGCTCTTTTATTCCTCGCGCTACTATTTGCTCTTCTACCATTTCCTGTCGTTTTTCTTGCCACGCCTGCTCTGTGAATTCCTTTTCTTCTCCTATCCCTGGATATGATTCTTCACCACGATGACGCAGTAAACTGAATGGCAATAAGGCTAGTGCTGACATATCCTCTATCTCCTTGTCTCAAGCGCAGTTTTTTCTCTTTAAGACCCCGAATAACTCCTCTGTTCTTCCTATTTCTAGTTTATTCCTCTACCAGATTTTTCACCTAATTTATCCCTCTTTATATTAATTATCACCATAATAAATAGTCACCCATGCTATTATACGGTTATAATTTCTGCTTCTCGGTTCGTTGTTCCGGGTCTGCCGTTTGTTGCAGCTCGTCGGGTTCCTGAGGGCTGGGCCGCTTCGGTTCCTGTTGCTCCGGCCTGGGATTTGGCGGGTTCCACTTCGCTCAGTGGTAGTCGTTGCGTCCCGCCTACGGCCGATCGCCTTCAAGTGTCGCCTGGCTTTGCCCGGCTTTGAAATGACAAAGTCTAACCCCCATCTCACCGCTTATTAGGGGGCTACCTGTTTAAACACCGCCACGCCAAGTTTGGCTATTCTATCAGAGAAGGTATAGTTCTCTTTAAGGACAATTCTCTCTAACTCAGTCTAGCTATGGATTTTTGTTGTTTAAATAGCTCAAACCACTAAGTCAATAGTAACTATTAGGTATTTACTCCCATTCATCTTTCCATACAAATATCCTAGCCTCTTCTAGACTCAACAAAAATCCAGGACTCATAGAAGAGCGTTAGCGGACTGGATCGGCTATTGGCTTGACTGCGTCACCCTCCAACCCAAGCTGGATTTTGATAGAGAGACTTCAGATTCACTGGCAGGCTCCGCATCAGAGCCATTTCGCTTGGCTAGAAACGGGCTGAAACTAAATCACTAAAAGGGTTTCAATACTCCCTATTGACTCCGTCGGTCTCAGGGACTACGTTAGATAACTTCAATGCAATATCTTCACGGTGCCCTGTCGAGGGCTACATCAGCGATCGCGCTCGTCAATTGTTCTAGGTGAAAAAATTACTGAGTAGATACTTTGCGAGAAGCGAGCTAGGGACTGAAACCAAGCTAATGTCGATTTTGAACCCAATTAACTGACCAAATTTTAATCTGCCTGAATAGATACAGTATCATGGGCCACCAAGATTTAAAATCTCCATGGGTATTTTCAGGTGGCTGTTAAAGGTTAGCAGCGATGTTTTTATGCGATCGCTCAACAATCTCAGCATTAAATCAAAGCTCATTATGATGCTTCTGGCAGTCAGTAGTTGCTCTATTTTGGTGACGGCATATCTGGGTTATCGCAGTGGGAAAACAAACTTGACTAGTCGCGTTTTTAACCAGCTAACCAGCGTCCGAGCTTCTAAGGCCTATCAAATCGAAGCCTACTTCAAAAATATTCAAAATCACACCCAAACCTTAAGCGAAGATCCGTCAATTGTTGCTGCTATGCAAGAGTTTGATGTCGCTTATCGGCAGCTTCAATCTGCTAATGTACCTGACTTATTTGACAATAAGATTGCCACTTACTATCGCAACGAATTTTTGCCCCGCTTAGCCAAGGTAGAGGAGGGCTCACCGATTCTCCAATCCTATACGCCAAAAGCAACAGCGTCGCGTTATCTGCAATATTACTACATTGCTGCAAATCCCAATCCTGTTGGCAAAAAACATCTCTTGAACGCTGCCAACGATGGCAGCCAATACAGTCGCCTCCACGCCCGCTATCACCCAATTTTCCGCAAAATCATTGAGAAGTTTGGCTACTACGATATGTTTTTGATTGATCCCCAGGGCACAGTTGTTTACACCGTCTTTAAAGAGACCGACTTTGTCAGCAACTTTGAGATTGGTTCTTATAAAGACAGTAACTTAGCAAAACTGAGTGCGATCGTACGGGAATCGAAGGAAAGGGATTTCTCAAAAATCGTTGATTTTGCCGCCTATGCTCCGTCCTATGGCGCACCCGCTGCCTTCATTGCCGCCCCCATCTTCAATCAATCTGAACTGATTGGCATTCTGGCGTTTCAGTTGCCAGTGGATGAGATTAACAATGTCATGACGGGCAACCGCAATTGGGAAAGGGATGGTCTGGGAAAAACGGGAGAAAGTTATCTGGTTGGACGTGATTTTTTAATGCGATCGGTGTCTCGTTTTCTAGTGCAAGATCCAAAAGGTTACACTCAGGCGTTGCGCTCGCTGGGTGTTAAAGAACCAGACATCAACCGCATCCAGCAGTACAACACCTCAATTCTACAACAAACCGTGCGCACAGAAGCAGCGGAAGAGTCCCTAGCGGGAAAACAAGGAACGCAAATTATTGACGATTATCGGGGCATTCCCGTTCTTAGCTCCTACGCACCCTTGCGGATTGATGGATTGGATTGGGTGATTCTGTCGGAAATGGATCTCTCGGAAGCCTATGACCCGATTTACTCTTTCCAGCACCAGATCCTGGTCTATGCTACTTTGCTGATGTTGCTAGTCACGCTGATTGCAATGGCAATGGCGTACCTGTTTGTCAAACCAATTAATAGACTGATTGAGAGTGCTCGCAAAGTTGCTGCCGGAGAACTCACCGCGATCGCCCCGCTGGAAACCGAGGATGAATTTGGAGAACTGGCAAAATCGTTTAATGCCATGGTTCGCAGTTTGCGGACTCAGACGAACTTGGTCGAGCAGAAAAATCAGGAAAACGAACAATTATTATTGAGCGTGTTTCCAGCCGCGATTGCCAAACGACTCAAACGCGGCGAAAAAGATATTGCCGAAGATGTATCCAATGTGGCGGTTCTGTTTTCAGAACTAACTGGATTTTCTAAGTTATCCGCTTCACTAACGGCTTATGAAATCGTTGCAATTTTAAATGATCTGGTGACCGCCTTTGATGAAGCAGCAGAACGCTATGGGATGGAAAAAATTAAAACAATTGGGGATAGCTATCTGGCAGTTTGTGGGCTTTCGGTGCCCTATCTGGATCATGACAAACGAGCGATCGACTTTGCCCTGGAAATGCTTGCCATCATTCGCCGTTTCAACCACGAACGAGATTTTCAACTAAATATTCGGATTGGTATTAATTCGGGTGATGTGGTTGCCGGAATTGTGGGTAGAAACAAATTCATTTATGACGTTTGGGGCGATACTATTAACCTTGCTAATGCCCTGAGAGCCGTCTGTCCGCCTGGTTCCATCCTAGTGGCACAGGGGGTTCACCATCGTCTGCATGATCTCTACGAGTTTGAGGCAATGGGAGAACTGGTGGCAAACGGCAAGACCAAGCTGAATGCGTGGCGGCTGAAAACTACCCAGTTGTCGGTGCAGTCGGAGGGGTTAGGAATTGCATGAATAGCATCACACTCCAAAACAACTTACTGGGCTGGGCAATCGCCTTGGTGATCGGTTTTCCGCTGCTGGTGATTGTGCTGGGAGAGGTGATTCATCGCTTACAGCGGCGCGGCAAACCCCTCGCAACTACGCTGCGGCTTGTGCGGAACCTGATTCTGCCCGTTCTAGTTTTTCTGCTGTTCATACAGCATGTCCTCAAACTGGACACCGATGGCAGATGGATGAAGAGTATTGAAACCTTACTTTGGGTCTGTATAATTCATGCGGCACTCTCCCTTCTCAACGTCATTTTGTTTGAGCAAGCAGAAGCGGATACTTGGCGTTCCAGAGTGCCAAAACTCTTGATCGACTTGGCTCGACTGTTTCTAATTCTGCTGGGAACGGCGATCGTGCTAGCAACAGTTTGGAATGCGGATCTTGCGGGTCTGGCAACGGCTTTGGGCGTAAGTTCGATCGTAATTGGTTTGGCACTTCAGGATACGCTGGGTAGCGTTACATCCGGTATTGCCCTGCTGTTTGAGCGTCCCTTCTCGGTGGGGGATTGGTTACGCATTGGCGATACCGTAGGTCAGGTCACAGATATCAACTGGCGGGCAGTTCGCCTGCAAACCCTGGAACGGGAAATGGTGGTCATTCCCCACAAAGTGATTGGTGGCGAAACGATCCGCAATTTCAGCCAACCACAACGCCTCCATGCCGAACGCATCCAGATTGGGTTTTCCTACAATGATCCGCCCAATCTGGCAAAACAAGTGTTGAAAAGCACAGCACTGGCGACCCAGGGAATCTTAACCAATCCAGAGCCGCAAATTTTTACCCTGTCCTATGATGATTTTGCCGTGACCTATGAGGTGAAATTTTTTATCCAGGACTATGGGGATGTGGAGGAAATTCGTGATCGCTTCATGACTCGCGTTTGGTACGCGGCCCAACGGAATAATCTGTCAATTCCCTTTCCGATTCGAACCCTTTACCATTTTCATGGTCCCTCGTCCCAAGCGAAAGGACTTTCCAAGAAAGTTGCCGAGAGCTTGCAATCGATTCCAGCTTTTGTTCCCTTAGACAAAGAACAGGAAAATGGGCAGAGCTTGTCTCAGGGAATTGTGCTTCAGCATTTTGGTGTTGGTGAAACAGTCGTGTGCCAGGGAGATCCGGGAAATGCCCTGTATATCATCGTTTCGGGACAGGCAATTCTCTCAGTGGCAGATGATCTCAACCGGGAACACGAAGTGCTTCCCCTGAAGGTGGGCGAGTTCTTTGGCGAAATGGCGCTCTTTTCTGGTGAACCCAGTCCTGTGTCGGTGGTGGCCGCTAACGATCTGGAAGTGATGATGATTTCTTCCAACGTTGTGAACCAGATGATTGAACGTCAACCGAGCTTTGCCCGTGAGATTGGTCAAATTCTTGAGATCCGGCGCAGAGCGATTCAAACAGTGAAGCAAATTCCGATTCAGCCGAACCTACAAGTAGATGTGGACTGAATCATTGTTCGGTTTTTGATTGGATTTCGCTGTCATTCAAGAGCGAAATCCGTAGCGGTAGAATGTCTTGCGGATATACCTTGGCCTATGATTTTCCCCTTTTGTGAGCTTATCCCTCTTGCGTCACTCTCGGAGGCTTTCAGTCTATTGAAAAGCTTGCCGGATAAGCGTTTAGGGCATTTTATAAACCAACAGGAACCAATCTAATTATTGATTCGAAATTGTATCTGAAAGGCTTGCAATCAGGGGTTTTCGAGGTTCTCACTCAAGTCGGCTTTCCTAATCTAATGGAAGAGGATACTCTGCCAAACTCATAGCCTTGAGTCTATGAGATACCGAATAGACTTCCTGAAAAGCATCTGGCACTGCAGAAATCGCGCAACACTATTGAATTCTCCCGGACAAAGATGAATGATGTCCCAACCAAACCGTTTGGCGATCGCCTCAGGGATCCTGGCTAAGGACATCCCAGGATGTTAGCAAGCATCATTCTCTCGAGCATTGGTTTTCGCTACTCGGAACTTTCCGGTACGGTAACCAAAATTTTAGCCCTGTCAGTCGTCAATGACCGCTTCGCCAGTTTGAACTCAAGATGTGCAGGTGAGCCAGGTGTCCTCAATGTAAGCAAACAAATCGAGTATGAAGATAAGTTCGTAGCTTTAACTACAAAGCTAGCCCTGGAACTAAGGCTCAATGGAAAGAAAGTTGTCCTTATGTAAACAATGTCAGCCCTACCGGGTAGACTGCTTAACTCAGCCCAACTCCTCTTTGATTTGCAGCAAGCTAACGAAATTGCTCAGTCGTTTGCAGGGTGTCTGGAACCGGATTTAATTGCTCGATCGGTGACAGAAGGATTGGTAGAGCGCTTTCGTTGTGCCTTTGTACGGATCTGGTTACTAGAACCAAATCAATCAATGTTGCGTTTGGTCGCTTCATCGGGGATGTATACCCGCACCGATGGCTTTTTTGGACGGGTGCCCATGGGTGCCTATAAGGTCGGCAAAATTGCCCAAAATCGCGTTTCTTTTCTGAGTAACAACCTGCCTGAAGAATCCTGGGTGGGCAATCGAGAATGGGCGATCGCCAATCAAATTCGCGGCTTTGCGGGATATCCGCTTGCCATTGGTCATCGAGTTATTGGGGTGTTGGCCATGTTTAGCTGTCAGCCCCTGGAATCGGAGTTTCTGGAAGTGCTGCAAACCCTCAGCACGATCGCCACCGTTGCCTTGGATACTGCCATTCAATACCAGCAAGAAAAGCAAAACTGGCAACTTTCAGCAAACAATAGCCCCAGTCAATTGGCCCTCTCCGATCAAATTGCGAAGATTCTCAGTAGTGCTCGGCTAACCATGCTTGGTACAGAACAATCGCTCTCCCTGGCGATTAGTTTTCTGCTCTTGAAAATGGCTGAAACCTTAAATTGTGCTTCCTATGCCCAACTGGTTTATCGGGAAGAGTCTGTTTCCCTGGAAGCTACAATTTCGACTTTGGCGACAGATTCTACTGTTCAGATCCAGGCAAGGCTTGGAGAGATTAAACTGTTGGCGTCAGTTCTGGGGGGGCAACTCACAACCCAGCCGATCTCCCATCAGCGCGCTTTACAAATCAGAGTAGATTTGCCCTACGTCTGGGAACTATCCGAATTAAAGGTAGAAATTACCTGCGTCTCTCCTGTATTGCAATTGGCGTTGACTCAAGTCGCCGTCAGGGCAGGTCTCACCCTATGCACAGATGCAGAAGTTCCCTTATTGACTGACAATCCCAACGCAGTGGCGGGCGATCGCAACGTGATCTGGGTAACGACCTCTTACCCCTGCCCTCAGGGAATTCAATCCAGGATTGACCTGTCGATTCAGCCAGCTCAACTGAGACAGGTGGTTGAAGCGGTGACCCAGGGATATCCCTGGGGAGTTCGAGCCAATGAGTTGACAGAGCGCGAATTGGAAATTCTCACATTGCTGACTCAAGGACATCGAGATCGCAACATTGCAGAAGCGTTGCTCATTAGTGAAAGCACGGTCAAATTTCATCTCAACAACGTTCTCTCTAAGCTGAAAGCTCGCACCCGTTACCAGGCAATTTACCAGGCTATCCAACAGGGGTGGATTTAGCGACAACCTATCACTATCGCTAGACTTGGGATTTCCGTATCTATAAATACAAAGGCTTTCAAAGGTCAACTTTAGGCTGACTGTCAGTTGATTCATAACATTATCCACAACAAACAACTGATCTACACCCTATGAGAAATCACTATTCGGTGGTTATCGTTGGCGGCGGGCAGGCTGGGCTTTCCATAAGCTATTGCCTGAAAGAACGCGGCATTGACCATCTTATTTTTGAAAAAAATCAAATTGGGTATGCCTGGCGAGAAAAGCGCTGGGATAGCTTCTGTCTGGTCACACCCAACTGGCAATGTCAGTTACCGGGATTTCCCTATCCGGGGAGTGACCCCCAGGGATTCATGGTGAAAGATGAAATTGTCCAGTATATCCAAGCCTTTGCGGCCTCCTTTGAGCCACCGATTCGAGAAGGTGTAGAAGTCTTGCGGTTGTGGAAAGACGAAACGCACAATCGGTTCGAACTCCAGACCTCAATCGGCACCTACACGGCAGATCAGGTGGTAATTGCGACAGGCGGCTATCACCAGCCCAAAATTCCTCGCATGGCGGAGCGACTCCCCGCCACAGTCCAGCAAATCCATGCGTCGGAGTATAAAAATCCAGATGCATTACCACCGGGAGCCGTGCTGGTGGTTGGCACTGGCCAATCGGGCTGCCAGATCGCCGAAGATTTGCATCTGGCCGGTCGTACCGTGCATTTAAGTATGGGCAGTGCGCCGCGATCGCCCCGTCGTTACCGGGGCAAAGATGTAGTGGACTGGTTGGATCAGATGGGATACTACGACTTGCCGATTGACGAGCATCCCCAAAAAGATAAAGTCCGCGCCAAGGCCAACCATTACTTAACTGGACGCGATGGCGGGCGGGAGATTGACCTGCGGCAGTTTGCCAAGGAAGGGATGCAACTGCACGGACGGTTACAGCGGATTCATGGGACAGAACTTCAGTTCAATCCCGACCTGAAGCAAAATTTAGACCAGGCCGATGCCGTCTCCGAAAGCATTAAACAGACCATCGACGCTTTCATTGCCAAAAACCACCTGAATGCCCCCACTGAACCACCTTACCATCCCGTTTGGCAACCCACCGAGGAGCAACCTGTGATCGATATTGGGGCCGCCAACATCCAGACCGTGATTTGGTGTACGGGGTATCAAACAGACTTTAGCTGGATGGATGTGCCTGTGTTTAACGGCAAAGGCTATCCCAGCCATGAGCGTGGCGTAACTCCTATCTGGGGGCTGTACTTCCTGGGGTTGCCCTGGCTGTATACCTGGGGTTCGGGGCGATTTTCCGGCATTGCGCGGGATGCAGTCTATCTGGCCGATTATCTTGCGGCTCGGCGACGGATTTCAACCAACAATGCCTGGAGTGTAGTGAATGAATTTTTGCTGGGATCGTAGTCACGACCACCTATCGATTTAAACAGGTATGACAGGCCGATCGCCCCGGCCTCAGCCCATTGGCGATCGCTAACCTGACCCTATGGGTAGTCTTCTGGACTCTGTAACTGGAGATACAAATCCTCGTCCTGGCAACCCAGTAATGTGGCTGGAAATCCAGCAAAACAAAAGGAAGCAATTATGGCTGAAGTGACTGCCCCAGCGCATCAAACTGGTGATTTCTTTGTTGATTACGAAGAAAAGGTTTTTCCCGATGTCAAAGCCGAACCGGGCGAAAAAGCCCTGGTGACGTTCCACACTGTTGCCTTTGAAGGCTCGATCGGCTTTGTCAATTTACTGCAAGCCACCCGACTACAGCGCAAGGGGTTTGAAACTTCAGTGCTGTTGTATGGCCCCGGCGTAACCTTGGGTGTGCAACGGGGATTTCCGAAACTCGGTGATGCCGCTTTTCCAGGACACCAAAACTTCAATGAACAATTGACCAAGTTTATGGCGGAAGGTGGCAAAGTCTATGCCTGTCGCTTCGCGCTGCAAGCCCTGTATGGTCACGGCGAACCCTCGTTGATTCCCGGCATTCGCCCGATTAATCCGCTGGATGTGCTGGATTTGGTCTTGCTGCATCGCAAGGATGGAGCCTTCATTCTCGATACCTGGACACTCTAGGATTTTTACCCTTCCAATCACCTATGGATTATTCACGCATTGTTCGTGCAGCGGCAGTTCAAATCAGTCCAGTGCTGTTTAGTCGCGAGGGCACCACTGAGAAAGTCTTGCAGGCAATTGCCAAAGCCGCAGGGGAAGGGGCGCAACTGGTAGTTTTTCCCGAAACCGTTGTGCCCTACTATCCCTACTTCTCCTTTGTGCAACCACCTGTGCTGATGGGCAAAGAACACATGCGGCTGTACGAAGAAGCGGTGACTATTCCAGGGCCAACCACCGATGCCGTCAGTCGAGCTGCCCGTTCCTACAATATTGTCGTTGTCTTGGGAGTCAATGAGCGCGATCATGGCTCCCTCTACAACACCCAACTGATCTTTGATGCCGATGGCACCCTGTTGCTGAAACGGCGCAAGATCACCCCGACCTACCATGAGCGCATGGTCTGGGGGCAGGGCGACGGAGCCGGACTGCGAACGGTGGACACCACAGTGGGACGGCTGGGAGCATTGGCCTGTTGGGAACATTACAATCCCCTAGCTCGGTTTGCCCTGATGACGCAGCACGAACAAATCCACTGTG
Organism: Synechocystis sp. LKSZ1; assembly: GCF_040436315.1. Taxonomy (NCBI): domain Bacteria; kingdom Bacillati; phylum Cyanobacteriota; class Cyanophyceae; order Synechococcales; family Merismopediaceae; genus Synechocystis; species Synechocystis sp. LKSZ1. The sequence continues at coordinate 858,205 of NZ_AP031572.1, read as the reverse complement.
CCCAGTTTCCCGGTTCCATGGTCGGGCAGATTTTTGCCGATCAAATCGAAGTCACCATTCGCCATCACGCCCTGGAATCGGGTTGTTTTGTGATCAATGCCACCGCGTGGCTGTCACCGGAACAGGTGGGGCAAATTACCCCCGATGAAAAGCTGCAACGAGTCCTCAGCGGCGGCTGCAACACAGCCATTATTGGCCCAGAAGGCAATCACCTCTGCCCGCCTGTGATCGACGGGGAAGGAATGGCGATCGCCGACCTCGACTTCTCCCTGATCACCAAGCGCAAAAGGATGATGGACTCCGTTGGTCATTACTCCCGCCCCGACTTACTGCAACTGCATACCAACCTGACCGCTCAACCCCTGATCGCCCCCACCCCTGTCTCAGACTTAGCCCAACTGGATTTGCCCGTTCCAGACGCGAATGCCGTTTCACCTGCGTTCACCCTGAATGAATCACCATGAAACCTCCCCTACCCCCGTTTACCCTCGAAACCGCCAAAGCCAAAGTCCAAGCGGCTGAAGATGCCTGGAATACCCGTGACCCAGAACGTGTCGCCCTCGCCTATACCGAAGATTCCGAATGGCGCAATCGGGCTGAGTTTTTGGCTGGACGCGCCCAGATTGTCGAGTTCCTAAAGCGAAAATGGGCGAAAGAGTTGGACTATCGCTTGAAAAAGGAACTGTGGTGCTTTATGGAGAATCGCATTGCCGTGCGGTTTGAGTACGAATGGCACGATGATTCCGGTTTCTGGTATCGCTCCTACGGCAATGAGAACTGGGAATTTGCTGACAATGGGCTGATGATGCGCCGATTCGCCAGCATCAACGATATCCCAATTCAAGAATCCGATCGCAAATTTCGTTGGGAGCGGCAACCCACATGACTCAGCAACGGAATCAGCCATCGATCAGTCAGCTACACTTGACGAAGCAAGAACTCATTGCCCAACTGCAAACCTATGGCTTGCAGTGGATTGAACCCACATCGACCGTGATGGGTCGCAAGGGGGGCGCGGGCCCGTCGGATCACAAAGCCATCACCATTGATGACACCACGGTGATGGTGCCGATCTTTACGGAGTCGGCGACGCGATCGCCCTATGCCGCTATGCTCGACTCCACCCCCGGTCAGGCCAAGTTGCGGTTTCAGGATCAAGACATCGCCCAGATTTCCTTTCCCCAGCGGCCTCGGTTTTATGACCTCAGCACCGCCGACGGCATTCCCTACTGGAAAATTGCCCTACTGCACAGCCGTGATGTGTTGGCAACAACGGTGCTGCAAACCTGTATGCGCTACAACGACAAAGCCACCTCTTGCCAGTTTTGCGCCATTGGCCAGTCGCTAGAGGCAGGGCGCACGATTGCCCGCAAAACGCCCGCCCAATTGGCGGAAGTGGCTGCAGCTGCGGTTCGGTTGGATGGAGTGCGGCAACTGGTGATGACCACTGGAACACCCAATACTAATGATCGAGGTGCTGCGTACTTAACCGAATGTGCCAGAGCTATCAAAGCCAGAGTCGATTTGCCGATCCAGGCTCAATGTGAACCACCAGAGGATTTTGTCTGGTTTGAGCGCATGAAAGCGGCAGGCATTGAGAATTTGGGGATGCATCTGGAAGCCGCCGACCCAGCGGTTAGGGCAAGAATTATGCCAGGAAAGGCCTCTGTGCCGTTAGCTCATTACTTTGATGCGTTTCAAGCTTCTGTCAAGGTATTTGGTTGGGGACAGGTCAGCACCTACCTCTTAGCCGGTCTAGGGGATAGTCTAGAAACGCTGACGGAGCTGTGCGATCGCCTGATTCAACTGGGAGTTTATCCCTTTGTAGTTCCCTTTGTTCCGATCAGTGGTACGCCTCTAGCTCAGCACCCAGCACCCAGCAGTGAGTTTATGCAGGCCATTTATGAGCGGGTAGGGGCGATGCTGAAGCAATCCGGACTGAGATCGACCGATATGAAAGCTGGATGTGCCAAGTGCGGAGCCTGTTCTGCTCTTTCAAGTTTTGAAGCAGCTTAGGTATTCATTACACTTCCAGAACAATGACTCACTATCAATTCAAACTAGCCACCACCCCGGAAGAAATCACTACGTACTTTGCTCTGCGTAAAACCATTTTTGTACAGGAACAGCAGCTTTTTCAGGGCAGTGATGTGGATGAAATCGATAACATTGCCTATCCCATCATTGCAGTTCACCCCAGAAACATGATTCACTCGAATTTTGGCAAGCCAAAAGATGAGATTGTAGGGGTTGTACGAATTTATGAAACCAAGCCCGGCTTCTGGTATGGTGGACGATTAGGCACCCATCCAGACTACCGCAAGGGCTGGCAAATTGGTAAAGGCTTAATCTACAAAGCCGTCACAACCGCTAATACCTGGGGATGTGAACAATTTTTGGCTACCGTTCAACTGCAAAATGTCCGCTTCTTTCAACGGTTACACTGGCAATCCGTGGATGAGATGACCATTTGCGATCGCCCCCATCACCTAATGCAGGCCGATTTAAACTATTACCCGGCTACTAACGAAGTTCGTCCTGCCTTACCGTTTCAAGTCAGGGAAGCTTCCTGATGCTAGCTGCTCTGATTGCCCAGTTGCAGAACTCCATTGGAATTTTGCATAAACAAGACATCCAGACGGCGCTGAGTATCCTCAAGCCAGAAATGCTCCAGATTTTGGCGGATATACGCCCCGGGGATGACTGTGCAGCTATTCCCGATGGCGACGGGTATTTGTTGCTGGCCAGTGAAGGGATGATGCCGTTCTTCGTAGAACAAGATCCCTGGTTTGCAGGCTGGTCTGCGGTGATGGTGAATGTCAGTGATATCTGTGCTATGGGTGGACGGGCGATCGCTGTCGTGGATACAATTTGGAGCCAGTCTCTTGAGCAGGCTCAACCCCTTTGGGCTGGAATGCAGGCCGCTGCCCAGGCCTATAACCTACCGATCGTCGGTGGGCATACCAACTGCCATAGTCCCTACAATGCTCTGTCAGTCTCTATTCTGGGACGAGCGACGCGATTGATCACCAGCTTTGACGCCCAACCCGGTCAACAATTGCTGATGGTGGTTGATCTCAACGGCGCAATGCATCCCACGTTTCCCTTTTGGAATGCAGCAACAAAAGCAGAACCTACCCGGTTACAAACCAACCTGGCGCTGTTACCTCATCTTGCAGAAATAGGGCTTTGTAAGGCGGGTAAAGATATCAGCATGGGAGGGATCATCGGTACGACGCTCATGTTGCTGGAAACCTCTGGCAGGGGTGCGGTTTTGAACCTGGAGTCGATTCCTCGACCAGCCAGCACACCGTTAGAAACCTGGCTGACCGTTTTTCCCAGTTACGGTTTCCTGCTGAGTGTTGATACGGCCCAGGTAACGCTGGTACAAAAGCTGTTTCGCGATCGTCAGTTGACCTGCGAGGTGATTGGCGAAATCAACTCTGGCAGTGAATTGGTGTTGCAACTTCAGCAGGAATCGATCAGTTTTTGGGATTTTAACCACCGTCCCCTGACTGGATTTCACCCTGAAGGAACGACGTAGGTTTTATGCGCATTGCTCTGTTGACCTACTCCACCAAGCCTAGAGGGAGCGTTATCCATACTCTAGAACTAGCAAATGCATTGCATCATGCAGGTCACTCGGTTTGCATTTATGCCTTAGACAAAGATGGACAGGGATTTGGACGATCGCTGGACTGCTCCTATCAACTTGTTCCTGCCAGTGTAGCTCCTCAGAGTATTGATCAACTGATTCAACAGCGCATCAATGAATTTGTCAATTTTTTAGATCAGCATTTGCAAACCGTTTGCCATGAGGTTTTCCATGCACAAGATTGCATTAGTGCTAATGCTCTGGCAATTCTTCGTCAACGAGAAAAGATTCCTTACTTTATCCGCACGGTTCACCACATTGAAGAGTATCAGAGTGTGTATCTCCAGCAATGTCAGGAGCGATCGATCCATGAACCGGATCTCTGCCTTTGTGTGAGTGACTACTGGCAGCAGCAGTTGGCTCACCAGTATCAAATTCAGGCCCCCAGAGTAATCAACGGCGTTGATCCCGATCGCTTTACTGCTACACCTTCTCACCGTGACTCCTCTCTCAAACAACAATTAGGGATTACAGGCAATCCGGTGTTTTTCACGGTTGGTGGCATTGAACCTCGAAAAAATACTTTGCAATTAGTCAAAGCGTTTGCTCAGGTACGCTATGCCCTGCCTCACGCGCAACTTGTGATTGCAGGGGGGGCGACTCTGTTTGACTATCAGGCCTATCGGGAGCAGTTTTTTCAACAGGTGAAGGAACTGGGGGTGGAGCCGGCGATCGTCCTTCCTGGGGTGATTGCAGATGAGGATCTGCCTGCCCTGTATCGCTGTGCTGATAGTTTTGTGTTTCCCTCGGTTAAAGAAGGTTGGGGATTGGTTGTGCTTGAGGCGATCGCCAGTGGTTTACCGACAATTCTTTCGCATCAGGCTCCTTTCACTGAATTTCTGGCGTCTGAGCAAACGTTTTGGGTGGATCCTTCCGATGCGGATGCCATTGCCCAGGCGATGCTGAAAAGTGTTCAACCTGATTTGGCTCAGGCCTGTATTCAAAAAAGTCATTCAGTGATTGAAACCTATTCCTGGAAGGCATCCGCTACAATGCATCTAGATCACTATCAGCAATTCATCCATGCCAGAAATCCGCTTTCAGATTCAATGGCCTGATGGGACTCAAGAAATCTGCTATTCTCCTTCTCTTGTTGTCAAGGACTACTTCACGCCCAATCAATCCTATTCGCTGGATGAATTTGTCACCCGATCTCGCATCGCGTTGATGATCGCCAGCGATCGGGTGAAGGCAAAGTATGGAATGCCTTGTAGTCTGGCTTTGAACCAATTAGACAAAATAAACCATCAAGCACAGCAGTATCAGGGAGAGTCCTTATCTTTGGAAGTCAAAGTGATTCACTTTATTGAATTTTGACGATTGAATGGCTTCTTTTTTTTCAGCGCTATTTTCACGGTCAAGTTGCGGAAGAATAAAATCCAAGTCGTTTTTTTATGCGTGTCGACCGGGCCTAGAAGTGAGATTGCAGGGCCAGTCAGATTGTTCTAGGAACTCAAATCAGCGCCGACTTTTTTGACCTTGATATTCTGACTGATTTTGCGACGGAAAAAAGCTGGTCAAGGGCTAATGTCGTGTCTGAAAAAGACTCGTCAGAAAAACGAGTGTTACAGCTGTTTAGATTGAGAATGATACAAATTACTTGACTGAGATTCTTGATTAGCAAGGCTTTGTCCATCTGTGATTGTCCTATAATAAATCAAATCAGCTATAACTTGATTATTCGGCATTGGAAGTTGTCATCTAGCCTAAGCCAGAATCTGCTACAAAACCAGCCAGGGCCGTTTCAGCGGCATAGAGAGACGCACTGGTATCTCCAAAGGGATCTAACCAATTGCGACCAAAGGCCTCATTAGCAGGAGTAGAAGTGGCTCGGCGTTCTAGCTCAGTGTCAATGGCCTTGCTCATTAAATCAGCACTGGCCAGCTTATTACGGAGGGTACTAATATCCTCGTTGGCTGCCCCAAGGGCCACGTAGAGAGCAAAATTAGCCAAGGTGATGTTGCCAGCATCTAAATGACCGGCCCAGAAATCCCGACCAGCGGGTTCTGCATCCCGGTTAAAGGCCATTCGATAAACCTCATTCACTTTCTGAGCACTGCTTTTACCACCAAAGAGTCGATTCGCTTCGGCACTTTCTCCAAAAGCTGCGGCAAGGGAATTATAAAGACTTTCTTCATCGCCGGTGAGGGGATCGCCACCGCCAAAGACGACTTTGCTCTCTTCAAATTTTTGGTTCCAGAAGGCGAGGCCACCAGGGTCACCAGGCCGGCCGTAGTAGGCCACGTAGGCGATCTGGATGGTTCCACCTTTCAGCACCAAGGGGGCCGTGGAAGGATCATCCTGTTCAATGGTGCCAATGGCCTGGCCATCAAGTAAAGTCGCCCCTACAGGATTGCTCAGGTTAACTACGAAGGTTTCGCTATTTTCGTCCAGAGTATCACCAATGATAGTGACGGGAATTTGTCCGCTGAGTTGGCCGGCTGGAATGGTCAAGGTGCCACTGGTGGCGATGTAGTCAGAACCGGCCTTAGCTGTATTGTTGTGATCGGCCGTGGCGTATTGAACGATAACAGTTTGGGTACTAGGTTCAGAGAGATCAACGGTAAAGACCATTGAGTTATTACTATCCCCTTCCAGTTGAGAGCGGTCACTTATACTTAGAGTGATATTGGCCTGACTGGTAACAGTGGTCGAGGTATCGGCCAGGGCCGGTGGGGCCTCAGTATGACCGACATGATCCGTAGCCACGCTATAAAACGCATAGGTATGGCCAATTTGGCCGGTATGGCTGGCAGAGGTAGCGGTGATGTCATCTTGCCAGAGGACAAAGGGGCCACTATCGGTCGAAACGTAAATATCGTAGGAGGCGATACCACTACCGGGGGCGTCAGTGCCGCCCCAAGTAACGGTAAAGCTTGTGGGGCTATTGGCTGGCAGGGCCTGGACGCTACTACTCGGGCCATTGATATCCACGGTATTGCGATGGAGCGGGGTATCAATAGGGTCGTTGGTATCGAAGACAATCCGGGCCTTGGCATCGAGTTGGGTGCCCGTGGCCAAGTTGGGTTTGGCTTCTACTTTGTAGCTCACAAAGCCTTCGCCGGAGTGGGTTTCGGGGTCATTGGGAGGTAAGAAACCATCCAATAGGCCGGTGGGAAGTTGCCCGGTTTTGGGATCAATGGTGGTCAACGTCCAAGTGACTTGGCCTGTGCTAGGATTGAAAGTGGCTTTGTAGTCAACGTAGTAGGGCATAGTAGCCGTGGCATCGACCCGTGCCTCGTAGTTTTGGAAGCCCTCGGGAACATCAATGCGGAAATTACCAAAGCCAAAGGCGCCCAATTCAAAGCTTGTCCAATCGAGATCTGAGTCGATTTGGTGAGTAACGGTGACAAAGACGGCCGGGGCGATTGCCTTTTTATCGTTTTCAAAACGGATCATGTAGGGCAGAACTTGGTCTGGAATTAGCCAACCCTGGTCACCAAATCCTTTTGGCCCAACCACATCGTTGGGATCACGGGAAACAACAACACCGGTTGAGTCGGTGGCAATCGTTTGACTAGGGCCTGGGCCCAAAAGCCCTCCAGGTAGCCAAATATCTTCGCCAAGGATCGAGTTGATTAGATTTGGAATCGAATTTGGGTAAGCAGAATCAATCTTTGCATCGACATACCTAACCGCTTTAACACCTGCCCATGCAAACAAAGCAACAAGCGCCGCCGGGATCAATGAAGGCGCCAATGCCGTGGAAACACCTACTAGGGGAAGACCTAGATCGACTGATGCAGCTGCTTGTAAGACCGCTAGAACCACTATCGCTCTAATTGCCGTAGAGTTTTCTATCACGTCTTCAGCCGGTTTGCCAGCCGCTAACCAATTATAAAGCGACTCTATTTTGGGTTTAAGGGAATAACCAACCAATGCAACCGCCGCTGCACCATAGGTGTATATAAGAAAAGTCAAGAAAGCATCTAGACCAAGAGGATCTATCTGATTAGTTGCATTGTTTCCTACATAGCGATACAAATTGGCATCACCGCTATCTATCCCTAAGGGATCAGGGCTTAAGAAAGATCCCAGGCCAGGGCTGTAATAGCGGGCCCGCATAAAGTCTAGGCCATTGCCTTCGTCCATCACGCCCCATTGGCCAACGAACTCAAAGGGATTGACTAGGCCTTCGGTGGTGACGAGATTTTCACCAAAGGGTAGGTAGCGGTATTGATTGATGTAGCTCCCAGCGCTATTGGTTAAGCCGGCTACGGAACCAATGGCATCAAAGTCATAGTAATTCTGACTGCCATTCCGGGCCATGCTTTCCAGTCCAAAGCCGTAGGTGTAGTTGGCCACCAGGTTGCCATTGCTGTCATATTCCCCCATCACATTCACCAGGCCCGTGGGATCGAGCAAGAATTCAGTCCGTTGGCCATTGTGGACACTGGCAATGCGATTGCCGAGGGCATCGTATTCGTAAATCCAGTTGCCATCGACGGTGGTAACGCTGATGAGACGGTTTTCGCTGTCGTAGCTGTAGCTACTGCTATTACCGGCCTGGGTTTTGCTGATCAAATTACCATTGGCATCGTAGCTATAGGTGGCGGCCCCGACGGTAGTGTATTGATTGAGAGCATTACTGCTGTAGTTGGTAGTCACGCCACTATCAATCACTTTGGTGCGGTTGCCGGCCGCGTCGTATTGGTATTGAATCAAGCGGCCACTGGGAAGACTGACAGCGATCAATTGACCAGCTGCGTCGTAGCTATAGTTGGTCACGCCCTCTAGGGTGGTCATACTGGCCCGACGGCCGAGGGCATCATAACCATAGCCAAAGCGGGAGTTAACACTGGCATCGGCTTTGTAGTTGACCAAGCTCAGCAGTTGGCCTGCGGCATCGTAACTGTAGGTGGTGTAGGTGCCATTGCCATTGTCACTGCGGCTCAGACGGCCGACCGTATCGTAGGCATAGGCAGCGATTAAAGCATTACTGCCATCTTTGACGCTGGCCAAACGGCCGAGGGTATCGTAATTATATTTAGTGACATGGCCAAGCTGGTCACTGATCTGAGTCCGCCGGCCCGCCGTGTCGTAGGTATAGGCCACAAAACGGCCCTCGCCATCGGTGACTTTGGTTAAACGGTCAGCACTATCGTAGGTGAAGCTGAGGTTACTGTCGCTATCGACGGCGGTGAGGAGATTGCCCCGAGCGTCGTAGGTAAAGGTGGCCTTGGGACCATCGGCGTATTCTTTGTTTAAGAGTTGGAATTTGGCGTCGTAGGTATATTTAATGGCCTGGCCACTGCGGTTGGTCGACAGGGTGAGATTGCCCTTGTCATCGTAGCCAAAACTTTCCAAGGTGCCATCGGTGTAAGTAATAGCCGTCAGATTCCCCTTGGCATCGTAGTTGTAGAGCAGAGGATTGCCCTTCGGATCTTGTACCTTCGTTAACCGATCAAAGGCGGTTCCGTAGGTAAATTCTAAGCGTTGGCCTAGAGGATTAACGGCACTGAGCAAATTATCCTGGGCGTCGTAGCTAAAGCTGTTGACGGTTTGTTCCGGGCCAATCAATTGCGTTAAATTACCTTGATCATCGTAGCGATAGAGAACCGAGCGGTTGAGGGGATCCACCAAGCGGCCCATGTCACCCCGGTCATTGAGGAATTGTTTGGTAACGGCCCCGTTGGCCTCAGTAATGGTGACGCCCCCGGTGCTGTCGTAGCGGTAAGTGACGGCCTGGGCCCCACCGTTGCTGGTTTGGCCACTCAGACGGCCCTGGCCATCGTAGGTAAATAGATTTTGACTACCGTCAGCGTAAGTAATGGAACTCAAGGCATTTTTAGCGGCCCCACTGGTGACGTAGGCATAGCTGGTAGTGCCGTCGGGCGTCGTGACATTGAGTAGATAATTCCCCGTACCATCGTAGCCATAGGTGGTGCTCCGACCGGCCTGGTCGGTGACTTTGGTGACGCGGCCCTGACCGTTGTACTCAAAGGTTAAACTGTCGCCGTTGGCATAGCTGGCCTTGGTGAGACGGTCGCCGCTGTAGGTAAAGCTGAGACGATTGCCGTTGTTATCTTCTAGGTAACTGGCCTGGCCAGTGCTGGTGAAGAGGAGCTTCGAGCCGTCTTTTTGGGTTAAGCGGTAATTGGTGCCATCTTTAACAAGCGCGGCCGCCCAATTATCCGGGGTGAGGTAACTGATACCATCGGGTTGTTTGATAAACAGGCCAGATTGAGTCCGGTCTGGTAATTTAATTCGGACATTACCATCCCCATCTACACTGAGGCCATAGCGGAAGGCAAAGCGGAAACCGTAGCCAAAGACATCTTTTTCAAAGCGTTGGGGAATGGCCCCAAAGGCGCTAGCCTGAGCAAGTTCAAAGGCCAAGAGTCGGCCGACTTCATTGGTTTTTTCACCCAGTTGGCTCAGATAGGTCGCATTTTCAGCGAGTACAGCTTGATATTGGGCCACGTTGGCCCCGACCTCCTGCGTAAAATTACTCCAGATCAGATTCCAGGCCTCGTCAGTGATATCGATGGGTTTCAAATTCGGTTTGATCGTGGCCCATTCCATTGTCGTGGCAACAGGGGCACTACTGGAACCGGTATAGAGTTTGGCCACATCCACCGAGAAATTCACCTGGGTATTGACCTGGGAGGGATTAGGGAGAAACAGGGCCGTGATCGAGCCGCTTTCTCCCGGTGAGAGGATACCCATAACGGGATCAGAGCCACCGGCCAAAAATTGCAAGGGATTGGCGGTAAATTCATCCTGGCCATCAAACCGGAGTTGGGCCTTATCTGCCTTGAGGCTGAGGAGTGGGGCCACCATATCGCTTTGGCCTTTGTTGCGGTAGGTAATCACTACTTCCCCTGTCCACCAGGGCCGCACCCCATCGGGAGCCGCGAGGGAAACTTCTAGGTTGTCGTTATTGAAGAGAATATTGCTGTTAACTGCTTGATTGTTAACCGTAAAGACATCGTTGAGGCTATCGGTCAGGCCCCCGGATTCTACACGGACATCGTATAGGCCCGTGCCCAGGCCCTGGAGGTTAAAGGTTCCGGCCAAGGTGCTGGCATCATACCAAGTGACGTTTTGAGCTGGATAGGGAGTGCCATTGGGGGCCACCAAGCTCAGACGACTATCAGGGCTAAATTGGGTTCCGGTGACGGCAATGGTGATTGTGCCTAAATTACTACCAGCCGGAGGAGTAATACGGAGAACATCGAGGGGAACAGCGGTCTGGGAAAGATTAGCCGTGAGGGTTAGGTTGTAGGGAACTGTATTGCCTTGGGGCTGAACTTTTAGATAGTAAGTACCAGCCGTTAAGTTATTCCAACTAGAAATATTAACGATATTACCTTGACTATTGAGCAAGGAAAGTGTGAGATTTTGCTGGCCTGTAACATTAAAACTGCCGGCTTTACTGAGATAGAAACGGTAAAAATCAACAGAATCAATATTGCCTACAAAATCGCTCACTGTTTGACTCCCATTTAAGAAGCCAAGATCTCGAGCTGTCGCCATGGAATTACCGGCAGAATCTAGCAGAGGAATGGGATCTAAGGTAAGCGTATAATTACTAGCACCATTGATGGCAATATAATACACCCCAGGAACAAGATTGAGATTATAATCTGTGCCGAGGTGTTGGAATGGTGTCCGAGACGCATCAAAAATCCGAGCATCTCCAATACTACCCGTTAAGTTAGTGAGAGAGAAATCTAAATTTGTTTCCGTGTCTAACTTAAATGCATACCAATCTTCGGTACTGACGGAATCATTAATAATTAATTCTTTGTTCAGGGTTCCTAGGTAACCACTCGGTAATTCCAACGCCAGAATATCAGCTCCAGAAAAGCTACCTATATTTTCGATAAAGCCACTCCCAGCAGCATTGGAAGAAGTCGTGTTGTAAAAGTCAAGAATACTTAAATCTTTACTTAGATCTAGAATACCATTTTGATCTAGGTCAATCATTAAGGTTGTGCTGAAACTGGCACGGCCAAAACCCATTTTTCCAGCCTGGGCTTTAGCCAACGTGAGTTGACCATTTTCTATGATTAAGGTGTCACTTCCCGAGGAATCCTGGATGATTGTTCCTACTGTATTGTTGGAATTAATGGTATAAGTGTCATCACCATCCTGTCCATACAGTGAGTCTTTTCCACCACCACCCAAGAGACGATCATTGCCCATGCCACCATGAATAATATCATCACCTAAACCACCATTTAAGGTGTCATTGCCGGCAAAGCCCTGGAGGGTATCTCGGTAGGGAGTAGCCGTAATATTTAAATTCTCGACATTACTGATAGTTAGCAGACGCTCACCAACATAGTAGGATTTATTCACCCCTTTCTCATGGTTAAAAATACCTAAACCACTAAAGCTAAGGCCATAGAAATCTGCATTCGTAAAATCAACAATGAGAGTATCAACGCCTATCCCAGTATCAACACTACCGCCATCATCAACTGTTTTTGAATTACCTAAGTTAATCTGATCATTGCCACTCCCTGTTTGAATGGTGCCGATCGCCTCAAAGTTCTTAGCTTGAGTATTGGTATAACTGAGTTGATTAGCAATATTAGTTAAATCAAGCGTGACCGTTGTCGTTGCATCAGAGAGGTCTAAATTTAGGACATCAGACCCTTCGCCGCCATCCAACGTATCTGTCGCATGGCCACTCACCACGTCATTACCAGGGCCACCAAGAAGCAGGTTACTACCATCACCACCATTTAAGGTATCCTGGCCTTCACCACCGCTGAGGGTATCATTACCCGCAAAGCCTTGTAGATTATCGTTGTAGGAAGTCCCCGTTATATTCAGATACTCAAAATTATTAAGGGTAATTAAACGCTCTCCAGGATAGTAGGATTTATTGATCCCTTCCTCATGATTGAAAATGCCTAAGCCATTACCAAAACCAAGACCATAAAAGCCGATACTACTAAAATCAGCAATAACGGTATCATTACCCGTATTGGCATTAATGACAGCACCCTTGACCAAGACATCGGTGTTACCCAAATTAATCACGTCATTACCACTGCCGGTGGTTAAGGTGCCGATATTCTCAAAGTTTTTAACCAGAGTATCTTGATAGCTAACCTGATTATTAACTTGCAGGAAGTTAACAGTGACTGGGATCGTAGCACTACTCAGATCTAGATTGAGGAGGTCATAGTCCGCTCCTCCATCTAATTGGTCATTAACGCTGCCGCTAATAATGTCATTCTCAGCTCCACCGTTTAAAATATCTGTTCCAGCAAATCCCTGGAGATTGTCTTTGTAAGGAGTACCCGTAATATTTAGATTCTCGACATTACTGATGGTAAGCAGACGCTCGCCAGGATAGTAGGATTTATTAACCCCTTCCTCATGATTGAAAATGCCTAAAGAACCAAAGCTAAGACCATAGAAATCTGCATTAGTAAAATTAACAATGAGGGTATCAATGCCTGTCCCAGTATCAACAGTACCGCCATCATCCACAGTAATTGAACTACCGATGTTAATTCCATCGTTTCCACTACCTGTTTTAATCGTACCGATAGCCTCGAAGTTCTTAACTTGAGTATTGGTGTAACTGAGTTGATTAGCAATATTAGTTAAATCAAGCGTGACCGTTGTCGTTGCATCAGAGAGGTCTAAATTTAGGACATCAGACCCTTCGCCGCCATCCAACGTATCTGTCGCATGGCCACTCACCACGTCATTACCAGGGCCACCAAGAAGCAGGTTACTGCCGCCACCACCATTCAACGTATCCTGGCCTTCACCGCCCCTGAGGGTATCATTACCAGCAAAGCCTTGTAGGTTATCGTTGTAGGGAGTTCCGGTTAGATTGAAAGTTTCAAAATTATTGAGGGTAATTAGGCGCTCTCCAGGATAGTAGGATTTATTGATTCCTTCGCCATGGTTAAAAATGCCTAAGCCATTACCAAAACTAAGACCATAAAAGCCAACACTACTAAAATCAGCAATAACGGTATCATTACCCGTATTGGCATTAATGACAGCGCCCTTGACCAAGACATCGGTGTTACCCAAATTAATCACGTCATTACCACTGCCGGTGGTTAAGGTGCCGATATTCTCAAAGTTTTTAACCAGAGTATCTTGATAGCTAACCTGATTATTCACTTGCAGGAAGTTAATAGTGACTGGGGTCGTAGCACTACTCAGATCTAGATTGAGGAGGTCATAGTCCGCTCCTCCATCTAATTGGTCATTAACGCTGCCGCTAATAATGTCATTCTCAGCTCCACCGCTTAAAATATCTGTTCCAGCAAAGCCCTGGAGATTATCTCGGTAGCGAGTGCCAGTAATATTAAGATTTTCAATATTACTAATAGTTAGCAGACGCTCGCCGGGATAGTAGGATTTATTGATGCCTTCACCATGGTTAAAAATTCCTAAAGAACTAAAGCCAAGACCATAGAAATCCGCATTCGTAAAATCGACAATGAGGGTATCATTACCAGCTCCACCATCAACCGTATCGCCATTATCAACGTTATTGCCGTTGCCCAGATTAATGACATCATTGCCAGGAGTGCCGCCCGGAATCAGGGCCTGTTCAATACTGACTAATTCGCCACCAATGACAATGGTTTTAGTATCATCTTCCTGTTGCCAGGCCTGTAGCGTTGCATCCGATAGAGGTTGACCCAGCACCAGGGCCGCAAAGATGGCCCCTTCATCTCCGGCTGTATCGGTAACGTTCACCAGACCATCGACAAAATGGCCAATTTCTTCCAACATCACGGCCGTTTTCTGCTTAGGGGTCGCTGACTCCCAAAAACTAGCCGACAAATAAATCGTATTCAGATTCTTGGCGTAGGCTCCTGAGGCCAGGCCGAGAATATCTGAATTAATCATTTGGATAGCCGGTAACTGGCTAAAATCCCCCCTGGCCCATTGGGCGCGTAAGGACGCTGCTAAATCTGCGTTATATTCTTTTCCGTAAATGGTCTCAAACCGTTGCCAGAAATCCTCTAGGGTCGCAAAGTGAGCAAGGCGTTCCCATACGATTGTTAGGTCAATGTGAGGAGTGTTCATGACCATCACCTTCGTCAAAATATTCTATACCCATGCTAGGCTGGCCCTCCTAGGCTAGGCATAAAAGCGATATAAATCTTCTACTATGTCAACAAGGCTCAATAATTACAAGACTGATTGAACCTATAGTAATTAAGTTGTGTAAAAATCGCAGCTAGACGTTTTCAGATTCAGAGATGCCTAAATCTTTTTGCATATATCCCATGTTAGGTATGCATTCACAAACCATACTTTGTAAGGGCGAACGATGGGATTCGAACCCACGAATGGAGGAACCACAATCCTCTGCCTTAACCCCTTGGCTACGCTCGCCATAAGCGTATCCTAGCATAACATAAAGGCGCTGACTAAAACAACTGTGATTGAGGGTCAACATTGACTATGATTTTGCTAGAGCAGTGATGAGGAGGGCCATGAACATATTGCAGGGAATCACAACGACAGGGGGCATTCTGCTGGTGGGGAGTGGAATTTTAATGGTTTGTAATAATCCAGGGCCAAAGGACTACGAGCATTATGCGACGGAAAGCTTAGTGGTATACCTCAAAGAGGAAGTTTGTCCGAAAGCACCTGCTAATTTAGGGCCATTCCTCCAGAGCTACTGTAAGACCCTAGTAGATACCGGACGTCTCCAAATCAAGCACATCATTGCCGATACAACCACTCGACAAAACTTTTTGGTGTTTAGCATCTACGAGACAACCCTGACGTTGCCTTCCCCAGCGCCAACCTACCAGTTTCAAACCCTAGGGGTAATGAAAGAGTTTTATACCTACCAGGCCCAACAGCAATAGGAAACGGCTTCCTATCCATAACAGCCGTCTTGCAAAAAGTATTGAATATGGTGCCTCACAGCCTTTCTATAGTCTCGTTGACCGGTCTGTAGGGCCCAGGCGTCCTGAGCTTAATCGTTGCTCGAAAACGCTCTCTGACGACAATGGGGATTTAGCGCCAGTCTGAACTTGCCATAGGCC
Source organism: Synechocystis sp. LKSZ1 (assembly GCF_040436315.1). Classification (NCBI taxonomy): domain Bacteria; kingdom Bacillati; phylum Cyanobacteriota; class Cyanophyceae; order Synechococcales; family Merismopediaceae; genus Synechocystis; species Synechocystis sp. LKSZ1. The sequence continues at coordinate 842,554 of NZ_AP031572.1, read as the reverse complement.
AGTATAGATTCCTCCTAAGCGAAGGAGTTCTTCGTGGGTACCCTGCTCTACCAGTCGGCCCTTTTCAATTACACAGATCTGATGGGCATGGCGAATGGTAGAAAGGCGATGGGCAATGGCAATGGTCGTCCGATTTTGGGTAATGCGTTCGAGGGAACGGACAATGGCCGCTTCGGTTTCGTTATCCACGGCGGACGTGGCCTCATCCAGAATTAAAACTGGGGGATTTTTTAGAATCACTCGAGCAATGGCCAGTCGTTGTCGTTGGCCGCCGGATAATTTTTGGCCCCGTTCCCCCACAATGGTGTCGTAACCGTAGGGAAGATGCTCAATAAATTCATGGGCCTCGGCAATTTTAGCGGCTTCGATAATTTCTGCTAGGGTCGCATCGGGACTACCGTAGGCAATATTGTCCCGCACGGTTCCATGGAAAAGAAAAACATCTTGGCTGACTAAACCAATGCCCCGGCGTAGATTCCCCAAATGAATGGTTTCTAGGTCAATGCCATCGAGATAAATTTTGCCATTGGTCAGGTCGTATAGCCTCAGTAGGAGTTTGACAAGGGTACTCTTACCGGATCCCGTGGCACCGACAATGGCGGTAGTTTGGCCGGCGGGAATGACCAAAGATAAATGTTGAAGTACGGGGTAATCCTTTTCGTAGGCAAAGCTAACATCCTCCAACACGAGTTGGCCGCGAATGGCCTGGGACGGTAGGGCCACTTGACCACTGGGGATCGAGACGGGAGTATCCAACAGGCCCATCACTCGCTGTGTTGAGGCCATGGCCCGTTGATATAAATCAAGCGTTTTTCCCAACCCCGTCAAGGGCCAAAGGAGACGCTGGGTCAGAAAGACGAGCATACTGTAACTACCCACGTCCAGCTTACCCGCCACCACATCCAGGCCCCCAAAGAAAAGAATGGCCGTAAATCCAGCCAAAATAATGATCCGAATTAGAGGTACAAAAGCAGCACTTAGGCTGATGGCCTGCTGATTGCTATCTCGATAAGCATTACTATCGAGCCGCAGACGTTCGATTTCCTCCACCTCCGTAGCAAAGCTTTTAATCGTCATGATGCCGCTAAGGTTATTAGCCAGACGACTGTTGAGAAGACTAACTTTCTCGCGGACGCGGCTATAGCGCGGGGCCAGAAAAGACTGGAAGCTCACAGATCCCATAAGGATAAAGGGGATAGGCAGCATGGCCATCCAGGCAATAGACGGAGTCAGGACAAAAAACGCGCCACCAATCAAGACCACCGTCGTCAAGACCTGTAGAATTTCGTTGGCCCCGACATCTAAAAATCGCTCCAATTGGTTGACATCATCATTCAGGATAGAGAGCAGCCCGCCGGTACTGCGTTCTTCAAAATAGGCTAGCTCTAGGGATTGGAGATGGGCGTAGGCCGCTAGGCGGAGGTCATGCTGAATATTTTGGGCTAGATTGCGCCATAGGCGTTCGTAGGCGTATTCAAACACTGATTCTAGGCCCCAAATCACCGCCGACAGGAGTGTTAAAGCCAGTAGTTGAGTCTGGGCCGAGCCGAAACCCCAACGGGCCAGTAGGGAATGTTGGGGCTGAACCACTACATTCACCGCCAGGCCGATCAGGGCCGGGGGAGCCAAGTCAAAGACTTTGTTGAGAATTGAGCAGAATACCGCCTGGCTAATCTGGGAACGATAGGCCTGAGCGTAGTTTAAGAGACGTAGGAAAGGATGATCAGCCACGATAGGTTGTGAAGTTCAGCAAGAATTGCAGGCTTGAGACCCTTGAGGCCTGAAGGCTCATACACTAGAAAGCTTCAAGGCACCAGTGCTAACCCGCCCTTGTCAAATCAGACTACGGAGCATAGCCCGTAGGGATTGTCGCCAATGGGGTAGGGAATAGTTTAAGGCCGCCGTTATTTTTTGTCCCGATAGGACAGAATAGGCAGGGCGACGGGCTAGGGTAGGATATTCCGCTGTGGTAATGGGAATGATTTGAGGCGTCTGGGCCAGGATTCCCAGGGTCTGAGCTTCTTCAACAATAGCCACCGCAAAGTCGTACCAACTGGCTACACCGCTATCTGTACAGTGATAAATGCCCTGGGGCCGCTGAGGAAGGAGGATGGCTAGGGCCTGGGCTAGGTCTTGAGTCCAGGTCGGACTGCCTACCTGATCCACCACGATTTTTAAGGTGTCTTGTTCCTGAGCCAGACGAAGCATCGTTTTGACAAAATTGCCTTTACCAGCAGCCCCATAGACCCAGGCTGTCCTCAGGATTAGATAGTCTCCCCCCAGAGCCTCAATCTGCCGTTCCCCTGCTAACTTGCTCTGGCCATAGACCCCCAAGGGATGGGTGACATCCCTTTCGAGGTAGGGGGTATTTTTACGGCCATCAAAAACGTAGTCCGTCGATAGATGGACGAGGTAGGCCCCCAGGGCCAGGGCCTGCTCGGCTAAAACCCCAGGCAGTTGAGCATTCAGTCGGTGAGCCAGGGCCGGTTCCGCCTCCGCTTGATCGACAGCAGTGTAGGCCGCGGCATTAACGATGACGGTGGGTTGTATCTGGTTAATCCGTTGGCGTAGGGCCGATAGATCGATTAGATCTAGGTCTTGGCGAGTCAGGCCCTGTACCTCTCCTAGGGAAGCAAGGCTAGATTGCAAGGCTTGACCGACCTGCCCAGCGGCTCCCAGGAGGAGGATTTTGGCCATGGCTAGCGGATATATTCTTTGAGGATACTACTACGATTAGGATGACGAAGTTTTCGCAAAGCCTTAGACTCGATTTGTCGGATCCGTTCGCGGGTGAGGTTAAAAACTTGGCCAATTTCTTCGAGGATTTTCATCCGGCCGTCATCTAAACCGTAGCGCAGACGCAGAACATCTCGTTCTCGCGGACTGAGGGTATCTAAAACATTTTCTAGATCTTCCCGTAAGAGGTCTAGTTCGACAATATCTTCAGGATTCATATTGTCAGCCTCAATTAAATCCCCCAAACAGGAATCTTCATCAATCGGGGTTTCCAGGGAAATGGGCAGTTGAGTTGATTTGGCAATGAAACGTAGTTTTTCAATAGTCATTTCCATTCGATCAGCAATTTCTTCTTCGTTAGGTTTGCACTGCATTTCCTGAGATAAGGTTTGGGTCGTCTTTTTAATGCGAGTAATCGTTTCGTAGAGGTGAACGGGTAGGCGAATCGTCCGAGATTGATCGGCGATCGCTCGAGTAATAGCCTGGCGAATCCACCAAGTCGCGTAGGTGGAAAACTTAAATCCCTTTTTGTAGTCAAATTTTTCAGCGGCTCGAATCAACCCCCAGTTTCCTTCTTGGATGAGATCCTGAAAATCAAGTCCTCTACCTTGGTATCCTTTAGCAACGGAAACGACTAAGCGCAGATTAGACACTACCATTTTGTCCTTGGCCCGACGACAGAGGAAAAGGCGACGGTTAAAGGTTCTAAAGTTCTTTTCGGGCTGAGCCTGCCATTCTTCTTCTAGCGTCACCTGATGCTCAGGATCGGATAGATAGGCGGCTAAGTCAGCTTTTTTCGGCTCTTTTTTGCCTTTTTTAACCAAAATTTGTTTAGCTTGCTCAACTTTCCAGACTTGTTTTGCCCATTCCACTTTCCAAGGCCGTACTTCCCAGCGGGGATCGTTGGGGTCACGCTTGAGGAGTTTGCAGAGGTTTTCCCGGATGCTTTCTAGCTGGAACAAGTCAGCAATTTGACGGGCCAGCTCAATTTCTTCTTCAGCCCGCAGGAGGCGAATCCGACCAATTTCCTGGAGATAAAGACTGACAGAATCCTCAGTATAAAACTTCTTTCTGACAGGGAATTTAAGGCGAGGGCGGTGCTAATGGAGTTTTTTATCTTCTGTTTCTCCTAACAGTTTTTCAAGGTCTTCTTCCTCGAAATCCACCTCCTCTATCTCATCTACCTCGCTGATTAATACGAGGTCATCAATAGAGGGCTCAGTCGGTGCCATCAACTCATACGCTTGGGTCATGCCGTTTTCCTCTCGCTCCTTTCTTGCAAAACTGGATAGTCTTTATATGGATAAACAATGTTGTGGTTCACTAGTCCCGATGAGGGTCGTTCCACGGGCCTTTTTCCCTGGCGTAGTATTCGCGCTCAAGACTTGAAAATGCAAAACACCCAAGACTTGCAGCTCAAGATTCTATCAAAACGCTGACTGAATCAAGTAGCACATCTGCCGTCAAGAAAAAAAGACCTTATCGATTGTAGCCCCGATGACAAAAAAATGGCGGACTTTTTTGTTTGAATTGAAACGGGGTAATAGCTTCGAGGAAATCCTCTGTCCACTACCTTAACAAAGACTTGGAAAAGTCGCTCTAACTTCCTCGGCAACTGTCAACAAACGGCAATCAATAGGGGCTTCCTTAAAGTAGTCGGCCGTCCTCTAGTTCGATAATTCGATCCGCCACGTCCAAAATTCGGTTATCGTGGGTCACGATTAAAATAGTTGAGCCCTGCTCCCGAGCCAGTTTTTGCATCAATTCCACCACGTCGTGGCCTGATTTACTATCTAGGGCTGCTGTGGGTTCATCAGCCAAGATCATTTTGGGGCGGCTGACTAAGGCCCGGGCAATGGCCACCCGCTGTTTTTGGCCCCCGGAGAGGTTGTGGGGATAGTAATCAATATGACTGCCCAGGCCTACGGCTTCGAGCATGGCGAGGGCCTGTTGTTTAGCATTGGCGGGAGAAATATGGTCATGGAGTTCAACGGACATTTGCACATTTTGGCGGGCCGTTAAGCATTCCAGTAGGTTGTGGGCCTGGAAAATATAGCCGGTTTGGCGACGAACCTGGATCAGTTGTCGTTTTTTGGCCCCCACCAATTCTTGGCCAAAGACCTGGAGACTGCCAGATTGAGCCGACCGCAGGCCCCCCATCAGGGTCAAGAGCGTCGTTTTCCCCGATCCCGACGGGCCCTTGAGAATCACCACTTCCCCAGCTTGGAGTGTGAGGGTAATGTCAAACAAAATTTGCTTGCGGAGATTACCCGTTCCGTAGAAGTGATTCAGCCGATTAATCACCACCGCTGCGGCCGGAGTGTTTGTTGGGGTTAGGTTAGGGGAGGGCAGGGTTTGCATGTAATATCCTCGGTACAACCGTTAAAAAATATCCGCTGGATCGGCGGCTCGAAGTTTCCCCACGGCAATGGCCCCGGAAATAATACACATCAAGACCGTTAACAGGAGAACTGTGGTGGCTCGGGCAGTGGTCATTAAAATGGGAAGCCCCGTGGCTCTGGCCGTATTGCTGTAGAGGAACAGGCCCAGCCCAAAACTGGGGATAAAGCCGATAATAGCTAGGATCAGGGCCTCTTGGAAAACGACGGCCAGAAAATAGCGGTCGGCATAGCCCATGGCCTTAAGGGTCGCGTATTCCGGTAGGTGGTCAGTGACATCGGTGTAAAGGATTTGATAGACCACCACAATCCCGACGATAAAGCCGATAACGGTTCCAAAGCCAAAGATAAAGCCAATGGTTGTGCGATTACTCCAATAATTCCGCTCAAAATTAATCAATTCCTCCTTGGTCAGTACCCGAACATCCCCTTGATTCAATTGATTTTTGATTTTTTGGTAGATAAGGTCTCGATTAGCCCCCGGTTCTAACTGGATCACGCCAATATCGATGGCGCCTTTCGTGCGACTCGAAAACAGACGGAAAAAGTTGACATCACTGGTAATCAGACTGCCATCGGCCCCGAAGGAAGACCCCATGGTGTAGAGGCCATCGATGGTGATGCGGCGGTTACCGACTTCCGTGCTGACGGTCTTGCCGGCTAAGACCTGTTCCTTGATGGGGCCAAATTCCTTGCGGGATTTCGTATCAAACAGAAAAGTATCCGGTTGTTTGACCCGCTCTAGATTCTCCGCCACCCCATCTAGGGTAAGCAGGTTAACGCTGGGATTAAAGCCCAACACAAAAATTTGTCGAGTCTGTTTGGTTTCAGGATTTTTCCAGACGTTCATGAAAAGATAGAGCGGCCTGGCCTGGGCTACCCCCTCGACTCCCATCACTTCGTAGAGGCGGCGGGAGGAAAAGCTCTTGGGCAAAATCAGGGTGTCAGTCTTGCTCGATAGCAGAAAAATATCTCCCTTTAGGCCCTTGGGTAAACGTACAGCGCTGTCCAGCAGGGCATTTTTAAAGCCTAACTGCATAAACATTAAGACATCGGCGAAGGCAATACCCGCCAGGGCCACGAGTAAGCGCGTCTTGCCGTAGATTAATTGATGCCAGGCGAGGGGAATTCTCATGGTTTAGGGGATAATTTTCACAAGAACATTAGCATTGCTAAGTCCAGCGACGGTTTTACTGGCCTCGGGACTGAGTTTGATTTTGACTTCCACCACTCGGGCATCGACGTCGGCCGCGGGGTCTGTCCCTAGGATGTCATTTTTGCCCACCTTCAAGCCCACAAATTGTACCTGGCCCCCTAGTTCGCCCGGAAAACTATTATTTTCACTTTTGATGGTGGCCAGTTGGCCCGGACGCACTCTACGGACATCAGTTTCATAAACCTCAGCAATAACAAACATCTGGTCTGTTTTTCCCAGGTCTGCCAGTCCATTAGTTTCACTAATTTTTTCCCCCGGTCGGGTATAGATTTTGAGCACCTGAGCATCGGTGGGGGCCTGGATCACAGTTGTTTTGAGGTCAGCCTGAGCTTCTTTAAAGCGGGCTAGGGCCAGGTCTAATTCCGCCTTTGCCTTGACCATTTCCACTGGACGAACTTCGGCAATTTTTGCCAGGGTAGCCTGGGCTTCCTTGGCCTGGAGTTGTTCGGTTTCAGCGTCTTTCTCCAGTTGGGAACGCTGTTCACGAATTTTTTCTTCTAGAGTGGCCTCGGTTTTGAGGAGACGGGCCTGGGATTCCGTCAATCGTTTTTTAGCTGCTACCATAGCCAGGCCCCGTTGTTCTAGATCCGCCAAGGGAATCGCGCCATCCTCTGCCAATTGTCGATAGCGTCGATAATCCTGTTCGGCCTGTTGGAGTTCGGCTTGGAGGCGGTCAATACTAGCCTGTTGTTCTAATTTTTCCCCCTCTAGCTGTTTGATCAAGCTATCGAGAGCCGCCTTGTTGACGGCCAGGCCCTGACGAAATTCAGCTTGGGTTCGCTGAATCGTGGCCTGCTGGGCTTGAATTTCTCCCTTTTTGGCTCCGGCCATGACGATTTGGAGATTCGCCTGAGCGACCTTCACGTTTTCTTGGGCTGTTTGGACGGCAGCCATTTTTTGGTCGTAGTTATCTAAAACCGCTAGGACTTGCCCCGTTTTGACCCGTGCTCCCTCCGTGACCAGGATCCGTTCTACCTTTGCCCCTCCGAGGGTTGGGGAAGAGGTAACTTTAAAAATTTCTCCGAGGGGAGCAATACGGCCTAGGGCTGAGATTGCTTGTGATTCCTGGGCCTTGGCCGAGAGCACCGGGGTTGATGGGTTCGTTTCTGCGGCGGGTCGCTGGGGGCGTAGGGCATAGACAATCGTTCCCGCTGTCACCAGTAAGCCAATCGCTAACGTGCCAATAATCCAACGCAGACTAGTAGCCGGAAGGGGAGAACTGGAAGGGTCTGAAGGTTTACCCATAGAACAGAATCACGGAAAAGTTACTTTGATTGTAACTTTTTGTTGCAGTCCCTCGCTAATTGGCGATTTTGGGAGCCCCCAGTATCTCTCTTCTCGGCTCTAATCAATAATGTCAAACAAGACTTGGGTCATATAGCGTTCAGCCCAGGCTTCACCAAAGGCCTTTTCCAGAACTCGGCGGGTTTTATCATTCTGTTGTTGTTGTCGGCAATAGGTTTGCTGGCCCATTCGGTGTTCTGCGGCTTCTTCGGGCCCTAGGGCCTGGGCTTGGTTGGCCTGGTGGCAGTGGATCTGAAGAAAATCCCCGACACGGGCCACAAACTGCTGTTCTTCCGTTTCAGTTTGGGGCCGGACAAAGAGGCAGTAGTCGGAAAAAATATGGCCCCAGGGGGGTAAGGCCCGATTATCGCCAAAAATCAGGGAAGGTAGAACGGTCAAGGCCGCAACGTAGGCACTGGGGAGTTTTCGATTAGCCCTCGTAGGGGATAGATCGGCAATGGCTGCACTCACCCCCCCAGGGCCAGCGACAATGTCACAACCAAAGAGCGGTAAGCCGTATTCTGGCCGGGGAAACATGACACAGTGGAGAATATCCAGATTTTTGCCTACTTTGGCTAATTCCAGGTGTAATTTACGAAATTGAGGCGTTTGAAAACAACGATTTTCGATGACCAAGCGTTCTCCCTCCAAACGGCCCTCGACGTAGCCGAGATCCTCCGGCAAACTAAAGGGGGCCAAGCTCAAGGTTTGCCAATGCTCAACAATCACGCTGGCAAGGGCATTAATCAGGGGATGAAGACTGGTGCTGAGGGTGGAGGGAGGAATAACAGTCATAGCATTAGTAATAGTGAAGCGGCCAATTTTAACTATATCGGCATCGTGGATGCTGACCGGAGTCTGACGGAAAACAGGAGCCTAAACCAGGTCGCTGACTTTACAGACTATAAATTTGAGGTAGCGTCCTTCGGGAAAACCAGCGGGAACGGGATGATCCAATGGTTGGCCGGCTTCGTGGAGAATTTGCAGACGCCGCTGGCTCTGGGCCGCTGCACTGGCTAACATTTCCTTGAAGGCTTCAGGGCCAACCTGACTGGTGCAACTCGCGGAAACCAGTAAACCGTTGGGGGCCACGCACTGGAGGGCCAAGGCATTGAGTTTGGTATAGGCTCGCAGGGCCGCAAAGCGATTTTGCTTACTTTTGGCAAAACTGGGGGGGTCGAGAATCACGACTTCAAAGGTTTGCTGGGTTTGGTGATAGCGCTGGAGCAAGTCAAAGCAATCGGCTGTCACAAAATCATGGCGGCTGGGGTCTAGCTGATTGAGATGAATATTCGCTTCGGCCACGGCGGCCAGGTTTTTACCAATATCAACGCTAGTGACTCGGCGGGCCCCTCCCCGCAGGGCATAGAGGGAAAAGGCCCCTGTGTAGGCAAAGCAATTGAGAACGGTTTTCTGCTGGCAAAGGGGGCCGATAAAGCGGCGATTTTCCCGATGATCCAGGAAAAGGCCGGTTTTTTGCCCGGTGTGTAAATTGACTTGAAAGGCCAGGCCATGCTCTTTAACGGTGATCTCGTGGGGCGGTTCTTGGCCCCAGAGGCGTTGCGTTTTCTGGTCTAGGGCCTGGCGGTCGTCGGGGTTTTCCAGGTGTTTGGTACGCCAGAGAATTCCCTGCAGAGGTGCAATCTCCCGCAGGGCCGGGACAAGCCAATCCAGAAGTCGTTGAGCCCCTTCCATATAGGTTTGAACCACAGCGTATTGGCCATAAAGATCCACCGTTAGGCCCGGTAGGCCATCTCCTTCTCCAAATAGCCAACGATAGGCGGTGCAATTCTGCTGGCGGAGGGGGCCCCGGAGTTCCCAGGCCTGGCGAACTTGGGCCTTGAACCATACAGGATCGGGCAACTGACGTCGGGAAAAAATGCGGACAGCAATGGGCCCTTTATTCTCCCAGAGGCCAAAGCCCGACCAATTGCTACAACGAAGTTTCAGCCATTCCCCCGTGGCAAAGTGACTGTCCTTAGGCAACTTATCCCGATAGAGCCAGGGATGGCCCTGGGCTAGACGGTCTTTTAAGGGAGGGGGAACGATCAGTTCGCGCAGTTTCGCCATTTTTCTCGCTGGGAATATGAGCCTACTGAGCCTGCTGGAGAACCCATTGGACGAGGGTCCGTACCGGAAAGCCCGTGGCGCCAGCATTATTGACCCCAGCGGTTTTTTCTGTCCAGACAGGGCCCGCAACATCCAAATGAACCCAGGGGGTTTTTTCAACGAACTGTTTGAGGAACAGGGCTGCTGTAATTGAACCACCAGAGCGGGGGCCAGTATTTTTCATGTCGGCAATGTTGGATTTCAGACCTTCAAAATATTTGTCCTCTAGGGGCATGGGCCAGAATTTTTCACCGACGCTCTTAGCGGCTTTCAGTAGTTGCTCAGTCAGCCCGTCATCAGTACCCCATAGGCCTGCAATGTCGTCTCCTAGGGCTACAATACAGGCCCCGGTTAGGGTTGCTAAGTCCACAATGGCATCCACCCCTAATTTTTCTGCAAAGACTAGGGCATCGGCCAGGGTCAAGCGGCCCTCAGCATCGGTGTTATTCACTTCAATGGTTTTGCCGTTGGAAGCCGTCAGAATATCACCGGGGTGCATGGCCTTACCGCTGATCATATTTTCCGTTGCAGCACAGATGAAATGCACTTCTACCGGCGGTTTCAGTTGAGCAATGGCCTTGGCTGCTCCCAGGGTGGCCCCGCCGCCGCCCATATCCATTTTCATGGTTTCGATGCCACTGCCGGCCCCCTTAATGTTTAAGCCGCCGGAATCAAAGGTCAGGCTTTTACCAACAATGGCCACTTTTTTGATGGGATTAGCCGGCCGGTAGGTGAGGTGGATAAATTTTGGTGGTAGTTCTGAGGCCTTGGCCACCCCCAGGAAAGACCCCATCCCCAGGGCTTCACAGTCCGCTTGTTCCAGAATGGTTAACTCTAGGCCGTAGGTTTGGGCTAGTTCCGTGGCCACTTCAGCAAAGGTGATGGGAGTGACGGCATTAGCGGGGGCCGCCACCAGTTCCCGAGCCAGGATCACCCCAGAGCAGACCTGTTCACTGCGAGTAATGGCGGCCGTTTGCTCTCCAAGGCCCAGTAGATCAATGGTCGTGAGCTTGAGTTCCTTCTCTTCTTTCTCGGATTTAAAACGGTGGTCTTGGTGCAGGGCCAAGATCAGGCCTTCACTAATAGCCGCCGCCGTTTCACTGGCCTGGTGTTCCACTTGGGGGAGATTAATGCCTAGGGTTTTCACCTTTTCCTGTTTTGCCAAACGAGCAATGCTGGCTGCCGCCATCGCCAGGGTATCCCGGCCAAAGGCTTCGATCTTGCCTAGGCCCACAAGGATTAATTTGCGGACAGGGCCTCTAGAACCGACCCGTGTAATGGCTTTTTGGTCGGCTTTGCCCTTAAACTCGGCTTCCGTGATCAGTTCCTGGAGGGTTCCCTCTAAGCGGTGATCCAGTTGTTGTAAATCTTCCGTCAGTTCTACGGCATTTTCAAAAAAACCCAAGGCCAAGGCATCCCCTGACCAAGTTAGAACGGAGTGGTCTGTCCCACAAATCTGCATTGCTCTGACCTTGTTGCGTATTGTCCGCCCCCTATTCTACCCTTCTCGGTTGGTCTCTGCAGGCAGAACAGCCCTATGCTAGCTTGGACTCAGGAGGTCTTCGGCATAAACGTTTTTCACCGTCGCGACTACAATGCGTTTCTTTAAAACTTTCCTACCCTTAGCGTTAATTAGTGGGGGTGTTTTCATTGGTTTTGGCGACCGCTTTCTGCCCGCTCCCCTTAATGCCTACAGTTACCAGACTCGGGAACAAATCAACCAGACTTTACTTGGATTGGTTGAAAAACCTAAGAGCAACAAGAAAAATGTGTTTGAAAAGGTTAAAGAAGAAACTAAATTTGATGCCTTTGATGAACGCACGCTCAAAAAAATTGACCCCTACTCGCCTCAGAATAAAAAATAACGTTGGGCCATGGGCAGTACAGTAGCGGGTTCACAGGTGAGTAGTTCGCCATCCGCTCGCACTTCGTAGGTTTCGGGGTTGACCTCAATACGGGGTAGGGCATCATTGAGCTTTAAATCAGCCTTGCTCAGACGACGATTATTACGGGTAGGCACGATGGCTTTGCGGAGACCGAGGCGTTGGGGGACCTCCGCTTCCAGGCCAGCCTGGGACATAAAGGTTAGGGACGTCGTGGTTGTGGCCAGGCCAAAACTGCCAAACATGGGCCGCATATAAACGGGCTGGGGACTGGGAATACTGGCATTGGCATCCCCCATCTGGGCCCAGGCAATCAGGCCGCCCTTGAGTACCATGTCTGGTTTGACGCCGAACATCGCCGGTTTCCAGAGACACAGATCCGCTAATTTTCCGACTTCGATAGAACCAACATACTCGGCAATGCCGTGGGTCAGGGCCGGATTAATAGTGTATTTGGCGACGTAGCGCTTGGCCCGAAAATTATCTTTTTCTGCTGAATCCTCGGCTAAAGGTCCCCGTTGCACTTTCATTTTATGGGCCGTCTGCCAAGTACGAATAATCACCTCACCGACCCGGCCCATAGCCTGGGAATCGGAGGAGATCATACTAAAGGCCCCGAGGTCGTGCAAAATATCCTCGGCGGCAATGGTCTCCCGGCGAATGCGCGATTCAGCAAAGGCGACATCCTCGGCAATATGGGGGTCGAGGTGATGACAATGCATCAGCATATCTAGGTGTTCGTCTAGGGTATTGAGGGTGTAGGGCCGGGTAGGATTGGTCGAAGAAGGGAGGACATTGCTCAGACCACAGACCTTGATAATATCCGGGGCATGGCCGCCGCCGGCCCCTTCGGTATGGTAAGTATGAATCACTCGATTTTTAAAGGCCCCGATGGTGGTTTCCACAAAACCGGCTTCATTGAGGGTATCGGTGTGGATGGCCACCTGCACATCATACTCATCCGCTACCTGGAGACAAATATCAATGGTGGCCGGGGTCGTGCCCCAATCCTCATGGAGCTTCAGACCCATGGCGCCGGCTTGAATTTGTTCCACTAGGCCGGGGGTCTGACTGCTATTGCCCTTGCCCAAAAAACCTAGATTCATGGGAAAAGCTTCTGCTGCTTCCAGCATCCGGAAAATATTCCAGGCTCCGGGGGTACAGGTGGTGGCATTTGTCCCAGTTGCTGGCCCCGTACCACCGCCAATCATGGTGGTTACGCCCGACGCAATGGCGGTTTCAATTTGTTGGGGACAGATGAAGTGGATGTGGCTATCAATGCCGCCCGCCGTGACGATCAGGCCTTCGCCAGCAATGGCCTCCGTGCCTGGGCCAATAATGATGGTGACGTTGTCTTGCACGTAGGGATTACCAGCCTTGCCGATGCCTGCAATTTTGCCGTCTTTAATGCCAATATCGGCTTTGACAATACCCCACCAATCGAGGATCAAGGCATTGGTAATTACGAGATCTACGGCCCCATCAGCTCGCGTAATTGGCGACTGGCCCATGCCATCCCGAATCACCTTGCCACCGCCAAACTTTACTTCCTCGCCGTAGGTGGTATAATCTGCCTCAACTTCAATCCATAATTCTGTATCAGCCAAGCGCAGGCGATCACCAACAGTAGGGCCGTAGGTTTCTGCGTAGGCCCGACGATCCATGGGATAGCTCATTACCGTTCCTCTATAATTTTTCGCAGTTACTCGCTCAGTATATGGTAATTCTTAATCGGTTCTGTTCAGACGATACAAACCGACCTATTCCTTGGATTGTGCCCCTGACCGCTGAGGAAAGAACCCGTTCACGCCAACGTCTTGAGGTACAAGGCCAACCCCTGCTAGACCTCCAGCTTCCTAGGGGAACTGTACTAAAGGAAGGTCAGATTCTCCAAAGTGAAGACGGGCAAGTTGTCGTCAAAATCACGGCTCAACCAGAACCCGTGATGACCGTAACCGCTAGCCATGCCTTAGATTTACTGCGGGCCGCCTATCATTTGGGTAATCGCCACATTGCTCTGGAAATTGCCCCCCACTATCTCCGCTTCAGCCCCGACCCGGTTTTAGCCAAGATGCTTGAGCAGTTGGGAGTCCAGGTTAAGGCCGAAGTTTGTCCGTTTTATCCCGAAAGCGGGGCCTATGGCAACTCCCATGCCCACTAACTCGGCCCTACTGGCCCTGTTGCAACTGGCTAGTCCCAGTCTTCCCCTGGGGGCCTACTGCTATTCCGAGGGTCTGGAATATTTAACCCAGCAGGATATTCAAACTGCCGAGGCGTTAGAACAATGGCTCACCCAGGAACTCACCTACGGGGCCATCCGCATTGAGGCGGCCTTGATGTTGCGGGGCTATCGTCATCATCAAGATCGAGAGCAATTCCTGGTCTGGAATACCTGGTTAACGGCCCACAAAGAAACCCAGGAACTGCGGGCCCAAAGTTGGCAGATGGGAAAAAGTTTATTAAATTTGCTAACTAATCTGGCTCCCCATCCCCACTTCATCGATCTTCAAGCAGCTTTGAACGAACCCTGTCACTACGCTCTGGCTTTTGGCCTGGGGGCCGCCCATTGGCAAATTCCCCCAGAATCTGCCTTGCAAGCCTTTCTCCAGAGTTGGGTCAGTAATCAGATCACCGCGGGGGTGAAGTTAATTCCCCTAGGCCAAACAGCGGGTCAACGAATCCTCTTGGCGATGAATGCGGTTATCCAAGCGGTCTATCCTTCAATCCTGGCCCTGGCCGATGACCAACTCTACAGTTGTAGCCTGGGGCTGGGATTAGCTAGTATGAAGCACGAACAACAATACAGCCGCTTGTTTCGGAGTTAGGGCCTGAAGGAGGATACGAAGTGGCGATAACGGCATTAAGGGTCGGGGTAGCCGGGCCCGTGGGGTCTGGGAAAACGGCGTTAGTGGATGCCCTCTGCAAGCAGATGCGAGAACAATGGCAGATTGGGGTCGTAACCAACGACATCTACACCCAAGAGGATGCCCAATTCCTGGTGCGCTCCCAGGCCCTGGCCCCGGAACGGATTATTGGCGTCGAAACCGGCGGCTGTCCCCACACCGCCATTCGGGAGGATGCATCGATTAACTTAGTGGCTATTGAAGACCTGGAAAACCGCTTTCCTGACCTCCAGTTGATTTTTGTAGAGAGTGGGGGCGACAATTTGGCCGCGACCTTTAGCCCGGAATTAGTGGATTTAACCATCTATGTGATTGATGTGGCCGCTGGCGACAAAATTCCCCGCAAGGGCGGGCCGGGGATTACCAAATCCGATCTACTGGTGATTAACAAAATTGATCTGGCCCCCCAGGTCGGGGCGAGTCTGGAGGTGATGGCCCGTGATAGTCAAACCATGCGTCCCCAGAAACCCTTCGTCTTTACCAACCTGAAAACCCAAGAGGGCCTGGGCCAGGTCAAAGATTTCATCGAAGCTTATCTAACATCATCGTGACCAACCTTCCATCTTCTCGTTGGCAGGGCCGTCTCGATTTGGCCTACCAGCGTCACCAGCAAACAACCCAAGTGGCCTCGGCCTATACCCAGGCACCTCTGCGACTACAACGGGCCTTTTATCCTGAAGGGCCAGAGATTTGTCATTCCGTAGTACTGCATACAGCGGGGGGCCTCGTCGGGGGAGATTTCCTACAGCAAACGATCGACTTGGAAGCCCATTGCCAGAGTCTGATTACCACGCCCGCCGCGACTAAGGTTTATGGGCATTCACAGGCATCAGAGCAAACAACGGTCATTCGGTTAGGGGAAAATGCCTGTCTCGAATACTTACCCCAGGAAACCATTCTCTATAACCAGGCCCGGTACCGGCAAAACACTCGCATTGAATTGGCGGAAAATGCCCATTATCTCGGTTGGGAAATGATGCGCTTTGGCCGCACGGCCAGGGGAGAACGCTTTCAGCAGGGCGACTGGAAAGCCAGTACGGAAATTTGGCGGGGGCCGACTCCCCTCTGGATTGAACACCAATGGTTGCCAGCCGATCTGGGGGCCTGTGACCATGCCAATGGCCTAGCTGGACAGCCTATAGCGGCCACGCTATGCTGGGTGGGAAAAGTAGCAACTCCAGCCGTTATGACCCAAATCCGCCAGCTATGGGAGGCTCAACAGGGCCAAGGCGAAGCGGGGGTCACGCAACTGCCCCAGGGACTCCTCTGTCGCTATCGAGGTGCGTCTATGGCAGAGCTTAAGGCCTGGTTTATCGCGGTTTGGTCTTTTTTGCGCGTCCAATACCTCGGACGTTCCCCCCTCACGCCTCGCATCTGGCAACTCTAGGCAACTCCTATGCAACTCTCTCCCCAAGAAAAAGATAAACTCCTGATTTTTACCGCCGCTCTCTTGGCAGAACGTCGTCGGGCTAAGGGCCTCAAGCTTAACTACCCTGAAGCTGTCGCCTACCTCACAGCCCAGATTTTGGAAGGGGCCCGGGAAGGAAAGACAGTGGCGGAACTGATGCGAGATGGCCAGCAAATCCTGACACGAGACGATGTGATGGAGGGAGTGCCCGAAATGATTGATGAAGTCCAAGTCGAAGCGACTTTCCTCGATGGCACCAAACTTGTTACCGTCCACCAACCCATTCGTTAGGAAGCAATAAACTATGATTCCCGGTGAAATCAGAACGCCCCAGGGGGTAATCAAACTCAATAGCGGCCGGCCGACCCGACGACTCACCGTGGCCAATAGTGGTGATCGTCCTATTCAGGTGGGTTCCCATTTTCATTTCTATGAGGTCAACAGTGCTCTGGTTTTTGAGCGAGCGGCCAGTAAGGGGATGCGCTTAGATATTCCGGCTGGCACCGCCATTCGCTTTGAACCGGGGGACGAAAAAGAGGTGCCCTTGGTGGCCTTCGGGGGCCAGCGAGTTATCTACGGTTTTAATCAACAGGTAGATGGGCCCCTAGAGGAGACGGAGGACTAGACTGGGAGGCTTTTTCCTGAATCCAGGCTTGCAAAATGGGGTTGACGATTTCTGGCCCTTCATCCTGGGGACAATGGCCTAAGCCCGGCAGGGGAATAAATTGTTCGACCGCCGGATAGTCGGCCAGGGCCTGGCCCAAGCTCAGGGGTTCCCAGGGGTCTTCAGCTCCCCACAGGATCAACGTGGGACAGGTAAGTTGGGGTAGCAGATCCTCCGGTAAAGGGCCTTGGGAATAGTTGGTAAAAGCCAAAAACACCGCCGCGGCGCCGGGGTCTCGGGCTGGCTTTAGGAGCATTTCCACTAATTCCTCGGTAACGGCTTCCGGCCGAGCATAGGCCTGATGCAGAGCCTGGCGGACGGTCTTGGCCTGGGCCACCTGACGGAAAAAGAACTGGCCAACAGCGGGATTTTGTAACAAGGCCTGGAGTAAACGAGCGCCAACTCGACGATACCAAGGAAGGGCACTGCGCTTGCGTTCATGGAGGAGACGCAGGGAACAATTGAGGGCAGCAATTCCTAACACCTGCTCTGGAAAATCCACTGCGCACTGCATCACCACCACGCAACCAATGGAATTGCCGACTAAAAAAGCCGGGCCCTGAACAACTTCTCGGCAAAAATCCGCTACTAAAGTGGCCCAGGTTTCAAAGGTGTAATCGATTTCGCTTTTCGGTAATGGTTTGGCCGAGTCCCCAAAGCCAATTAAATCTAAGGCATAGCAACGACAGGTCTGGCCAAGGATGGGTAAATTTTTGCGCCAATGGCCCCAGGAGGCCCCAAAACCATGAACCAAAACAACCGCTGGCCCGCTGTCACCGCAGGCTTGGTAGGCAATGGCATGGCCCTGCCAGTACCAGAATTGGGGGGGCTGGAAGGGATCGAGAGCAAGCACGGTCATGGGTTAATTTCAGAGATCTAGGCCGCTACGATCCTAACAAACTCTAATGTTGCCTAGACCGATCAACCGTCTATCCAAAATCCGAGCATGGCCTAAAGGGAGAACCAGCGATCATTCCACTTCACAGTTCCCTGCTTCGCTAGAATCCAGCGGCGGCATACCGTGCTTTCGTAGCGGGGATAATGGTCATAGGCCGGGGACAACTGGCCCCCAGAGCGGACTAAAGCATACTTGTAAGCAATGGCCTTGCCGGCACTTTCATTAAAGGGGATTTCGCCAAACCAGAGGTTGCCACTAATGTATTCCAGTGCATAGGCACGGCTAATATCCCAATTACCTAATTCAGGGCAGTCTCCCGTTACCACTACTGTTTCCCCTAGCTGGGTTGTCAGGCCATTTAATTCCACTCGGACAATGGTTTGACCCTTCACTCGATCGCCTAAATAACTTAAGACAATCATTTCCTTCGGATGTAGGGTAAGACCGTGCAATTGGCCATTGTTAACTTGAAATTGACGACGGGTCAACATACAAGAATACTCACCATCCTCTAAATCTGTATGCAGAAGATCAATGGTGGTGTAGGAACCTCGATTCATTGCTACAAAACAACGATAATCTCGATAGCACCGCGTATAACAATAGACATCTGGAGAGACATATTTTTGTAATTGACTCCCCAGAGAGACGGCAGGATTAACGCGTCGTAGTTTAGAAAAGAGTTGCAAAGCTTGATAAAGAGGAGAATTTGTATCCCAACGCTCCATCATGGGGCGGTTATAGGGATCGTTACCACCATTGGTATCGTTATGGAGATATTGTTCCGTACCGTAATAAATACAGGGAATGCCCCGAGAGGTCATGATCAGCCCCACCGCCAAACGCAATAAATCCGGATCGGAATTTAGGCTTTGAAAACGAGGCATATCATGGTTATCGACAAAGGTAATCAACTCTGTCGCTCGATTATATAAATGATCTAAGTCGAAGATATTTTGGACTAATTGAAACCCTTGGGGATCTCCCTTGGCCAAGGCCCCTCGAACGGCTTCACAAAGACCAAAGTCTAGGATTGACATTCCAGAATAATTAGCAAAATTGACTGAACCTTTATCCCATGGCTTACTAAACCCCCATTCTCCAAAGGCAAAAACCGAAGGCTTATGAGTTTGAATGTCGGTCATAAATTCCTGCCAAAACCAGATAGGCATATGCTTGACCGTATCAATCCTTAAGGCATCGACGCCACGGTCTAGCCAGAGCTTAATGGCGGATTTAATATAGTTGCGGTAATCAATATTACTTTCATTAAAAGTTGCCAGACCAGCCATTTCTCCATAAAGTAATTGCCACTCATCTTCCCAATCAGTAATTTCAGGATTATGATGATACCAATGGTTCCTATCATTATAAAAATCAGCAATTAAGACACCATCATCGTAGAGTTCTCCCTTATGTCCGTTGACATCAGGACTACTATGGTTACAAACAATATCCAAGATTAATTTCATGCCCCGCCGATGCATTTCTTCAATCAATTGGTTAAAGACCGTACTTTTTAACAGAGAATTCTCTTCATCAGGATCCAGAAAACGAGGGTTGATTCGTTTAAAATCTTTTGTCCAGTAACCATGCATGGCCGCACTTTCAAACTGCATTTCCTCTACTTGCTCAAATAGGGGAGAAAGCCAGAGGGCAGTCACTCCCATTCCTTTTAAATAATCCAATTTATCAATAATTCCCTGGAGATCTCCTCCCCAGTATTTACCCCATTTTTGTCTTGTGGAATCAAAAAGATTTGGATTAGCACCTGGATTGTTTCGGGGATCTCCATCATTAAAACGATCAACAATTATAAAATAAATCGTCTCTTGACGAAATTCAATAGACCGTGTAAATAAGAACTCAAATTCCGATTCACTAGAGATGGTCATTACCTGAGCTGGGGGAGAAGAAGCGATATTCATGGAATAGTGTCCTATATGTCAAGTGATTTAGTGCAAAAAAACTTAAGCCACTGGTATATTCATGATAAAAATATTGCGATTCAAATTTCCTGATCTTTCGTATAAAAACTTATCTACCCCCTCCAGTACTAAATAAATTCCCAGACCACCTTCAGTCCGTTCATTTAAGGATTGAGTAAGATCCTGTTCGCTAGGAAGTTGATGTTGAGTGGGGTCGTAGGGCAGGGCCTGATCTTCAATCACCAGCGTTAGTTTTTTGGGGTCTAAACCAGCTTCTATGCTTAAATCACCTTCCAAGCCGGCTTCTTGATAACCATGCAAAATAATATTGGTTGCAACTTCATCCACGGCGAGGCGGAGTTTATAGGCGGCTTTCTTATCCAGGCCAGCTTGGCTAGCTGCTGTCATGACATAGTTGGCGATCTCACGAAGGGAAGTGAGGGTTCCTGGTACAGTTAATCGTTCCATAGAGAAGTGACCTTAATAAACTAAGTGAGATAGCGGCGTACCGCCAACATTGTGATGTCATCAAATTGGGGGGCTTGACCCATGTAATGAAAAAGCTCATTTTTTATACGGTCTAGCAGTTCTGCTGCAGACTCCGGAGCGGGCGTCAAGAGAGGCAATAATCGTTGCATTCTAAACTGCTCCCCCGCTTCATTTTTTCCCTCAGGGACACCATCGGTATAGCCCAGCAAGATATCACCCGGTTCTAAAATGACTTGCTCTAGAGAAAATTGAGTATTGGGCATCATGCCTACCGCCGGACTCGTGGGTTGCAAGGTGGCCTTGATGCCGTCTCGATCCAGAATAAATAAGGGTTCATGGCCACCATTGATGTAAGTCAACAAGCCGCTCTGGGGATCCAGGATTCCGAAAAAGAGGGTGGCAAACATGCATAAATTAGGATGAATCAATGCCACGTAATCATTCGTAAGTTTGACGGCTTGGAGGGCATTCCAATGGACATGGTTCGCCTTCGGACTGCCCAACCAGCCCTGGGAGGGCGTTTCTTCCTCTATCAGACGGGATACATCCCCTCGTAGGTTAGATTGGCTGGAAAAAATACGAATTAAACTACGAAACAGGGCCATAAATAGGGCCGCTCCGACGCCTTTATCACAGACATCGGCAATCACTAGACCAATATGTTCTCCGTCATCGAGGTAAAAACAATCATAAAAGTCTCCAGCCACCTGTTTCGCTGGATAAAAACAAGCGGCAATATCCCAGTTGGGAGGGCTACAGAGTTGATAGGGTAAAAAATCAATCTGAATTTGTCGCCCTTTTTTGAGTTCTGCATCCAGGGCCTTGGAATATTGATCTAACTTGGAGTAAAGCCGAGCATTTTCAAGGACAAGGGCAATCTGATCTGCAGTCATTTTCATCTGATCCACCACTTCCGAGCTAAAGTGACGCGGCTGGGAATGGAGCAGAGTGAGAATGCCTAAAAGCTGATTGGCATGCAAGATGGGAATGGCGAAGGCCGAACGGACGGCGTAGGGTTGGTCGGGTAAGGTGAGCCAGCGTTCGTCCTGCTCGGTATCGGTAATCAGACCAATTTGTTGATGACGAATCACCCAACCCGCTAAGCCTCGATCCAAAACAGTTCCGATCAGACTGGCCCGTTGTTGGGCGGTAACCTCTCGACGGGACAAAATGGCATCCACCACTTTGCCATTGCCGTCTAATAAAAAAAGACTGCTGGTTTCTGCGTCAGTGAGTTCCGCAGAAAGATCAACTGTTTTTTGCAGAGTCGTTTTTAGAATTTCAGTTTCGCGGGAACATTGTCCCCGTTCTACCAGGTTTTCTAAGAGTTGTCGTTGCATGGCCGAGGCGGACTGCTCCCGTTGAAAGGCTCGCTTGAGGGCAAACATTTCTAAGCTCAGGGCAATTTGATTGGCCATAATTTCCAGGAGATTGGCAACCGCTTCATTAAAATGCCTGGGTTGAGAATGCAGGAGGGTAATAATCGCCAGGATTTTCTGTCCTCGAAGAATCGGAACTGCCAGGGCCGAGCGCACTGTGTAAGGCTGATCCGGTAGGGTCAGCCAGCGGCTATCCTGTTCGGTGTCAAGGATAAGACCGACTTGCTGATGTTGATATACCCAGCCAGCTAGACCTTGATCAAAAATACTCTGAACCAGTTGCCGGCGTTCTTCAGAACTCGTCGATTGACGCGATTCATCACGAGTGAGAATGCTATGAATGACCTGGCCCTGATTATCCAACAAGAATAAGCTCCCCTTATCGGCGTTGGCTAGCTCTACCGTCGCATGGAGTACATTTTGTAAGGAAGACTGGACACCACTTTCTTCAGAGGATTGATAGACGGCTCTAATCAGATTCTCAATTAAGTGGTGCGTCTTGGAATGGTCCGGGCGAGTCTCGTCCTCCAAAGAAGCACGGGTCATGAAAACAATATTCTCGACCAGTTGTTTTTGAGTTCTGATGAAGGCATTCTCTTGGCGAAGGTCAGCAACCTCCTGCTTTAGCTGAGAGATTTCCGCCAATAACGCTTCATGGGAAGGCCCGGGTTCATTCATTCAATCTTCCTCAAAACCCTGTACTCCAGTAATTACTTCAACCTCAGTAGTTAGCGATTTGTTCCGAATCGTACTGCTCTAGCATGACCACACTATGGTGAAAGCCGGTTTTCTCTAGAGTATCTTTGACCATTTCCTGGGGGCCAACCACAAAAATCGTGACGCCTGTGCCCATTTGCTGCTTGGAGAAGATCAAAACCCGCAGACCGGCACTGGCCATGTAGTCAAGCTCCTCCATCCGTAACACGAGTTTTTTGAGGTCGTAGGTAGCAGCTTCCTTCACTTTTTCTTGGAAAAGCGGAGCCGTACTCGCATCCAATTCACCAACTAGAGTGATGGTGCCAAGGTCGTTGGTAATCGTTAAGGTTGCATCAAAAGCCATAGTAGTTTTCTCTTTGGGTAAACAAAATGAAGAGGGAATTTATCTGCCGACAAGAATTACGACCGAGCGTTCTCCCAGTAAAATCGATGCTTGGTCTTCTAGAACGGTCTCTTGGCCTGGATGACAACTGTCGGCCGGCGGCTCAACACCGGTGTTGGCAAAAACATGCCATTGCATTCCTGACGGAAGCTGGGGTAGCTCAAAGCCGTGGGCCTGCCAGTGGAGATTCATGCCAATGTAGAGATAGTCATCGGTAACTTGTCCCTGTTTAGCATGTTTTCCACAGAGCATAAAGGCCAAAATATGAGCAGAGGACCAATCCACATACCAGGCCTTCGTTCCATGCCAACTAATATCAGGATAACCACTGCCAACATAGTCACGATTCTGAAAATGGGCAGGATTGCGTAACACCGGATGGGCCTGACGAAAAGCAATCAAGTGCTGACAAAACTGGAGTAAACTTGCCTGGCGTTCTACCAGCGTCCAGTCTAACCAGTTCAGTGCATTATCGTGACAGTAGGTATTATTATTGCCTAACTTAGTGCGACCCATTTCATCGCCCATCAACAGCATGGGAACACCTTGACTAACCATCAGCAGGGCCAGGGCATTTTTAATTTGCCGCTGACGAAGACGGTTAATCCCCGGGTCATCCGTCGACCCTTCCCAGCCACAATTCCAACTGTCATTGTCATTACTGCCGTCGTTGTTATTTTCCCCGTTAGCCTCATTGTGTTTATGGTTGTAGGACACCAAGTCCATCAGGGTGAAACCATCGTGACAGGTAATGAAGTTGATGGAGGTAGCCGGGGCCCGGCCGGTAGGGGCGTAGAGGTCTGGTGAACCTTGGAGACGTTGGGCCACGTCCCCCACATTACCGTCTCCTTTCAGGAATTTGCGCAGGCTATCCCGATACTTCCCATTCCATTCAGCCCAACGACCGTAGGCGGGGAATGACCCCACTTGATAGAGGCCGCCTGCATCCCAGGCCTCGGCGATCAGTTTACATTTTGCCAGAATCGGATCAAAGGCCAAGCTTTCCAGAAGGGGAGGATTGGCGAGGGGAGCGCCCGAGGGATCTCGGCCCAAAATCGCTGCCAAGTCAAACCGAAACCCATCAATGTGGTATTCTGCCGCCCAGTAGCGTAAGCAATCCAGTACCATCCCCCGCACAATTGGATTATTGCAATTGAGGGTATTTCCGGTGCCACTAAAGTTAAAGTAATAGCCCTCAGGGGTGAGCATATAGTAGGTTTTATTGTCGATTCCCCGGAAGGAAATGGTGGGGCCATGCTCATTGCCTTCGGCGGTGTGGTTAAAGACCACATCCAGAATCACTTCAATGCCATTTTTATGAAGTTCCTTAACTAAGGCTTTAAACTCATCGACCTGCATACCGAATTTCCCGGTAGCCGCGTAACCGGCCTTCGGCGCAAAAAAGCCAACGGTACTATAGCCCCAGTAGTTGAGTAATAATTCCCCCGTTTCTGGATTCGGACGACTATTCTCAAACTCATCAAATTCGTAGATGGGCATTAACTCAATGGCATTAACCCCCAGGGCCTTCAGGTAGGGAATTTTTTCACGGATCCCTGCGAAGGTGCCACGGTATTTTTCCTTAACCCCAGAGGAAGGATCTTGGGTGAAACTCCGTACATGCATTTCGTAGATGATCTGATCTTCCGGTGGAATTTCCAGCGGTCGGTCATCCTCCCAGTCAAAATCATCAAAGGCAATGCGGGCCCGGTGATGGTAAATATCATTCCAGTCGGGATGAACACCCCAGACGTCCCGTCCTCCAATATTCTTGGCATAGGGATCCATTAAGATTTTACTAGAATCAAACCATTGACCCTCTTGAAAATTATTCGGGCCATCCATACGGTAGCCGTATTCCAAACTTTCATAGTCAAGATCAAAAACTGTCATGCAGTAGACGTTACCAATCCGAAATTCGTCCGGAAAAGGGATCTCAACGAGGGGGGCCTTGGCGTGCTTCTCAAATAACACCAGAGTACAAGCAGTGGCATAGCTCGAAAAAATTGAGAAATTAACTCCTCCTGGAACCAGGGTAGCTCCGAAGGGAAAGGGTTTCCCACAACGTAATTTAAACTGGTTGTAGGTGTGAGTGGGATGGATATCAATGCGTTGCATTGTCATAGTCATTGCCTACGAGTCAAAGGATTTGCAGACTAAGTCAACGAGGCTAGGCCGGCTTCCACGGTGTCACTAATTTGAAAAAAATCAAGAAAACCCGTCACAGACATCGTATCTTTGACATCTTCGGAGAGGCCGATTAAGACCAGTTGGCTCTCTTGGGCGGCGGCTTGACGGTAGAGCGAGAGCAGCATCCGCAGTCCCGCACTCGACATATAGGCCACTCCCGTCATATCGAGCAAAATTTTGCCGTGGGACTCCACTAAAGGAAGAATCTGTTCGGTGACCGTGGGGGCTGTACTGGCATCGACGTCACCAACCAAAACAGCTATCTTAACATCTTCAACAGTTTTGAGGTTAATCTCCATGATTACTCTGGATAGGGGGATAAAAAGGGAACCGGTGCCAAAGGCCCCCTGGGATTGATTGGAGTCAGCAAAACTAGGCTGGCACAATCTGCACTTTGACCTTTAAGCGTTCGTGGGTTTTGGGCAACGTAACGGTCAAGGCCTGGGCATCGAAATTGCTGTAGGGTTCCCCATCGATTTCACAACTGCCGATCTTGACACTCCCCGGCGGCAGAATATCGGGAGAAACCCGCAAAATATTATCGGGGAAGCCACCCGGAATGGGCTTAAAGTAGAAGTCCATCGGCTGTTTGGTAATTAACAAATTGGTGTAAACTGCCGCGAGGTAGCACAACTCAAAGGAGTGATAACCACTCATGGAGTGACTGCCCTTGCCCCGTTCGTTCCCCCCTGCCAGGTAGGGGATGCCGTTGGCTAAAACGTTGAAGTAGATGCCGCCATCCTCTAAATCAAGGAACCAGGCATTGTAGAAGGCCGCCGCTTCTCGGGCCAGGCGGTGATATTCTGAATTATTCAGTAGTCCCGTCAGGATTAAGTAAGCCAAAATGGACTGCTCTTGTTGCCACCAAGCCTTGCGATCATGCCAGACAAAGCGATACTGTTGCTCTCCTTCGGCTAAAAGACGCTCCACGACATCGTACCAACCACCCCGCTGTTGGTCACTACCCACACCGGGCATAAGGTCTGCAATTTTCTGGGCCAAGGCCACGTACTTATCTTTTGCCTTCAGACTCTGCATCCGCATCAGGTTCCAGGAAATTTTTAGGTTATGACCCACAACGGCCCGGTTCTGCTGCCAACCCCAGGTGGTATCGTGGGACCAATCTTCATAGAAGCGTTCCTGTACAAAGGGGCTATGGTCATAGTCGGGGAAATACTTTTCGATGGTATCGAAGGTATATTCCAACATATCCGCATATTCCTGTTTACCCGTGGCTAACCAGAGGTTAATCAGATAGGCAGGGGCGTGGTCTCCCACAGAGTTCCAGTTCTTCTTGGCCTTGTTGGCCCCCAGAGCATCACTGCGAGGATCAAGACTTAGGGGATCGAGATGGGAAAAATAGCCCCCGTACTCGCTTTTGTCGAGGAAGAAATCATTAAAGAGTTTGATCGTTTTTTCGGTGTCCTCCATAATGCGGGGATCACCAGTACAGCGATAGGTTTGAATGGGGCCTGCTAGAGCATAAATTTGCTCATAGGCCGGAATGGCATAGTAGTCATCCCCAAATTCTGATGCAAAGATTTTGGTCTCCCGCTCTCCTTGAACATCAATGCCGTGATACCAATAAACAATGCCTTCATCTAAATCCACAAAGCGCATATGTTCCCGTAGGTACTCCGTGCCGCGTTCAGCGGCCTTCAGGAAACTATCATTGCCGGTCATCATAAACGCTGTGGCAAATCCGTAAACTAAGCGGGAAATTGTATCAGTTTCCTGCCGGTAGTTAGTAGTGGATTGCAGGCCGGAAAGATTTAAGGTGGTGCGGTAACGACGGTAGTCATAGTCCCCTTCGCCAAATTGGGCCTTGATATAGAATTTACCAAGAGCATTGACTTGTTTAACCCACCAGTCCTGTTTTTCAAAAACGTATTCATTTTGTTTGCGCCCAGCAAAGACGATCTGCTTCGCATCAAACAGGTCGCTATCAGGATAAAAAACACCATAGGCAAAAAGATAGCGGCCAGGCAACAGCATCGAACGCATACTGCCCGTAGCATCAGGATAGCCTTCGTCGAAGTTTTGGATCAGCTTGGCGTAGGCCATGGGGGAGAGCTTAACTTTAAACTCTCTACCATCGGAGGTTTTTAACCCAAAGGTGTCGCTCGCTGTATCAAAGGCCGTCACATAACCAGCGAGTAAATCAGAAAAGGAGAAATTCACAGATGTTGCCATAGGAGAACCTATCTATTGGGTAAGTGAACGAAAGCGTAGGGGAAATTATGAAAAATTGTAGAAGATACACCAGACTCATATCGTTAAGTCTGTTCAATTTCCCTGACAAAAACTTCCATAAATTGATCGACCATGCCAGGATGTTTTCCGGTGATTAAATTTCCATCAACTACCAAATCGGCCGTTGCCTCTCCTTCATAAACAATCTCTGCACCGGCATTTTCCACATCACAGATAATATTGTGGGCGCAGGTCACTTTTCGATTTTTGAGCAGATCGGGGTCAGCACAAAATAGCCATAAGCTATGGCAAATTGTTCCTAATTTAACCCCTTCAGTGGCCATCGCATTTCGGAGAAACACAACAGCAGGGGCCTGGTTTTTCTGGCCTTTACTGACATTGACTTGGTAACGTAGGCGATCCATTGCATAGGCCCCGATACAAATAATTCCTTTATAGTCACCCGGTGTAACGTTATTGACTTCAGTCTTGACGGTGACGTGATACTCAATCTGATCGTTTTCGGGATTCGAGCCAAAACGCAGTTCTGGATTTCCCCAAAGGTGGGAGAGATATTCGACTTCATATCCCTGTTGGGGGAAATATTCATTAAAACGGCGGAATTCGGTACCATCGAAGTGCTCTTCAATGAGAACACCAATCTTGCCTTTGCTCGTTATTGTCATGAATGGTCTCCTTAAAAATTAAACTTACTGTCTAAAGTCTTAGAATTTAGCGCCAGCCGCTCACGGTGAACTATTGCTCCACGTGACCATCACGTCCAATTCGCTTGACTCCTTCGCCACCATAGGCGACTGCAACCAAATCAGTCTCAATGACTTGACCAGGTTGCATGAGCAGGGCTGAACCATTTTTAATGGCCGTTGTGACTCCTGCCGGCGGATAACTGGTAAAGGGTTCTAATGCACAGGTGTAAGCTCGACCGTACCAGGGATAATCATCATTGCCCCCGTAGTTTTGCCACATCCAGAGATACTTAAAGAGTTGGTGATCCCAGGCCATGCCAAACCCAACTTTTTGCCGTTGATTGGTAATACCATACCAGCCTTCACTCAATTCCTTGAGAAAAACTACATCAACGGATTTAATCGCTGGAGAACGAACCTGGGCAATGTTTTCCAGTTGGCCGGTACGCCGATTTTGGGCCAAGGGGTAGTCAAATTCAAGGCCCGTTTCCCAAAGTCCATTAGTGTGGAAATCCATTACCTCGATTTTGCTAGCAGGGGTTTGTACCCAGCAACTATCATCTAGAAATGGTTCTCCTAGGGCGGGATGATGGCCCCACATAATTGCAAAATCCACTGGAGCATCATTTTCTAGGCGTTCCCGTAAAAATAAGGCTGATTGGCCTCGTTTGAGGGTCATATACCGTTCCAACCGTAGAGGAGAACGATATAGGCGTACGTGAGTTTTGAGTACGATTTGCTCTGGACTATCCTCAACAATGTAGGCTTCAAAGGGGAGTAGAGCGACTTCGCCGTGGAGCCCTTGGTGAGAGCTTTTATAGGCCTCGGAAGCCCAGCCGGCCGAGGGTAAAACCTCCTGCCATCCTCCGTAATAATAATCGTGGAAGTTCCCCTCTGCTAAAGCGCTTGTCGCCACGAAGGGCGAACGCATCGGAATGGGCGATTGCCAGAGAAAATCAAGATCCTGAGGCTTATAGGTGAACTCAAAAATATCGGCTCCTTTATCCAGCAGAACCCCCACGCGAATTAGCTCATTTTCGAGGAAAGCCACCCGCATTCCTTTGTAGGTGTAATCTAAACTCAGACGACAGCCCTGTTTACGCCCATAGGTATACATACTTTCTACCCTTGGTTACCATTCTTCCAGTACAGCAGTTAGGCCACCGTCAACGAAGAGCTGGGTTCCTGTAATAAAGGAGGCTTCTTCGCTGGCTAAAAAGGCACAGGCATAACCCACATCCTCGGGGGTGCCTATACGCTTCATGACTTGACGATCTTCCACTTGTTTGCGAACGGCTACGGGATCATCGTAACCATTGAAAAGGTCTTCGATAAGCGGGGTCCAGATCCAGCCCGGAGCAATAGAATTAACCCGAATCACAGGCCCATAATCAATAGCCATGTTACGAGTAAGGGCCGTGATTGCTCCCTTGGAGGCACAATAGGGAGCAACACCATTAGCTGTCGCGTGGGCATGAACTGAGGACATGTTAATGATGGAACCTTTCCCTATTGCCTGCATATGGGGAATTGAATATTTAGAACAAAGAAAAACCCCCTTTAAATTAACCGCCAAACAACGATCCCATTCTTCACTAGTGACGTCAAGAATGGATTTGTAAGTACCGATGCCCGCATTGTTCACCAGAATATCCAGCCGACCAAAGGCTTCTACTGTTGTCTGAACTAAAGCCTTAACCTGCTCTTCATTGGCAACATCGCATTGGACAAAGAGCGCTTCTCCACCGGCTGCCCGAATGTCTGCGGCTGCCTGCTCTCCGTCCTTGAGGCCATTGGCCGCTAGGACAACCTTAGCCCCTTCTTGGGCAAAAACGGCGGCAACCCCCTTTCCGATTCCCTTAGAGGCACCGGTAATAATGGCAACTTGATCTTTTAGTTTCATTGTCTTGGTTAAAAAGAATAGTCATCATGTACAGTTAGAGTCCGTTGGCGGGCGACCCTAGAGATTAGGGCCGCTAGGGCCATTATTGAAATGGGGTTAAACGGGCATTATCGGTAACCAATAAGCTCGCTAATTGATCAACTCTCAAGGTTTTGAGATAGCCTTTCAGTTGTTCCCATTTGTCTTGTACTGCTAGGTCTGAGCCACTGCTGGGGCTGATGGCATCTGAGCTGATCGACCATTGAGGGCCAGCAATAGCCCATTTAGGTAAAAAGCCGGTAGCTACCCGCTCTTTGCCATCGGGGTGTTCACGGAAAAAGACTCGCATCAGGTCAGTGGATGGAAACTTTTGTTGATCGCGCAACACCATGACCGAAGCTGTATCGGCAACAGAAATAGACGCATTCCCTACCGGATTTGCATCCATAAAGATCCGTAACTCGGCAAGTTTATCTCCTTCAAAGCGGCAAATATCGAAGCAAGGGAGGGTCACTTGGGAGCCATCTTTGCGCCAGTAGGTGACATCCATTTCTACGAATACGACCTCTCCGTATTCCCAGAGGGTTTTAATATCATGATAGAGAGCATTGACACTGCCGAAAAAAGCCGTTACAGAGGCCTTGATCGCTCCTTTATCAAAACAGACGGGGAAATTACCGAATTGATAAACAGGATGATCAGTAAAAAAGTCTATAAAACCCTGAGAGTCAAAGGCCTCGCCCCGAGCAAAAAGCCGTTTCACTTGGTCAGCGTTGGCCCCCGGTAATTTCTCGTTAGTCAGAATAGCCCCATTACGGCCTGCTGAGTTTGCACTAGCCAAGGTTTCAAAGTTAACCGGCCAGCGGGGACCCGCAATGGCCCATTTGGGAATAAAGCCATTAGTGACTCGTTGTTTCCCATCAGGATGATCGCTAAAGAACTGTCGCATCACGTCCACCGGTTGATAACGACGCTGATCACTCAGGGTCATCACTGAGGCCGTTGGGGAGACTGGAATAGTGGCATCTCCCACAGGATTCGCATCCATGAAAATCCGCAACTCTGAAACCTTATCCCCCTCGAACCGGAAAATATCGGCGCAGGGCAGGGTTACTTCAGAACCATCTAAGCGCCAGTAGGTGACATCCATTTCTACAAAAACGACCTCCCCCACTTCCCAGAGCATTTTAATATCGTGGTAGAGTGCCGATACAGCTCCAAAAAAGGCCGTCACAGAGGCCTTAATCGCCGCCTTATCAAAACAGACGGGGAAATTACCAAATTGATAAACGGGGTGATCGGTAAAAAAGTCAATAAAGCCCTGGGAGTCAAAGGCCTCTCCACGAGCAAAAAGACGTTTAACCGCATCCGCATTGGTACCGGGTAGTTTTTCTCCCAAGGAGCGGGATGATGCCAAGGCCTGTTGCCCCAACATCAGGGTAGTGACATCAGGTTTAAGTTGATTGGCTGCACCAATTCGAGTAATCAAGTCGGCGACTGTAGCACTGCGTTGACCGGCTAGGGTCAGTTGTCCTTCATAGACAAAAGTGTAGGCAGAACGCTCAGGAAAAGGACGAAAGTTTTTGATGTACCGGGGTAAATCCTGGGCAATAACCTGATACTCTGGAGAGTCCAGGAGTAACGCTAATTGCAGGGTATTGGCAAAAGCCAATTCAATAGCCCCATGGTACTGTTGCTCAGGCAATTCTAAATGAGCAACGGGCCCCGCGTCTGGCCGTGAGTTATCAACTTGATCGAAAAGGTGAAGACGACACTTCAATACTTGGGGGGAACGGGTTAACACAGGCACCAATCGATTCCGTACGAAGTGACGAAACTCTTGGACACTAACGCCATCTACCTTACGGAGTAGACAGTGATATTTCTGGAGTCCCGAGGGGCCATTGGGGGCGCCGTCAAGAACCTGATCAACGTAAGTAATGGAGTTACCAGGGCTCGTATTGTACCCGATGGCTTTACTGAAGATGTTGTATTCGTCAGCCATCAAAATCCCTGCGGACTGAAACCAGGCTTGGCGTTCTGCTACAGACTGGAATGTTAATTCGGCAATGCCGTCAAATTGTTCTAGATCTGAAGCCGCATTAAGAACATCCCCTGGTAGAGGCCAAATTCCACCATCGTTGTGAGCTACATGGTACTGCCAGTATTGATATTGACCTGGTAAGCGGGCACAGACAGGACCATGTACATCTTTCCAGTAATCATCAAAAAGGGCCAAATCAATGCCTTTCTTTTTCCAAAGTAAGACGTAAAATGCAACTTCCCCTAAACGGTCACGCGTTGCGTAGTTAACTGTCGTCATCACCATTCTCCATAGGTAAAGATGTGAGTAAGTTGAGAGGTGAGTAATCCAAACACATTAATAAGAATCCGACTCTAGACCGTCTATCAAATCAATAAGTGAATATCCTATACTGCGAGGGTCTAGCAAACAGTAATCAAGCCGAGAAGTTCTTGTGGTGCAAAAACATCACGATAGAAAGTTAACTGCTCTGTCTTGAGATAACAAGCTCCACGATGACCTCGACGAACCCAAGTAACATTACCTTTCGCTAATGTTTCATTTGTTTCTGTGTCAATACACTTCCATTCAAAAAAGGTGTGTTCCCCAGAAAACATGACAATCGGCCAGCACATGGTAACACCCGGCTGAGCTATTAATGCCCACCAATGTTTTTCTCGTTCTCTTTGTTCATTTAAACCAAAGTAAGGACCATCTTGGCAGAGATAGATCAAGTCATCTCTATATTCTCCAGTCAAAATATCTCCCCGACCTTGACGTAGAGCTTCGCAATGAGTTGGCCACCACTCCTTATTTTCTTGCTCGATCTGCTGTAAGGTATAGCTGGTATCTAGAGTCGGTAGAACAGGCTCTTTTAAGCTAATGATTCTCTCTGCTTCTTGAATCAGCAGTTTTGCTTTCTCAGGGTCAACCAAGCCAGGCCGCGAATAGTCAGCTGATAACTCCCTATAGTAATTACTGCGTTTCTTCATGTTGTCATCTAGTTAAACTGACAGAATGATGTAGCATTTATAATTGCGAGAAACCTAAATAGATTTAGTCTCGCAGATACTCAAAAAATCAAAAAAGAGGGTAAAAAGCAATCACAAGGAGAATCT
This sequence comes from Synechocystis sp. LKSZ1, assembly GCF_040436315.1. NCBI lineage: Bacteria > Bacillati > Cyanobacteriota > Cyanophyceae > Synechococcales > Merismopediaceae > Synechocystis > Synechocystis sp. LKSZ1. The sequence continues at coordinate 810,046 of NZ_AP031572.1, read as the reverse complement.
AGAATTACTAAATTATCCCTCTTAAAATCAACAAGACTTATTTAGTCTTGATAGAGAGGAGACATGTCAACATAAACACGCCATTCTTTGATTTTATCCCCATTCATTCGTAAGACATCGGTACAAGCAAAATTAACAATTTTGTTATCCGACAAACGAAGGTAGTGGGCCTCAAATTCAAAAATGACTTGATCTTTCTCTGGCATATCTAAAACCTGACGGACATCTGGGGGTTGCATGGTTACTTGCGTATACAGAGACTTTAGGAAATCCATAACCGATTGCTTCCCTTGCACCGGCGATCCGGAACCCACTCGATAAAAAATATCATCATCCAAGCAGGTCTCAAAGGTTGCCCAATCCTGTTTGAGCATAGAACCAAATAAGGTCTCACAAGTCTGACGTTGAGGCGATTTTTCTTCTGACATAAAGGCTTCTCTGGTAGACAAAATTACCTGTTTAGTTGATTGACTATACCTGAGATCAGTAATCTCTACATAGTTGCCCCCATATTAGTCCGATTCCCAAGAATTGGTGATTAAAAAAGCTAAAGAATTGTCAAGATTTGCTAAGATGGCTCTCACACAGAATCACCGGCTAACTCCTTAGAAATATAGTTATAGCTGTTTAGGTTGAGGATGATACAGCTTACTTGACTGAGATCCTTGATTGGCAAGGCTTAGTCCGTCCGTGACTATCTCAGAACCAAGCAAATCAGCCATACTTGGAAAAAGCTAACAAGTGTTAGCGTGAATACCTAAAATCAAGGTAAGCCTTGCTTTTTATAATACTATTTAACAGACTTCCCTAGGGAGAAAGCGATGTTATTCACACGAACAACAGTCTTCTTGGTAAGTAAGCTACCTCTCGAGGATAAATAGCCGTTAAATTAGGTATTAGGCTTGTAGACATGAATGATATCCTGGCATTAAAACTTAAAACTTGTGCGAATAGCGCCGGTAATGATATCAGGATTACTGTTATCTTGGTTAGGGGCTGTAATCCAAATCAAAGCAGGCGTGATGGATAAGTTGTCATTGATCTGAATGCGATAATAGACTTCTAAATGCAAGGATGTATCTCGTCGAAAAGCTTGGAAGGGAATTGTGCTATTCAACATAGTCAAGGTAGGCTCCATACCAATGACTAAGCCTCCCATATTTCCTTCTTTAAAAAGATCGGGCATAGTAACCGCAAACCAGTAAGTCCAGAGATCGGCATCACCCTTGCCAATTAAACGATTATCAAATTTATTAATTGTGCCTCCAATTAATAATTTAGGAGACAATGCATAATAAGCTAGAAGCATATAGGCATTACTGGAAACAGCAGAGGATTCATCAAATAAAACCCCAGCTTGATCAAAGCGATTAGCTAAGGCTGTACCGACAAAACCATTAAAATTAAAATCTGCTAAGCCATTATCAAAGCCAAAATTACCAGCGTTAAAATAGCTATTAGCATAAACAAATTCTATAAATAAACTTTGTTCAGGATTATAAACTAGTTGAGCAGCTGTAATATAGTCCCCATTAAATAATCCTTTCTGAAGACTAGGATCGCCACCGTAAGTAGCATGGTAAGTTAAATCTAGGGAAAGACTATCATTGAAACTATAGCTTAATGTGATACCAGAGCCAGAACCAATACGAAAGATAGGAGGGGCTTGGGCAAAGGTGGAAACAGGGCCATCTCCGACATTATAATAAGGTAAAAAATTCGGAATAAGTACTTCGGAAAAATTAAAAAACGAAAATCCCTTTAAGGTCACAAATAAATTATTCGTAACTGGAAATTGATAGGTCAATCCAGTCAGTAGTAGGGAGTTATTAGTATTGCCAGCCCCGGCGGTGAGGAGTGAACCTTCCCGAGTGGAACCAACAAAATTACCGTTGTTAAACGAATCTAGCTCAGGAATTTTAGTATTAGTTGCGGAAAAAGAAGTCGTTAGTAAATCCTGGCCCGTAAAGCTAGTTGTGAGAGCTAAATAGGTTGACTGTTGCATAGTTGCCTCGGTTTCTCCCTGTCCTGACAGAAAGAATTGATTAGAAAAACGCACCAGACCAAACAATTTTGTAGTCGGACTAAAGGATTGCTCCTCCAGGTGCTGAATTCGCTGGGCTAATTCCCCGACGCTCGCTATCGTCTGCTCACGATTCTGTTCCAAGGCCTGTAATTCTGACTTGAAATCTGCCTGTAAACGCTGCAGGGCTAACAATTCCGAGCTCAATAATGGGGATTCCTGACTATTTTGACTAAACCTCTGCTCTAAATAATGGAGACATGTCCGGAGGCTGAGGGCAAATTCGGTGCGGGAGAGGGAATGATTCCCTGAGGAGAATGCCTCTAGGCCCCTGGGAAGGCATTGATATTTATGTGCCAACACATTTAGGGCTTCAAAGGCCCAATCCTGAGGCGTCACTTCCCGCAACTCAAACACATTATTGACCTGCGCCATCACATTAGATGGCATCACTTCAGGAGAAGTCTCCCTAGGTAGTTCAGAAGAGTCAGAAGACAATACAACAGGAATAGTTGGCTCCTGCTCCTGTAGAGGGAGTAGAGAGGCCTCGCCGAAGACTGGAGTGACCACCATTACCAACAGGAGTCCACCGAGACCCATGGCTCGGCACGGGAGTCGGAAAGGCTCCGTCCATATCCAGGTCATTTTGATGGGAGAAAGTGACAGCTGGTAGTACAAAAAAGGACTTTTAAAGCTTGTCATACTTTCCCCCATCACGTTGCTTAAGTAAGTTCGGTTAGGGCCTTAGAGGCCGCTAGGGAAAAGGTAGTTCCCGTCAGCTGGGGTTCTTCTAGATAGTAAAAATGATAGGTACGACGGGCAAAATACCAACGTCCCTCTCGAAGTACGAATTGATCTTCGTAGTAGCCATAGTTGTGAAAGCCCTGGCCATCATGACTTCTGCCAATTTCTTCCATGCACCAGCGGGCCTGAGCCTGTTCTCCCGCGATGCTAACTACTCCACTGTGAATCATTTGTACAAAAAAATCCCATCGAGCCAATAGATTACTAAAGATGTCGACAATATTGTTCTGGCCAGTCACCATCACAGCAATGGGGGGCTTAATTTCCCAAACCCCCTCCTCTAGCCAGAGGGTTTTGAATAAGTCGGCATCGCGACGATTGACGGCATCAGCAAACTGGGAAACCAGACGGCGGAGACTTGCTTCATGGGTATTGAAATCCTCTGAAATGAGGAGCATAGAAAACCTCTTAATGGGTTAAGTTAATAGATAAGGAGACATGACTTGCCATTGCGAGTACCATTCTCCCGGAATAAGCTTCTCTGTAACCTGGGGAGGAAAAGCCTGGGCCATGACTTGTCGCTCCGGAAGAGGCAAATTGTAGAGTATAAAAGGCAACACTAGATAATCTGCAGTAATGTGATGCTTACTGGCTTCCGCATATAGATGACAAAGTCTTTCCTGTTCAGCGGAGTCAATCACTTGACTGATATTGCCCTCATTCAAATGGGCTTCTTCTAATTGATAGTGAGGTTCCCATAGTGCTTCAATCTCTATTAAGGTTTCAGCAATAGTAGTCCAAGGTATCGTTGCAGTAGGGGACTGGTCAAACGTAGGAAGAAGACCCGCTAACCTTTCCAAAAGGGGAACAAGGGCTTGATGCTGTCTCTCCATTTCTGCTACAGGTAAAGTGGGTATTTTTTGCTGAAAGTAGGGAAAGATCAGATCATCCTCTATCTGGTGGTGAGAATCTAGCAACTGCAACAACGCAGTGATGTAGCATTGCAGGCCACCGCCATCCGTAGTTAATGTCTTGGTCTCGAAGAACTGACATTGTTGGATTGCCACTTGCAAAGCCCTTGTAATTACCTGATGAATCCGAGATAGATCACCCGCAACGGTCAAAGAAGGCAGTTCAGACATAACTCTTAACTTTTTGAAGAAATAGAAAAGTCAATGGACAAGGCGCTAGGCATTTGGTTGAAAAGCCGCCACTGCCTGGACTGTATCCATAAAGTCACGCATTTCCTTAATTTTTCCATCTTGGACGGTCCACACCGCGACGAAATCATTTTCGTACTCTTTGCCCGTGGGCTTAGCCACAACCTTATTATGACCAACAACGACGACCTTATCCGCTTGAGCAATATAGTCTTGGAGTTGCGTTTGCTTAAACTGGGCGGAATTGTGGGTGGTAATAAAAAATTGCTTGACTTCTTCTACGCCTTTCCAGATGCCCCCAAAAGGAACCAACTCACGGGGATGAGGCATTTCCCATACCACGTCCTCGGCTAACAGGCTCAAGACCGTAGGAATATCTCCTTTACCCAGGGCGGCATACAGTTGCTGAACCACTTGGATATTGGTCAGGGTTTCTATCGGTGCATTTTCTGAACTCATTGACGGGCTCCTACTATCTTAAAACTTGTCCGAAATTATAAGAGATTTATCAAAATATTGCACACCTCTGGCCTGTAAGACAACCGATGACATGACCGTCTGACAACTCACTTAGGCTTGTCTAACAAAAAAACAATTAGGGGGCAATAGATGATAAATCATTATTCTCATCAAAACAATTAAGAAAAGATAATTAGCCCAAAGACAATCGATTAACGAATTAATCAATTGGTTGACGACATGTAAAGAAAGTTGAACTTTGTCGTCGTCCATAAAGGAGCACAGGTAGAATGTGCTTTTTAGTGAATTTGGTAGATGTTGCGATGCTTAGAGTAGATAGTCCGTCTAGATTATATTAATAGACTTTCTGAAGTTTCCTTCTTGAAAAATTTCCTGGATTTTCCTAGGCTGTCCCTGCTTTCATTTTCTTCGTCAACTGTCCCACTATCATCTCGGAGTCGGAGAAAGGGTACAGTAGCTAAAATATTTATTAGCCAACCTCAAAAATATTGCTAAGCTTTGTAATTAACACTAGAGGGAAAAATGAAAATTCTTATTATCGGTGCTTCAAGGGGAATTGGCTTAAAATTGCTCGAGGCAGCTATTCAACAAGGCCACATAGTAACGGCTTTGGCCAGAAATCCAGAGCAAATATCATTAACCAATGAGCGACTAAAAATAGTCAAGGGAGATATTCGAGATCAAAACTCTTTAAATACTGCAATGGAAGGACAAGATGTCGTTTGTTCTTGTATTGGAATTGGTCCCACGAGAAAACCCGTCACTATTTTTTCTGAAGGAACAAAAAATATTTTAACTGCTATGAAAAAAACAGGAATCAATCTCTTTATCTCTGTAACTGGTATTGGGGCAGGAGATAGTAAAGGTCATGGTGGTTTTTTGTACGATAAGTTACTTCAACCGTTGCTACTCAAAACCATCTATGAAGATAAAGACCGTTCCGAGGAGATAATTAAAAAAAGTGATGTTAATTGGATTATCGTCCGACCAGGATTTTTAACCAATGGTCTTGTTACAGGAAAATATCGAGTTTTAACTGATTTAACAGGAATTAAGGTCGGCAATATATCAAGAGCGGATGTGGCTCATTTTATCCTTAATCAAGCAGAACACCCCCAATATTTGCAACAAACACCATTATTGACTTACTGAAAAAAATCAACAAATGTAAACAAGCTATTGCAGTAATAATAACTTTAAGTTAGGATTAACTTTTTGCACTAGCTAGGCTTATTTAAGGTTTAGGAGTAAAAATGACATCTGAGAGCGTGACTGTTGATATTGGTTCTATTCTCACTGACTTCTCTCTGTACGTCAGTAGTGTTAACAATACTTTTGCCACTGGCCCTGTGGTCAACATTACGTTGGATGCTAATGGTGATATTGCTTCTGTGGCTCCCAACTTTGAGCCAGGAGTTTATTACTCTAGCATCCTTGAGTATGATGGCTTGACCGGAGAGTTTATCGATGATTTTGTGCCAAAAGGAAACGCAAATCAAGATGGGATATTCCTTTCCTCAGGCATCACCTTTAAAGATGGTATTCTTTATGCTAACGACCAAGGATACCAAGTCACTCAAGGGGTTAGTAACCCTGCCGATAGTCTTTATGGACGTATTCTCAAATTTGATGCCGCAACCGGAGACTTTTTAGGGGAATTTATCTCCGGGACATCGTTAACAGCCCACGGTCTGAATTTTCCCGAGGACTTGCTTTTTGGCCCCGATGGCAATCTTTATATCAGTGGATTAGGGGGCGGTGGAGTCCAAATCTTCAATGGCACTACTGGAGCCTATATCAAGACAATCGCGACGGAAAACCCTTTTACCGGAAAAGATCTAATTGCTGCCGGATTGAATTTTGGACCCGATGGCAATCTATACATCAGTAGTGTACTCAATGACAATAGCATTATTCGCTATGATCTTGATACAGATTCGCTTGAGCAATTTATCTCACCTGAGTTTGCACCAGCAATTCCTTCTGGTTCAGTCTTTACTCCCGACGCTAGTTTATTCTTGAATGCCACGTTTGTAAGTGTAGATGGTAGTCCGATTGGAATCAGCCAATACAATGGACAAACTGGAGCACCGTTGGATTTCTTTGTTGAGCCTTCTAACAATGGTGGATTGAATTCTGCTTCTCGCATGATATTCGATACTCAAGGCAATTTGTATGTCAGTGATTTTGCTGGCAGTCAAATTGTTCACTATGATTCTCAAGGAGAACCCATAAACGGAGGAGTCTTTATTGCGAGTGGCGTAGGTGGATTAAACAATCCAGGGGGGATTCGTTTCAACACCACTTCTGACGGGGAGCTTGTCGTGGGCACCCCAGGTGCGGATGATTTGATTGCTAAGCTCGATTTTGTCGGTGTCAAAGACACCGTCTTTACTGGGGCAGGTGACGATGAGGTAGATGTCCCTAGTGGGGGTGCTTCTCGTCGCGACAATCGTATTAGTCTCGGTAGTGGTAAGGATGTGGCCTATGCCAGCAATGGCGATCGTCTGTTTGGTGATTCGGGGAATGACATTCTAGATGCGACGGATGCTTCTGGTTATCGTCTATCGGGGGGTGCGGGCGATGATCAATTTTTCCTGGGAAGCAACGGTCGGGCCATCGGTGGCGACGGCAATGATCAGTTCTGGGTGCAAACAGGAGGCGGGAACGTCCTCGCTGGTGGAGCAGGGGCCGACCAATTCTGGATGCTGACGGATAGTCCCACTCTATTGACCTCTGCCAACACGATTACTGATTTCACGCCTGGTACGGATGTGATTGGGATTGCAGCCCAGGGGGATTTAGTTGGCTTCGACGACCTTACCTTCTCGGGGAACAATATTTCCCTTAATGGTGTGACCTTCGCAACCCTAACTGGAATCCAGACAAATACCCTCACAAGCGCTAGTTTTGTTTTTGCTTAAACACCTGGTCGCTTTCAGATAAGGCTAGGGTTAACCCGATTTCCCCCTAGCCATCGATCAAAATATATTTTTAAGGTATTTATTCTGCGCAGAGGAACAGTGCATGAAAACCCTATTCTCTCGTTCCATCAGACCCTTTTCAGGCATCCTCGGAAGTTTTTTGGGGAGGAATTCGCTCCCCGCCTCCTCCAGGCCTAGTCTTTAGTTTATTTTGTATTAGCTATACTATCTTAATTCACATCGAACAGGATTAATTTACCATGACTAGTGAACCCTACAATATCTACCTTAGTAGCCCTTCGGATAGTTCAATTAAAATTGTTTCGTCTGATGGCAAGTTGTTGAGTACTGTCAACGGGCCAGAGGGTGGCATTCCTGGCCCCGATGGTTTAGTAATTGGTAACGATGGCAATCTCTATGTTGCCACAGTCGTAGGAGCTAATATCTTAAAATTCAATCCTGTTACGGGTGAATATTTAGGAGAACTTGTTTCTCAAAAAGTTTTCTATGATGCAGCTAGTAATGATTTTGGGGTAGATCTGGGGACAGCTACTGGCATGGTTTTGGGGCCAGACGGGAATTTGTATGTCAGCAATTTCGAATCAAAGATAGGCATTAGTCAACTAGGACAACCTATTATTAATTTTGACATCCAAGATAGTATTTTGGTTTTTGATGGTTTAACAGGAGCATTGATCAAAACCATTTTAATTCCTTATGATGGTGCTAGTAATGTTAATTTTGAAGGAACTATTCCCGATTTTATTGCCAAGCGAAATCAAGAAGGTCTGCCTTATCAAGGAACGGCGACAAAAGCAGCTCTGCCAATTGGACTAGCCTTTGGTTCTGATGGCAATCTGTATATTGCTACTAGGCTCCATGACACTGTTTATCGTTACCAATTACAGTCAGAAACTATTACTCCCTTTGCAACATTAAATACCGGTCTAGATGGACCAGGAGATTTAATTGAGGGCCCGGATGGAAGCTGGTATGTCACCAGCCTTGATAATAACAAAATATTACGCTATGGATCCGGCGGTCAGTATTTAGGGGTTTTTGGAGATTATACTAACCAGTCTTCAATATTTGATGGCCCTACAGGAATCGAAATTACACCTGACCAGACTTCTTTTTTAGTAACGGGCTACAATACTGCTAACGTTGTTGAAATTAATATATCAACAGGTGAAATTGAGGAACTACTGATTCCTCCAAGTCCTGATTTTGGCTTTTTTAGAAATGATGGCTTGTTGGTTGCCAATCCTCCTAATCCTGTCAAAGAAAGTCCTACTTTTTTGGTTATGAGTATAGGTACACCTATTGTCGATTACCAACCCACTCAAGCAGGAACCAATGGTTACGATGAGCTAGGATTTAAGCGGATTCATCAATTGGGAGTCAGTCGGGTATTGGAATATAAAGCTGATGGTACTTTTGATAAGGTTTTAATTTCTGCTGGAGTAGGAGAGTCCAATCTAAGTGTTGGTGGGGGAATGGCGCTAGGCCCAGATAACTTACTCTACATCGGTGACATTGGTAATAACAGCATCAAAAAGTTTGATTTAAATGGCAATTTTAAGGGCTACTTCCTGGAGCCAGGGCAAAGCGTGGATGTTCCCGAAGAAATTGCTATTGGTTATGATGGCAATGGAAAATATAGCATTTACATTACTAGCTTAACGGGCGACGGAGTGAAACGTTATGATTTGGCAACAGGAGAAGAATTATTTCATATTCAGAAGGCCTTGACACCGAGTAACCCTGTAGCGGTGAGCAATCCCGATGGTACGGTGCCTTTATCGGCGGCGGTTCTACACTTTTCTCCTAACGGGAAACTCTACATTGGAGCGGTTTTCAGCGATAACTCTATCCTGGAATATGATCCTGCCACAAATCAGGTCAAGGAGTTTATTTCCCAAAGTTCAGCCCAACCCATTCCTTCGGGAATTGCTTTTGATGAGGCTGGCAATCTCTATAACGGAACCTTTTCCGGCCAGAATATCCCATTTCCGGGTTTACCCCCCAGTACCGTCGCTCAATATGATACCGCTGGTAATTTAATTACCAATACCTACGTTAGCAACGCGGGCGGAGAATTAGGGATTAGTTCTCGCGTTAACATTTTAGACCCCGACAAGAATGGGGTAGATTCCCTGTTTGTGTCTGATTTTATTAACAATAAAATCCTTGAATACCAGGGGCCAGAAGGAAGCAGTCCTGGAAGTTTAGTGGGGACTTTTATTAGTGATTCAGTCTCAGAAGGAGGAGGATTAGTTTTTCCTGGTAGTTTGGTCTTTATTGATCAAGGTTTTTCTGTCGAAATAAAGGGAGCACCGGAAGTGAGTAGTCCCGACTCATTCTTTAGCGTCGCTATTGAATTTGCAGAAAATGTGACAGGTTTTACCTTGGATGACATCGTGGTCACGAATGGCACCGTTAGCGATTTGTTTGCTATTGACGGTAATACCTACCGGGTCAAGGTAACTCCCAACGGCAACAATGATGTTTCCTTGAAGATTCCCAGTGGGGTCGTTTTGGGTGAACACAATGATACCAACCTGGCTTCTGAGATCGTAACTGTTGATATTGGCTCTATTCTCACTGACTTCTCTCTGTACGTCAGTAGTGTTAACAATACTTTTGCCACTGGCCCTGTGGTCAACATTACGTTGGATGCTAATGGTGATATTGCTTCTGTGGCTCCCAACTTTGAGCCAGGAGTTTATTACTCTAGCATCCTTGAGTATGATGGCTTGACCGGAGAGTTTATCGATGATTTTGTGCCAAAAGGAAACGCAAATCAAGATGGGATATTCCTTTCCTCAGGCATCACCTTTAAAGATGGTATTCTTTATGCTAACGACCAAGGATACCAAGTCACTCAAGGGGTTAGTAACCCTGCCGATAGTCTTTATGGACGTATTCTCAAATTTGATGCCGCAACCGGAGACTTTTTAGGGGAATTTATCTCCGGGACATCGTTAACAGCCCACGGTCTAAATTTTCCCGAGGACTTGCTTTTTGGCCCTGATGGCAATCTTTATATCAGTGGATTAGGGGGTGGTGGAGTTCAGATATTCAATGGCACTACCGGAGCCTATATCAAGACAATTGCGACGATAAACCCTTTTACCGGAAAAGATCTAATTGCCGCCGGATTGAATTTTGGACCCGATGGCAATCTATACATCAGTAGTGTACTCAATGACAATAGCATTATTCGCTATGATCTTGATACAGATTCGCTTGAGCAATTTATCTCACCTGAGTTTGCACCAGCAATCCCTTCTGGTTCAGTCTTTACTCCCGACGCTAGTTTATTCTTGAATGCCACGTTTGTAAGTGTAGATGGTAGTCCGATTGGAATCAGCCAATACAATGGACAAACTGGAGCACCGTTGGATTTCTTTGTTGAGCCTTCTAACAATGGTGGATTGAATTCTGCTTCTCGCATGATATTCGATACTCAAGGCAATTTGTATGTCAGTGATTTTGCTGGCAGTCAAATTGTTCACTATGATTCTCAAGGAGAACCCATAAACGGAGGAGTCTTTATTGCGAGTGGCGTAGGTGGATTAAACAATCCAGGGGGGATTCGTTTCAACACCACTTCTGACGGGGAGCTTGTCGTGGGCACCCCAGGTGCGGATGATTTGATTGCTAAGCTCGATTTTGTCGGTGTCAAAGACACCGTCTTTACTGGGGCAGGTGACGATGAGGTAGATGTCCCTAGTGGGGGTGCTTCTCGTCGCGACAATCGTATTAGTCTCGGTAGTGGTAAGGATGTGGCCTATGCCAGCAATGGCGATCGTCTGTTTGGTGATTCGGGGAATGACATTCTAGATGCGACGGATGCTTCTGGTTATCGTCTATCGGGGGGTGCGGGCGATGATCAATTTTTCCTGGGAAGCAACGGTCGGGCCATCGGTGGCGACGGCAATGATCAGTTCTGGGTGCAAACAGGAGGCGGGAACGTCCTCGCTGGTGGAGCAGGGGCCGACCAATTCTGGATGCTGACGGATAGTCCCACTCTATTGACCTCTGCCAACACGATTACTGATTTCACGCCTGGTACGGATGTGATTGGGATTGCAGCCCAGGGGGATTTAGTTGGCTTCGACGACCTTACCTTCTCGGGGAACAATATTTCCCTTAATGGTGTGACCTTCGCAACCCTAACTGGAATCCAGACAAATACCCTCACAAGCGCTAGTTTTGTTTTTGCTTAAACACCTGGTCGCTTTCAGATAAGGCTAGGGTTAACCCGATTTCCCCCTAGCCCCCAACTGGGGGGAGAAGCATAGTTAGCCACTAGTATTAAAAGATTTAAGAAAAACTTAAATATCTAGGAAGTAATTAATTTACAAGTATGTTAAGCAACACCTTTTTTCAAAAGGTTGTCGGCCTCTACAATTGACAAGGTCTACAAAACTCAAATTACGTAAAGCTTTAGTTATCCTCATCGTTTGGGCTGGCATTGATTCTCATAAGGGTTATCAGGAACTTCATAAGTAGACTCTCAGAAAGTTATATTTTTTAATATTTAAATTTAATTCTTTTGCCAGAAGACTATTGACTTCTCAAGCAATCAAGATTACGATCTAAATAAAATATAGATAAATGCTTATTTATATTTTGATATTTCGTTCTATAGTAAATCTTGGTAATTGTTATGGGTAAATTAGACGGAAAAATTTTATTGATAGCTGGAGGCGCAGGTAATGTAGGAGAAGGCCTCGTCGCCACTTTTCTTAAAGAAGGAGCGACTGTTATTGTGCCCTCTCGTCGCGCGGAAGCCCTAGATAACTTACGAGAATTTCTAGGCACTTTAAACTCTGAACGCTTTGTTGGAATTATTGGCAACATTGGCCAACTTGAAGGTGTTGAAAAAGTTCGAGATGAAATTCTTCAACGTTTTGGTCGTCTTGATGGTGTGCTAGCTTCCTTGGGAGGCTGGTGGACAGGAAATAAGCCCTTAACTGAGGTGTCCCTAGAAACCTGGAATCAATATTTAGATAGCAACTTGACATCTCATTTTTTGTTGGCCCGCACCTTTGTGCCAGTTCTAACGAATCAAAAAAATGGAACCTATACTCTCCTTGGCGGAACCGCCGCAGAAGTCCCTCTCCCCAGAGTGAGTCCGGTGGGAATTACGGCCGCCGGGCAATTGATGATGGTCCGCATCCTGATCGAAGAAACCAAGGGGACTGGGGTCAGAATTAATGAGGTCATCGTTCAGGGTATGGTGAGAACTCGGGTAATGGAAGCGCATAGTGGTCCGGAATGGATTACCCCCGCAGAAATTGGTGAATTTACGGCCTGGCTAGCTTCCGATGAAGCTTACATGGTGAGTGGCAGTATTTTGCATCTCAATCAGCGACCAAGATAAGGAGCCTGTCGCGAATAAGCATCAATTTTGGGTACACTCTAAACAAGATTTTTACTCATAGGAGTAGTCAGAAAAATGACCTATAAAAATGCTGTTCTTGATGATCATGATCTTCAAGCTGGCCTAGCCGGCATCAATCCTAAGTTTGGAGATTTTGTTACTCGTGTCGCCGGAGAAGCTTGGGGATTACCTCTAATTGATCAAAAAACCAAGGCTTTAATTACGATTGCTGTTGATGTCGTGAATCAAGATCAATCAGGGCCGGGGAATCCCTTTGGGGCCCATGTTGATATGGCCCTAAAACAAGGAGCCACCCGCGAGGAAATTGAAGAGCTATTACTTTTCATGTGTGTCTATGCCGGCTTCAATAAATCCGCTGCTTGTTTTGGTGCCCTCAATGAATTTTTTGCGAACCGTCTCAAATGACAGTTAGCATGATTAGTGAATAATTTTAAAGGACAATGATGAGCCAGCTAAAAAGTCTTTTTCACTGCAATATAAATGTCACCAACCTTGATGTTTCCTTGCCTTTTTACGAAATGATTGGCTTTAAGGTCATCATTGATTTTAGAGACGGGATGAGTAGTCCACTACTAGCTCAAGCGTTGGGATTATCTCATGCTGTGTTGAGGGGGGTACATCTCAGTGCGGATGGTGATCCCGGTAAAACCCGTATTGATCTGGTTGAATTCCAAGATCCAGTAACGGAGGGAAAACCTTACCCTCATCTTTATCACACTGGTATTAATCGAGTCTCGATTAGAGTAGATAATTTGAGAGAATTATATGAAAACCTCAAGAGCCAAGGGGTTCAATTCTTATCTGAACCAATAACTTTACCGGGTACCAAGGATTTTACCTTTGTGTGTTTTCCCGATCCTGATGGTACAATCCTCCAGTTTGTAGAGGGAGATCTATCCTAAAACAGGGTTGACTTCTAAAATTGGGAAATGAAAGGCCAGGTAGAAACTATGATGAAGCCACCAAGGGCCTAGCACTGGCCTGGAAACCGGCCCGTTGCAAAGAATCCAAGGCTTGATGGGGGTCTTCAACCCAATAGTTCTCACCAAAGCGGATAATGTGTTTTTGAATGCCTTCTGTCACCGTTGCCAGGACGGGGACTTTGCCCTTCGCCTTGTTATCCGTTGTAGAGGAGCGCAAGATATTCTTGAGTGTTTGCTGGGCGCTATTGTTAAAAATTTGCTGGGGTGTGAGGTTGATCATGACCATTCTGACTGCCTCAATGGCCTCGATATCTTCGATCATCAGTTGAATGCGCTCCTCCCGTTTGTCAATTTTGCCCCAAATCATCACCTGTTGATCTTCAATTAAAGCCGGCAGGAGACGTTCGTAGTTGTCAGGAAAAACCACCCCCTCTGCCTGCCCTGACACATCTTCTAGAGTGACAAAGGCCATGGGAGTTCCCTTTCTTGTGATAATTTTTTTCACCGCCACCATAATGGCTACCGCACTGACCCGTTGCCGGGCCCGATAGTTTTCAATTTCCCCCAGACTAATAGGCGATAGTAATTTAGCTGCTTTCTGCACAGCTTTGAGGGGATGCTCGGATACATAAAAACCAAGATGTTCCTTTTCGAGTTTTAATTTTTCCTGAAGGGAAAAATCTGGCACTGGCGGAGCGGAGGGGGCCTGCTCAAACTCGTTAGCCTGGCTATCAGCCTGAGGACTAGGGGCTTCCATCAGGTCAAATAAGTTCATTTGCCCGGTTTCTTTTTCCTTTGTCCGCTTTTGAACCCAGGCCATGACCAGTTCCAGATCCTGGAGGAGTTGATTGCGATTGGATTGGAGATGGTCAAAGGCACCGGCAAGGATTAGGGTTTCAATAGCTCGTCGGTTAACCACCCGCAGATCAACCTGGGAGCAAAAATCCGCCAAGGATTGAAAGTGCCCTCCGGCTTCTTCTCGGGCAGCCAGGATCATATCAATAGCCCCTTCCCCTAAGTTACGCACCGCTGACAGGCCAAAAAGAATGCTCTGGCCTAGGGGGGTAAAGTCTCGTTGGGAGCGATTAATATCCGGTGGCTCAACCTCAATTCCCAGCTTCTGACAGTTTTCTCGGTATTTTTCAACCTTATCTTGACTATCACTACTAGCGGTTAGGAGGGCCGCCATGTATTCCACCGGATAATTCGCCTTGAGGTAGGCTGTCTGGTAGGTAACGTAGGCGTAGGCAGTGGAGTGAGATTTATTGAAACAGTTGGCGGCGATGAGTCCCGGCGCCACCATAAAATTATGATCTTGACCTAGACCTAGGTCGTAAACTGGCCGCAGTCCTAGAGAGCGATGGCCCACAATCTTTACCATGGTCTTAGCGTTTAGGCAAGCGACGTTTTTGTAGAAACTCGGGAATATCAAGACTAGCTGGACTCGGTTTAGCCGGCTCTAGGGAGTCTTGAGTCGTCTCGAAAACTGAAGTAGGCGGATGGGCAACAGCGGTCTCAGGATTGGTTTTGCTGGAGCGGGTTTCCTGACTAAACCCTGTCGCAATAACCGTCAGTCGCATTTCTCCCTGCATCCGTTCATCAATGACGGCTCCAAAAATAATATTGGCATTAGGATCAACCACATCGTAGATGGTTTCAGCGGCAACATTGACCTCATGGAGGGTCAGGTCGTGGCCTCCAGTTACATTAAAGACGACCCCTTTCGCTCCCTCAATGGAGGATTCCAGCAAGGGGGAAGAAATTGCCGCTGTGGCGGCTTCCTTGGCCCGGGATTTTCCAGATCCAACGCCGATCCCCATCAGAGCAGAACCAGCATCAGCCATAATAGCTCGGACATCAGCAAAGTCAACATTGACTAAACCAGGGATCGTGATAATGTCAGAAATGCCCTGTACCCCCTGGCGCAGAATATCATCAGCAACCCGAAAAGCTTCTTGGAGCGGCGTTTCGGCCGGAATCACGGACAATAATTGATTATTAGGAATAACAATGAGCGTATCAACTCGGGATTGAAGGGCATTGATCCCCTCCTCCGCTTGGTTTGCCCGGCGACGCCCTTCGAAGGTAAAGGGGCGCGTAACAATTCCCACTGTTAAACACCCCATTTCCTTGGCTACCTCTGCGACAATCGGCGCCGCTCCAGTACCCGTACCTCCCCCCATGCCAGCAGTAATAAAAACCAAATCGGTATTTTCCAAAGCCCGAGCAATTTCATCGCGGGATTCTTCAGCGGCTTTTTGACCAATGGCCGGATTGCCGCCGGCCCCCAGTCCTCGGGTCAGTTTTTGTCCAATCTGCAAACGCTGGGGGGCAGCCGCTTGGACAAGGGACTGGGAATCAGTATTAATAGACCAAAATTCAATGCCGGTCACCCCACTGGCGATCATACGATTGACGGCATTACAGCCACCGCCACCAACACCAATAACCTTAATTTTTGCGACACTACTGGGCACAATCTGGGTACTCCTGACATCAAACTGAGTATTCCGAATCTCAATACTTTTGTTATCCAATGGGGCTGGTGGTACATCCGGGAAACCAAGCCCTACAGATTCTCCCGAGGCCGCAAAGAGGTCTTCTAGGCTATCGGTTGCATCATCGCTTTCCGCACCATTGAGACCAGGATCATCTAATAACCAATCATTATCAAGAGTCATTGTTATGGGAGGCCCGAACGTAACTGTATTTGTATAAGTTTTTAGAGACTTAAAAATAGCCAAAACACTCCCAAGGAGGGTCGTGGTTAGTCTAAGCTACCATCAGATAGGCAATCTGTCGCTGATGGCCTGCGTAATTTTTCCCTAAATATAGCTAGAAACAGCATTTCCGTCCCTAGACTAGAAACAATGCCGGAGTTTGTCAATAGCCATCTCTCAACAAGGTCAGGATCTCCGTGAACGAACCCAGTCTCTGTCAGGATTTCTTGACTTTAGGATCCTGGGATGACTTGGGGGCTGGCGGTTTCAATTGAAGTAGGGGTTGAGCTGGATTGGTTAAATCAATGTAATTAATGCGTTGGAGGGGAACGCGACCGGGTAATCGCTTCATTTTCCCTAGAGTTTCTAGTTGCTGAGGAAATTGGGATAGATTGGCGCCCAAATAAACTAGTCCTAGATCGGTCGATAGCATCATATTACTGGGATTCGTCCCATTGATGGTGTGGACGGTGACAGGGGCCGAACGCAAATAAGCATAGTTCTTCTGCCAAAAGCTTTGATATTGAGGGCCATAGCCCAAAAAGGCCAGCGTTGTAGGTAAGGCTCGAGGGGTCTTTCCGCCCTGGTAAAGCTTGGACGGAATAAAAGTGCCATTCAAGTCGAGATATCCTGCCCCTTGGGCGGTAGTTGCCACAGCAATGGGCTGGCGTTCTACTACGGCGATGACTAATTGGGCGGGAAAAAGTTGCCGTGAGACAGCGACCTGCGATAAAGCCGGACTCTGACCCATTGACTGGCTAATTTGCCGCGTAGAAATCTGCCAGATGGATTGGGGGAACTTGAGCGGAAATAGTTGGTAAATTTGTTGATCGGATAACAGTTGATTCCCCTGAAGGACAATTTGAGATTGGTCACGAATTGTCCATTCTGGCCAACTCATAATCCAGATGAGAGCCCCAACTAAGCCACTGAGTATGGAAAAGCGCCATAATGAACGCAGGGCCTTTAAGCGGCGCTGAGTGTGAAGGGTTCGACGTCGATTTTTGAGAGAATCGGACACAATCATTTCCGTCATAGAAGAACTATCCCCTTTATCCTGAAATGTTATAACTAAACTGGACAGCACTATACAATTTCATGTCCATCATCCCCACTCCTCATCATTGTGATGATGAAATATCTATGGTCAAGCAAAAACGCAGTCTAATTCTCGGAACAACAGCCCTCGTACTCGCAACTGTCGCCGTAACAGGGGTGGGACTCCGTCTGGCTCGCTCCCAAGCGTTTTTCCAAGATAATCCCAAGGAGTTGGTAGATGAGGTTTGGCAGATCGTCAACCGTACCTACGTGGATGGAACCTTTAATGGCGAAGACTGGCGGGCCATTCGCAAAAATTATTTGAGTAAAAGTTACAGTACGCCAGAAGAGGCCTACAAAGCCATCCGGGAAATGCTGGGAAAGCTCAATGATCCCTATACCCGTTTTATGGATCCCGAAGAATTTCAGTCGATGCGGATTGACACCTCTGGGGAGTTGACGGGGGTGGGTATTCAATTAGCTCAAGATCAAGAAACGAAAAAACTCGTCGTCATCTCTCCCATCGAAGATACACCGGCTTACAAAGCCGGTATCCTGGCTAAAGATGAAATTATTAAAATTGATGGTAAATCGACCCAGGGAATGGAGGTTGATGATGCGGTGAAGCTAATCCGTGGTAAACCCGGTACAAGAGTCACTCTCACTGTTAAGCGTGGGGGTCAAGAACTTAACTATCCCCTGGTTCGTGCCCGCATCGAAATTCATCCCGTCAGAGCGCAAGCTGAAAACTCCCCTATTGGCAAAGTCGGTTATATTCGCCTCAATCAATTCAGCGCCCATGCTGGCGAAGAAATGAAGGTGGCTATCGAGCGTCTAGAGCAACAGCAGGTCAAGGGCTATATATTAGATTTACGTTCTAATCCTGGAGGCCTCCTCTACAGCAGTATTGACATTGCTCGCTTCTGGTTGAAAGAAGGGAAGATCGTTTCCACCGTTGACCGCCAAGGTGAAGTAGAGCAACAAAGTGCAAATAATCAGCAACTCTCGAATAAACCTCTGGTAATTCTTGTAGATGGTGGCTCGGCTAGTGCAAGCGAAATCCTCTCGGGGGCGCTTCAAGACCACAAACGAGCTGTTCTGGTTGGAACAAAAACCTTTGGTAAGGGTCTTGTTCAGTCAGTTCGAGAAGTAGGCAATGGTTCTGGCCTAGCGGTGACTATCGCTAAATACTTAACCCCCAATGGACGGGATATTAATAAGCACGGAATTCAACCGGATGTTGTTGTGGAATTAACAGATCAACAACGGAAAGAGCTACAAAAAAACCGCGATAAAATTGGTACGATGGCTGACCCCCAATACGCTAAGGCCTTTGAAATTCTTCGCCAACAGGTTGCCCAAAGCGGAGGAAACAGTCAGCTATCCAGCAAGTAATCTTAATTGTATTTTCCCAGGAGCTGAGTTTCTGGCAGCCATGGGGATCAAAACTAACATTTAGCCGATTGTTTAGGAACGTTGTGTGACCGGCCGCCATCTCCCCAAAACGATTGCTTATCTCCGGATTACCACCCTCTCCTGGCAAGAGGGAGTGCTGGGTGGAGAGGTTCAGGCTGCAGGCTACCAGTGGTCTTTCTACTGGTTCTTTCGTCAAGATTCTCTCCAGGTTACCCCTTCCCTTGGGCGGGCCTTGATTTATGAATCCCTGGGGCGCTTCTTAGAACACAATGACTATCAACTAGAGGCTGGGGGCGATTATGAATTTGTACTAAGGTCTCGTCTATAGGTTTTGATAAAAAAAGCGTTCCTTGGCGGTTATAAGCCCTGGTAACGCTGAAAGATGTAAAGATATTTGATTTAGACGACTGGTGAGTGCCCTTGCCTACCAAAGACCCCGGACGGGAGTGGGGGCAACAGGAGCAGGAGCGACGGGGGCAGAAGGCTGAACTGGGGGCAAAGAGACCGGAGCAGAAGATTCAAAGTTAATGGCAGAACGTTCTACTGCAGCGACTTCTTTCAGTTTAAGGCGCGTCAACCAGACGGGGTGGGCTTGCATGACGCTAAGGGTTTTAAGGTCGATCAAAACATCATCACCGGGTTCAGCGGCGGCTTCTACATCTACGTGGGTTATTCTTTGGCCATTATCAAGGCTAATATAGCCAGGGAAAGCACCATATTTCAGGAGTTCTACCATAACAATGTTGCCAACTTTACCCCGGACACGACCAATACCATAGTCACTAAATTGCATCTGGTCTTCTTTTTTGTACACATCATGACCGGGAAGTTGGCTGAGGAGAGTCTCTCCTTTCGTGGGCAAGGGATTGGCTTGGGCTGACAGCGCTGTCATGCCGACCACAGACAGCGTTAGAATAGCCGTAGCAATGGAGGAAGCAGACTTAATTAACACGATAACCTCGCTTGTGAGTTATTAAAATTGTTTGGCTGACGATCAAGAGTATAGTATGGTTCCCAGGTTTCGGTAAAGATTCGCTTGAGTAACTTTAGGATTCGTTAATTTCCCGACAATTTTGTGCTAGAAAGCACGGAATCAGCCCCTCCCTCGTCAGGTTCATTATCTGGAACAGCAACAGATTCTTCTAGAGGAAGAGCAAATTCCCCTGGGCTTTCTCCCTTCTCCTGTGGCGGTGCAACAGTAGCATCAAGATCTGGTGAATTGGCAGCCGTGTCCTCTGTAGGTTTTTCCACTGCGGGATCTGGTTCAAGATTACTTGGGGAAGGCACTTCAGGTGTAGCGTCTGGAACTATACTGCCGGCCTCAACGGACGGCTTGTCTGGCGGGAGTTCCTGGACGTCTAATTCAGGAGTCTGGAGAGTTAATGGAGAAGAGAGCGAGTCTTTATCCGGAGAAGAAAGGAGTGTCTGCGGCTGACTAATTGCCTGGAGCTCTGCGGGTTTCAGTTCTCCGCGTATCAGGCGCGACAGTGTATCTTGGCCCTGGGGTTGGTAGTCAATGACCCGCACCGTGCTATTAAAGTGATTGGTAACGAGATTACCCTGAGCATCGATAAACTCTAGCTTGATCCAATTTTTACCTTCAGTGAAGCCGGTCAGGTAAGGTGACTGCCATCGATCTAGCAAAAAGCTTTCCCCATTAATTGTGACCCGAATCCGCCAGCTATTATTCTCGGCATCGGAGCTGGCTAGAGAAAGGGGAGCCTGACTGAGATAAAAGTCTAGTAGAATTGGCTCTGCACCATAACTTCCCTTGGGACGACTGTAGGTCAAAAGGGGTTGCTGCGGATCTGGAACATTATCATCGGTTTTAGTCAGCACATGGAACGTAACCTGGGCAAAGGCTCCGTCGTTTTTGAAGCTTTCGTGCCAGGGGCGAACGGGGAAAACACGGATGGTGTGGGTACCTGGCGTTAGGTCTTTTAACAGGACGGGTTGATCGACGTTGTAAACGGCCCGATAGGGTTCGTTATCCACAATTACGTGTAAATGGGGCCCCACTTCCAGGGCCGGATCTTGGAATAGAGGCAGATCCCGGACTTCGATTTCCACCGGCACCGTGGTATCCGTTAGCACCTGATCCGGGGTCGGGTGAAGAATTTTAACCTGGGGCTGATATTGGTCAAAAATCGGGGCTAGGCCCTGGATCGCTGAGGGGGGGGCGACTTCTGCCAAATGGCCACTGACAATGGGAACCCCTGACGGCACGAGGGCCGGTGGGGAGGAGGCCTGAGGAGGAGACTGACAGGCAGTATTCACAAAAAGAACGAGTAGGAGAAGCCCCCAGCTAAGGGGTTTCCCCCACGGAGACAACATTTGGGCTAGATATTTCAGCAAGGGAGGCCCTCCACGTAGATTCTCTAGAAAGCAATATAGCTCAATCGGCAACGCTTCTCTGTATTCTACCGAGAGAAACTAGCGTGATAGATAATGAGTAATTGAAGAAAATCTGTAATATTTCTTAAGATCCCAGGATCTAGACGCACAAGGACAACATCATTGATTCTTTTCTATGCCTTGTCTGTAATTAAATCTGGGTACAAAATCTTAGCTCTCCAGGATGTTACTTTTTGTAAAGAAAACAAGGTCTAGCTTGACTTTTTAAGGGGGTTGTCATGGTGTAGGGCTTGCCCGATAAGAATTTAGCTATTTTTTAATTATTGTTAAGTCTCCAGGCATAGGTAGAGGGGAAGACTTATTATCTTCTATTGATGCGTGCTACCCGAAAGCTAATAAATTGGCAAATTCAACACCGCATCTAGGATGGCAAAATTATTTCGCTTTTGACCCTCCTCTATTACACTATTCACAATAGGAAACCCTTAAAGTTCATTGTCGAGAGAGGAGTACCCTCATGACAATTAGTCCTCCCGAAAGAGAGGCGAAAGCCAAAGTCACGGTTGATACCAATCCTGTCCCGACCTCCTTCGAGAAATGGGGCAAGCCTGGCCATTTTGATCGGACTCTGGCTAGAGGCCCCAAAACCACTACTTGGATTTGGAACCTCCACGCCAATGCCCACGATTTTGATAGTCAGACCAGCGACCTCGAAGATGTTTCGCGCAAAATCTTCAGTGCCCACTTTGGTCACCTCGCTGTTGTCTTTGTTTGGTTAAGTGGAATGTACTTCCACGGCGCGAAGTTCTCTAACTACGAAGCCTGGTTAGCAGACCCCACTCACATTAAGCCTAGTGCTCAAGTGGTTTGGCCCATCGTGGGTCAAGGCATTTTGAATGGCGATGTGGGCGGTGGTTTCCATGGTATTCAAATTACCTCCGGTTTGTTTTATCTCTGGCGGGCCGCTGGCTTTACCGACAGCTATCAGCTCTATTGCACCGCGATTGGCGGTTTGGTAATGGCTGCCCTAATGCTGTTTGCCGGCTGGTTCCACTACCACGTCAAGGCTCCCAAGCTGGAATGGTTCCAGAATGTAGAGTCCATGATGAACCACCATTTGGCTGGTTTACTGGGCCTCGGCTCCCTGGCCTGGGCTGGTCACTTGATCCACGTTTCTTTACCCGTTAATAAACTACTAGATGCTGGTGTCGCGCCGAAGGACATCCCCTTGCCCCAGGAATACGTTCTGGATGCGGCAAAGATGGCCGAGTTCTTCCCCAGCTTCGCCCAAGGTTTAACACCATTCTTTACGCTTAACTGGGGAGTCTATTCTGATTTCCTCACCTTTAAAGGCGGTTTGAATCCAGTTACGGGTAGTCTCTGGCTCAGTGATGTGGCCCACCACCATGTGGCGATTGCCGTCCTGTTCATTATTGCTGGTCATATGTACCGCACGAACTGGGGCATCGGTCACAGCATGAAAGAGATTCTCGAAGCCCATAAAGGCCCCTTCACCGGGGAAGGCCATAAAGGTCTCTACGAGATTCTGACCACCTCTTGGCATGCCCAGCTAGCGATCAACCTGGCTCTGTTAGGGTCTTTGAGCATCATTGTGGCTCACCACATGTATTCCATGCCACCCTATCCCTACCAGGCCATCGACTACGCCACGCAGTTGTCCCTTTTCACTCACCATACTTGGATTGGCGGTTTCTTGATCGTCGGTGCGGGTGCCCACGGGGCCATTTTCATGGTGCGTGATTATGATCCCGCGAAAAACGTTAATAACTTGCTGGATCGGATGCTGCGCCACCGTGACGCTATCATTTCCCATCTCAATTGGGTTTGTATTTTCCTCGGCTTTCATAGCTTTGGTCTCTACATCCATAACGATACGATGCGGGCCCTGGGTCGTCCCCAAGACATGTTCTCGGATACGGCGATTCAACTCCAGCCCATCTTTGCCCAATGGGTACAGCACATCCATGCCCTGGCGCCTGGTAATACAGCTCCCCATGCCTTAGCAACTGCTAGCAACGTCTTTGACGGCGCAACCGTTGCAGTGGCCGGTAAAGTTGCCATCTCGGCAATTCCCCTCGGTACGGCGGATTTCATGGTTCACCACATCCATGCCTTCACCATCCACGTTACTGTGCTGATTCTCCTCAAAGGGGTACTCTACGCTCGTAGCTCCCGTTTGATTCCTGATAAAGCGAACCTCGGTTTCCGCTTCCCCTGCGATGGCCCCGGTCGTGGTGGTACCTGCCAAGTCTCTGGTTGGGATCACGTTTTCCTTGGACTGTTCTGGATGTACAACTCCCTGTCCATTGTCATCTTCCACTTCAGTTGGAAAATGCAGTCGGATGTCTGGGGAACCGTTGCTCCTGATGGTAGTGTCACCCATGTCACCCTAGGGAATTTTGCCCAAAGTGCTATCACCATTAATGGTTGGCTCCGGGACTTCCTCTGGGCTCAAGCCGCTAACGTGATTAACTCCTACGGTTCTGCCCTCTCTGCCTACGGCATCATGTTCCTGGCGGGTCACTTTGTCTTTGCCTTTAGCTTGATGTTCCTCTTCAGTGGACGGGGTTACTGGCAAGAGTTAATTGAGTCTATCGTTTGGGCTCACAATAAACTCCGGGTAGCTCCGGCGATTCAACCCCGTGCCCTAAGTATTATTCAAGGCCGTGCGGTTGGCGTAGCCCACTACCTCTTGGGTGGTATTGTCACCACCTGGGCGTTCTTCCTCGCCCGTAGTCTATCCATTGGTTAGACTGGCCCTCAGGTTTGGTTATTAGGGGTCTTTGCCTCGTTACCAAACCTGGGAAACCCTCCAGCGACTTTAAAGGCGCTTGTACTCTCCCAGTCATTCTAGGACTGGTTTAACAAATCCGGAAATGAGCAGTGCTTTCTGCATCCGCCTCATTTTGCTTGCTTAACGAGGAGAATTTCCGAAAAAGCTATGGCAACTAAATTTCCCAAGTTTAGCCAGGATCTCGCCCAAGACCCCACTACGCGGCGTATTTGGTATGGGATCGCAACGGCCCACGACTTTGAAACCCACGATGGGATGACTGAGGAAAATCTTTATCAAAAGATTTTTGCCTCCCACTTTGGTCATATCGCCATCATTTTCCTGTGGACTTCTGGCACCCTTTTCCACGTTGCGTGGCAAGGTAATTTTGAACAGTGGATTAAAGATCCCTTAAACACTCGTCCCATTGCCCATGCGATCTGGGATCCCCACTTTGGGGAAGGCGCTCTCAATGCGTTTACCCAAGCGGGGGCTTCTAACCCAGTTAACATCGCCTATTCCGGTGTTTACCATTGGTTTTATACCATTGGTATGACCACTAACCAAGAGCTATACCAAGGCGCAGTATTTTTACTTTTACTGGCTTCTATTTTCCTCTTCGCTGGTTGGTTACACCTACAACCCAAGTTCCGTCCTAGCCTCGCTTGGTTCAAAAATGCGGAATCCCGTTTGAATCACCACCTGGCCGGTTTATTTGGGGTTAGCTCCTTGGCTTGGGCTGGTCACTTGGTACACGTTGCTATCCCTGAATCCCGTGGTCAACACGTCGGTTGGGATAACTTCTTGTCCACGCCTCCCCACCCCGCAGGGCTTCTGCCCTTCTTTACGGGGAACTGGGGCGTATATGCGGCGGATCCTGACACCGCTGGCCATGTCTTTGGCACGGCTCAAGGCGCTGGGTCTGCGATTCTGACCTTCCTGGGTGGCTTCCATCCCCAAACCGAGTCTCTTTGGTTGACGGATATTGCCCACCACCACTTGGCGATTGCTGTGATCTTCATCATTGCAGGTCACATGTATCGTACCAATTGGGGGATTGGTCACAGTATCAAGGAAATCCTCAATGCCCACAAAGGCCCTTTAACCGGTGAAGGACACAAAAACCTTTACGACACCGTTAACAACTCCCTACACTTCCAACTCGGCTTGGCCTTGGCTTGCTTAGGAGTTGTGACCTCTCTGGTCGCCCAACACATGTATTCCATGCCGTCCTACGTGTTTATCGCGAAGGACTACACCACCCAAGCAGCTCTTTATACCCATCACCAGTACATCGCTGGCTTCCTGATGGTTGGAGCCTTCGCCCACGGTGCCATCTTCTTTGTTCGTGACTACGACCCCGTCGCCAACAAAAATAATGTGCTGGCACGGATGTTAGAGCACAAAGAAGCTCTGATTTCCCACCTCAGTTGGGTTTCCCTCTTCCTCGGTTTCCACACCCTCGGCCTCTATGTTCATAACGATGTTGTCGTTGCTTTTGGAACCCCCGAGAAACAAATCCTGATTGAACCGGTCTTCGCTCAATGGATTCAAGCAACTTCAGGCAAGGCCCTCTACGGCTTTGATGTTCTGCTTTCCAATCCTGACAGCATTGCTTCAACCACTGGCGCCGCTTGGTTGCCTGGTTGGTTAGATGCTATCAACAGCGGTACCAATTCCCTCTTCCTGCCCATTGGCCCTGGCGATTTCTTGGTTCACCATGCCATCGCCCTTGGTTTACACACTACCGTGTTAATCCTGGTCAAAGGGGCCTTGGACGCTCGTGGCTCTAAACTGATGCCCGACAAAAAAGACTTTGGTTATTCCTTCCCCTGTGATGGACCCGGCCGTGGCGGTACTTGCGACATCTCAGCTTGGGATGCCTTCTACCTAGCTATGTTCTGGATGCTGAACACCCTGGGCTGGTTAACCTTCTACTGGCACTGGAAACACCTCGGTGTTTGGTCTGGGAACGTGGCTCAGTTCAACGAAAACTCAACCTACCTGATGGGCTGGTTCCGGGATTATCTCTGGGCCAACTCCGCTCAGCTAATCAACGGCTACAATCCCTACGGTGTGAACAACCTCTCAGTTTGGGCCTGGATGTTCCTCTTTGGACACCTGGTCTGGGCGACTGGCTTCATGTTCCTCATCTCTTGGCGGGGTTACTGGCAAGAGCTGATCGAAACCATCGTTTGGGCCCACGAACGGACTCCTCTGGCGAACCTCGTTCGTTGGAAAGATAAACCCGTTGCTCTCTCCATTGTTCAAGCTCGTTTGGTTGGTTTGGCCCACTTCACTGTTGGCTATATCCTGACCTACGCGGCCTTCCTCATTGCTTCGACGGCTGGTAAGTTCGGCTAACACCGGCTCTTGCTAGATAAGTGATGACTCAAGATCCCCTGCCTAAACGGTGGGGGATTTCCTTTTCTTGGAGTACTATTTTAGAATAAGTAAAAAAGTATGTGTTACAAGGAGCCATGAAGATAAGGTTATTTTGCTCCAGCCTTCTCTCTGAGGTTTTCCCCATAATATTACCGGACGTTTTATGGGCATCAAATACTACTACGTGCGCAGGGCCACGTTTTTGTTCCTCCCGATAACGTTGAAAAGCTCCAGGCATTGTTTGATGCAGGAGAGGCCTGCTATCCCCAGGACGGCCCCCGTAAACCCAAGACCCCAATCCCTGGTTCCCATTAACCGACGATTTTTCATTGCTGACTGATTTTACGGTGATCCCCCACTCTGATAGACTTTGACTGATAACAAAATCAGACTACGCTAAGGCAACTTAGATTTATTAGCAGTTGGGAGGAATCATCGCGTGGAAAGTACCCTCGGTTTAGAAATCATTGAAGTCGTCGAGCAAGCGGCGATCGCCTCGGCCAAGTGGATGGGGAAAGGTGAAAAAAATACCGCTGACCAAGTCGCTGTAGAAGCGATGCGGGAGCGGATGAATAAAATTCACATGCGGGGTCGCATTGTGATTGGGGAAGGGGAACGGGACGAAGCTCCCATGCTCTACATCGGAGAAGAAGTTGGTATCTGCACCCGAGAAGATGCTAAGGCGTACTGCAATCCCGACGAGCTAGTGGAAATTGATATCGCCGTTGACCCGTGCGAAGGCACTAACCTCGTAGCCTATGGCCAAAATGGCTCCATGGCCGTTCTAGCCATTTCTGAGAAGGGTGGCCTATTTGCGGCCCCCGACTTCTACATGAAAAAATTAGCGGCCCCCCCGGTTGCTAAGGGCCATGTGGATATCAATAAGTCGGCAACGGAAAACCTAAAAATTCTTTCCGATTGTCTCAATCGCAGTGTGGAGGAATTAGTGGTGGTGGTGATGGACCGGCCCCGCCACAAGGAACTAATTCAAGAAATTCGTCAAGCGGGAGCCCGTGTCCGCTTGATTAGCGATGGGGACGTCTCTGCCGCAATTTCCTGTGCTTTTTCTGGAACCAACATCCATGCCTTAATGGGCATTGGGGCCGCCCCTGAAGGGGTTATCTCGGCAGCAGCGATGCGTTGTCTAGGGGGCCACTTCCAAGGACAGCTCATCTACGATCCCGAAGTAGTTAAAACCGGCCTGATTGGAGAAAGCCGCGAAGGCAACCTGGAAAGACTCCGTTCCATGGGCATCACCGATGGTGACCGCGTCTACGACACCCACGAATTGGCCAGTGGCGAAACGGTTCTCTTTGCCGCCTGTGGTATTACTCCCGGCACCCTAATGGAAGGCGTTCGTTTCTTCCACGGTGGCGCCCGTACCCAAAGCTTGGTCATTTCTACCCAGTCGAAAACGGCCCGCTTTGTGGATACCGTTCACCTACTTGACCAGCCCAAAATGATTCAACTGAAGTAATCTTCACTATCCTGGCCTGGTTCTACTGGGCCGGGATTAGCTAAAAATGCTCAGCTTAATCAATCCCCCAGTCTTGGAAAAAGTCAGGGGGGTTTCAATAGCCTAAGTGATGATACATTACCGAGTGAGTTAGGCGGTAATTGCATCGCAAACTCGGAGGTCGTTATTTTAATCCCCCCGCTAGCATTGAGTAACGTAAAGACCTACAGAAAAACAGAAGCGTGATCATTTCTATAATTTACTTAAGATAAGTCTAAAGATTCTCCAATCACAGCTCTATAGTTAGGCATGATAGCGATTGTCGAGAATAAATTGCGAGGTTTCACGATGACGCTGTAAAGCCTTTCGGCTTGGTCTAAAACCTGCAGTTTTTGGAAGGTACAACTGCCGACCATCATACTGTTGATAATATGATCCACGAAGCATTTCGCTAATCATTATTGAATATGTAGTCTCATTAATAGCAATTAAACCAAAGTCGAACAAATTATGAATATCTGATCTTAATAAGATACCATTCGTAGGATGATTTGTTTCATCGCCAAAGTATGGTACTATATGAGATGCTTCCAATACCTCAATTGTATTTGTTCCACTAATTGCGCACTTTCCATCATATAAACTAATTAATTCTTCTCTGAATTTTTTCTGGCCTCGTCTTTGGACTAGCATTACTGCTGTTTTTGTGCGCTCATCTTTTATGCTCGATGGATCAAAGCTATTATTTTCATTATCTTCTGTGTTTTCAATAAGTTCTATAAGATCCCGTATTTTTTCATACAGACTTCTATTATTAGTATCATCTACTTTATCGAAAGATGTGAGATTTGGTTCGTGAAAAAATCTGGCAACTTTACGTTTATCTGCTTCATCTGTAGAATGCTTAAGTAAAATTTCTTGCAACAGCGGGGTTCTATCAATAAGCCAGTCTTTGACTAAATTATCGAATGATTCTGTTCCGTATGTCTCTGGTCTTAACCCACGCTGATACTTGTCAAGAATCGTTGTACGCCAAAGCCCATATTTTTGTGCAACGATTGTCGTTGCATTAATTCTTATATTCTCAATAGATTGCATATCGTTAGATAAATATTCATCTCGAATGACTTTGAGAACTTCTAGGATATAGTCAATTTTTTTACTCATACAAACCAATAAACTGATCTCAATACGAAAATTTTGATGTCAAGACCCCATTAAACTAGTGATAATTTCTGCGGGATATTTCTCCGAGGGCCGGACAAAGGGTAATCTCGTCTAAATTCCAGAAAGCCCCTCCCAGGGCCGAATATTGAATGCTACAGAAGCGATTACGCACCGCGGCCAGAGAATAGGGATTAACCAAATAAATAAAAGGTAAATAGGTCAGGGCCACTTGTTGTTGCTCAGCGTAAATAGCCCGGCGCTGGTCGAAATCGAGTACCTGGGAACCTTTAAGGGCCAGATCCGCCAGTTTTTGTTCCCAGGGGGCAATCACCCAGCCGTCAATGGGGGCACTACCAGGTTGGGGTTTTTGGTTAAACATGTGCAAATTGCCGTCAGTGTACCAAACGTTGGGGATATGGGGATCATTGCCGCCAGTCAGCCCTAACAAAACCGCATCCCAGGTGAGGCTATTGCTTAACTTATCTACCAAAACACTAAAACTCATGGGGCTAAAATCCACCTGGATTCCCAATTTGCCCAGGTCTTCTTGAATTTGGGCCCCCATGGCCTCCCGGATTTTATTGCCGGCATTGGTATGAAGGACAAAACGAACCGGATGATTATCCGCATCGAGTAACTGGCCCTGGGCATCGTAGGTAAAGCCAGCCGCTTGTAGTAAGGCCCTGGCCCGTTGGGGGTCATAGTTATAGCCCGCGAGAGAACGATTATAGTAGGGCGATTGCATGGAAATTAAAGCATTTTGGGCGGCTCCTAGACCCCGGAAAATATTGTTAATCATCCGTTGGCGGTCGATGCCGTAGGCGATAGCCTGGCGGAAGTTCTCGTCGTTAAACCAACGTGATTTGATCGGATCGACGAGGGGTTGGCCGTTCCGTTGGCCCTGATTCAAATTGAAAAAGAGAAAGGTACTGCCGTAGGCAGGGCCGCCATTATAAAGGGTAAAATTGCCCCGTTCTTCTTCCTTTTTGAGCAAGGAAAAATATTCAGGGGTGACACTAATCGCATCTAAGCTACCCGACCGAAATTGCAGGAGGGCCGTATCCGTTGATTCCACAATGGCCCAGATCACACGGGAGATGGCAGGCAAACGCTGGCCCTGGGCATTACGTTTCCAAAAATAGGGATTTCGTTCAAAAACAATGCGTTGACTAGTGATGTATTCCTTAACCCGGTAAGGGCCATTGACCACAATGTCCTGGGGCGGCGTATCAGTTCCCCAGGTAGTTAAAAACTTAAGATTGCCTTGCTCATCAACGCTTTCCACTGTCTGGCGGAGAATATGGGCCGGTAAAATTGGCACTTCTGCACTGTCGAGGAAGGGAGCAAAGGGTTCACTAATGCGAAATTCAATTTCCCCTGGTCGGGGGGAAGAAATTAGAGGAAAATCTCCTTTTTGACCAATGCGGAGACTATCGCGATAATTGTTAGGGATTTTGGGATTGAGGTAGAGGTCATTGTAGCTAAAGAGCACATCCTCCACTGTCAGGGGCTGACCATCAGACCACTGCAATCCTTCCCGCAGTTGAAAGGTAATGGTTTTATTGTCGGCGGAAATTTGCCAGGCCTTAGCCAGGGCCGGTTCCTTTTGTCCCGTTAGGGGATTCTCCGTAATCAGCCCCTCGTAGGTTAGACCAAAAATATTGGGAGATTCCGCAGATAACACTGCATTGAAGGTTTTGGGGTCACTCAACACCGAAAAAACGGCTTGATCCGTTACCGGGGTTGGGGTGCAAGCACTGGTGATAAGGAGCAGACAGCTAAGGGCCCACCAACAGCCAATTTTTCTAAGCCAAACCATGGTTAATTGCTGAATGTTAGTTTTGCTGATGGGAGTTTTGACGGCCCAGGGCATAGACCGCCCCAATCATGCTAGCCAAGAGGCCGGTGCTGATCGACCAACTACTGCCCAGGCCCCATTCCACGGCCCAATTGCACAGACTGCCGAAGACCAAAAAGGGAAGAATGCTCACCAAAGAAGCGTAGAAAAGATTTTGGGCTTCCCGAGCCGGGCGCGTCCGCTCAAACTCAGCTTCTGAAGTGTAGAGGGAACGCTCCGCAAAATTGAACCATCGTTGTAACTGTGCAATGAGCCAATTTTTCCAGGATACCAGGGCCAAATATAGCCCCAACGACCAAAGACAACTACCCGCAATCATGACCGTGCTAATGGGGATTGCAAAGGGAATCCAATCGGTGAGCATTTATTTTGCGCCATAAAGTTTTTTGAATTTTACCCTACCGCGCGAGGGGTTCTCTGTTTTCGAAGCCCCTGCAACCCTTCTGTTGACTCCCCTCGGCTTCAGACCTGACAAGTTCGGGCCATGGTAAGATGAGAACGATTATTTGCGTGATTTCCCCCCTATGCCTGAGATTTCCTCGACGAAATCAGTCCCCGAAATTCTTCCCTTGGTAGCGGAGTATTTCAAGGTTTTGTCCGAGGTGAGTCGTTTGCAAATTTTGAGTAGTTTACGGGCTGGCCCCAAAAATGTCACGGAACTGACAGAGGCCACCGGATTAGGTCAGGCCAATCTCTCTAAGCACCTTAAAGTCTTGACCCAGGCTGGGATTCTCTCTCGTCAAACTCAAGGGGTGAGCGCCTATTACGCCATTGCCGATCCCTCTATTTTCTACATCTGCGAACTAGTTTGTAACCGCATCGGCCAACGGATGCAACAGCAAGTTGAAGTGGTGAGTGCCCTCCCCTTCTTTTCTTCTCGTACTCCCTGACTATGGAGCGCCGCCTCTGGTTGGTACGCCACGGTCATCGCTTAGATTTTGCCCAGCCCGAATGGTTTAATACGGCCCCCCGGCGCTACGATCCGCCCCTGTCTATCCAGGGCCAATCCCAGGCCCAGTCCCTAGCGCAAAACCTGGCCCTCCAGCCCATCGATCATCTTTTCTGCTCTCCCTTCCTCCGGGCTATTCAGACGGCGGCCCCCCTGGGAGAAGGACTCGGCCTCCAGCTCAAGGTCGAAGCAGGTTTAGGAGAATGGTTAAATCCTGACTGGATGACCGCGACCCCCCAGTTGGAACCCTGGGAAAGCCTCTATCACCAATACCCCCAGATAGATACCCGCTATCAAGCCCGGCTTATTCCTACCTATCCCGAATCCCTAGCGGCTGTCCTAGCCCGTGTTGCGACTATCAGTCAGCAATTGCTCGCTGACTTTCCTGGTAATCATCTTTGGGTGGGCCATAGCATCACCCTCCAGGGGGCACTGACGGCCCTGCTCGGCCAGCCGCCCATAGGCTCCTTTCCCTTTGCCACCGTCGTGGGCCTGACGCAAACCCCAAGGGGCTGGTTACTAGAGTCCCCAATACTCCCTCAGTAATTGATCTAAGCTATCCCGTGGCAACTGAGCCGACAGAAAACCTTTGCATCCCATTTTCGGTGATTATTTCGGAGAGGCCAGAGAAATGCGACAATAGTCGATTGCACCTATTGATATTGCACTTGCGATGAGTCTGACCTGGATAAGCCCTGCGGATCGATTAAAGTCTTTGCCTCCCTATGTGTTTGCTCGCCTCGATGAATTAAAAGCTAAGGCTCGGGAACAAGGATTAGATCTCATCGATTTGGGGATGGGCAATCCAGACGGTTCGGCCCCCCTCCCGGTAATTGAGGCGGCTATGGCGGCCTTTTCGGCTCCCCAAACCCATGGCTATCCCCCCTTTGAAGGGACAGCCAGCTTCCGCCACAGTATTACCCAGTGGTATCAACGGCGCTACGGGGTCGAGCTTGACCCTAACAGTGAGGCCCTGCCCCTCATTGGCTCCAAAGAGGGCCTGGGTCATTTGGCCCTAGCCTACATCAATCCAGGGGATGTGGTTTTGGTGCCCAGTCCTTCCTATCCCGTTCATTTTCGTGGCCCTGCCATCGCTGGGGGCCAGATCTATCCTCTTCTGCTATCCGCTGAACAAAATTGGCTCATTGACCTAAGCCGGATTCCAGAGGATGTTGCCCAGCGGGCCAAAATTCTTTACTTTAACTATCCCAACAATCCCACCACCGCTACGGCCCCCCGGGCCTTTTTTGAAGAAATTGTGAATTGGGCCCACCACTACCAAGTTTTGCTAGTTCATGACCTGTGTTACGCGGAACTAGCTTTCGATGGCTACCAACCCACTAGTTTGTTGGAAATCCCCCGAGCTAAGGAATTGGGAGTTGAATTTCATACTCTATCTAAGACCTATACCATGGCGGGGTGGCGAGTTGGCTTTGTCGTAGGCAACTCCGATATTATTCAGGGCCTGCGTACCTTAAAAACAAATTTTGACTACGGTATCTTTCAAGTCGTCCAAAAGGCGGCGGAAACGGCCCTGGGCCTACCCGAAAGCTATATCCAGGAGGCCCAACAGCGCTACCAACAACGTCGAGATTTTATGGTATCGGGCCTGGCTAAGTTGGGATGGCCGATTAAACCCTCCCAGGCCACCATGTATCTTTGGGTTCCCTGTCCCCCTGGCCTAACCTCCGCAGACTTTGCTCTGCAAGTGCTGGAAAATACCGGGGTCGTCTTTACACCTGGTAGTGCCTTTGGAGAAGCGGGGGAAGGCTATGTCCGCATTAGCTTGATTGCGGAGTGTGACCGTCTGGGCGAGGCCCTACAACGCCTAGAAACGGCGGGAATTCGTTACGCTTAAGAGCAGCTAGCAGCTAGGCCGTTGGTTCGTTTTCCCGTAGTCAGGCCCAGGACGTCCCTGGGTTCTCTGCATTTTTTGCAGCTACAACTAAGTCGGGTTAGCCTGGCGACACTACACATTGTAAATAGTGCTTCTCCAGGCGATAAATAATAACTGCATATCAATAAAGCCCTTGACGAGGATTGAACTCGTGACCTCACCCTTACCAAGGGTGTGCTCTACCACTGAGCTACAAGGGCAATTGTGGTGGGCCGAGCTGGATTTGAACCAGCGTAGGCATAGCCAGCGGATTTACAGTCCGCCCCCATTAACCACTCGGGCATCGACCCATTTGTTTCACGATTATCAATCATATCATTCCTTCCCCGAAAGTCAATGTTTTTTTGTAACCAGATGCTCTAAGTCTGTGGCCACCAGCACTCGGAAATTGTCTAGGGCACGCTAGGAAAGATCCGTTAACCTAGAAATAATCCAACGCCTGTGCCTTTGGTTTTGAGGTTTCGTTATGCTCCACTCTCCTATTCCTCGCTTTAGATCGCTGTTGAAGCCAGCTTTAGCCCTAGGCTTAAGCTTATTTTTGCTCTTTGGTCATAGTGCAGAGGCTTGGGCCGCAAGGAGTGGCGGACGAATTGGTGGGGGCTCCTTTCGGGCTCCGAGCCGAAGCTACAGTACTCCTAGTCGGAGTTATCGCTCGGGAGGCAGTTACGGCGGGGGCATTGGCTTTCCCTTTCTACTTCCCTTTTTCGGTTTTGGTGGCTTTGGCAGTCTGCTCGGACTTCTTGTGGTGATTGCTATTGCCAATCTATTTATTAATGTGATGCGGGGTGGTAGTAACCGGGCCGACGGGAATTTCATCGAAGAAGATAATCCCTTGGTGAGTATTGCTCAACTGCAGGTAGGCCTACTGGCTAGTGCCAAGGTCTTAAAAACGGATCTGGATCAGTTGGGAGTCACCGCAGATACAGGTACTCCTGCTGGTAGAATCGCTCTTTTACAAGAGGCAAGTTTGGCCCTGTTGAGGCATCCAGAGTACTGGGTTTATAGCGCAACTCAGGTCGAAAATGCTCCCTTGTCCCTAGCAGAGGCCCAGTTTAACCAATTGAGCTTGCGGGAGCGGAGTAAATTTACGGCGGAAACCCTCAGTAATGTCAATAGCCAATTGCGTCGGGTAGAGCAGAGCCGATTACCGGGAAATGGAATTGAAGACGGCCTTCCCCTGGTCAATGACGACTACATCCTAGTCACGATTCTTGTAGCTACCCTGGGCAAGCTATCTCTCCCAACGGTCAATGATGCCAGTGATCTACGCCAGGCCTTGCAAAAGTTGGGGGGAATTGGAGGAGAGCAACTACTGGCGGTCGAAGTCCTCTGGACGCCTCAAGCGGAAAGAGATACCCTTAGCCGAGATGATCTACTAGTAGAGTATCCTAACCTTAAACTTATCTAGAAACGGGTAGGCGTCAGTGGCCTGCGTCCTGAGAGGAGCAATGGTCTGGATTCAGGTTACCCTCCTTTGCTGATAAATAACTTCTCCCACACCTTCTATCTATCGAGCTATGTCCAGACGAAAAAAACTTTTTCCCTGTGGCCATAAAGGCTATGGGCAGAGGTGCCACCTTTGTGCTCAAAAAGAGCAACAGCAGGAACAACGCAAGCAAGAAAAGGAAGATTGGCAATTGACCTTCACCGCCGATCCCATCGATCTGCGCCACCTCCCCAAAAATGTCGTCCTTAAAGCACGACAAATTCTCGCTGGCTTGGCCAATCACCAAGATTATCGGACGTTCCATGGTAAACGTCTGCGCCACGATCGCTTTATTATCAGTATCCCAGTGACTCGTCACTATCGTTTACTTTGTCGGGATCAAGGCCATCAAGTTACCCCCGAAGAAGTCATTTCCCACGAAGACTACAATGTCTGTAAGCCAGGTCATTAGGCCGTTCTTGTGGGGGAATTTCCAGAAGCCTGTACAATAGGTGAATTTGGTTACCCATCTCCTGCGAGCAAGGAAACCAATGACCGATTATTTATCAATCCTGATGTTTAGGCTAGGAGCGTTTTGACGTATGCCAGTGGTATTGCAAGTTGGTGACCAACTCATTGCCGAGGATGAACTGTATCCCCTACTAGCGCAATATCAGCTGTTGCCTCGTCTGGCGAGGGAACTCCTGATTGACCAGGCGATCGCCACGGTGGATTGCTCCGCCGAGGAGCACAAACAGGCCTTGGAAGCCTTTTGTCAACAGGCTCAAATTAAAACGGATGAGCAGTTCCAGGCTTGGTTGACTCAAGCCGGTATGACCCAAGTCCAGTTGGAGCAGTCGATTATTCGGGAATTGAAGTTAGAGAAATACAAGCAACAGACCTGGGATGACCAGTTAGAAGGCCATTTTCTGGCTTGTAAAGACCAACTAGACCGCGTGATTTACTCTTTAATTCGGACGAAGGAAGCAGGGATTGCCCAAGAGCTTTATTTCCGCATTCAGGAAGGTGAAGGAGATTTCGCCGATCTGGCCCGACAATTTTCTGAAGGCGGCGAAGCCCAAACCGGTGGGGTGATTGGGCCCGTGGAGCTGAATACTCCCCACCCCCAGATTGTTCAGGTTCTCAAAACCACACCGGCCGGCCAAGTGGCACCTCCCCTGCAAATTGGCGAATGGTGGGTCTTGATCCGTCTCGAAAAATATTTGGCCAGTCAGTTGGACAATGCCCTACGGCAACGGCTACGCAATGATCTCTTTCAAAAATGGTTGGCGGCTCAAATTCAACAGCAAGTGAAATTTTTCCCTCCCCAGAGTCGGGATTTGGAACCATTGGCTCCTAACGTCGTCGTCGGGGCTGAAGCCTAATCCCTTAAATTTTGCTTAAACTCTGACCGCCAAGATAAGAAACTTGATTAATTTCATCTCCTGGGATGGGGATGTGCTACACCAATTACCATGAGTCTGACCCTTACCGATTACCAAACGCTCTTACAGGAAATTCCCCCTTTCAGTCAATTACCCCCCGAAGCGATCGCCGATATTGCTAACCAGCTCCAATCCTGGCGTTATCGCATGGGACAAGTGATTCTGATGCGAGGCAAGCTCCCTAATCAAGTTTATTTTCTTGTGAGTGGCCAGGCTCGACTATTGGGTTATGACCCCCGCACAAATTTGCCCGTTACCCTAAGACTGCTCCAGCCGGGAGATGTATTGGGCTGGATTAATCCAATTCGCGGCCTTCCCTGTGAAACCGCCATTGCCTCTACGGAATCGGTGTGTGTCGGTCTACCCCTTGAGGCCTTTCTGGCCCTGCTAGAAAAATATCCCATATTAAGCTCGGCCTTTCGGGAGCACTGCTCCCTGGTGGAATTGTTTGAACTCCTGGGCACTTACCTGCAAAAACAGGCCCAGGGAGAGGCCGATCTACGGCAACTTACTCTTGATACCATTGGCCAAACTCAAGTCTATCACCTGCCTCCCGGTCGCCATAGCTTGGCGAGTCATCCCCCCCTCCAGGAGGAGCATACCCTTTGGCTAGTCAGTAGCGGTGAAGTGCCGGAAACTCAAGTGGGGGACTTGCTCGATACGCAAAATTCCTCCATCGTTGAGGTAACAGGAACAGAGAACGTTCGTCTGATCGGGATTCCCCGTTCAACGAAATGTATTGAGGCCCCGGCTCCGATTCCCCTAGCCGATGTCTCGGTACTTCCCCCCGAAGAATCTCCCTTTGCAGATGTTCCCTACGCCCAGGCTGATCTTCTTGGCAAATCCGTTACTCCCAAGGTAACTAGCGACCGCACTAATTTCCCTGTGGTGCGGGGCAAAACGCCGGCGGAATGTGCGGTCGCCTGTTTTCACATGGTAAGCCAGTATTTTGGGATGCCTTTTCGCCGGGATGTCATTCAACGCATTGTGGATGAGGAAATTCGCCGCAATCAAACCATTTCTCTCCCCGTAGCCGGCGCCATCACGGAGTTAATGGGCCTCACCAGTCAGTTGGCTCGGATTCCCAGTACTTCCTTTACTCAGTTGCCTGTTCCTTGCATTATCCGCTGGCAGGATAGTATGGCGGTGGTCTACGAGGTCAACGACCGTCAGATCACTGTGGCCGTCCCTGAACTCGGCCTAGTCCGTCGTCAGCCGAAGGAATTTCTTAGTAGTTGGGGCGGCCAAGGGGAAGTGCTCCTCCTGCAAAAATCCAAGGAAACGCCCCAGGAACGCTTTGGTTTGAGTTGGTTTATACCGGCAGTCAATAAGTATAAAGGCGTTTTGCTGGTGGTCTTTGCGGCCTCCTTCTTTGTCCAACTATTTGGCCTGGCCAATCCCTTGATGATCCAAATCATCATCGATAAGGTGATTGTCCAAAATAGCCAAGATACCCTCCAGGTTTTGGGCATTGCCCTCCTGGGGATTGCCTTCTTTGAGGCCATTCTCAGTACCCTGCGCACCTATCTGTTTGTGGATACCACTAACCGGATTGACATGAGGCTGGGGTCAGAAATTATTGACCACCTGCTGCGCTTACCTCTCCGCTATTTTGAAAAACGACCTGTTGGAGAAATTTCCACCCGCGTCAATGAGCTAGAAAATATCCGGCAATTCCTGACAGGGACGGCCCTGACGGTGGTGCTAGATTCGGTGTTTTCCGTGGTCTACATCATCGTCATGATTATTTACAGCCCGATTTTGACGGCGGTGGCCCTGGGGATTGTGCCGATTTTTGTGGTCATGACCCTGGTGTTTTCCCCCTTGATTCGCAAACAACTCCGTACCAAGGCTGAGCGCAATGCGGAAACCCAATCCTACTTGGTGGAGGTCATGTCCGGTATTCAAACGGTCAAGGCCCAAAATATTGAATTACGTTCCCGCTGGCAATGGCAGGATAAATACTCCAATTACGTGACTGCCGGCTTCAATACGGTGATTACTTCAACCCTAGCCAGTTCCACTAGCCACTTCCTTAACCAGCTTTCCGGTCTGTTGGTGCTCTGGGTCGGAGCCTACTTGGTGTTAAAAGGAGAACTAACTCTGGGGCAGTTGATTGCTTTCCGGATCATTAGTGGCTATGTAACCTCCCCCATTCTACGCCTAACTCAGCTTTGGCAGAATTTCCAAGAAACGGCCCTGTCCCTGGAACGTTTAGCGGATATTGTGGATACGCCCCAGGAATCGGAGCAAGACCGCTTTAATATCCCCATGCCCGAAATCAAGGGCTCGGTGAAGTATGAGAATGTTTGCTTTCGCTTTAAGCCCCATGGCCCTCTGCAACTCAACAATGTTAGCTTGTCCTTCCCTGAAGGTACCTTTGTGGGCCTGGTCGGTCAGAGTGGAGCCGGCAAAAGTACTCTCACCAAATTACTGTCTCGTCTCTACGAACCTGAGAGCGGTCGTATTCTTGTCGATGGCTACGACATTGGCAAAGTAGAACTCTATTCTCTACGACGTCAAATTGGTGTTGTTCCTCAAGAGACATTACTCTTTGATGGTACGGTACAGGACAATATTGCCCTCACTAACCCTGATGCGAGCACAGAACAAATTATCTATGCCGCGAAGGTTGCCGCAGCCCATGAATTCATCATGAGCCTGCCCAACGGTTACAACACCCGCGTCGGAGAACGAGGTTCCTCCCTTTCTGGGGGCCAGCGTCAACGAATTGCTATTGCGCGCTCGGTACTCCAGCGTCCCCGAATTTTAGTATTAGATGAGGCTACTAGTGCTCTGGATTACATTACAGAGCAACAAGTATGTATCAATTTAGGCGAGGCTTTTCGGGAGCATACTGTCTTTTTTATTACTCACCGTTTAAGCTCCGTTCGCAGTGCAAACGTAATCGTTATGATGGACGGAGGAGCAGTGGTCGAACAAGGGAGCCATGAAGAATTAATGGCATTAAAGGGCCGTTATTACTACCTCTACCAACAACAGGGGAGCGGCAGTTTCTAGGCTAGTGTCCTGTTTGTAGACCTGAATTAACCCATACTTTTCTTCCTTGATAGACCCCATAGGAGCGATCATGAATCCTTTAACCCAGGAATCTTCCCGTAACGGCCAGGCCAACAGTAACGGTAATGGTAAAGTAACTGCCGCGATGGATAACGGCACCCTGGCCTCGGAACCCCAGGCTGAGAGTCCGGCAAAAACCATCGAAGTACAAACTCAACCTTCTCTTTTTCAACCAGAACAATCCTTGATCTTGCGTCAGTCACCTATATGGTTACGGGGCATTGCTCTGGGGATTATGGGCGTCACCGTGGCTACCATTACTTGGGCTTCCATTGCTACCATTGAGCAGGTAATTCCCGCTACCGGCCAGTTAAAGCCCCAGGATACCGTTAAGGATGTTCAGGCCCCGATCAATGGGGTTGTTCAAAAAGTCCTCGTTAAGGACAATGAATCTGTCAAGGCTGGCCAGACTCTCGTGATTATGGATTCAACTGCCACGGAATCGGATCTCAAGGCGGCCCAAAAAATTAAACAATCTCTCCTGCAAGAAAATGAATTTTATCAGACGCTTTTAGAAAAGAATTTAACGGGGGCAGCATTTGATGCGGCAGTGAGTCGTTTAAATTTGCCCTGGGAAGTGGTTTCTTTGGCTAAGAACCGAGCGGCTCTGGTACAAGAGAATGCGCTTTACCAGACCCTCCTCGGCTTGGGTAATGGTAATACCAGTCTGAGCCCAGATCAGGAATCCCGACTGCGACGGACACAGTACGAACTGGAAACGCGGATGATGGCGGCTCGCTTGGAAATCCAACAACTGGAAAAACAACTGAATCAGGCCCAGGTTCAGCTCGCTTCGGCCCAATCTCAACTCCGGGAAGATCAAAAAATCCTGGTGGATTTGGAAAGTCGTAATCGCAAAGCCATCTCAGAAGCAGAGAAAAGCTTAGAAATTGAAGAACGGATTCTAGGCAATGTCACCCCCCTGCTAGAGGAAGGAGCCTTGGCTAAACTGCAAGTTGAAAAACAACAGCAGGCCGTCAATGACCGCTACAAACAAATCATTGAACAGCGAGTCAATGGCAGTGTCGAGTTAGATAAGCAAAAACAACAGGTACGGAGCCGTCTAGCGGAGATCGATCGCCTACAGCAGGAAGAAAGACGACTCCAGAATCTCATTGACCAAGCCAGTGCTCGCTTGACCAACACGAGCGCTATCACAGAAAAAGATATTACCGACCGCATTGCCGATAATGATAAGCGTCTTGCTGAAATTGATAGCCAATTCACCAAAGTTATTGTTGAAAATAACAAGCGAATTAATGAGCTTAATGGCCAAATTAGCCGATCCAAAGTTACCTTGAAATATCAAGAAATTAAATCTCCTGTGAATGGCACCGTCTTTGACTTAAAGGCCACTCCGGGCTATGTTACTCCCCCCAACCAGACAGAACCCCTCCTCAAAATTGTGCCCAGGGATAATTTAGTAGCGGAGGTCAATGTTACCAATAAAGACATTGGTTTTGTTCGTACAGGAATGAAGTCCGAAGTTCGGATTGATTCCTTTCCCTACAGTGAATTTGGGGACATTAAGGGAGAAGTAAGCTCCATTGGTTCCGACGCTCTCCCGCCAGATCAGGCTCATCAGTACTATCGTTTTCCGGTTCGAATCAAGATGGAATCCCAGCAATTGAAATCCCAGGGCCGAACAATTCCCCTCCAGTCAGGGATGTCAATTACTGCCAATATCAAGGTACGGGAAAAACGGACAGTTATTAGTCTCTTTACGGAGCTATTTACCAAGAAATTAGAAACCCTAGAAACCGTTCGTTAGAGGCTATTGATTTTATAATGTTGCCCCGGCGAAATCGCCCCTCAGCTTGTCATGGTCGATCCATAGGAATTGTGCCAGGATCAAGGTGTAGTCTCTCGTTGTGGGGTCTAAGCGATGAACACCAAACAGCCCAAATTGACCTATCCCGCTACTGAACACAAACCCGTCAAAATGATGCAAAACCCCAGTCATCTTTTCCGGCATCAAAATCGGGGCATTGCTCAGGGCCGTATTACACCAGGTTAATCCACCATTAATAGCGTTTCCCCTGCTGTAGGAGGCGGGGGAACCCGCAATGAAACGGTATCGTGAAAGCGTCCCAGCTCTAAGCACCACCGGCCGTCGGGAGTTTGATAAAAAATATCGACAAAGCGATGGTGCCAGCGTAGTTCTGGTATAGCGTAGGCATAACGACTGTGAATTGTCTGGGAAAAGGTTTCATCGAGGCCAGTTAAACTCACCCATAATTCAACACCGACCTCTGTTAGGGTTTCTATAGTTTGTCCGTACAACGGACTGGTCGGGGTAATTGGGTGCATGATTAACCAACTTAACCCGAAAATCGGCGTCTGGGAACGCACCAAGTCTAGGTCGTAGAAACGTCGGAGGAGATAACCTTCCTGTGTCATCTCATCTCGCGTCAGGCTGACCCGCACCTGAGCCTCTAGAATGCGATTATTCCGCTGGTTGGCTGCCCGAAACATCAAGGTAGGAATCCCTTCAAAGGGACAAATAACAGCGACTTGGCTAAATAGGATCTTGGCAGTGGGCCGAGAAAAACGGGCAAACATCAGGCCGGTCAACACCGCCAGACAAAGCAGGCCCACAAAGATTTCAATGGTAACCAGAATGTGCACTGCCAAACTTTGGGGATACATAGATCCGTAGCCCACGGTAGAGAAGGTTTGAATACTAAAGAAAAAGGCATCCTTAAAGGAACCGGCCTCGGCATTGCCAATGCCGCCCCCCAAGTACCAAAAAACGATGGCGAACAGCAGATTAAGCCCAAAATAAAAGGCCGTCACTAGAAGTAAAAAATGACGCCAGGACAGGGCAAATAGCCAATGGTAGAGATCTAGGTGGACGATGAACTGGAGTCCTGGGCGCTGACTTCTCTGGATAGCAGTGCGGAGGGTTTTGACTTGTCGAGCTTTGGATTTGGGGGAGGCGGTCAGGGGGGAAAACCGCTTAGGGAGCCGGGGGAGGGAAGGAACTTTCATGGCGGCGGCCGTTAGTCAAAATTAAGGCGACTGTGATAGTGTTTTAACAAGTTTTTCGTGTTTGACCGGGATTGTCAGTATCAGTCTGCAGTGGAGCAGTTTACTTAAATTTTGGAGTGTCTCTAGTTATGACAGAGTGTTTGCGCGTGGGTATGCTTGCCCCGGACTTTACAGCAACGGCGGTTATTGACCAACAATTCCAAACCCTGAAGTTGTCGGACTATCGGGGTAGATACGTTATTTTGTTTTTCTATCCCCTCGATTTTACGTTTGTTTGTCCCACGGAAATTATTGCTTTTAGTAATCGGCATGATCAATTTAAGGCCCTGGACACTGAAATTTTAGGGGTTTCTGTGGACAGCGAATTTTCCCATTTGGCCTGGATTCAAACCGAGCGCAAGCAAGGGGGTCTGGGGGATATTGCCTATCCACTCGTAGCCGACCTCAAAAAAGAAATCAGTACGGCTTATAATGTCCTTGACCCAGAGGCTGGTATTGCCCTAAGGGGCCTGTTCATTATTGACCGGGACGGCATTATCCAGCATGCCACCATCAATAATCTTTCCTTTGGCCGCAGTGTGGACGAAACTCTGAGAACCCTGAAGGCTATTCAGCACGTCCAGTCCCATCCCAATGAAGTGTGTCCCGTTGGCTGGCAGGAGGGAGAGCAAACCATGACTCCAGACCCCATTAAGGCCAAAGCCTATTTTGCAGCGCTAGAGGCCTCCTAGTGCTTTGAGAAACGTTGATACTAGGATAACTAACCCCTAAGACTTCCTGAGGAAGCACTTGTTCCCCCAGGAAGACAAATAATATTCTTATACTTTTTGTTTTTATGTTGTTGATAAAATCGCTGTTGTGTCAGAGTAAATATCTTATTTTGTTATCGGTTTTCTTCATTTTACTGACCTCCTTTGCGGCTTTTATCTATGCCTCTGTCCTCGCAGGCCATTTGCTGTGGGAACTCCTGACCCACAATTGGTTTGTTGAGAAGATTGAATTTCAGTTTGTTGAAGTCATTGAGCGATTTTTAACTGCCATTACTCTCCTGATTTTGGCTATGGGCCTTTACGAATTGTTTATCCAGCCCTTGAAAATTGCTAGTCCCCTCCGGGTTCATAGTTTTCATGAACTAAAGTCTAACCTGGGTAATGTTATCCTGTTAAATATGGTTGTGATCTTCTTTGGCGATCTGGCCGAAGATCAGGACGCCCTGGCCCTACTCTGGAAAGCTGTGGCCATCACCTTAATCTCCGGGATCTTGATTCTTTTTTCCCAAAAATCCTCCGCCCATGCCTTGCCGACTGACCCCAAGCCTGAGTGAGATTGAGTACCACCGGAGCTTCTGTAAGGACTGGTTTCCTGGGTACCCCTTTGCTCGTACACTAAGAAGCGGATGAAACAGAGGCGCAATCGTTAACATGAGTCAGGATTTTGATTACGATTTGATCATTATTGGCGCGGGTGTTGGGGGCCATGGTGCGGCGCTCCATGCTGTCAAATGCGGCCTAAAAACAGCCATCATCGAAGCCAAGGAGATGGGGGGAACCTGTGTTAACCGGGGTTGCATTCCCTCCAAGGCCCTGCTGGCGGCCTCGGGCCGAGTGAGAGAACTGCAAGATAGCGAGCATCTACAACACTTGGGAATTCAGGTAGGAGGCGTGGCGTTCCAGCGGGAGGCCATTGCTGCCCATGCGACGGATCTAGTCCACAAAATTCGAGAAGACCTCACCAATAGCTTGACTCGCCTCAAAGTAGACACCCTGCGGGGTTGGGGCAAGGTAGTCGGGCCCCAAAAAGTCAGTGTGATCGGAGACAGCGGTGAAAAGACCTACACCACTCGAGATATTTTGCTCTGTCCGGGGTCAGTGCCCTTTGTTCCTCCCGGGATTGAAATCGATC
Source organism: Synechocystis sp. LKSZ1 (assembly GCF_040436315.1). Classification (NCBI taxonomy): domain Bacteria; kingdom Bacillati; phylum Cyanobacteriota; class Cyanophyceae; order Synechococcales; family Merismopediaceae; genus Synechocystis; species Synechocystis sp. LKSZ1. The sequence goes on along the minus strand of NZ_AP031572.1, from coordinate 765,499 downwards.
ATAAAACGGTCTTCACCAGTGATGAGGCCATTCAACTCGAACAGCTTCCTCCCTGGATTGCCATCATTGGCAGTGGCTACATTGGGCTGGAATTTTCCGATGTCTACACCGCCCTGGGCTGTGAAGTCACTATGATTGAGGCCCTGGATACCTTGATGCCCGGTTTTGACCCTGATATTGCCAAGATTGCGGAACGGGTACTGATCAAACCCCGCAATATTGAAACCTATGTAGGAACCTTGGCGAAAAGCGTGAAGCCGGGTCATCCCGTCGTGATTGAGTTGGCCGATGCCAAAACTAAAGAAGTAGTAGAAACCCTAGAAGTGGATGCCTGTCTTGTCGCAACGGGCCGAATTCCTGCCACTAAAAACCTGGGACTAGAATCTGTGGGCGTCGAAGTGGATCGTCGGGGTTTTATTGCGGTCAATGACCAGATGGCCGTCCTCAAGGACGGAGAACCGGTGCCCCATCTGTGGGCTGTTGGCGATGCCACGGGCAAAATGATGCTGGCTCACGCAGCCTCTGGGCAGGGAGTGGTCGCGGTTGAAAATATCTGTGGCCGGGCCAAAACCATCGATTACCGGGCCATTCCCGCTGCTGCCTTTACCCACCCGGAAATTAGCTATGTGGGTCTAACGGAGGCTCAAGCCCAGGCCCTGGGTGAAACAGAAGGCTTCACCATTGCCACGGCCAAAACCTACTACAAAGGCAATTCCAAGGCCCTGGCAGAAAAGGAAACCGAAGGCCTAGCCAAAATTATCTATCGTCAGGATACTGGAGAACTGTTGGGGGTTCATATCATTGGGATTCATGCTTCGGATCTAATCCAAGAAGCAGCCAATGCCATCGGAGAACGCCGTTCCGTCCGGGAACTGGCCTTCAATATCCATGCCCATCCAACCCTGTCAGAAATTCTTGATGAAGCCTACAAGCGGGCCAGCTAGCCTCTTTCCTTGGCCACCGCTTGCGATTCTCGCCCCCTTCTAGACTCCGGTTCCTCTATCCAACACCGTTATGGTTTACTCAAAAATTCTTGCTGCCCTTGACCAGTCTGCCCTGAGGGGTGATGTGTTTGAACAGGCCTTGGCTATGGCAAAACTCAATCAGGGCCAATTAATGCTCTTTCACTGTATTCCTCTAGAACAGACCGTTTTGACGCCCTATCCCAGCATCTACAGTGAAGAAATGGCCAATTTTTCTCGGGTCATTCACGAGCGCCTGCAACAGCAGACAGAGGAAACTCAGCAATGGCTAGCTGATTACGGGTCTAGGGCTGAACAGCAGGGCATCCGCACAGAATGGGATTGGAAAATCGGGGAACCGAGTCGTCATATCTGTGATCTAGCCAAAACCTGGGAGGCCGACCTGATTGTGCTGGGGCGACGGGGCCTCCAAGGCCTAGCAGAAATATTTTTAGGTAGTGTCAGCAACTATGTCGTTCACCACGCCCGGTGCTCAGTGTTATTAGTGCAACAGCCTAAGCCGGAGTGAAAGCTTCGCTACAATATTCATCGTTCCCTGTGTTATTAATGTTGCTATGACCTTTGTTAATCTAATGAGTCAGGCCCTAGGCATTATTCTGGCCTTGATGACGGTTCTTTTTATTTTTCGGATTATTCTAACCTGGTATCCCCAAGTCGAGATGGCTAGAATGCCTTGGCGTTTGGTAGCTCTGCCGACAGAGCCGTTACTCGTCCCCCTGCGACAACTGATTCCTCCCTTGGGAGGGGTTGATATTACCCCCGTGCTTTGGGTAGGGATTTGTACCTTCTTGCGGGAAATCTTGATCGGCCAGCAGGGCATTTTAACCATGGCCTCCTACCTTCATTAATATGTGATGGCATATTGTATTGGCTTGATGAGCGGGACATCGGTGGATGGTATCGATGCAGCTTTAGTGGAAATCTCCGGTTCCCGTCTAGACCTCCGAGTAGAACTCCTCCAAGGGGCGACCTATCCCTATTCTCCGGCCCTACGACGACAAATTTTAGCGGTCTGCGCTGGCCAGACCTTGACCATGGCCGAATGGGCCGATCTGGATGAGGCCATTGCCATCGCCTTTGCCCAGGCCGCCCAAAATATCCAAACCGGCTATCCCCATGCTGACCTGATTGGTTCCCATGGCCAGACAGTTTTCCACCGCCCGCCCCAGGGTCAACGCTTGGGCTATAGTTGCCAACTGGGACGAGGAGAAGTAATTGCCCAGCTTACGGCTATCCCAACGGTCAGCCATTTTCGCCAGGCCGACTTGGCTGCCGGAGGCCAGGGTGCGCCTCTGGTCTCCAAGATTGATGCCTGCCTGCTGGGCCATGACACAGAACACCGCTGTATTCAGAATATTGGTGGCATTGGCAATGTCACGTATCTTCCCCCTCGTCAGACCCCTGACTGGGAAGACAAAATCCGAGGCTGGGATACGGGGCCCGGCAATGTCTTAATCGATCTGGCGGTACAAAGGTTCAGCCAAGGACAACAAACCTACGATCATCAAGGCCAGTGGGCAGCCCAGGGCCAACCCTATCAACCCCTCGTTGACCAGTGGCTTCGTCAGGATTTTTTCCAGCAACCGCCGCCTAAGTCCACCGGCCGGGAATTATTTGGGCCGGATTATCTCCAACAATGCTGGCAAGATGCCCAGGCCTATACTCTCGGGGAAGCCGACTTTTTAGCGACTCTGACAGAATTAACCGCTCGCTCCATTGTGGAAAACTATCGGGCCTTTTTACCCTGTCTTCCCGATACCCTCCTCCTCTGCGGTGGCGGTAGCCATAATCTGTACCTCCAGCAACGGCTAGCCCAACACCTCGGGCCTCAAACCCGCCTAGCCACAACAACAGAGAACGGCCTGGCCAGCGACTACAAAGAAGCCATCGCCTTCGCTATTCTGGCTTACTGGCGATTCTATAATTCATTTCCCGGTAATTTACCCCAGGTGACTGGCGCTCAACAGCCCTGTTTGCTCGGGGAGATTCATCCTAAAATAGGGTAGAAAAGTGAGGGCGATTGCAGACTATTTTTAGCCAAAATGTTAGATATTGGACAAGTAAAGTTCTCTGCCCGGATAAAGGAGGGGTAACTTGACCCATACATTTCTCTTAGAAGCTGGACGTTGGCACATTGAAGGTTACTGGTTTGAACGGAATCAGCTTCCCCAACCCCTCAAAGGTCGCTCCATCATTGCCTGGCAACAGGAAGATTGGTTTACTATGGTGACTAAGTTGGTTTTTCCAGATAGTGACCGCGAAGAAATCTCCTTTCAGTACCGGGGGCGCCTTAACGAAGAAGAGCGGCAATATACCTATGTATTGCAACATAGCCAACTTGGTCGGGTGGAAGGAGAAGGCTGGGTGTTAGAGAAATCCATCATCCAACGCTACTGGGTACTGGGAGACCGACAACGCCGCAGTGGGTTTGAAACGTTTCACCGTTTGAGTGAGCACCGCTATCATTTAGCGAGCGGCATCCTCGCTGGGCACTATCTAACCAGTACCCTCGAAGCAACCTTTGAGCACCAACCCTAGACGGAATTGGGATTCGTATTTTTCTGCCCCTTAACCTCTCCCGTGGCTATCGCCAGGCCCTGTTCTCTATGACCCCAGATTCTCGCCATCGCCGCTTACTCGCCAATCGCTACCAACTCGTCGAACTGGTGGGGAGTGGGGCCATGGGTCAGGTCTATCGGGCTGAAGATAAACTCCTAGGGGGGGTGACTGTCGCCGTTAAATTCTTGTCCCAGGCCCTGCTCAATCAACGCATGAAGGAACGCTTTGAGCGGGAAGCCACCATTTCGGCCCTCCTGGGAGAAAAAAGTATTCACATTGTCCGGGTCCGGGACTACGGGTTGGATGAGAAAGAAATTCCCTTTTACGTTATGGAATTTCTCCAGGGCGAAAGCATTAGTGACCTGATCAAGTACCGCCCCTTGCCTGTTGATCGGTTTTTGCGCATTACCCGGCAAATTTGTTTTGGTTTGGAATGTGCCCACAGAGGCATTTTGTATCAGGGGGAAATTTGTCCCATTGTCCATCGGGATATTAAACCCAGCAATATTTTATTGGTACAAGACCAGGCTCTGGGGGAACTGGTTAAAATCTTAGATTTTGGTATTGCCAAGCTGGTACAAGCGGAGGAATCCCAGACCCAGGCCTTTATGGGAACTCTTGCCTACTGCTCCCCAGAACAAATGGAGGGTAAGGAGTTGGATAATCGCTCAGACATCTACAGTTTGGGCATTATGATGTACGAAATGCTGACTGGAGATATGCCAATTTTCCCGGAAAACTCTTCCTTTGGGGGCTGGTATGAGGCCCACCATCACACCAAGCCTAAACCAATGAACCCCAGCTATCGGATTCCTCCTTCCCTAGAGGCCCTGGTGATGGACTGCATGGCCAAATCGCCTAAAAATCGGCCCCAGGTGGTAGAGGAAGTGATTAAATCCCTGGAAGCCATTGAAATCGAAATTTCCCGTCCCAAGGTCGCTAACCGTCCCTCGATTCCTGACCCGGAGGATTCCCAGCCGACCGTCGTTATGAAACCCCGTGGCCCGCGGCCGACCTCCATGGCGACCAGTCGGCTACTACCAGCGGCAGAGGCCTGTCGGCAGATGACCTGGCCAAAGGATAAACCCGTCCAGAAAATTGTGTTTCCCCAAATTATTCGGGCGGAGGAGGGGACTCTGGCTAGCTTGTGGGTGATGTTGGAGCAGGAAGATATTACTGCTCGAATGACGAGTATCCGCTACAACCAATTCCTGATGACCAATTCTCCCCATCCCATGGTGTTGTGGATTACGGTACTCTTTCACCGTCAGTATGGCCCTCGTTGGCTTCCCTGTTACATCGATCTGAAGACCCCAGCCGGTCAACGCATCGCTATGTTGTTGGGACAGAGAGGCAACTATTCCATTCTCTTCTTTGCCCTAGAGCGTCCAGAACAATGCCAGCAAGTGCTAACGGCAACCATTGCCCCCAATCAAAGCAAACTTTTACAGGAATGGGCCAGCAATAGTCAGAATGTTCCCGCGGGTAAATCTCAGATATCCAAACAACTCCTCAAGCAAGAGTTTGAAAAACTAAAGCCCAAGATTGTGGCCAAGTTATCCCAAGTCAAGCCCTCTTTTAATAAAGAGGTTTCGGGATTTTAGACCCCTGCTTTTTATGGACTGGGGGTCTGTTGTGGGGTCAAACTTTAGTGATTTAGTACAAAGCTCTCGGACTAGATTAACCCTGTTGGTCTAACTTAAGTACCGCCATAAAAGCTTCCTGGGGCACATCAACGGTTCCAATGGCCTTCATTCGTTTTTTACCCTTGGCCTGTTTCTGTAAAAGCTTTTTCTTCCGGGAAATATCACCACCGTAGCACTTAGCTAATACGTCCTTGCGCAGGGCCGGAATATGCTCACTGGCAATCACCTTCGCGCCGATGGCCGCTTGAATGGGAACTTTGAACTGGTGGCGTGGGATCAATTCCTTCAGTTTTTCGACCAAGGCCCGGCCCACATAGTAAGCCTTATCCCGATGGACGATCATGGCCAGGGCATCGACCCCGTCCCCATTGACTAAAATGTCTAATTTCACCAGGGCATTTTCCCGATAGCCAATCAGTTGATACTCCATGCTGGCGTAGCCCTTGGTGCGAGATTTCAGTTGATCAAAAAAGTCCGTTACCACTTCGGCCAACGGTAACTCGTAGATCAGGGCCGTGCGGGTTTGGGTGAAATATTTCATGTCAATAAAGACTCCCCGCCGGCTCTGGCACAGTTCCATTAGCGTCCCGACATAGTTTTCCGGGGTGATCATTTCCACCTTGATATAGGGTTCTTCGATCTTGCTCCGGTGTTGGGCATCAGGGAGTTGACTGGGATTATCCACCTCTAGGATTTCGCCGTCCATGGTGGTCACGCGATAGATAACTGAGGGGGCCGTCGTGATTAAGTCCAGATTATATTCCCGCTCTAACCGCTCCTGGACAATTTCCATGTGTAACAGGCCTAAAAAGCCACAGCGGAAACCAAAGCCCATGGCACTAGAGGTTTCAGGTTCGTAGGACAGGGCCGCATCGTTAAGCTTGAGTTTTTCTAGGGCATCCCGCAGATCGGGATATTGGTCGGCATCAATGGGAAAGAGGCCACAAAAAACCATGGGATTGGCCTCGGTATAGCCGGGCAGAGGCGTCTGGGCGGGGGTCATTGCTAAGGTAATCGTATCGCCGACCCGCGCATCCCCTACGGCTTTAATGGCGGCGGCAAAATAGCCAACTTCCCCGGCATGCAGTTCATCCACCTGGACTTGGGTCGGTGATAGGACCCCCAGTTCATCAATGACATATTCCTTGCCTGAGGCCATCAAACGGACTTTATCCCCCCGTTTAACCCGGCCATCCATCACCCGAAAATAAACAACTACGCCGCGATAGGCATCGTAATAGCTGTCAAAAATCAAGGCCCGTAATGGGTCTGCCACCGTATCTTGGGGGGGGGGCACCAAATGGACAATGGATTCTAAAATATCCTCGATCCCCAGGCCAGCCTTGGCGGAAGCCTGAATCACCTGACTGCAATCGAGGCCCACCACCTCTTCAATTTCCCGGGCTACCCGTTCTGGTTCAGCACTGGGCAGGTCAATTTTATTGAGCACAGGAATAATTTCCAGGTTATTTTCCAGGGCCAGATAGACGTTAGCTAGAGTCTGAGCCTCTACTCCCTGGGAGGCATCCACCACCAGCAAGGCCCCTTCACAGGCGGCCAGAGAGCGCGAAACTTCGTAGGAAAAATCAACGTGGCCGGGGGTATCGATCAAATTGAGAACATAGTCCTGGCCATCCTTGCCCCGATAATTCATACGAGCTGCCTGGAGTTTAATGGTAATGCCCCGTTCCCGCTCCAAATCCATGTTGTCGAGAAATTGCTCCTTCATCTGCCGTTGTTCGACGGTTCCGGTCACCTGCAACAGTCGGTCGGCTAACGTCGATTTACCGTGGTCGATGTGGGCAATGATGGAAAAGTTACGAATCCGAGAAACGGGAACGTCGGTCATAGGTGGCCAGCAAGGGGAAAGGGTTACGAAATTTTAAGCTTTAACCCATTGTAGTGGTTTTACCCCGCGAAAGTACTTCCTTCGGTAGGGGATCCCCCCTAATCCCCTGTCCAAGCGTTAACTAGAATAATGGAGGCGGGTCTGGATCAACCCACCGTTACGATAATAATGACCAAAATCCTCTGTAGTCCTTGATACTTTTACGAAAAAAGAAAATAGATTTTTTGAGAAATATTCTTGGCTTTTTAGATTGAATTTTGTTGCTGCTTAAGCCTCTATCCTGTTCGGAAAGTTCCCTATCCTCTCAATGGAAGGCCTTTTTGCCCTGATCCCCATAATGATTTCAGCTAAGGACTTGCTTCTTTGTGTGCAAACTCGATCTAAGACAAGAGTCGAAGGCTCAAAGAATATGTCGATTTGTAAAATGATTATTAAGACAAACTAAAGGGATCAGTCTGGCGGGGATCACTGGAATCCTTATGGAATCCTGGCTTGAACTTATTTTTAGCCAATAGAGCCTAGGGCAAAATATATAAATAACCTGCTTAACCAAGCATTTTTTTAATATCTTTTGAGAGCCCCCGATGAAAACTGCTAATTATATGACTTCATCGTGCCGCTACTGCCGGTACTATCAGTCCGAAGGACGACGGGGAGGAATGTGTGATCAACTGGGTGTTCCCGTCCAAGGCGAATGGAAGGCTTGTGTCCTTGCCTCTCATCCCTTCTCGACCCCTTGGGATGCTATTGAAGATGTCATGCGACTGGAAAATTCCCTAGCGCTAGACTGTTCTGAAACAACTTCAGCTTCTGCTGGTGGTTTGACCATGGAAACCGGGAGCCGCGCTTCCCACGGGTAAAGAACTTGTCACGAGCAATACGATGAAACCCCTAAGGTAACCAGGGGTATTGACGAAAATCCGGTGGTCGTTTTTCTAGAAAGGCCTGTTTTCCTTCATTGCCTTCTGCGGTCATGTAGTACAAAAGGGTTGCGTTTCCTGCCAGTTCCTGAAGCCCCGCTTGACCATCGCAGTCCGCATTAAAGGCCGCCTTGAGACAACGAATCGCGAGGGGGCTTTTAGCCAAGATTTCCTTAGCCCATTGAATTCCTTCCCCTTCTAAATCATCGACGGGCACCACTGCATTCACTAATCCCATGTCTAGGGCCTGCTGAGCAGAATACTGACGACAGAGAAACCAGATTTCTCGGGCTTTCTTTTGGCCCACGACACGGGCCAAATAACTGGCCCCAAAACCACCATCAAAACTCCCCACCTTCGGGCCTGTTTGCCCAAACATAGCATTATCCGCCGCCAATGTCAGGTCGCAGACCAAGTGTAGAACCTGGCCCCCGCCAATGGCATAACCCGCCACGAGGGCAATCACCACTTTGGGCATAGAGCGAATCAAGCGCTGGAGATCAAGAACATTAAGACGGGGAACGCCTTGGTCATCCAGGTAGCCCCCTTCTCCCCGCACCGATTGGTCTCCCCCAGCGCAAAAGGCATATTTACCATCACTGTGGGGGCCGGCTCCGGTAAGCAAAACTACACCGATGCGGCCATCTTCCCGCGCATTACAAAAGGCATCGTACAATTCAACAATGGTTTTTGGGCGGAAGGCGTTACGTTTATGGGGACGATTGATGGTAATTTTGGCGATACCGTCCCATTTGTGGTACAGAATATCTTCGTAAACCTTGGCAACTTGCCAATCGGCGTGGCTCATAGCAGAGGGAAGAAAAACACTGAGTCATCATACCAGTACTCCGTTGGCCCTGACCAGTCTGGAGAGTACTCACTAGAGCCAATCAATTGTTTACTGAGAGGTCATATTGATTGTATGGGGTGCCATTGATGCGTTTTATGGATGACTACCGGAAGAGCAGACAGGCGGCCTTGGCCAACGCAGTTCTTGCTTTTTTGTTGGCGAGCCTGGTCTGTCTTTTTTTATACTTCGGTAAATTTGAGGGCAATATCACGGGATTTTTCCGCATTGGTTCTGTCCTCCCCCTATCTCCCCTACTCCAGCCGGAAACCACCCGTATCTGGCCCGACGAGTTGGGCTACGATGGCCAACAATTTTTGAGCATTAGTCTTGACCCCTTCCTCACGCAACCGGGGACAATAGCGGCCCTGGATCAGCCTAGTTACCGCTATCGCCGTATTCTCTATCCTCTACTGGGGTATTTCCTGGGCCTGGGCAATCCCTGCTGGATTCCCTATGGGTTGGTTGGACTAAACATCTTGGCTATTACTGCTTTTATCTTTTTACTCACCCGATCCCTGCAAATTCAAGACCAGTCGCCGGAGAATGGACTATGGGGCCTGGCCATTCCTGGGGTGTGGATGGTGCTATCTCTTTCTACTGCGGATCTCTGGGCCAGTGTCTTGGCCCTGGCGGCCTTGCTGTCTTTCCAGTCCCGTCGTCCCTGGGGCATGGGATGGGCCTTGGCCTTGGGCCTGTTGACCCGTGAGACCTTACTGCTGGTCTGGTTGGCTCTGGTCATTGCTAGTGTGCGTTCCCAACGACGAGAGCACTTTTTGCCCCTCGGCCTGGCCCTGCTCCCCTTTCTGCTCTGGAATGCTTGGATTATCTATCTGTCATTACCGGGGGCTAGTGGGACGGGGAATTTTACCTGGCCAGTAGGGGGCCTATTGGCCAAGGGAGAAGCCCTACTCCAAAACGGGCTAACACTGGGCAATCTTTATGAGGCCTATTCCTTTTCAATCTTAGGGTTAACCCTGGCCTGGGGCCTGCGTAACAGCCTCTGCCCACGCCCCCAGATTAATGCCCTGACCCTAACCTTTTGGAGCTACGCGGGCCTAGGGGCCGTCGCTAGTTTTTATATTCTTAACTATTATTTAAACTATTCACGAGTCTTTCTAGACCTCTACTGGTTATTTCTACTCTTGCCCTGTTTCCGTCCCTCAATGATATCTCTAGATTCAAGGCCAGGGATGCTAAAAAACTTACTCTGCTTGGGCTGGGGCCTGGCCAGTCTGGCCTTTATCCTTCTGCAATCCTAGGGGGTCTCTCCGCAAAGTCGGTATAATAGGGCGCGGCAATCCGTGGAGATTTCACCATGGCCTTTTTTTGGCAACAACTTACCTGGTCTCGATTTTCCCCCTACCAATGGCGGCAGGGCAGTTACCTCCATCGTCTGGTGGGGCTTTTCCAAGGCTGGAGCACCTCTAGTTATCTTTGGCCCTTTCGGGACGCCATCGGGGCGTTGTTGATAGCCCTGATCTTTAGCCTGGCCCCCTTTACCTCCACCACAATGCTGGGGGGTTTGCTGACGATTTGTGGGCTGTATTGGCTGGTGTTGACCCTCGCGGATGAGCAATCACCAGGACTCACCCCGATTCATCTTTTAGTTTTTCTTTACTGGCTGATTTCGGCCTTGGCTGTCAGCTTTTCACCCGTGAAAATGGCTGCTCTGGGTGGATTTTTAAAGCTTACAGCTAACTTATGTTTGTTTCTCTTAGCCGCTCGTATTCTTCGTTCCCGGCCTTGGTTTAATCGGGTAGTAACGGTGATTATTCTCGTGGGGTTAACGGTCGGAGCCTACGGCATCAAACAGCAGCTAGACGGCGTTGAACAGTTGGCCACCTGGAATGATCCGACTTCCGACCTTGCGGGGGCTACTCGGGTTTATAGCTACCTAGGTAACCCGAATTTATTGGCAGCCTACCTACTGCCCATGATTGCCCTGAGTTGCGGGGCTATTTTTACCTGGCGGGGAATTTTGCCCAAACTGCTGGCGATGATGACACTAGCCATTGATCTGGGCTGTCTTTTCTTTACCCAAAGTCGAGGGGGATGGCTCGGAGGACTAGCTGTACTAGGGGCTTTTATCTTCCTCAGTTACCTCTGGTGGCGGCCCTTCCTCTCTCCTTTTTGGCAAACCTGGCTACTACCCCTAGTAATTGGATTGGGGGGTTTGGGTCTGGGTCTGGCTCTACTCCTAGTGGAACCTCTCCAGGTAAGGGTGTTGAGTATTTTTGCGGGCCGAGGCGATAGCAGTAATAATTTTCGGATTAATGTTTGGGAAGGAGTTAAAAGTATGATCCGTGACCGCCCGTGGTTAGGCATTGGCCCAGGAAATAGTGCTTTTAATCACATCTATCCCCTCTATATGCGTCCCAAATTTAGTGCCTTGAGTGCCTATTCCATTTACCTAGAGATCATGGTAGAGACGGGACTAGTGGGCTTTTCGACCATGCTCTGGTTACTTTTAGTTGTTTTTAGTCAGGGGCTAAGGCAGATTCAGGCCTTTCGTCACCAGAGCGATCCCCAGGGTTTTTGGGCCATAGCGGCCTTGGCTGCCATGGTGGGGTTGTTGGTGCATGGCCTAGTCGATACAGTCTGGTACCGGCCACCAGTTAGTACTCTTTGGTGGTTTTTATTGGCCATGATTGCCAGCCAATCCGCTAATTTGATGACAGCGGCCCCGGCAACCGCTGATTCAGGGTCATTATCTTAGTCGTTATCCCAACGCTCTGCGGCGATGAGATCCCCGATCTGATCCCGCAGAAGAAAATCACTCCGCTCTAATTCACACTCCACACAAACCCATTCCCGCGCTGGAATGTATTTACACAGGACGTAGATGGGCTGATGACGACTAATCGTCCCTTTTTCCACCAGTTGGCGGACTTCATCTTGAAGCATACTCAAGGAGTAGGTCGTAGACGAAACGGGAGTTAGAGTACTGGTACTCATAAAATATACCTAAGCGAGTAACAAAGCTTAATGTCCAATATAGTCTAACCTGGCGGAAGAAAATTATAGGGTGGTGCTGTATTTTTGATTACATTTTTCAAGAATTCTGCAAAGCCTTACCCTGATAGCCTTTGTCCGTTGTAAAGTAATTGTTAAAAAATTTAAGAGAAGATTAAGTCCCTTTGGGAGTATTGGCCGTTGAGGAGAAATCCCACCCTCAAGCTGTAGACCCTTGGCTGTTTCCTGCTAGGATTTGTAGGGCAATTTGGGAAATAGACGATGGGCCAAGCTAGGAGCACACCGATGGAGTCACAGTATTTGCGAGGGGTTCGCTGGCTAGAGCCTCAGCAGGATCAAGACTGCCAGATTGATCTCTGGCTCCAGGATGGACAAATTCAGGCCCTTAATCCGGATCCAGCCCTCATTCCTGCCCATCTAGCTCCCCTCAATGGAGAACATTTAATCTTGGCCCCCGGCCTAGTGGATCTCTACAGCACCAGCGGCGAACCAGGCCATGAAGACCGGGAAACTCTGTCCCAATTAGCGGCAGCGGCCATCACCGGGGGCTTTACTCAACTGGTACTTCTACCCCAGGGCCAGCCCGTCTCCGATAATCCCGCCGTCTTGAGCCTACGGCGTCAAAAGCTCCTAGCCTTAGCTCCGCAGTCTTTGCCCCATGTCCACTTTTGGGGGAGCTTAACCCAGGACGCGCGGGGAGAACAGTTAGCAGAATTGGCGGATTTGGTGGAAGCCGGTGTAGTGGGCTTTAGCGATGGCCAAGCGTTAATGAATTCCAGCTTAATCCGTCGGGCCTTGGAATATCTTGCCCCCTATAAAAAAACGCTGGCCCTGGTACCAGTGAATCTGGCCCTGCGGGGAAATGGCGTTGCCCGAGAGGGGGCCATTTCCTTGGCTTTGGGCCTACCTGGAGAACCGGCTATGGCAGAAACGACAGCGATCTCGGCCCTAATTGAGATAATGGCGGATTTACCAACGCCTGTCCACTTGATGCGGGTTTCAACTCAGCGAGGCGTGGCCCTTATTGCCCAGGCCCAGGCTCGGGGCCTTCCCCTCACCGCCAGTGTCGCCTGGATGCATATCCTGTTGGATAGTCAGGCTCTCTATCGCTATGATCCCAACCTTCATTTAGATCCACCCCTCGGCAACCCAGAAGATCGTCTGGCCTTAATACAGGGACTAAAGGACGGCACCATTGCAGCTATTGCTGTCGATCATCAAGCCTATACCTACGAAGAAAAAACCCTAGCCTTTGCCGAATCCCCAGCGGGGGCCATTGGTTTAGAATTTGCCCTACCCTGTCTCTGGCAGGGTCTAGTGGAGACAGGTCACCTAACGGCCCTGGAACTCTGGCGGGCCCTCAGCCTTAATCCGCTCCGTTGTCTGGGCTTGAACCCGGTATTTTCTGATTGGCTTCTCTTTAATCCCCAGCAATCCTGGCCGGTAAATAGCCAAACCCTTAAAACGCAGGCTCGCAATACCCCGTGGTGGGGCCAAACCATAACGGGAAGAGTAGAACAAGTTCTCTCCTGGGCGACGACGGCAAATCCAGGCCTCTAAACAGGACAGGGCCGTTGGCCGAGGCGAGTTTCGCACCGAGCCCGTTCTGGCGGAGTTAGCTCTTCAGGCTCAATGTCTCGTCGTAGGACAATACCGTTATGACCAACGATAAAGCGGGGTAACTGCCCGTAGTCGATTAGGCCCAGGGTTTTCATGTCGTAGGTGGTATAGGTCGTTAAATCGGGATTTTGGAAGTTAACATCGAGAATTGTTAACGTTTTCCGGGGCGGCAATTGGCTGTCTAGAAGTTGACGGGGGCCAGACCCCAAAAGTCCCGTATGCAGGAGTTGGAGTTGACCTCGATGGGCAGGGTAGTAGGCATGCTGGTGTCCACTGATGTAGGTATGGACACGATATTTTTCGAGCAAGGCTCGGAGTTGATCCGCATTTTCCATGACTTCTCCCGGTTTGTTCCGCTTAACGGCCACAGCGTAGAGAGGGAGATGGCCTAATAAAATACGCATCTTGGCCCCTTGGGCCTCAGGACTAGCCAGCGTTTTTTCAACCCAGGCCAATTTTTCCGGCGGAATGTGATTGGAGGAGCCATCCCAGACCAAGAAAAAAATATCTTTGTATTTGAAGGAGTAGTAAAAGGGAAAGTCCTGGCGGTCAATGAAGTCTACCCCAGGATCGTGGGCCGGGTCATTCCAGTAGGCGGCAGCTAGATCCCGCTCTTGCTGAAACAAATAAGTTTTCTTCGCACCGAGGGCGCTGGAGGCATCATGATTGCCGAGGGTAAAGCCGTAGGGTAATTTCGCATCCCGCAGGGGCTTTGCCACCTGTTGATCGAAGGCGGCCCACATCGCTTCAATTTGCTGTTTAGAAAGACTCGGACTCTGGCCCGCGACCATGTCACCACTGCAAAGAACTAGATCTGGTTGCCAAAACGGCATGAGTTGGATCGCTTTACGGACCTCGGGTTCGTAGGTAGTGGAGCCGTAGGCACTATTGAGATCACTAATGACAGCCAGGCGAATAGCTTGTCGAGGGGGAGAAAACACCTGCCCCTGCGGGCCACTGGCCAAAATGGCCTGGGTTTGGGGGGGCAAGGATGGCAAGGTGGCAGTCGATTCTGTGTGAAATCCGTTTAGAGAAATTATCCTGTCCAGTTTAATGGCGGAGGAAGGGGTCTCGTTAGAAGAACTCTGGCCGGTGGGCAGCGCGGCCGGACGGGATTGGCATCCCCAGGCCAAACCGAGGGTTAACAGAATACCGAGGCCAAGAAAAAGAACAAAGCGTCGCCAACTCATGACTTAAAAACCTGACAAGCAAAGGAAATCTAGCAACTCCGCCCAACCTAGCGGGCCAAAATTAAGGGTAGTTTATCCAGGCCCGAAAAGCCATTATTTTGTTTACTGCACCAGGGTTTTCATGTAACGGCCCCAAAGACGTGCGGCCTGGGCACTACTGCCTCGGGTGGGAGAATTATCGTCGTTGCCGAGCCAAATCCCCGTGACAAAGTGCTGTTGCGGTAGAAAGCCCACGAAAAGGAGATCAACGCCCCGATTAGTGGTTCCCGTCTTCCCAGCGGCCCCGTAGCCAATGCTAGCGGCCTGGCCCGTGCCGCCATTAACTGCATTCTGGAGGAGCGTAACAAGGGTCGAAGCCGTGCTAGCTTTCAGAACTGGCACCGAGGCCTGGCCCATTTGGGTGGCACTATAAATTTCCCGACAGGTTTGGTGACGGCGACTATCCTGGCAATCATTACCGTCTCGGATACGACGGATGGCATGGGGGAGATGCCACTGGCCTTGGTCGGCAATGACGCCGTAGGCCCCCGTGAGTTCTAAGAGCCGAACCTCGCTCTGGCCCAGCACTAAACCAGGATTTTTGTGGAGTGGGGAACGAATTCCCAGGTCTTCTGCTAGGGTCGCAATTCTGTCTAGGCCAACTTGCTGGGCCACCCGCAGGGCCACAGCGTTTTCTGATTGAGCTAGGGCATGGGCTAGGGTAATGTTTCCACTACTGCGTTCACAGGGCCGAAAGGCCTGGCCCTGCCAACGAATACCAGCACAGGAATAAGTTTGATAAGCAGAAATACCCGCTTCCAGGGCAGCGGCATAGGCAAAAATTTTAAAAGTGGAACCCGGTTGACGTAGGGCCTGGGTGGCACGATTAAACTGAGTGCTTTTGTAGTCTGCTCCCCCCACCAGGGCCAAAATTTCCCCATTGTGGCTATCCAAGGTCACCAGGGCCCCTTGGGAAAACCGAAATTGTTGTCCTTCGTTGGCGATGTATTGCTTTACTTGAGTTTCGGCCTGGCGTTGTGCCTCCAGATTCACCGTACTCTCCACAATGAAATTCCCTTCCTTGGCCACCTCTTCTCCTAACAAATTTTGCAATTCCGTAAAAATATAGCTGTAGAAATAGGGGGCCTGGAGCTTGGAGAGGGATTGGCGGGCCTTGGGACTGACGGTGATCGGGGAGCGTCGGGCCTGTTGAGCTTCCGTGGCACTAATCATGCCCAGGTTGGCCATGCGCTTAATTACCCGATTACGCAGGGAAACGGTGGTGTCGTAGTCCTGGATAGGATTGTAGAGGTTGGGAGCCGGTAGCATGGCCACCAGCGTTGCCGCTTCACTAATATTGAGGTTTTTTGCGGATTTATCAAAATAAAAACGCGCCGCATCTTCAAAACCATAGTTGCCAGCCCCAAGATAAACGCGATTGAGATAGGTTTTTAGGATTTCATCTTTGCTATAAACCATTTCCAACTTCAGGGCCACCAGCATTTCCCGCACTTTGCGACGGGCAGTATTTTCCCGGCCCACCTCTGGAAAGAGACTGCGGGCAACTTGTTGCGTGAGGGTACTGGCTCCCTGGCGTAGGCCGCCTTTGCCGAGGTTAATCACAACAGCCCGAGCAATGCCGTAGGGGTCAACCCCAAAATGCCAATAGAAACGACTATCCTCCGAGGCCATTACAGCCTTGGGCAAGTAGGGGGAAAAATCCTGTATCCTCACTAATTCTCGATGAATATCACGTCGAATTGGGTTTAACTGAGTTTTGCCATCGCCGGCATAGATGACCACTGGGGCTGACACACCGCTGGGCCAGGGTCGAACCGACAACTGGGCCCACTCCCAAGTGAGCCAAGCCATCCCCAGTAGGCCCAGAGCACCGCAACCATAAATGCCATAGCGCAGGGCCTTGACCCAAGGAGGCGGGGGATTCAAAAAAGTAAATTGGGGCGCATCTTCGAGTTCTGGCGGCCCGAGGCTAATCACATCCCCGTGGCAGAGGGGATAGGTCTTTAACTTCTGGCGGCCCCGATAGATGCCATTAGTAGAACCTTCATCCTGGAGAATAAACTGCTGGGGATGCTTGGGCTCCCGGTGGATGGAGCAATGGGCCTGGCTAACGATGGGATTTTGAATCTGAATATCGCTCAGCCGCGAACTCCGCCCCAGGATGTGGCGCTCTCCCAGTAGAGGATAGGTTTGGGGCGGCTCTCCTGGGCTTTCCCGCACTTCAATCTTGGCCACCCGAGAGCCCGGCTTGAAGGCTATCATCCGCTTTTCTAGCCCAACAAGTTTTTGTACCGCTTGGGTGACCATTTGGCTGAGGGGTTGGGAACTAGGAGAACGGGTCATAGGCGCGAGCAATTTGGGTTCATCTAGAGTAGCAATTTTGGAGATTCTTTTTGCGTCAGGCCTCGGGGCCAGAAACCGCCCTTCTTCCCGTTGATGATAGGCTGATAGTTACCTTCATTGGCGTAGCTGGTTTGGGTCAACTGGGATAAATAGGACGAGCCATTCCCTCAAAACCCAGACAGCGTAATGTTTGTTAGATCTGCTGGAGAGTTTTCATGGCCAACCCCTCCCAACCCTACCAAAGCCGTCTCTTCAACTTCATCAATCGTCAGTCCCTCAAATGGCGTGACCGACTGGGGGTTACCTTTCGCCAGTTGAAAATTGCCGCAGAATGGAGCGTCCAGGCCCTGGTGGCCCCCCTCTATTGGCTCATGCATCCCCAGGAATGGCTAGATCCCCAACTTGGCCCGCCGACAACGTCCGTGGCTCTGCCCTATCTGAGTGAGCCCCCGGTAGACCAACCCCTGCAAGAAATCCTCACCACCATCGAACCCTGGCTAGGTCTAACCCCGTCTACGACCGAACCCGACGCCCTGCCATTACCGCAAATTGTTCTGCCGGGTCACTTTTTTGAAAATATCCGCCAACAGTTAGCCGATACGAGCTTGACCCCAGAGGAGCGAGGAGAAGTTCCTCCTCCCTTGGCTCTGCCAGCTAGCCCCTTAGCCAGACTGGGCAATCACCTTAAACAATCCTTGAGCCAGGGCCAGGCGGAAAGCATTGTTATTCATGGCCTGGCCTGTCAATACCGTAGTCGTCAGCTTGTCTTGGTCACGACCGATAATGAGGTGCTGGATGTCCTCTCCCCGAGCCAACAACAGGCCCTCAGTACTGCTATCCGCCAGAGACTCGCTAATTTTTACTACCAACGTCGTGTCCAGTGGGCCTTGGCCCAAAAAAGTGTTGGGCTCATTCCCCTCACCTTTGCCCAGGGAACGGCCCCCCTGCCTCCCCTGGATTGGTTGTGGCAGGGCCTTCGTTGGTGGCAGGGCCAGGCCTTAAGTCTGAGTAGCAGTTCTAGCGCCCTTGCCCCTATCCCTAAGTTCTCAATTTCGTCGGCCCCCTTGGTTCGGCCCGTGCAGACTAACCTGTCGATGGCCTGGCCCCATCCCCCGGCCCTGGCCCAGCAGTTGCAAAGCCAATGGCAGGGCCTGGCCAAGCAAACCCAGCAGTGGCTGATGGTTTCCTCCCCGGCCCTAACTCCCACCGAGGTCGATCCGTTTCAAATTCGCGTGATTCTCCAGGCCGCTATCGACTACTTCTTTGGTTCTGGTCAACGGCCCACGGCCCTGACCCCGGAATCCTCGGCATCTACAGAACCTTGGCTGGCCTGGGACGATCTGTTTGTCGAATCTTCCCCCCCAGTCCCTCTGCTAGAAACCAGCGGTTCGTTAACCCAGACTCCCTCATCTCCAAGCGACTTGGCCCCATCCCCTAGCGCCAACCCCAAAAAACCGATGGCCAATCCGCCCCAGCTCTCCCGAGCCTGGGAATTACCAGATCTATGGGCCGAAGCGGTTCCTGCGGCTCCAGAATTACCGGCCGCCCCCGCCGTTTTGGCCTGGCATAATCCTTGGCAAACAGAACTAGAAACCGCCTTCGATTGGATTGAAACGGAAGCCCGGCCCGTTGGTTATCAGCGTCATTTTTTGGAGTATCTTCTGGCAGGACTCGATCAACTGGTCTTTGGGTTGGAGGCCGCAGTGCAAAAATTGGGAGAATGGCTACGAGGCACCTTTTGGCCTTGGCTAAAGGCTGTCATTGACGAGGGCCGTCGGGCCTAGATAACGCTGAAGATAGGGAGAAAACACTTCGTAGATGAGGGTGAGGGGTTGGCCATGGTGCCAAAAGAGGTAGTAGCGACCCCAAAATGGCCCGGTTTCTTGGAACGCCGCCGCGAGGGCCGGAGACGGGCCATGAAAAATTCCCAGCACTTCTCGGTACAACTCAGTATGGAGACGGGATAAACTGTCCCAAATGGGTAGATTACGGTTTTCTAAATAATCGTCCACTTGATTGCCGTCCCACCAGGAAACGGCGTAGGCTAGGCGTTTACCGGAACGGGTGCGGAGCCAAACTTGACGTTGTAGCCAGGGTTGGGGGATGACATGAATTTGGGGTGGGGCCTCGGTCGGAGACGGGCCAATTAAAGACATATCAATAACATCCACCTCGGTTTTTTCCCCAGTGAGTAACTGGAGGTGACGGGTGGGAGAACCATCTCCGAGGATGAGCATCTGCCAAGCGGGGGCCAACTGCGGATGAGGCAGGCCTTGTTGCACAATCTGTTGATCTCCCTGCCAGAGGGGTTGAACTCGATACCAAGCAGTGGCAGGAGGAACGGAAACAGAGGTCTTCAAGGGCTTGTCCTCAAGCTTTACAAAACTTCACAACTTTTAGTTAAATCATAACAAATATCCACTTCCCTGCTGGTTTTTGACGACTGAAAACTTCTAGGGGTTATTTTTACCCTGTGGACTGAAGATTTACGCTCAGAAAACCGAAGAAATCATCATCCCTCTGGAATAATGAAAACGAGTCAACCCCTAAATTGTTCGCCATGACCGAGTTTAATACGGGCCTCCCCAGCGTTCGTCAAATCCAATCCCTGATCAAAGGCCAGCAGACGGTGGAAATCAAACTAACGACGAATGATATCTTAGTCGGTAAAATTCGTTGGCAGGACGACCACTGCCTCTGTCTACACAGCCAAGCCGAGGAACCCACCCTCGTCTGGTGGCAGGCTGTTGTCTATATTCAACCCCGCCCCTAGACTGGTGAAGCCCAGAAATTACGGACTATCTCTCACCCCGTGTGCAACTATTTTTTAGGCCTTGATTTACAAGGCTTTCAGAAATCAGGAAGGTTAGATTATCGCCTGGAACCCTGATTTTGTCGTTTTTAGTTGCACATCGCGTATCTCTCTACTTTTCGGATGATTTCTGCCATGAGTATTCAAATGATCGTTCACCAGGCCCTGCAAGATGGCTATTTAACCCCCACCATGGAAGCAGAGGTCGGGCGGATCTGTGAAAGTGCCTCGGAACTTTCCTTGGAAGAATATACGGCCCTCGACCAACTGATGGCGGCCCTACTGGCGGGCCAGGTGGTGGCCATGCCCCACAAACAATTTATCAACGTGATGGAAGAACTGGTGGTTACGGAAGTGATTACCCAGGTGTCGGAGCTGGATGACGAACAGAGTAAGGCCCTGGACATTGCCGATGTGGCGGCCTACGCCTTAAATCGACTTCCCCCCCTCTACGCTACCTCAGAGGAAGGGGCCCATTACCAGCGAGAACGGGCCCAAAATGAACTCCATGCCCTCATTCACAAACAAAGTCAAGAAGGCATTAAGCGCTTCCTGGATCGGCCCCAACTGCCCGACCGCAACCCCCTCGACTTACCAGTGCGCAAGGATTTACTTGAGCAGATGAACGAATTGCTCAAAACCTACGCCCCGGATTAAGGCCTAGCGGGAGACAAGCTGGCTCACCAAGCGCTCTAGGGGATTGACGCGATAGTAAGGACGACAGAGCTGAGCTACCCATTCTGCATTCAGCGGATAGTCTAAAAAACTGATGATGTTGCCGTAAATGCAGTGATCGGGAAACAGATTTAGGAGAGACTCGTCCGTTGTTGTTTCTATTGTCGGTAGGTGAAAACGGGTTTCCTGGGTCTGGGGAGCAAAATCAATTAATAGGCTGTCCTGGTAGCCACAGGCCTGGAGGACGCGCAGGCAGTTGAGGGTACCCTCAAAAAAGTGTTGACTCCAGCCTTTTTCGTCCCGATGCTTACTGGCCCCGCCGCCGTATTCAAACAGGATCACCTTAGGGCGGAGGGCCGCTGGCAGGAGGGGCAGTTGCTTTAGCACATTAAACTCCCAGCCTTCAATGTCGAGTTTTAAACAGGTGATCTGGCCCGGTTGTAGGGCCTGGATGAGGGTAGGCAGGGTCTGGGTCGGCACCAAGGTGGCTCGGGGGGAGGCCCCAAACCAGTCCGGCGAGAGGGAACTAAAGTTGCTATTGAAAAACCCTGCAAATCGTCCCTGATACAAGGTCTGCTGGCCATTGGTGTCGGATAAACAGGCCTCAATCAGCTGAAAGGATAGGGCTTTGGCCAGGCGCTTTAACTGGGGAACAGGCAGGGGTTCCACCGCCACCGTGGGAAAACCAAGACGCGCAAACTGTTCGCAGTAAAAGGCAAAGGTTCCCACCCCGACATCAAGACAGAGGCCCTGACGTTGGGGGTCTACCAGGGGGAGAAAATGGGTCAGGAGGGACTGACAGCAAGCTTCAACACGCATAAACGGGCCTAGAGACGGGAATTAATAAAGACAGCATTAAAATAACGAACATGACCATCCCTGGCCAGCATCTGGTCTAGATTACCGGCATAGACGTAGCCCAGGCCATCCAGGAGGACAAAAATATCCCGAAATTGAGCTTGCGCTTCGTAGAGGGGATCGAGGGAGACTTCAATAATACAGGCCTTGGCCCGCTGGAGCGTCGCCATCCCACCCCGTAGAACCCGGTCTTCGTAGCCCTGGACATCGAGTTTAATTAAAATATCTGGCCTTAGATCATGGCCCTGCATCACCTGGTCGAGAGTCGATTGGGCCAGGCGGATTTTTTCCTGTTTTTTAACCATGGGATAGATGGTTTCACACAGGGCCGTCGTTGCCAGCACCGATGACGAGGGATTAAAGTACAAATGACTTTTCATTTCAATGGTTGTTGTGGTTTCTCCCAGGGCCAAATTAAAGGGGATCACCTGATCAGGATAGGATTGGGCCCAGCGAGACAATTGTTGAAAGGGAACGGGTAGGGGTTCAAAAGCATAAATCATGGCCTGGGGAAAATGCTTCTTGATCTTTTTGGCAAATTGCCCTTCATTGGCCCCAATATCAATGATGGTCTGGATCGGCAAACGGCTCAGACCCAAGAGTCTCCGGTCCCATTCGGGGAGCAAGCAACGGCCCAGCCAGTTAAAAAAACGATTACTCAATCGGTAGGTCAGGGGGTCAAGCCAAGGGGTAGTAAAATTAGACATGAAAATAACGGCAATCAGTGGATAGCCAGAGGTTTAGCTTTATCAAAACATGGAAGCGTGTTCGGTTTGTTGGCCAATTGGCCTTCTTGTAGATAACAAACCTGACTGCTTCAAAGTCTAGTCCGATCAGGCCGGTAAATTGACTGGATTTCCTTCTCCTGGTCTCAAAATCAACGCAGAGGTTGGCTTGAGCAAAAGGCCCTGGCCCTATACGCGGGTAGGCTGTTGTCGGGAATGCATCGTGGGAAGCGTTTTTGGACGACTGATATACTGGCCGTGAATATTAACGGCATAGGGAACGAGGTAAGTTAAGATAGCTGCCAACCAACGTTCACGACTCATGCGGTGGCCCATAATGGCAGAACCATGATTGATCAGTAACAGCAACGAGCCCACTACCAGGGCTACCCGTAGGGCCATGGGCATCATTACTGGGTTAATGAGACATTGAAAGTATTCTCGGATCGCACGCATCACGACAGCAGGCTCAGGATTGGGCGAAAGGTATCATAGCGTTGTTGGGGTCAGTCCTTTCGTTGCCAATTTTACGAAGTGCATTATTATTGCCACCACTATGCCAACCAGTCGTGTAATCCTCAAAACCCGTATTGATGGGACAAGCTACGAAATGGCCTGCCAACAGATCCTGGATTGGATTTGCACCAGCCAGGCTAGCTATGTCGTTGCTGCTAACGTTCATGTAGTTATGACGGCTTATTGGCAACCGACTTACCAACAAGTTATCAACGAAGCAAATCTTGTAACACCGGATGGAATGCCTTTGGTTTGGGGCCTACGTCTACTTGGCCTTCATCAACAAGACCGTGTCTATGGCCCTGATCTGATGCTGGCCCTCTGCCGTCAGGCCGCTCAACAGAACATTCCCATCTATCTTTACGGCGGAACAGATAAAACTTTAGAGAAGTTACAGGATTATTTACGACAGTTATTGCCTGGTCTAGACATTACCGGTGCCTATTCACCCCCTTTTCGTCCTCTGACTTTTGCCGAAGAAGCAAAAGATATCGAACGCATCAGACAAGCAGGAGCAAAACTGATTTTTGTGGGCCTAGGATGTCCGAAACAGGAAATCTGGATGGCCAGGCATTATCGACAACTAACGGCCGTGATGATTGGGGTTGGAGCGGCCTTTAATTTTCACAGTGGAGAGGTCGCTCAAGCACCGCGCTGGCTAATGCCGCTAGGACTGGAGTGGGCCTATCGACTCATTCGGGAACCGCGACGTTTGTGGAGAAGATACTTATTCAATAATCCTATTTTCGTAATTTTGTTTGTCTTGCAGTTAGTTCATCATCTACTTTCACAAATGCTGGCCGGTAGCAATCCGCCGCGAGCATAAAGCCTCTCTGCCCTTAAAATTTACTACTTGTTGATTAAAGCCTTATTTGAGCAGACCTCATGATGGCTACGGCAGAAATCAGGGAGAAACTTTACAATTTTTAACCATAGCCAAGTATTCTCCTCGGCTAAACGCTCCCTCTTAAAACTACAGAGTAAGCATGTCCATTTCCCCTCGCTCTTCTTTCTGTCTCCGGGCCGAAGACCGTACCAAGCTAGATAACAGTGATGATACGGCCTTCTATGCCTATCCTCGTTTTGTGACCCATGTGGATGCCCATTTTATTGATCAGTTAACCCAACTCTACCGGGAACGACTCAGGCCCCATAGTCGTGTTTTGGATTTGATGAGCAGTTGGGTCTCCCACTTACCAACGGACATGGATTTTGCATGGGTCGAGGGCCATGGCCTCAATGCCGAAGAACTTGCCAAGAATCCCCGTTTAAATCACTACTTTGTCCAAAATTTGAACCAAAATCTGCAATTACCCCTACCGGATCAGGATTTTGATGCGGTGTTGATCACGGTGTCAGTGCAGTATCTACAATATCCCGAGGCCATTTTTAGCGAAGTTTATCGAGTCCTGAAACCCGGCGGTCAACTGATTGTCAGCTTTTCTAACCGTATGTTCTATCAAAAAGCGATTGCGGCCTGGCGCGAGGGAACTGATGCCCATCATCTTCAGTTGGTTAAAGCCTATTGCCAAAGTGTAGCGGGCTTTTCGGCCCCAGAAGTCGTGATCAAAACGGCGACTCCCCTGCCGGGCCTTCTACAGTTGCTAGGTATGGCTGGCCCTGACCCCTTTTATGCTGTTATGACATCGAAGCTTGCTGAAAACGCAAAAGCATAAACTTTTTTGACTCAGGCCTCCTGAGAAGATCAGTCCCCCGATACAGTGGAATGGTAGCCCCTGTAACCGTTAAGCAATCACCATGAGTACTCAAGACAAAGCCCGCGAATTAATGGCCAAGGAACGCCAGCAGGAAGAACATCTCCAGGAAACCATGCTGGAACGAGCCACTGAAATCGACACGACCATCCCTGAAACCGTCGCAGAAAAGGCCCGGGAACTGCTGACCGACGAGCGTCAATCGGAAAAACACCTCGACGAAACCATGCTAGAGCGAGCGGTTGAAGCTATCCAAGCTGAATAGTGGTTCAGGGCGTCACTCAACGGGTGGCATCCCCCCTGAATCAAAAAGAGGTCAGTTGATTGACCTCTTCTCTGTATTTGGTTAGTCCAAAATCATAAAAACTACATTAAGCCAGCATTGGTTCCGGGCTTGCCCGTGGCTAGCTCAACCTTCATAATTTTGCCGCCCATTTTCATGATGCGTTGTTGCTCACGAAACCAGTTATCGTAGGGGACTAATTTGGTGAAATAGGTATTTTGCAATTCCCGCTGAGTCCGAATTCGGGTTTGACTCGGTACACAGGCCGTAATTTTAAACATCCGCATGGGGCTAAGGTCTCCTAAAACGTTTTCAATCAAAACAATTGCCTTGAATACAACAAGGATCGGGAGTCCGGAGTCAATACTAGACTATTAAAGCAAGCTAATTACCCGCCTTAAACTCTCTAGCACTCACTCTAGACGTCCCGAACCTCAATTCTGACAATGTGAAATGCCAGTTGTTGTAGGGAATGATCTAGCTTAAGCCAGAGCAGATGTAATCGAGGTAAACACCCATTTCTTTACCAGCATCAGCGCCAACCAGGCTAGCGGTGACTTCTTTGATCGCTTGGATCGCTTGAACGGTGGAGGAGATGGGAACGCCCAGAGAGTTGTAGGTTTCTTTCAGACCGTTGAGAACCCGCTCATCCAAGATGGAGGGGTTGCCAGCCAGCATGGCGTAGGTGGCATAGCGGAGGTAGTAGTCTAGGTCACGGATACAAGCCGCATAACGACGGGTGGTGTACATGTTGCCACCGGGACGGGTGACATCAGAGTACAGCAGGGATTTGGCAACGGCTTCTTTAACGATGGTGGCGGCGTTGGCGCTGATAACGCTGGCGGCACGCACACGGAGTTCACCGCTAGCGAAGTAGTTTTTCAGTTTGTCCATGGCGGAGCTATCGAGGTACTTGCCTTGGACGTCAGCAGAGTTGATTACAGCCGTAATTGCGTCTTGCATAGTTGTTTATTTCCTTGAATCTTACTTTGTGTGAAAAATTGCTAAAAGTAGATGGCGTTTGTCGAAGACGATGGTCTTAACGGCAATCCCTAGCTCATCGCACCAATAACGTAGTCGAAGTAGGAAGAGGCTTCAGCGGCATCGTCAGCAGACATAAGGCCAGAGGCAACTTCTTTCATTTCGCGTACACTTTGAGCAACTGCACCCACGTCAGTTCCTAAGGATTTGTACATTTCACGAACACCCACCAAGCCGATTTCTTCGATGGGGGTGACATCACCAGAAACAACTCCGTAGGTGATCAAGCGGAGGTAGTAATCCATGTCCCGCAGACAGGTAGCGGTCATTTCTTCACCGTAGGCGTTACCACCGGGAGAAACGATGTCGGGGCGCTTTTGGAATAAGCGGTCACCGGCTTGTTTAACGATGGTTTCGCGGGCACCGGTCAGGGTTTCAGCGATGCGAAGACGAGCGGCACCGCCGGTCACGAAGGCTTTGATTCTATCTAGCTCACCGGGGCTCAGGTAGCGGGCTTCGGCATCAGCATTCACGATTGATTTCGTGACGATACTCATGGATGGATTCCTCCAAAAAATAGAAGTTAAGGTGGTTTTAAGCTGGCTTTATTAACCAAGACAGTCGCCAGTCAGGACGGAACCTCCGTAGCTCTCTAGGCAACCTGTCCCAATTATTCTCTGGTATAGCGATCCCCTTCAGACTTATTCTGTAATAGTTTTTAACAAAACGTTTCAGAAATGACGGTGGGAGGGCCATTCAGTCTAGTTAGCCGGCTAAGTTAGCATAGCAGAGGGGATTGGCCCTGGCCTAACCCAGTCAGCCATCTTTCCAAGGATTGATAGCGCGTAGAGGTGAGTAAACGATGACCAGCACCATGACCCGACGGAAAATTTCCCTCAAAGAATATTACTGGTTGACGGAACAGGGCTTTTTTCGAGAACAGCCGCGGGTAGAACTGATTAAAGGAGAAATCATTGAAATGATTGCCAAGGGCACAGCCTACACTTTCTGTACCATGCAACTTCTGCGGTTGCTCTCCGCTAGCTTGCCAGAGTCGCTCTACCTGCGCTGTCAAGACCCCATTGGTTTATCCGCTAGTAGTGAGCCGGAGCCGGACTTTGCCATTGTACGAGAACGGAAAGACCATTACCTATCCAGCCATCCCACGCCAGCGGATATTCTCTGGTTGATTGAAATTGCGGATTCGTCCCTCAACTACGATCGTGACGTTAAATTGGCCCTCTATGCCGAGGCCCAGATTCCCGAGTATTGGATTGTTAATTTGCTAGATCGTCAGCTAGAGGTCTATTCCCAGCCCTATGCCCGTAGTCATCAAGGCTTTGGCTACCGTCAATGTCTGATTTACCTTCCCGACCAAGCAGTTCCCCTGCCCTCCCTGCCGGATTTGTCTCTTCCCCTAGAACTCATTTTCCCGGTCTCGGCCTAACCTTTTTGTGTCCCAAGTTTAATTCTTGGATAGAGGGATTGCTCCTAGACGAGACTCTCCCGATAGTGCCACAATAAGGGTCTACTAATATCTAAGCTTTCCTCTCCCTAACGCCCTATGTCCAGTCCTACCCCCCTGTTACTGGTTGATGATGAACCCGGTGTGCGGGAGTCGGTGCAGGCCTATTTAGAAGATGGGGGCGAGTTTCAAGTCCATGCGGCTAGTAACGCGATTGAAGCCTGGGATTATCTGCAATACCATCTGCCGGAATTGATTATCTCCGATATCATGATGCCTCAGGTGGATGGCTATCAACTGTTGGCCCAGTTGCGGGCCGATCCACGCTTTAAAAGCTTACCCGTTATCTTTTTAACGGCACGGGGGATGACCTGTGACCGCATTCAGGGCTATCAGTCGGGGTGTGATGCTTACCTCTCTAAACCCTTTGATCCGGAGGAATTGGAGGCGATGATTCACAATTTATTGGCCCGACGTCAGGTCAATCTTGAGGCTAGTAGTGAATCCAATAAACTGCAGGAAATTTACCAGGAAATCCGCACCCTCAAGGAACAGATTAGTCACCCGGCCGGTCTGACCACCACCCCGGCCCCCATGAAAATCGATCTGACCCCCCGAGAGCAGAGTGTGCTAGACCTGGTGGCCCAGGGCCTGATGAATAAAGAAATTGCGTCCCAACTCAAGACCAGTGTCCGCAACGTGGAAAAGTATGTCAGTCGTCTTTTCGGAAAAACCGGCACCAATAGCCGGACGGAATTAGTCCGCTTTGCCCTTCAGCATGGCCTGACCCACTAAACAGCGGCAATACGGAGCGGATCGGTCGCGCCGGGTAGCCGGGAAATTTTGGGATTCCAGGGCTGGTCGTGCATGATCGAGCGAGCCAGAATGTAGCGGTAGAGGTCGCTCAACTGCATGGCTGAATTTTTCCAGCTAAAGCGGGAATTATGGGGATGGCTGGTTTGTTTTTTCAGTTTTTTGGCCCAGAGTTCATCCTGCAACACCCGCTCGATGGCTACGGCCAACTCATCCACATCCCGCGGGGGGACTAACAGGCCCGTTTCTTCGGGAATCACGGTAAATCGTAGGCCCCCGACCTTAGAGGCGATAACGGGAGTGCCGCAGGCAATGGCCTCGATGGCCACCAGACCAAAGGGTTCATAATAGCTGGGGATGACGCAAACATCGGCGGCACTGTAATACCAGGGGAGCCAATTGTGGTCAATGCGCCCCGCAAAATGCGTTTGTTTTACCAAATCTAGGTGATCGACTAGGGTTTCAATGCGCTTGCGCTCTGGGCCATCCAAACGCTCCACACTACTGCCCCCCACAATCACCAGTTTGAGATGGGGAGTTCCCATTTCCTTAAGGTGGGCACAGGCCCGGACGAGGGTCTCAATCCCCTTGCGCGGATCAAAACGGCCCACGTAGAGCACTACTCGTTCCTGGGGATGCCAGCCCAGTTTTTCCCGAGCCGTTGCTTTGGGGATGCAGTGAAAATTGGGAGTTGTACCGCAGGGAATGACTTCCACTTGTCCCTGTTGGGAAATTAAACTACGCAGGGCCTCTTTTTCCTGGGGACTGGTGGCCACCACACAATTGGCCTGTTCCAGAATTTGTTGCTCCACTGCCAAACGTGTTTCCGCAACAGCCGGCCGGGTTTGCATGGTTTCGTACTTCACTCGTCCCAGGGAGTGATAAGTATGAATTAACTGAACATTGTTTTTTTGCTGGAGTTGCATCCCGACCCAGGCAGACAGCCAATAATTAGTATGGAGCAAGGGATAGTGAATAGCCTGTTTGGTCTGAAATTTCTGTAAATTATCTAGAAATTCCGGCATGTGTTCAAACAACTGATCCCGAGGAATGAAGGTTTCTGGCCCTGCGGTTAGGCGAATGGTACGACAGTGGGGGGAATGTTGAACAATAGAAAGATCATTTGCATTACTTTTGCGAGTAAAAATATCGACATGCCAACCCAGGGCCGCTAAGTTCTCTCCCATTTGGCGGACGTAGACGTTCTGCCCCCCCGCTTCTTCCATGCCGATTTCTGCGGCGGGATCAGCATGGTCCGAAATAAAGGCAATCGCTTGACGGCTCGGGTCTACCATCGGTTTTCCTCACAAATTTTGACGGCAATTCTTGAAGGGAACTGGTCATTTTTTGGGACATTCTCTATCCCAGGGATCGGTTTTACAGAATAGCCTACTCTGGCTAGCCTATAAAGATTTTCGCATCCTAACAGAGTCCGTTCACAATTGCCAAGGGCATCTTATCCCTAAAATAGGCTCAATTGTTGGGGTTCTTGGGGAAGTTGATCCCAGGGTAAAGACGGCAGGGCCAGGCCCTTTTGTTGCAGTTGGTGATAAAAAGCCCGGGCCGTAAAGGGGGAATACTGCTCTTGGGGACAGTGGACAAAAAAGTAAACAGTTTGTCCCAGGGCCAGGGCCCGTTCCAAATAGGTCTGCCATTGCTGGAGGTAAGGCTGATTCCATTGCGGTTGGGGATGACTAATAAAACGAACAAGGAGGGGACGCTCTGGCGTAACGGCAGGTAAGACGACCGGTACATTAGGCTTACGCCGTTGACTGTGCTGTTGGGGATCATCAGGACAGTTGTAGATCGGCCGGGTATCCAAAATAACTTGACTCACCCCTAAGTTTTGTCGCTGAGTGTGCCATTGCTCCCATAACGGGGCAGACCACCAATCACGATGGCGCACTTCAACAGCTAGAGGAACAGGGAAATCCGCCAAGACCGCTAAAAATTGATGTAGATCCTCTAGGTTGCCAGGGCCATAGGTCGGGGGCAGTTGGAGAAAAACCATGCCGAGCTTTTGGCCGAGGGGGTGAAGGCGTTCGAGAAACTGTTGGGCTTCAGTGATGTGGGGGCAGAGTAAACCTTGATGACTAATGGTCTGGGGAAACTTCAAACAAAACCTAAAATCTGGGGGGGTTTCCCTCTGCCAACGCTGGACAGTGGCCGGGGAGGGCACCGCGTAAAAGGTCGTATTGCCCTCGAGGGCCGTTAGCCGCTGGCTGTAGAGTTGGAGAAGGGTCGATTTAGGGGCCTGGGGGGGATAAAAATTGCCAATCCAGCCATCGTAGGCCCAGACCGCACAGCCGAGGTAGAGTGTCATGACGAAATTAAGTACAGGCTTTGATCCCAGCCTACAGCATTATCTCCAGTCCCTTGGGGGGCGCGAATCCCCCTGGCTCCAGCAATTGCGGACAGAAACCGCCGCCCTCCCTGGGGCCCCAATGCAGATTGCCCCGGAACAGGCCCAGTTTTTGACCCTGTTGATCTCATTGCTATCGGTGGAACGCATCCTGGAGATTGGCACCTTTCGTGGCTACAGTAGTCTGGCCATGGCGTTGGCCCTGCCGCCCCAGGGCCAGATCGTGACCTGTGACATCAGCGAAGCGGATGCGACCCTTGCCCGCCACTATTGGCACCAGGCCGGAGTGGCCGACAAAATTACGCTGCACTTGGCCCCAGCCCTAGAAACCCTGGCGCGTTTAGAGCAAGATCCCGATGTCCAGCCCTTTGACTTGATTTTTATTGATGCGGATAAGCGCCATTACGATGACTACTATGAATATGCTTTACGGTTGGCCCGGCCGGGGGGCCTGGTGGTGATCGACAATGTTCTGTGGTACGGGAAAGTTGCCGACTCGGCAATTCAAGACCCAACCACCGTGGCCCTGCGCCAGTTAAATCAAAAGATTGCAACGGATGCACGGGTGGCCATGAGTCTAGTCCCCCTAGGCGATGGTTTGCTCTTGGCCTGGAAGCGACCACTAGCCACAAATCTAGATTAAATTGGAGGAAAATCCCTGGCCGGAGAGAAAGCTGGCTAAAATTTTCCTCAGTAATCAGTAATATGTAGGCTAAGACTGAACCCGACCGGCGTTAATCGGGGCCGCCTATGTTGCTTGCCTGTCCCTCTCTCCTCAATGCCATGGCCAAAACCCTCCAGTATGCTTACTTCCCGGGCTGTGTGGCCCAAGGAGCCTGCCGCGAACTCTATCAATCCACCGCCGCCTTGAGTGAGGCCCTGGGAATCGAATTAATTGAACTGAAACAAGCGGTCTGTTGTGGCTCCGGGACATTTAAGGAAAGCTCCCAACTGCTCGAAGATACCGTCAATGCTCGCAATATTGCCCTGGCGGAGGCCCTCCAGCTTCCCCTGTTAACCCATTGCAGTACCTGTCAAGGAGTAATTGGCCATGTGGATGAACGCCTGAAACAGGCCCAGCACCAGGAGCCGAGTTACCTAGCGGAAGTCAATCACTATCTAGAGCAGGAAAAATGCACTCCTTACCAGGGAACCACCCGAGTGACCCATCTGCTCTGGGCCTTGATCGAGGATTATGGTTTGGCGGCCCTGGCGGAAAAAGTGACCAAACGGCTAACCGGCCTCAACTGTGCCGCGTTCTATGGCTGCTACCTCCTGCGGGCCCAGGATCACCTGCCGGAGGACAATCCCTTGAATCCTCAGAGCTTGGAAAACCTTTTTCAGATTTTGGGCGCTAATCCTATCTATTATGCTGGCCGAACCCAGTGTTGTGGTTGGCCCATTTCCAGCTATGCCACGCCCCAATCCTTCCAGCTAGCCGGCCGTCATCTCATTGATGCGATGGCCGCCGGGGCGGATTGTCTGGTCACCCCCTGTCCCCTCTGTCATCTACAGTTAGACTCCCGCCAGCCGGAAATTAGCCAAGTGTTGGGTCAAAACCTCCAGTTACCCGTTTTACATCTACCTCAATTAGTGGCCTTGGCCCTGGGCATTGAGCCCGAGGCTCTGGGTCTAGACCGCCATATTGTCAGCGTTGCACCAGTTTTGGCGAAACTAGGATGTTAACCTGAGAGCATAAAAAGACGTTCTTGCCTTGCAGCCGAGAGAGGGTTAGCCTTAAGTAGATTAGCCCTTGGACAACAGGGCCATTCGGGCCCCAGGAGTCACTATGATGCCATTTTTAGTCCAAGATCCCGACCAGCCTGTCCCGACTCTCCACTCCCTTCCCTTGGGTTGCAATACCATTGGACGCGAAATTGACAATAGCATTGTCATCGCGGATATCAGCCTCTCGCGTCACCATGCGGAACTCCATTTTGATGGCTCCCAGGCTATCTTAAAAGACCTCCATAGTCTGAATCACACCTTCGTTAATGACCAGCAGATTCAGGCTCAGGTGCTAGCTGACGGTGATCGTATCCGCTTCGGCCGGGTTCCGTGCCAATTTTGGCTAAATTTACCGGAAGCACTAGCTGCTTCAACTCCCACGACTCAAAACTGGTCGATTGTCAGTCGTCTGTCTCCTGGTACTGCTCCTCCAGTACTTCAGTCCCTCCTGAAGGACTCGCCCGAGACCACGTCAAGTACCATTCTTCGGTTACCAACCCAGAATGCGGAGCAACGAGCTGTCCAAAAACTGCAAATCCTCTTGGAAGTCAGCCACGAACTTTCGGTTCCCCAACCCCTGGGCCAACTGCTAGAGAAAATTCTAGACCTCCTGTTTCAAATTATGGCGGTGGATCGAGCTGTAATCCTCCTCCGTCATCCCCAGCATCAGACCCTAGAGGCCGCGGCCCTGAAATTTCGTCCTAGCCTAAAGGAAGAGGCCCACTTCTACAGCAAAACCATTGTGCAACTAGTGGAGGCTCAGGGAGATGCTGTTATTAGCACAGATGTGCCTCATGATGGACGTTTTCAATCCTCCCAGTCTATTTTGCAACAGGCCATCCAGGCCTCGATGTGTGTCCCCCTCAAGCCTCGGGCTGAGGTGATGGGGGTGCTGTACGTTGACAACCTCTCCCTCCGGGATGTCTACACCCAAGAGGACTTGGCCTTTTTAACTAGTTTGGCGAATCAAGCAGCCATTGCCATTGACAATACTCGACTCTACGAGCAAATCCAGTCCGAGGCCGTCCTCCGTAGTAAATTAGAGCGCTTTTTCCCCCCCTCTGTCCGTCAGAAATTACAGGAACGGGAAGAAAATTTATGGGAAATAGCCAGTACAGAAGTAACTATTCTTTTTGCAGATATTAGTAATTATACGGTACTCTCTTCCCAGCGGTCTCCCCAGGAAATTATCCGACTATTGAATGAGTACTTTGCGGTGATGGTAGAAGAAATTATTTTTCCCCACGAAGGTACTCTAGAAAAGTATGTTGGTGATGCTCTACTGGCCTGTTGGGGAGCGCCTTATCCCCAGGCAGATGATGCGGAGCGGGCCCTGCGAGCGGCCATTGCCATGCAACAGGCGGTGCAAAAACTCAACCAACGCTGGCGCATTGACTACGACCTCGAAATTGCTATCCACATTGGTCTCAATACCGGAACCGTAGCAGCCGGCAATATTGGCTCTCGACAACTGATCCAGTATGCTGTCATTGGTGATACCACCAATGTTAGTAGTCGGATCTGTAGTGCGGCCCAGGCCCATGAAATTCTGATCTCGGAGAGTACGGCGCGTAAACTGCCACCAGTTCTTTTGCCCCTAGAAGCCCTCCCCCCCACGCTGGTCAAGGGCAAAGCCGATCCCCTGCAACTGTATCGTGTTCCTTGGCAGAGCCTTGGAGGTCAAGCCGTTTGAGTAATCCTCACTATCATTAAAATAATCGTTCCCTCCCCCTGCCATGAGTCTTTGCATCAACCCCGGTTGTACTAGTCCAAATAACAGTAATACGCTTTTATTTTGCCAAGGTTGTGGCTCTGAATTATTAATTGATGGGCGCTATCGTACCACTCGTCAACTGGGAGGCGGGGGATTTAGTCGCACCTACGAAGTGGTGAGCTGTGGGCCAGAAACCAGTGGGCTGGAAAATCGGGTCAAAGTCCTCAAGGTCTTAACTCAGAATGTGCCCAAGTATGTTGAACTCTTTGAGCGCGAGGCCCAGGTGTTGGCCCAACTCAATCATCCGGGGATTCCTCGGGTGGACTTGGAGGATTTTTTTATCTATCGGCCGCAAGGTTCTGGCGAGGTGATGCACTGTTTGGTGATGGAGAAAATTGAAGGTCTGAACTTGTTGGAATATATCAGTCGGCGCGGCAAAGCCATTGAACAGAAGCGAGCCCTCCAGTGGCTGATCCAGTTGGCTAAAATTTTGCAAGAAGTCCATAAACATCAATTTTTCCACCGAGACATTAAGCCATCGAATGTCATGCTCCGGGCCAATGGCCAACTAGCCTTGATCGATTTTGGGGCCGTCCGACGGGTAACAGATACTTTTGTCTCTAAACAGGCCGAGGGCAAAGTGACGGGAGTGGTATCTGCCGGCTATACGCCACCAGAGCAGGTATACGGCAAGGCCATTCCCCAATCGGATTTTTTTGCCCTAGGTCGTACCTTTGTCTTTTTATTAACGGCCCAGGAACCGAGTGAATTCTATGATTCTGTCCAGGACTGCCTTCATTGGCGGGGAGCCGCCCCCGAAGTTTCGCCCCCATTAGCGGATTTCCTTGATCGCCTCATGGCCCGCTTACCCCATGAGCGGCCTAGAAATGCCACGGAGGTCCTACAGACCCTAACAACCCTCTACCGCTCTTTCTATCCCAGTACCCGCAGTGAATCCCCCGAAGCCAGGCCTTCTTCCGTAGAATCCTCTCCTTCCCCCCGAGCGGAACCCACTCAGCCCCTAGCATCAGTCCCTGCGTCAAACACGTTGCCTTCCCTACCCCCCTTACCGACCCCCGCTCCCTCTTCTCTGGCCAACATCCCCCCGACTCCGGCTCATACCGAAGCCATTTTGCCGCCGACAACGCTTCCCAGTTTGCCCCCAGCGGAATTCATTGCTCGCTGCCAGGAGACCCTAGCGGAATTTATTGGCCCGATGGCGGCCATTGTTTGTCAACGGGTTATGAGCCAAAATGTCCAACTGTCAGGGCCTGCCTTAGTGGAGCTATTGGCCCAAAAAATTCCCAACCCTGAGCATCGTCAGGCTTTTAAACAACGGTTGCTCTAACCCTCTAGTTCAGGAGGTCGTATCCTGGCTAGCATCAGGATTGAGCATTTCCATGGCCATCTGGAGACTGACCTTCATGCGATTAAGGGAAGCGGCCAAAATCCCGATTTCATCATGACTGGCCTGGGGAAATTCTCCACTCATGTCGCCCATACTAATCTGACGGGCTAACTGGGCCATAGCCTGCAAGGGATTGGTAACCGTCCACTTGAGGAAAAGATTGAGCACGACGAGGGCCACCACGAGGAAAAAGGTCACAATACCGATGGCCGTCCACTGTAAACTCCGGGCATCCTCAAAGACCTTGCTTGCGGGGACGGAAATCATCTGAGCACCAACAATTTCATTCAGCTTCCAACCAAATCCATACTGGTCGCCGTAGGTCGCCAGTTGACTTTTCGGCGCTGCGGAGGGCGTACTATGACAGCGCAGACAACTTTCCTTGGTCACGGCAAGGGGACGAGCAATATAGAAAATATCGCCACTCGGTAATGAGCGGAACCCTATCTTCTCCTTAAGGCTACTTTCCTGTTGGAAAGTTGTGACGACATCTGTTTCAAAGGTATCGGCTTTATCCCGTAGGTTAGTGGGGTTAAGGGTTGCCTCTTTGTAGAAGAAATCACTGTATTCCGGGCGCTTTCTCAATTCTTCAAAGACTTCCCGAGCGGAATAACCGGGTACCGTTTGGGGTAAAAACTGGCTTTCGGTTTCCAGGCGACTGGCTAACTCTGGATTAACTTGGGTACTGGTGTAATGGCGAACAGAACCCATGGTTTCAATCAAGAGTAGAGCCTTTTCTGTCACGATTCGCTCTGCATTTCGCTCTAACAGAAAGGATAAGAGCAGGCCAATGGCAATAATTGTGGTCAGAAAAATAGCAATTAAAAGTAGATTTAATTTAGCGGCAAGCTTAAAATTTCTTAACATTACTTGGCTCCTGCAAAGCCGGGGCTTCTAATTAAAAGTTATTGTAGACTAGCGAATCAAGGGGCCAAGCTTAAATTTTTATGATCTCCCTATCACGACGCTTTTTGTTGCTTTTACTGTGCACCTTCGCCCTCGGGGCCTGTCGCTCGGTGCCGAGTTCCCCGCCGGATAAACTGAGTATTGGGGTGGTTAATTTAGAGAGTAGTGACCGTCAACTAGAGCAGTACACAAAACTTAAAGATTACCTCAGTCAAAAACTCAATAGCCTGGTGGAGTTGGAGCCGACCTACAATGAAATTCAGGCCTTAACACAAATTCAAGCTCACCGTTGGGATCTTGTTTTTGCGCCGCCGGGGGTCGTGGCCCTGGCCATTGCCAAATCTCGCTACCGCCCCATTTTTGCCATGGAAGGGAGATTAGAGAATCGCTCGGTGCTCATTGTCCGCCAGGATAGTCCTATCCAAGTTCTCAAGGAACTCAATGGGAAAAAAGTCGCCTTTGGTCAGCCCGGTTCCGCGACGGGCTATTATCTACCGCTCTTCAATCTTTACGGGCTTACGCTCGCCGAAGCGGCCCTGGCGGATACCCCCAAAACCATTATGGGCTGGGTGGCCCAACAACGAGTGGACGCTGGGGCCCTATCCCAAGCGGAATTCAATCGCTACCGCACTGAGTTTCCCCAACAAAAATTTCGTATCTTGTACACCGATAACCACCCGGTTCCCAGTGGAGCCGTTTTACTTAGCCCTAATCTAGAAGCCAAACAACAGGCCGCATTAACCCAAGCCCTTGCCGACAATAGCCCCACTGTGGCCGCTTCTGCTGGCTATCTTCCCGAGGCCCCCGTTCCTAGCTACAGTTACTTGATTCAGGTGGTGGAGCGGGTTGCGCCCATCGCTCAGAAGATAAACCTCAAACCAGCGCCCCTCTACGAATAGGATAGGGTTGCCGTGAGAACTAGATACTTTGGTCTAAAGATTTCTATGGGCAGCGAGAGACTCGAACTCTCACGGGGGAACCCCGCCACATTTTGAGTGTGGTGCGTCTACCAATTTCGCCAGCCGCCCTTTATTTCAGTCTCTAGCTTATATTGTTTAGCGTCTCCTTGCAAGAGTTGATGGTAGGCCGGAGAACTAGCCCAGCGATCAATTTCTCGGGCCCGCAGAACCGGCACGGGATGGGTGAGTTGTTCCGTTTGCAGGGCCTTAAGCATGGCGCCTAATTCATCTTCCCCTAAGGCCTCGTAATCTCGGGCCTGCTCAATAAAGGCATCCAGGTTGAGCAATGGTGCCAGGGTGGGAGAGCCTCCCGCCAACTTCATCAAGACTGACATCACTATCCGGGGGTCTTGTACCGCCAGCAGGGCCGCCCGGTCACTGCTAAATTCAGCACAGCGGACCCATTCCAACATCTGGGATTGCAGAGACTGGGCCAAGGCCGTTCCCCAGGTCGGTAGTAGGCCGGCTGCTAGCACCATTAAATTCGCCAGGGTGAGATAGACCCCGTGCTCGCATTTTAGGTGGCCGAGTTCATGGGCCATCACCGCTTGAATTTCCTGGGGAGTCAGGAGGTCGATCAGCGCGGTATGTAGAACCATAAAGGGCTGTTTACCCCGCATGGCAAAGGTATAGGCATTGGGAACAGGATTTTGCTGGACGTAGAGTTGGGGCGGTTCTAAATCCAGAATGCGACAGGCCTCCAGTAGAAGTTCGTGGAGATGGGGGAGTTGTTTCTTACTGACCCGGACACTAGCAGCCAAATTATTGAGGGCAAAAAATTGTTCGGCCACATTGCCCAGTAGGCCTCTCACCAATACATCCATGCCCGGTAGTTGCTTCAGATTTTGGGTGGCCCGTTGGTCTAGGGGGTGACGAAAGTCATCGGCCCGGAGTCCAATTAATAATTTTGTTGTCGATACCATAATTTTTATCCTTTAAACCCAACCCAGGGTCATGCCGAGGAGTAAGCCAAAACCTAACCAGACATTTTCGCCAAAAATTTGCCCATAGACCGGAATTTCCAACCCAGGGGAACGCAGCCGCCAGCATTGCCAAAACCAACCCGCCCCCGCCAGGGCAAGGCTAACCCAATAGATAGGATTCAAAGCCAATAAAATGCCTAATTCTGTCAGGGCAGCGAGAGTACCCAGGTAGAACAAACCAATAGCCCAGATCACGCCATCGCCAAAGAAGAGAGCACTGGAGTTTACCCCAATGCGGCGGTCATCTTCTCGATCCGCCATGGCATAGACCGTATCAAACCCAAGCGTCCAAAGCACCGTTGCCAACCAGAGGAGCCAAGTCGGGGTTTCTAAACGGCCCGTCACCGCTGTCCAACTGATCAAAACCGCAAAGCCCCAGGCGAGGGATAGCACCAACTGGGGAACAGGAAAAACGCGCTTAGCCAGCGGATAACCAATAATCACCGGTACCGCCGCGACGCAGAGCCAAAAACTAAGGGCATTGAGGTACAGGGCCAGGCCCCCAGCACAAAGGAGAGAAACGAGGGCCACTCCTATTCCCACTTGCAGGGAAAGGCTACGGTCGGCCAAGGGGCGGGTTTTGGTGCGCTCTACCTGGGGATCAATATCCCTGTCCCAGAGATCGTTAACGACACAGCCCAGCGCACTGGTGGCCAAGGTTCCCAGAATAATCACCCCCACCAGGGGAAGAGGAGGATGGCCCTGGGCCGCCAGCACCACAGCCCAGAGGGCCGGAATCATTAGGATCAGACGACCGGCAGGTTTATGCCAGCGGAGTAGTCGCAGGATCGTTCGCCAGGTAGGTTCAGGGGAGGAAGCAATCATGACAGGCGTCGAGACGGGTTCACAGGAATCTGGGAGTAGCTTACCAGCCCCTAGAGACGGTAGAGAATACTTTCGCCGTGGCTATCGGTGCCGCAGGTACGGAACAGACCATAGAGGTCACTAAAATGACAAATTTCCTCCATCTGCGGAGGACTACTCTGCCAGGGCTTGGGATTGCCATAGGCGTAGTAGGCCTCGACCCCATCAATGCCGAGTTGGACGGCTAGGGGAATTAAACGACTGGCGGGCTGTCGATAGCGGGCCGGGTGGGCTAATACTACTAACCCGCCCGCCTGATGCAAGGCCTGAATCACTTTACTGGCCATTTCATCTCCCGGCTGGGGCCGTTCTCCTGTGAGGTAGGGGGCCAGGGCCGAGTGGGTAGGATCAAAGCCGTAACCCAGAATGTGGACTTCAGTACCGGCTAGATCACTGGTAATTTCTACCCCCGTCCAGAGGGTTAGGCTAGAGGACTCAGAACTATAGCTAAAAAAGGAATCGAGCCAGCGCTGGGCCCGTTGGTAGCCGAGAACAGAGTGGTGATCGGTAATGGCCAGGCCCGATAACCCTAGGCC
This sequence comes from Synechocystis sp. LKSZ1, assembly GCF_040436315.1. Lineage (NCBI taxonomy): Bacteria > Bacillati > Cyanobacteriota > Cyanophyceae > Synechococcales > Merismopediaceae > Synechocystis > Synechocystis sp. LKSZ1. The sequence goes on along the minus strand of NZ_AP031572.1, from coordinate 726,263 downwards.
GACAGCTTGTTCAATGAGTTGCTCTGGCTCCATTTGGCCATCGGAACAACGGGTATGGAGATGGAAATTGTAGTGGTAGGGGCAGCTATGAGGGCCTAGCTGTTGCCAAACGGCCTTCAGGTGTTGAGTGTCTTGTCCCTGAAATTGGGAAATTAAAGATACTGCCATAATTCCATCCCGATTACAAGTTCGGTTTGATATTTCCTACAATAACAAAACTTTACAATCTTGGTTATTGACCCTCCGGTGAGTGTTTTGCTAACGCAGGCCCTTGACGGTAATGCAGGGCCCAAAGTTGCCCCAGGGCCAAACCGCCATCATTAGGGGGAACGAGACGGGGCCAATAGACCTCAAAACCGGCCTGGCGTAGTCCAATAATACTCTGTTCTAGGAGGAAACGATTCTGAAAACAACCACCTCCCAGTACAATCTGGGGAGTTCTCTGGCTCTGGGCCACGGCCACCAGCATGGCAACAAGGGTGTGGTGGAAGCGAGTTGCTATCTCTGTTGCCGATACACCGCTCTGTAAATCCTGAAGGATCGCCCGTAGCATGGGCCGCCAGTGGATTAACTGGGAGTCTGTCCCTTCTAGGTCAAAGGGATAGGCTTCGCTAGGGAGGTCTTCCTCCACGGCGGCCGCCAGGGCCATGGCCGCTTGGCCCTCAAACGTAACGGTCTGACACAATCCCAACAGGGCCGAAACGCCGTCAAACAGACGACCGACGCTGGACGTGAGGGGGCAAAGATACGGTTGGATCTGTAAAGCATCCAAGTTTTTGAGGTCTTGGGTCGAAAAGGCCTGGGCCAGACTCGTGGGGAAGTCTTGACCAGAACATAGGGCCAAAGCAATGCGGCGGGGATCTTTAATGGCCTGCTCACCACCGAGGAGCGGGAAGGGAGCCAGATGGGCGACCCGTTGCCAACTAGAATTCTTAAGACGTAGGAATTCGCCGCCCCAGATCGTGCCATCGAGGCCATAGCCCGTACCATCCCAGGTGACTGCCAGGACGGGAGGGGCCAGGTGATGTTCGGCCATCACTGCCAAGGCGTGAGCGTAGTGATGCTGGACGGCTAATTTCGGCTGGGGACAACGCGCCGCATACTGGGTCGAGAGGTAGTCGGGATGGCCGTCATGGACAATCACTTGGGGCTGAAAGTCGTAGAGTTGGGCCAGACTGGTCAGGGTATTTTCAAAGGTTTGGTAGCTAGCTGGCGTGTCTAAATCGCCAATGTGCTGGCTGAGGTAGGCCTGATTGCCCATGGCAATGGCCAGCGTATTTTTTAACTGGCCCCCGACGGCAAGGGTGGGGGAGGGCAAGGCCTGGGGTAAGGTCAGGGGCAGGGGCGCATAACCCCGAGACCGACGAATCATCAAGGGCTGGCCCTGAATTACCCGCACAACCGAATCATCAACGGGGCGGACAATAGGCCGATTATGAACCAGGAAAAGATCCGCAATGGCCGAGAGGCGCTGGAGGGCCTCAGCATTCTCAATACAGATCGGCTCACCGGCCACGTTGCCACTGGTGGCTACCACTGGCCCACCGTAATCCTTTAACAACAGGTGATGGAGGGGCGTACAGGGCAGCATGGCCCCCAACTCCGGATTATTCGGGGCCAGGGAAGGGGCCAGAGAAAAGTTCGATTTTTTGCGGAGCAGGACAATGGGGGCGGCGGGGGAGGTTAATAAATCCGCTTCTTCTTGGCCGACATCACAGTCCTCAGCAATTTGGTTGAGTTGAGGATACATGACCGCCAAAGGTTTAGCGGGCCGATGTTTCCGTTGTCGCAGACGCTGTACGGCTCCTTCTTGATGGGCATCAACCCAGAGTTGAAAACCACCCAAGCCTTTAATGGCAACAATTTTGCCTGCTTGGAGAGCCTCGAGGGTTTTAGTCAAAGCTTCCTGCTTCTGAGCGATGACTTGGCCCGTTGTGTCCCAAAGCTCAATCTGGGGGCCACAGGCCGGACAGGCATTGGGTTGGGCATGGAAACGACGATTACCCGGATCACGGTATTCTTGCTCACAGGCCGGGCAGAGAGGAAAAGCTCGCATACTGGTGGCCCCCCGGTCGTAGGGTAGGCCCTCAATGATGCTGTAACGGGGCCCACAGTGGGTGCAATTGGTGAAGGGATAGCGATAGCGGCGATTCTGGGGATCAAAAATATCGACGAGACAGGCTGGACAAGTTGCCAAGTCCGGCAGGATCGTCGCGGTTTTAGGGCCAGGGACACTGGCCCGAATCTCGAATTGAGTAAAGTGAACCAGAGGATAGGTTTCAATTTCCCAGTCTTCAATCTGGCCAGGGGGCGGCAATTGAGTTCGCAAACGCTCTAAAAATTCTGCCAAAATCAGAGCATCTGCTTCCAGGCTGAGGACGGCTCCTCGCGATGAATTTTGAACCCAACCGTTGACGCCAAGTCCCTTGGCCAGACGATAGGCAAAAGGGCGGAATCCAACGCCCTGCACTTTGCCTTGGACGGTAACTCGCAGGTGTTGAGCCGTCATTGGAATACCAATCAGCTCCCTCTGAGCGTATAGAGCCAGTTTATGCAGCACTGTCCGTAATCAAGCATCTAAGTTAGAACTCAGGTAATTGATTACGGCTCGGTTCTGAGGCGATTGCTCACAAAGTTTATACCGGCCAGTCCCCCAGGATTGAGGGATTTAGGGGGCTTGAAAACGGTACTTTTTTAGAAATCGCCGGAGTTAGGAATCAAGAGAATATGCTTTCTACAGGTCAAGATACTGTCTTAACTCCTGCTCTGACTTAATCTGACTCCAATCAATGTCGGTTGCTTGGAGGAGCGCAATGGCCACAGAGATGAGGTGCTGGGGGAAAACACGCTCACTCGGAGGAACAGGGGTTGTGTTATTACTCCGAACTTCGTAGGCCGTATTCCCCAGCCATTCCTTTTGGCTCTGGGGAATTTTGATGTTGATGCTTACGAGCTTCTCCGCTTTTTTGCCGGCTGCTCGGGGGGAAGTTGAGGAACTGTCTGAGATATTAGGTGCCATTGGTATTTATGGGGGGACGTACTGTCCGTAATATTACTGAAGTTTTACGATAGTTTCAAGGGGTCGTCTCAACAAGAGTTAACTATATTCTATGAGTTATTTTTTATCAATAAGTTATTTTTTATTAGTGACATGCTTCGATCACCAGAGAGGATGGGGGAACAGGGATAAAGCAAACTCCTATAAGGCCTGGATATCCACAGAAATTTTTGATACGGCCGATAGACAAGAGCTTTTCTTGCCTCGCTTAGAGAGACGCTCTAAACCAACCCTCGTCAAGCTTCATTGAATTAGCCTTATTTTGTTACCACCATCTTTACTATTCAGGCCCATTTTTCATCTTAACGGCTAGAATGTTCATCTGCTCAATCAGGAATGTAGTTTGCATTCGTATTGAGCAACCGCATCTATCTTTGTTGAAGATCTCTTAACTTTGATCAAATTCTGGGTTCCTTAGTACCTATTTCTAGGTAGCGGGGGACATACAAAGCACCTAACTTAGACTTTAGAGGCGATAGGCAACATTCTTTGAAACCCCTGTGAGATAAGAATTTTAGTTAAAAATACGGAGATACATAAAAACTTTGTATAGCTTGAACTCTATCAACTTTATAGATGGACGCTGGGCGCTAGCCTCTCTTGATAAAAAACATCAGACCATTGCGGGTTGGCCATGACTCGGCGAAACGAGCAACAGATTGATAATTGATATAGGACACAAGCTGGCAACGGCACAGACAGAAAGGCTGAGATACAGTCTATGTCTGTACAGAGCTTCTGACTATCAAGCTTTAGAAAACTTGTATTTACTTGATGGAGGTAAGCGGACTCGAACCGCTGACATCCTGCTTGCAAAGCAGGCGCTCTACCAACTGAGCTATACCCCCTTATTTAGGTAGTCGGAATTATCAAGTGAATTCAGACCTTAGGTATTATAACCACAGGCCTAAACAATGAGCAAGTTTTTTGACAACGATGACCTACCTAGTGTCTACCTTTTATAAATTTGTACCGCTCACCCATCTAGAGGAACGGCAAGCACGTTGGCTTTCCCTGGGAAATCAACATCAGTTGCGTGGCACCATTCTTCTAGCCAAAGAAGGAATCAATGCCACCCTAAGCGGCTCGGTCGAGGCGGTGCGAGGCCTGATCGATGAGATTCAGCAAGACGTTGAAATCGGCTCCCTGGTGGTGAAGGAATCCTGGAGTCAGGACTGGCCCTTTGGTCGTTTTAAGATCAAACTCAAACAAGAAATTGTTACCCTGGGTCACCCCGAGATTAGTCCGATTCATCAGGTGGGTACATATGTCCCTCCTCAGGACTGGAATCAATTGCTGCAAGATCCCGATGTGACCGTCATTGATACCCGCAATTTCTACGAAGTGGCCATTGGCACCTTTCAAGGGGCCATTAATCCCCAGACCCGTTCCTTTCGAGAATTTCCGGCCTATGTTCAGGGCCAGCTAGACCCTCAACAACACCGTAAGGTCGCGATGTTTTGTACGGGCGGCATTCGCTGTGAGAAGGCCACTGCGTTGCTGTTGAGTCAAGGTTTTTCCGAGGTTTATCATCTCCAGGGCGGAATTCTCAATTACCTCGCCGAAGTTCCTCCAGAAGAGAGTCTTTGGCAGGGCGAGTGCTTTGTCTTTGATCAGCGGGTATCGCTACAAGAGGGATTGGCCGAGGGCCATTACCAAATGTGTCCGGCCTGCGGCCATCCGCTGTCCCGAGAAAATCCTGATACTGCAACAGGTCTGGCTGCAATCAAGTGTCCCCATTGCGGACAAGGGCCTTGGCCAGAATTAGCCGTGGGGCAGTAGGGATGAGGGTTCAAGGCCCCGTTGCATGGCATGGAGCGTTTCAACAAAATCGGTAATCCCCTGGAAACGCCCATAGACCGAAGCGAAACGGATATAGGCCACTTCATTTTCCTGGCGCAGATATTTAAGCACTAGTTGGCCAATGGCCTCACTACTGACTTCTCGTTTGGTTTGTTGTTGAATTTCTGCTTCAATGTCTTCAACGAGGGTTTCGATCCGTTGCAATGATACCCCAGTTTTTTCACAGGCCCGGACAATCCCCCTCAGGAGTTTAGAGCGGTCGAAGGACTCCCGCTTGCCATCCTGTTTAATCACGGTGATGGGAACAAATTCAACTCGTTCGTAGGTGGTGAACCGGTGCTTGCAAATGAGGCATTCTCGACGACGGCGGATACTCTGGCCCGCTTCACTCGAGCGGGATTCTAGCACGCGGCTGTTGTGATGTTGGCAGTAGGGGCATTGCATGGCGAAACGGAACCACTCGGATAGCGAAAAAGAGCTATCCTCGCCATCTTAACCGGTTTGCAACAAACAAGTTAGAATCGGAGCCAGCTCAGGTCTCAAAAATGAGTTTGATGAGTAAGGGGAGAATTACTTTTGAATGCGGGGTGGTTCCCGGAAGGCAATGGCAAAAAAGAGTACCGCCAGGGCCATGGTAACGACCAAGATATAGGCAACGCTTTCCATAACTTATAAATTTCCTAAAAAAATATATCCTACCTAACTAATCTACCGAGTCCCCTTTCCCCTGGCAAGCTCCCCCCTAAAATTCTCCAGCGCCGTTCGCGTTTGTTGCTAAGATTGGTTAAAGAAATGTTAAGAAAAATTTCCCTAGCTTTCCTCCCGCCCTCGATTTTATCCTGGTCGTGGCTGCTGTCGTTCTGCCTCTAGCGCATTTATTCCTTGAAGGAGTTACCCCGGAATGTTTGTCCCTCTGCCCCTGTCCCTGACAAACCCATCGCTGGAGTCTGCCAGCCTGGATAAACCCGAGGAGGCCTGCGGGGTCTTTGGGATTTACGCCCCAGCGGAAGAGGTCGCTAAGTTAACCTATTTCGGCCTCTACGCCCTCCAACACCGGGGCCAAGAGTCGGCCGGGATCGCCACCTTTAATCAGGGACAGATCCACTGCCATAAGGATATGGGCCTGGTTTCCCAGGTATTTAAGGAATCAATTCTCCAGGATCTGGTCGGCCAACTGGCGGTAGGCCATACCCGTTATTCCACCACCGGCTCTAGCCATCGCGTCAATGCTCAGCCAGCGGTACTCTCCACCCGCCTCGGGCCCCTGGCCCTGGCCCACAATGGCAACTTGGTCAACACCGTCCAGTTACGGGAAGAGCTGGTGCGTCGAGGCTGTGATGATTTTGTTACCACGACGGATTCAGAAATGATTGCCGTAGCCATTGCCAATGAAGTTGATCAAGGAAAAGATTGGCGGGCGGCGGCCATCAGTGCGTTTCAACTGTGTTCCGGGGCCTATAGTTTAGTGATTGGAACCCCTGACGGATTAATGGGCGTGCGCGATCCCCACGGCATCCGACCGCTAGTCATCGGTGAACTTGAAGAAGACGGAGAACCAACGCGCTACGTTTTGGCCTCAGAAACCTGTGCTTTGGATATCATTGGGGCCAATTATCTGCGGGATGTGGCTCCCGGGGAACTGGTGTGGATTACAGAAAGTGGCCTGGAATCTCAACGCTGGGCGGAGGAGCCGGCGAAAAAGCTCTGCGTTTTTGAGATGATCTACTTCGCCCGCCCCGATAGCGTGATGCACGGTGAAAGTCTTTATAGTTACCGGATGCGCATTGGGCAACAATTGGCCCGAGAGTCGAAGGTAGATGCTGATATTGTCATGGGGGTTCCGGATTCGGGCATTCCGGCGGCCATCGGCTTCTCTCAGGTGTCGGGTATTCCCTACGCCGAGGGCCTAATTAAAAATCGCTACGTGGGCCGGACCTTTATTCAACCCACCCAACACATGCGGGAATCGGGCATTCGCATGAAACTCAATCCCCTCCGGGATGTCCTCCAGGGCAAACGGGTGATTATTGTCGATGATTCCATTGTGCGGGGCACCACCAGCCGTAAAATTGTGCGGGCCCTGAGGACGGCGGGGGCCACAGAAGTGCATATGCGCATTTCGTCACCGCCCGTGACCCATCCCTGCTTCTACGGCATTGATACCGATAACCAGAGCCAGTTGATCGCGGCCAAAATGACTGTGGAGGAAATTGCAGCTCAGATTGAAGTGGATTCCTTGGCTTACCTGAGCCAACTCGGCATGTTAAAGGCCACCGGAGAAGATATCGAACATTTCTGCTCGGCCTGCTTCAATGGCCATTATCCAATTGCCGTTCCCGACCATCTGAAACGGGCCAAGTTGATCCTAGAAAAGACCCCCGTCTAGGCGGTACGCAGGGCTACAATCGGGTCGAGGGTCGCGGCCCGGTGGGCAGGAAAAACACCAAAAAAGAGACCAATGCCCCCGGAAATCCCCAGGGAAATGAAAATGGCCCCGGGGGCCACCACAGCAGTCAAGGGAGATACCAGGCCAACAATCCAGACAATACCGGAACCAATCACCACACCAATAATGCCACCCGCGGCGGAGACAATCACCGCTTCAATTAAAAATTGACTGAGAATATCATTTTTACCGGCCCCGATGGCTTTGCGCAGGCCAATTTCTTGGGTGCGTTCCGTCACCGACACCAGCATGATATTCATCACCCCAATCCCACCAACGATCAAGGAAATACCGGCAATAAAAGCCAGCATGACCGTCAGTCCCCCGGTGATCGTGCCGACGATTTCCAGCATTTGCTTAGCTGTTGAAACCCCAAAATCATCTTCGCCATTTTGGATGTTATGGCGCAGACGGAGCAGATTTTCTATCTGGAATTGGGCCGCTTGAATACTCTCTGGTTCCTTTGCCTTAACGTTGATCCAACTCAATTCGATGCCGTAGGGCGAGGTTTTGCCGATCACCTGGCTGACCATGGTATCGAGGGGAATAAAGATCGATTCATCCTGATTACTGCCCAGAAACGAGCCCTTGCTTTCCATCACGCCAATAATTTCAAAGCTGATGTTTTTAATGCGAATTTGTTGGCCAATGGGATGTTGAGTCTTAAAGAAGCGGTCAGCAATTTCTGTGCCAATCACCGCCACCCGCTTAGCCCGCTCTAGGTCCAAAGGATTAATAAACCGGCCCTGATCGACATAAAAACTCCGAATGCGTTGATACTCCGGTGTGGTGCCGATCACCATGGCATTGGTATTGATGTTGCGGTAGGACACTAGCAAACGGCGGTTAATTTCCGGGGCCACCCCATCGACGGTTGGCACTTGGGCCGCAATGGCCTCGGCATCGCTCAACACTAGCGTCCGGGGCAAGTCAAAGGTGGCATTTCGGGCCCGGCGAGAACCAGGCAGCACAAACATGACGTTCGGGCCGAGGTCGGAGAGTTTATCCGTCGCTAACTGTTGGGCCCCTTGACCAATACCGATCATGGCGACGACGGAGGCATTGCCGATGATAATCCCCAGCATGGTCAGGGTGCTCCGTAGTTTGTTGGCCATCAGCATGGAGACGGCCATTTTGAGACTTTCTTGAAATTCCATAGGGGGGTTAAGGATTGAGGGCCGATAATACCAATCCTCCAAGTTAGATTTCCCGCTCTTTCCCTCTCCGCCTCTGGCACCTCCCCTTGTGAAGGGGAGAACGGGTGGGGTCAGTGGTGTCGTCAGGTATGAGAGATTGGATATAACATCTATTCTGCCCGCGCCCAGGGCCAGTTCGCTAGCTCTCTTCGTCTCAACCGAAAAGGCTACCAAGGCAGACGGGAACCATCCCAGGACAGAAACGAGCCACTATCGGCCGGAGTCAGCGGAGCCAGAACCTGAATCAGTTGAGCAACGGTGCGCTCCACAGCAAACAGCTTTTCAGGAGGCACATTTTTTTGAAAGGGCCGGGACAATGCCGTTGCCGTTGTTCCGGGATGGAGCAGAACGATTACCACCTGGGGGGCCACCCGCTGGTATTCAATGGCCGTCGTGCGTAAAAACATATTCAGGGCGGCCTTCGAGGCCCGGTAGCCGTACCATCCCCCCAAGGCATTATCACCAATACTGCCGACCTTGGCGGAAAGGGTAGCAAAGAGGCTCGGTTCCCCATGGCGTAGAAGGGGCAGGAGGTACTTGGCTAGCAGGACAGGGCCAATGCTATTGACCGAAAAGTAACGTTGCAAATTTTCCCCATTGAGGTGACGCAGGCTTTTTTCGGGTTGTAGGTGCTCGTCATGGAGCAGACCCACACAATTAATAACGCCATGCAAGGCCGGTAGAGAATGTAGGTTTGCCGCTAAATCCGCGATCTGGGTTTCCTGCGTAATATCCAAGGGCCAACATTGGAGATGCTGGGGAAACTGGGCCTGGAGTTCGGCCAGGGCCGGACTCCAACGTCGATAGGTGGCCACCAACTGGTTCGAGCTTTGAAGGAAATGAGGTTGGGCTAACAGATAACGTACAAAGCCCAGGCCAATTCCCCCAGAGGCCCCGACTACCAGATAATTTTGAGGGGTTGCAGTCTCGCTAAAAAATTCACTCACTAAACTTGATCTAACGTTAGAGATCTACATCTTTCACCTTAACTGATCCCTCCAGTCGATAGGCTATCGTAAACTCATCGAAGCTGCCCGACTCGCTCGTTTTTACCTCACTTTTCTAGAATCCTGCTCAAAACCGTTTGCCATGCCCTACTCATTACTCCAGTCCCTTCCCGTCCGCCCTTTCAAAGCGGGGGATACTATCTTCCGAGAAGGGGAAGTGGGGGACTTTGCCTACATCATCGAAGAAGGAGAAGTCGAGATCTGGACAACAGTACAGGGCCAAAGGCTAGTGCTCAATGTGCTGAGCAAGGGCAGTCTCTTTGGGGAATTGGCCCTGGTGGATCAAAAGCCGCGTTCCGCCTCGGCAACGGCCCAGACGGATTGTTTGCTCATGGTGGTCACCAACGAGCAAGTTAAACAACGCATCCAGGAAGCAGATCCAATTCTCCGTCTATTACTTCTGGTCGTTTTACGCTATTTTCGGTCAGAAACCACCCATTTCCGCGGGGCCAAGCCGGAACAATCTCTAACCCTCTATCCCGCGGCTGAAGCAGAACAGAGTTTATCGGCCCGCATTGGTGAAGCCGTGGATCTGATTCGCATGGAAGGAGAGTTACGGGAGGCCCTCCACCAAGGGCAATTTAGCTTGGCCTACCAACCCATTGTTAATTTACGGACAAACCGCCTGGAAGGCTTCGAGGCCCTGATCCGTTGGCAGAGTCCTCGGCGAGGCTTGATTCGTCCCGATATTTTTATTCCCCTGGCCGAGGCCACTTCGCTGATTATTCCCCTGGGGCAATGGGTGATTCAACAGGGCCTAACCGACCTAAAGCAACTCCAGACCCAGCATGCTCATCCCTTGTTCATGAGTTTCAATATTGCCAGTCGTCAAATTGAAGGAGGAGATTTTGTCCCCGGCCTATTGGAGACGGCAAAAACATTAGGTGTTAAACCCCAGCAGATCAAATTGGAAATTCTAGAACGGGCCCTCTTCAATCGAGATATGGCCATGCATTGGGTACAAGCTTGTCGTCAGGAGGGCTTTTTGTTGGCGTTAGATGACTTTGGCACGGGTTACTCCAGCCTGCAATATCTCAATGAATACAAACTGGATACAGTCAAGATCGATAAATCCTTTGTTCAAGGTCTGGAACACCACAGCAATAGCCGCAGTATTTGTCAAGCGGTGATCAATTTAGCGGCGGCCCTGGGTATGACCGTGGTAGCGGAAGGGGTCGAGACCCTGGCTCAGGCCAGTCTTTTGGCGGAGATGGGCTGTGCCTATGGCCAGGGTTATCTGTTTGCTAAGCCCCTTTCCCTCAACCAAGCCCGGGCTTGGCAGTCACCGTGCCCGGAGGTTCCCGGAAACCGCTAAAATAAGAAGCCGAGTATCGCCACACCGTGTTAGGGAGAGGGATGATGAGTGAAAGAACCTTGTTTGATAAAGTTTGGGATTTGCATACCGTCCAGACCCTCCCCTCGGGCCAGACCCAACTGTTCATTGGCCTACACCTGATCCATGAAGTGACCAGTCCCCAGGCCTTTGCCATGCTCCGGGAGCGGGGCCTAAAAGTTTTGTACCCAGAACGGACTGTGGCCACGGTAGACCACATTGTTCCCACCGAGAACCAGGCCCGGCCCTTCCAAGACGGTTTAGCGGAAGAAATGATCCAGGCCCTGGAGCGCAATGTTCAAGAACAGGGGATTCGCTTCTATAACATCGGTTCCGGTAGCCAAGGCATTGTCCACGTCATTGCCCCAGAACAGGGCCTAACCCAACCCGGCATGACCATTGCCTGTGGTGATTCCCATACCTCCACCCACGGGGCCTTTGGAGCGATTGCTTTGGGCATTGGGACGTCTCAAGTGCGGGATGTGCTAGCTTCCCAGACCCTGGCCTTGGCTAAGCTCAAGGTACGCAAAATTGAAGTGAATGGCCCGCTGGCCCCCGGCGTTTATGCCAAAGATGTGATTTTGCACATTATCCGTAAACTAGGGGTAAACGGCGGGGTGGGGTACGCCTATGAATACGCTGGCTCTACTTTTGCGGCCATGACCATGGAAGAACGGATGACGGTTTGTAATATGTCCATTGAAGGGGGCGCCCGTTGTGGCTACGTCAATCCCGACGCCATCACCTTTGCCTACCTCAAGGATCGAGACTTTGCCCCTCGTGGCCAGGACTGGGATAAAGCGGTGGCCTGGTGGCAGGGCCTAGCCAGTGACGTCGATGCGGTTTACGACGACGTGGTGCGCTTTGAAGCCAGCGAGATTGAACCCACGGTCACTTGGGGCATTACCCCTGGCCAGGGCATTGGTATTAGTGAACCCATTCCTAGCCCGGAGAGTCTCGACCCCGAGCAACGGGCCATTGCTCAGGAGGCCTATCAGTATATGCAACTCCAACCGGGCCAGTCCCTGAAGGGAATCCCCATTGATGTTTGTTTTGTGGGTAGTTGTACCAACGGCCGTCTGAGTGACCTCCAGGAAGCCGCCAAGTTGGCCCAGGGCCGTCAGGTCGCACCAGGCGTCAAGGCATTTATTGTGCCCGGTTCAGAACGGGTTAAACAGGCCGCTGAAGCCGAGGGCCTTGACCAGATTTTTAAGCAAGCCGGCTTTGAATGGCGCGAGGCGGGTTGTTCTATGTGCTTGGCCATGAACCCCGATAAACTCCAGGGGAATCAGATCAGCGCTTCGTCTTCTAACCGCAACTTCAAGGGTCGTCAAGGTTCTGCGACAGGGCGCACCCTACTGATGAGTCCCGCTATGGTAGTGGCGGCGGCAGTGACGGGGCGAGTGACCGATGTCCGAAAACTGCTAGCCTAAACGATTCCTCCAGGGTCGAAACCGGGCGAAAAAATAGACTACAGTGAGAAATAACCCACACAAAATCCATCTATAGTAATTTCCCTATGCACATAAGCGAACTGACCCATCCTAACCAGTTACATGGGCTGTCAATCCGGCAACTGGAGGAGATTGCTCGTCAAATCCGCGAGAAACATCTGCAAACCGTCGCTACCAGTGGGGGGCATTTAGGCCCTGGTCTGGGCGTGGTGGAGTTAACCATTGCCCTCTACTACACCCTAGACCTCGATCAAGATAAGGTCATCTGGGATGTGGGCCACCAGGCCTATCCCCACAAGCTATTAACGGGACGCTATGATCGCTTCCATACCCTCCGACAAAAGGATGGCATTGCAGGCTACCTCAAGCGATGTGAAAGTCAGTTCGACCATTTTGGAGCCGGCCACGCCTCCACCAGTATTTCTGCTGGACTGGGAATGGCCCTGGCGCGGGATGCCAAGGGGGAAGATTTTAAAGTGGTCTCGATTATTGGTGATGGTGCCCTGACGGGGGGCATGGCCCTGGAAGCCATTAACCATGCTGGCCATCTGCCCCACACCAACCTAATGGTGGTATTGAACGATAACGAAATGTCCATTTCTCCCAACGTGGGGGCCATTTCTCGCTACTTGAACAAAGTCCGCCTCAACCCCGCTGTTCAAAATTTAGCCGACAATCTGGAGGAGCAATTCAAACATTTGCCTTTCTTCGGCGATTCCCTCAGCCCGGAAATGGAACGCCTGCGGGAAGGCATGAAGCGTCTGGCAGTGTCCAAGGTGGGCGCCGTGATTGAAGAATTGGGCTTTACCTACTTTGGCCCCATTGATGGCCATAACCTCCAAGAGCTCATCGATACCTTTAAGCAGGCCCAAAAAGTCCATGGCCCGGTTCTTGTTCATGTGGCAACAGTGAAGGGCAAGGGTTACGACCTAGCGGAAAAAGACCAAGTGGGGTATCACGCCCAGAGTCCTTTCAATCTGTCTACCGGTAAGGCCTACCCTTCCAGCAAGCCTAAGCCCCCCAGTTATTCCAAGGTTTTTGCCCACACCCTAACGAAATTAGCGGAAGAAAATCCCCGCATTATGGGCATTACCGCCGCCATGGCCACCGGAACGGGCCTGGATAAACTTCAAGCCAAATTACCTCAGCAATATATTGATGTCGGCATTGCAGAACAGCACGCCGTCACCCTAGCGGCGGGCCTGGCCTGTGAAGGGATTCGGCCAGTCGTCGCTATCTATTCGACCTTTCTGCAACGGGCCTACGACCAAGTCATCCACGATGTCTGTATTCAAAACCTGCCGGTCTTTATCTGTATGGATCGGGCTGGCATTGTCGGCGCCGACGGGCCGACCCACCAGGGCATGTACGATATTGCCTACCTACGCTGTATTCCCAACCTAACGATCATGGCCCCCAAAGATGAAGCCGAACTCCAGCGAATGCTGGTGACGGGGGTGAACTATACCGCTGGCCCCATTGCCATGCGCTACCCTCGGGGCAATGGCATCGGAGTGCCCTTGATGGAAGAGGGTTGGGAAGGTCTGGAGATTGGCAAGGGAGAAATTCTTCGTCACGGCGATGATGTGCTCCTGTTGGGCTACGGCTCAATGGTCTATCCGGCCCTGCAGGTGGCGGAAATTCTCGGTGAACACGGCATCCAGGCCACTGTTGTCAATGCTCGTTTTGTCAAACCCCTAGATACGGACTTGATTGTTCCCCTCGCTGAGCGGATCGGCAAGGTTGTCACCCTAGAAGAAGGTTGTCTGATGGGCGGGTTTGGCTCGGCCGTCGCCGAAGCCCTACTGGATCATCAGGTATTAGTGCCAGTCAAACGCCTAGGGGTTCCCGACATCCTGGTGGATCATGCGACACCGGCAGAATCCATGGCAGATCTGGGCCTGACTCCACCACAAATGGCTGATGATGTCCTGAAAACTTTTTTCCGTCGCCAGGCCCCTGTTGCTGTCTGTTAGCCCCCACAACCTCTGATCCCCGGCTGGGGTAGCCTCAATTGCCAATATAAAATCTGGAATGAAAACATTTTTGCTGGTTCTCGCTCTTCTGTCTGGAATCTTGGGCCTGACCTCCCCTTCCCAGGCCCAATCGGTTAACCAAAATAGACAAAGTTTCTTTGAAACGGGCCGCTTGCGGTCTGACGATACCCTGTGGTTCCGTTCACCTCCCGATGGGATTATTCCTACAAGAGAACGCTCCAATGCTTGGCAATTGGTTGTGTTTCGTCAAGGGGGAGTATCCTTCTGGATGCCCCCTGGCGTCCTTAGCCGGGAAGATGTGGCCCTAACGACTAGCCTTGGTGATCTGAATTTTCAAACCTTAGATTCTAGTCAAGCCGATCGTCGCTATGTAGCGGGTTATGCGCCCAACCTTACTCCCCAACAGGTCAAAAATCCCCTAATTTTACTGGATGCCCTCCAGCAAAAGGTAGCGCCCTCCGACCAATTTAAACTTACCAACAATCGCCGGGTTAACCTCGATCAGTATCCAGGCCGGGAGTTAACCTTTCGCAGTGCTGAAGAAACCATTATTTTCCGGGCCTATTTGGTGCAAGACCGGGCCTACGTGATAGGAATTCGCTTCACCGGTTCTGATCAACAGGAACGAGCCAGCCGGGCCTTTCTCAATGGCCTGCAACTACTCCCCTAGGATAACTTTATCGGCTAGTTGACGGTTTAAGATCCGGGGAATCGGGACAGGAACAGGAGAAACAGGAAAATAATCCAACAGGGCCTGACGAATCCGGGGATCGGTTTCCTGGCTCCATAGCAGTTGAAAATAATCTTGCAGTTCGGCTTGTTCGGTTTCACTCAGTTGCCCTTGCTGGAGCCGCTTGCCCAATTGGCGAATAATAATCAAACGTTGGAGACGGTCGCCCTGGGCCAATTGGAGAAGTAACTGTTCCCATTGCTGGTGATGCCTTTGGGAGCGTTGTTGCGTGATCTGCCAGGCCAATAAACCCAAGGTTGTTAAGGTGGCCATTCCCTCCAGCAGAATGGCTGTGGCCAACCAACGGTCACTGCTATGGCTCCAGACCATCGCAGCCCCGTAACTACCAAGGGCAACCAGACCACCGCCAGCGGCCGCGAGGGCCAATTGCCCCTGATGGGTGTGAGCTAGATTTAACCAGCGTCGCCAGTCAGACCGCCAAGAGGAATTAAGGATAAGATAAATCACCGCTACACTGACCATACCGCTGGCTGTGGCAAGGGTAACCGGCCAATCCACATCCCACATTAACGTTGCGGCTAAGGATGCCAGACTCCAGCGTCCCCATTTTTTTAGGCTAGGCTGCTGCACCAGTAGACTACCTTCCCGGGCGAGTTGCCCCAAGACTTGAGCAATAAAACGAGGTGAAAGTACTAGCCGAGGGAACCGAACCTGGGTCACGGGAAATTCCTAAAGGGGGACGATAGCGGTATCCTGGGGGATGGGCTGTCCTTTACTATACCAATGAATTCGCTATGGAGATGCACTGGCCGGAGGTTCTCGAGTTTTGTCAACACACAACGGCGGAGCTTGCCCTTTTTCTTGCCACTAAATTTGCCAAGGTCGTCGCCGACCGAAAGCAAGATGGAAGCTTGGTCACTGAGGCCGACCAATGGACAGACCAGGAACTCCGACTCCGCTTGAGCCAACGCTTCCCTACCCATGGCCTATTGACGGAAGAAACCAGTCATATTTTCCCGGCTAACGATTGGTGTTGGGTCATCGATCCCATTGATGGAACCACCAATTTTACGAGGGGAATTCCCATTTGGGGCATTTCCCTGGGCCTGCTCTACCGTGGTACTCCCGTCTTTGGTTTTGTTCATTTTCCCCTGCTTCAGCAATCGTTTTGGGGCTACTGGTTCCAAGGCAGTGGCCTGACAGGGCCGACGGGGGCCTATCTCAATGGAGAGCCGATCCACGTGAGTACTGATCAACCCAGCTCCAACCATCTCTTTAATCTCTGTGCCCGGAGTATGGCCATCATGGTCAAGCCCTTTCCCTGTAAATTTCGCTTGATGGGCGTTGCTAGCTACAATATCTTGCTGGTGGCGGCAGGAACGGCCCTGGGGGGAGCAGAAAAAACGCCTAAAATTTGGGATATTGCCGGGGCCTGGCCCATTTTACGGGCCGCCGGGGGCAGTTTTCTCTTCCTCGGTTCAGGTTCTATCTTTCCCCTTCAGGTCGGCCGGGACTACGGCCATTATCCGGTTCCCTGTCTGACCGCTAGCCAACCAGCTCTGCTGGAACAGTTTCGGCCTCTAGTTATGCCAATTTTAGAGTCGCCCCCCCCGGAGTCACAATTGCGGAATGAAGTCGCTAAGATTGAAGCAGAGCAGACATTCTCTCAACCATAGGTCAAAGTTTGTATGTTGACAAAATCTATCGGCTTGGCCCTGGCCGCCTGGGGAATTTGGACGCCAATGCTTCTGGCTTCCCCGGGTACAAATGAAGTATGGCTGAGTCTGAAATTTCCTACTTCCGCAGAACGGGGCGCCCCCACCGCAACTAGTGGAGCCGGAACCCGAGGCAGTAGTTGTTTGGGGCCAACGCAACTCCAGGTCATAGCCCCAGAAGTGGAATCGTTAACAACGACCAGTAATCCCCATCTCTTTGTCTATGTCCCCACAACCACTTTAGAGGAAGGACAAGTGCTCCTCGTTGATGCCCAAGGTCGGGAAGTCTATGAAAGTACGGTCAAGCTCCCTAGTCAAGCGAGTATTTTGAACCTTGCTCTGCCAACGTCTGTCTCCCTAGATTTTAATCAATCCTATACTTGGCAGTTTTCCATTAGCTGTCAGGGCAAAACTGATTATGTTGAAGCTAATCTAAGACGGGTAGAAATAGCACCAACCCTCAAAAGCCAATTGGCCCAGGCAAAAACCCCCCTAGATCAGGCCCAATTCTATGCTAACCAGCAAATCTGGCAGGATACTCTGCAGGCCCTAGCTCCTTTGCAGTCCACCCAACCCCAGGAATGGCAGGAATTATTAACCTCCGTTGGGCTAAAATCCCTAGCCCCCTATCCTATCCAGCTCATTCAGCTCAAATAGCTAGGGATCATGGACGAGGGATTGACAAGGCCACAAGCGTCTTCTTGCTACAGAGAGGGACGTGCAGCCCATCTTTGACAGGGTCATCGCCCCCCAGAAATTAGAAATTAATCAGCGTCTCTGGGGAAGCATGGCTATTGGATTGACCGCTGTTTTTCCATCGGGACGAATCTCGAAGTGGAGGTGGGGGCCGGTGCTTCGTCCCGTACTTCCCATCTCTGCGACTTGTTGGCCCTGTTGAACAAGCTCGCCGGTGCGAACCAAAACGCGATTGGTATGACCGTAGTAGGTCACACTACCATCAGCATGGCGAATTTTAACTAAGTTTCCAAACCCACCAGAATTCCAGCCAGCAAAAATAACTTCGCCGGGGGCGGCGGCCATAATTGGTGTGCCAATGGGGGCTGCGATATCAATACCTCGGTGGGGACGGCCCCAACGACGGCCAAAACCAGAGGTCAACACTCCCTTAGCGGGCCAGATATAACCCGTAAATTCCTTTGGTGACTCTGGAAATTCAGGGCTAACTTCAATGCCGACAGGCAATTGGAGTTCATCATTGTATTCTTCTGGTGAAACCGGTGCAGCGCCAACAATTTGGGAGTCCTCAAGATTTCGAGCATTGGAACGGGCGCCATAGTTGCGTTGAATTTGCTCTAGGGCTGTGCGGGGTGCCGTAAAGCCCCTGGGCAGGGAGCGGTTGCTCTGGGACGGTTGACGCTGAGCATTCCACTGGGGATTGATATCATAGGCATCTAAAGATTCTTGACTAGCTGGCTCCACCGTCAATGGAATCGCCCCTGGAGTAGCTGCCTGGTGTTGGCTGGAGGATGGGAGTTGGGCCACCTCAGCTTTCAGCCGTTGGGTTTCCTGGGCTAAAGGATTCTCGGTTGTCGTCACTGTCGGTTGGACAGCAACATCCGGCAGTAAACCCACCGTGGTGCGGGGAGTCCTGGACTGGGACGTCGCTGTAGGTGTGACCAGACGAGGCAGGGCAGGAGCTGGAGCGACTGCGACTTGGTGCTGAGGGATCACCAGAGTCTGGTTAACTTGAATTAAATTAGGGTTATCAATGCTGTTAGCCCGTAGGATTGCCTCTGGTTTGAGTCCGTGCTGACGGGCAATGTAATTAATCGTATCTCCCGGTTTGACCTGATAGGTTAAGGTCGCTGCGGGGGCCGAACTCCCCTGGGGCACCAGTTGAGGAGATGCCATTGCTTGGGAGCGGACAGTTGAGGTTTCTGGGGGAATAACGGGAATATTAATCGGCTGATTAAAGGCTGTTACAGTGGGTCGTTGAGGAATGGAGGCTACTGGGGGCTCTTGGGTTCGTGGGATCAACTCGGATTCCGGCTTACGAGGTATAGGAGGAGTGGCTAGCACTGGAGGTAGCGGAGTAGATTGTGCCGGTAGACGAGTCACCTCCGCCCTAGGTTGCTTCGGCGGTAGAATAGCAGCGTCGGGAGTAGGGACAAAAATGGGCACGGGCCGATTCAATTCCGAGATGGGGGCCGGGGCCGGAGGAACAGAAATACCGGCTTCCTGGGCTGCTGCCTGGAGTTTTTCCGACAAAACGGGGGCTTCTGCCGGAATGACTTGGATGGGCTGACTGACATCAGCTACCTCGGCTTGAATTTCGGGTGCCGGGCTAGCTAAAGCTACGGGGGAATGACTGGAAACTTGGCGGGGTTGTGGTTCGGATCGTTGGGGCTCAGGAAGTGATTGAGGCGAAGCACTAACCAGCGTCGGACGGAGAGGGGGGATTGAAGCAAGGGGAAGCAGAGGGACGCGGGAGGTTGTGGAGGGAATTTTGAGCGTCTGCCCTTCTACTAGTGGAGTATCGGTCGTGATTTGATTCGTGGCGGCAATGAGTTCGGGGCTCAGATGGAAGTCTTGGCTAATTTGCCAGATGGTCTCTCCTGCTCGGACTTGGTACTTGAGGCTAGGTGGCGCCAAGTTGGAAGCAGCTATGGTTTCTGGGGGCTTCGGTTCTAGACTCGGGACTTCAGGGGTTGAGGAAAGCGATAGCTTGGCCAGGGTAGTAGTTGCAGTCTCGGTTTCAGTACTTGTCGTTGCGTTGGCTCGATGAGAAAGAACGAGACTAGAGGCACTCATGGAGATAGCTAGTCCGAGGAGAGCCGCGGAGCGGCGGACTCGACGATATCCCTCACTTTCAGTCAACAAGCTTTCCGAGGCCTTCACGAATGGCATCAATAAATTGTCGGCTGATCCGGATAAGCATGAGGGAGTCAGTGTGACCTTCTGTTTGAATATGTCTTTCAAGAAGAACCTCCTGGTGTGTGAACGAGCGTTGAACACGCTAATGACCGATGTTGATCACGACGGTCAGTTCTAGAGTAAAGGGAAGCAACCAATGAACAAGAGCACTAATTTGGTCGGTATACTCAGGATTAATTGCTCTGCAAAGATTAACTTGCTTTCCCAATTTAGACAAGTCTGGGTCTAGGCCTTGCCTCCCTGAGTCACCTCAATCTAGACAGTGTCCAATCAAACTTGTGCAATAGACGGAGTTGACAGAATAATGTTTCTATGAAACAGGCTAATTTCCCCGCCTCCAAAGATTTGACCGATTTCCCAGGAAAGCAAGGCGTCTGCCAAGAGCCAGTTCAAGCCTATTAGAGATAATAATCAGGCCTCTACCGAAATTAAGCACCAGAAATATAGAAATTTCTTATCAATGAGCCGATTTTGTACTCATGAATCAAAGTACTTTAACTGGCGATAGGCCTCAAAGAGAGCAATAGCGGCACTCGCCGACAAGTTCAAACTCCGCACTGCACCAGCAGGCATGGGAATGTAGAGGAGATGAGTGCATTGGGCCCGGAGTTCTGCTGGCAGGCCATCACTTTCACTGCCAAAGAGCAGCCAATCCGTTGCCTGGAATTCGTAGTCTAGATAACTATCTGTTCCCCTCACACTGAAGCCAACCAGGTTGCCTCCGACCGTTTGCCAATGAGCCAGAAAAGCTGCCACGTCAGGATAGTAGTGAAGATCGACATGGGGCCAGTAGTCTAGGCCAGCTCGCTTCAGATAACGGTCACTTAACTCAAATCCTAGCGGGCCAACTAAATGTAACGAGGTGGCTGTGGCAGCGCATGTACGGGCAATATTGCCTGTATTGGGGGGAATTTGAGGATGAACCAAAACGACCTGTACCATGGCGACAATCGAAGCAGAGTGATTAATTCAGCTAATTATCCTACCGAAAAATACTTATCTTTACCCCCTAACTTATAAAAAATACTTATTCAGCTTTCCAAGCTGACAGGATTTATGAATTTTTATTGAAATAGACCGCCAATTTTAGGCCACCAGGGCGGGGAGACAGAGGTCTTCGGCGAGGCGCTGTTCTTCTTGTTCTGTATCGAAAATGGCCTGTTGCAGAATAACCGATAATGAAATCCCCTTCTGGTACTGCTGGAGCCACTGCTGGGCCATGTTGCCCTGACGCAGGATAGTCTGTACTGGAGAGAGAAAACAACTAAAGCCCTGGGCCTTGGCAAGAGGATACACCGATGTATACAGCTCTTCTATCCAGTCTCGGGCCTGGATCGGACGCCCATCCTGCCAATGGAATAAGGTCGCGTCCAAACTGGATTGGGCGGCAAGGGTCTCATTCTTATCCGTTAATTCCAGCAACCTGTCCGGGGCTAAGGAACTAGCCTGGAGAGGATCGAGGCTCGGGTCAAGGGCCAGTTGCATTAAACGCGCTTCCAGGAGGGCCACAATGGCCAGCAGATGGAGGGGATTAGTAACTAAATCACAGATGCGGAGTTCTAACCGATTGAGATTATAGGGGCGGTTATCGCCATTGGGCCGCACCGAGGCCCAGAGATGACGGACATTCTGCATGGTACCCAACTGCAATTGTTGTTCCGTCCACTCAATAAAGTGGCCATGACTGGTAAAAAGGGGAACTTGGGGCGGCGTTTTGGGAAAGACTTGCCAACGACTGGAATGGGCCCCCGTCACCCGGCCATCAAAGAAGGGAGAGGAGGCACTCAGGGCCAGATACAGCGGCGCTTCTAGACGAACTAGACGACAGGCCTGGAGTAGGTGTTCTGGGTCGGCAATACCGATGTTGATATGGACACTGGCCGTCACCACCGTCGGGCCGTAGGTCTGCTCAATGTAGCTATGGTAGGGATTTTGTGGATCGGAGCGGTAAAATACTTGCCCACCGCCGAGGGAAAGGCAACTGCCGGGAATAAGAGTATAGTCACCCAGGCTTGCTAGGTACTGACGCAATTGACGGCGTGGACGCAAAATAGCACAGAGTAAGCGGTCATAGCTCTGAAACGGGGCCGTCGTGTATTCCACGTTGCGACTATCGGGTTCTCGTACAAAGCCCGTTAGGTCTTGCACAATTCGGTCGGATAAACCGATGATCTGGCCTTGGGGGGTGCCGGTATAGATTTCAATTTCGAGGCCCTTGGTTAGCAGTCCCATGCACACTTAATTCCTATGACGATATCGGTGTTGTCCAGGGTGACTACCTCGGTCAACATTTTTCTATTATCGACCATGGACCGAAGCTTACTGGCAATCATTGATGGCTATTCAGCCAATCCGAGCAGGGCCTCCACCAGTTCAAAATTCGTAGTCACAGACTGTACATCATCCAGGTTTTCTAACACATCAACCAATTTTAAGAGGGCCTGGGCCTGCTCTTCATCTGTCACTTCTACTATATTTTCGGGAATCCAGCGCAGTTCACTCTCGGCCACCGTCAAGCCAGCATTTTTGAGACTCTGAACTAGGTTTTCCGTATTCGCCACATTGGTAAATAATTCTACGCCGCCCCCTTCCGCTTCATCTAGCCATTCGTAGGTTTCGGCTTCTCCGGCCAGGGCCGCCTCCAACAGGGATTCTTCACTGACTGTCCCACTCAAACGCACCACACCTTTCTGAGTAAACATCCAGCTGACACAGCCCGTTTCCCCGAGGTTGCCGCCCTTTTTACTAAAAGCGGCTCGGAGATCGGCAGCGGTACGGTTGCGATTATCCGTCAGAGCCTCGACCAGGATGGCGATGCCCCCCGGGCCATAACCTTCGTAACGAATAGCCTCAAAATTGGCTTCGCCACTGTCGTAGGTGCCGGCCCCCTTGGCGATGGCCCGTTCGATATTCTCGTTGGGAATCCCCGCAGCCTTGGCCTTTTCAATGGCCGTTCTCAATTGAAAATTGCCAGCGGGATCCGGTAGCCCGTTACGAGCCGCGACAATGATGGCCCGTGAGAGTTGAGTAAAGGTCTTGCCCTTTTTAGCATCGACCCGGGCCTTTTGTCGTTTGATATTTGCCCATTTACTATGACCAGCCATGCACTTGTTTCAAAATACGGTGAACCAATGGTTAGCTTAGCGTGGAAGCATATCGACAGTGAACTACTCTTGATACGCTGGGAACGACGTTGCGCCCGACGCAGGAAATATAAATTTTTGTAAATAGTGGCTTGGCCTCTTCTCAAAGATTAGAGTCAGCCCTTACGATAGCGGATACTTTTTGAATTCTCTAGACCATTGACTTAATAACCTTGGTTAACGACTGAGGAGATTTAGCACTATGACTAGCGCTCTTTGTACCCGCTCTCCCTTAGCCCAAAATCCTCAAGCCCTCTCCTGCCATAGCCTTGGCCAAATCCTGATTAGAAAAAAGTTAATTTCTGAATACCAGCTTCTGGAAGCTGTGGAACTCCAGCATTCCTATCGCCTCAAACTGGGGGAACTATTGGTACGCTGCGGCTATATTGCCCCGACCCAACTCGAGGAAGCACTCCGAGAACAGCAATGGCGACGCCAAGGCCTGTGGGTGATTGGCTAACCCTACAACGAGGCATCCGTTTCCGGGGCCAGGGTCAGTCCTTGGCCAGATTTAGGTAGTAAATCCGTCAAAGACTGAAGGGATAGGCCGGCCCGTTGGGCCGCTTCCTGTAAAGCAGTTTCAAACTGTGTAATGTGTTCACCATAACCACAGAGTTGAGCAGTTACAGCCAGGCCTTGGTTGGCATTGGCTCGAGCACAGTCGAGCAGTTCAGAGCCCTCTAGGGGATACTGACCTGATAGCAAGCGTTCCTTCGACTCTCCCCAAAAGGCACTGTAGGTCCAAATTTCTTCCTGGGGATTGGTTTCTAAAGACCAGCGATAGACAGCCGCCTGGGGTTGAACCCCAATTTCCAAGAGTTTTGCGCCCATGTAGTATTCTTTCTGGCGTTTCGTTTGTTCCTTTTCAGAAAAGGATAAACCCTTGGAGAGGGAAAAGGTCAGGTGGGCGTGGGTGGATTTACTCATAGGAATGGCCAGGTCAGGACAGAATAGCTCGCTACCAGGAGCCTTATTCGTATCTTAGCCGACCCCTATCCTCGAGAAGGGAAAGCGACCCAGTCCAGGAAAGAAAATCGTTAGAATAGGATTTATGTAAAGAAATGTTGAGCATTCTCATGAATCCCCTGACCCTAGAGCAAATTGCCACTCAGCTAGATAGTCCCAATTCCAAAGACCGGATGATTGCCCTGGCCTCGCTCCGGCCCTATTCTGGCGAAGAAGCTGTGCCCCTAATTAAAAAAGTCCTCAACGATGAAATTCTACAAGTCCGTTCCATGGCGGTTTTTGCCCTAGGGATTAAGCAAACGGAAGAGTGCTATCCCATCTTGGTTCAACTACTCGAAACCGATCCTGACTACGGCATCCGGGCCGATGCGGCTGGGGCCTTGGGTTACCTCGCTGACAATCGGGCCCTCGAACCCCTCAGCCGAGCTTTCTATGAAGATACGGAATGGCTGGTACGCTTTAGTGCCGCCGTTTCCCTAGGCAATCTCCAGGATATCCGAGCTAAAGAGGTACTCCTAGCGGCCCTGGAAAGCGAAGAAACCGTTCTCCAGCAAGCGGCCATTGCTGCCCTAGGGGAAATTCGGGCTGTTGATACCGTAGAAGCCATTTTAAAATTTGCTAGTTCTGACGATTGGTTGATTCGTCAACGTCTGGCGGAGGCCCTGGGTAACCTCCCCACTGACCAAAGCCGCTCCGCCCTCCGCTTTCTCGCCAAGGATGAACATCCCCAAGTTAGCCAAGCGGCGACCCTTTCCCTGGAACGCCTCGAAATGCCCTAAAATAGGTCGAATCTGGTCAATTCGGTCTCTATTTTTCATGGAACTCCAAGCATACCTAGCATCCTGGCAAGGCAAATGGTTCTCCCAACGCACCCACTACAATTTTCAGCAACAGCAGGCAGAAAATCATAAATCCGAATTGGCCATTGAGGTTCTAACTGAGCTTGAACCTGACTTCCAAGCGGCCCTAGAACAACATCAGATCCCGGTGACAGAAGCCCCATTGGCCGTTAAAGTGAACTGGGATACCTCAGTCGATTGGGGAAAACCAAAGCAAACGGGAGGCCTCGTCTATGTTTTTGTGCCTACAGAACAATCGGGCCAAGGAACGCTCCTACGCCTGGCCCTTGGGCCAGTTAAGGGCCAGGCCCTGCAGGGAAAATATGTTTTGGCCCCCGATGAAAGTTTATCCCTCTGGCTCCAGGATCAAGAGACTCGTATTGAAGAACGGTTGTGGTTTGCGAGCCCGAATCTCCGGCTCCGCACCTGTTTGATTCAACAAGGGGGCCAATTTAGCTATAGTGCGTTTTATTCGGAAATCCGTAAGCTATCCTCTCCGACTCAATAAACCTATCCAAGTACGGAGGCGATTAAAGGACAGACGGCATTTTGGACGTCTGAGTTCTGACTTGCAATAGCCAGCCATTCAGTTGCGTAGTTTTCCAACTCAGCTTTAAAGACAGTCATCTGATGGATTTTGAGATCAAGCTCTGTAATCTTCTGAGCCAATAACTGTTTAACCAATTCACAGGGCGGTTCTCCACTTTGTTTCACTGCTAGGATTTGTCGGGCCTCCTCTAGAGAAAAGCCGAGGGATTGCGCTTTTTTAATAAATTCCACTTGTTGGATTGTTTCAGGGCCATAGTAGCGGTAGTTATTCTCCCCACGCTCCAGGGGGGACAACAGTTGCAACGATTCGTAGTAGCGCAGGGTGCCGACGGAAACACCGGTTTTTTTAGCGATCTCTCCAATTTTTAAGAGCGTAACCATGTCTTTCTCTTCCCAAGCCAGATAGATAGATAAGCCTACTGTAAACCATACAGTCTGCTAGAGAGTCAAGTCTTTGGATCGGAGAAATTTTTCTGAAAATTAGTTCTGATGCTGCTTGACTCTACAGTCAGCTAGAGAGTCTAGAGTAGATTCATTCAGCTTCTACTAGAGAGGTGACGGTAATGGAAGCAATTCGTCAACATTTAACCGATAGTGCTGTCTCGGCCAAGGTATACCGCATGGCCCTGCCCGGCCACGACTGTCCTTGGGGCCTGAAAGCAGTTAATTTATTACAAGAACAGGGAATTCCCTTTGAGGATATTAAGCTAACCTCCCAGGAAGAAGTTGTGCAATTTAAGGCCCAATATCAGGTAGTCACCACGCCGCAAATCTTCTTCGGCGAGACCAGAATTGGAGGCTATGCCGACCTGGCCCAACTATTACAGGTCAATCCCGAAAAAGCAGAGTATTCCTATACGCCAGTTATTGCCCTCTTTTCAACGGCGGGGCTCATGGCCCTGTCCACATCTTTGGGGGTGACGGGTTTCATGGGGATTTCCCTTTCGATGCTGGCATCCTTAAAGTTGATGGATATTGAGGCCTTTGCCAAGAGCTTTGAGAAATATGATCTGATTACCCAGCAATGCAAGCCCTACGGCAAGGCCTATCCTTTCCTTGAATTGCTATTGGGTTTAGGCTATCTATCGGGAATTGTTCCCTTGGCCACAGGGATTGCTTCCTTACTCGTGGGCCTCAGCGGTACCGTATCAGTGTTTAAGGCGGTCTATATGGATAAACTGGCTTTAAATTGTGCCTGCGTTGGTGGTAATTCCAAGGCTCCCCTAGGCTTAGTCAGCTTTTCTGAAAATGCCATCATGGCCCTGATGGGAGCCAGCTTGATTTTTTCTTCCCTGGGAATTCAGGAACTTAACGTAGGGCAAGCCAATCATCTCTATCGAGACTACGCTATTGAGTGGGCCGGGGTTAACCACCGCTAGTTCCAGAACTTGTAGATGGGCGGTACTGGACTCGAACCAGTGACATCCTGCTTGTAAGGCAGGCGCTCTACCAACTGAGCTAACCGCCCCCATCGGTGCTTAGCTATAATAGCATCCTTAATTTAGAAAGGCCAAGTATTTTATGCCGTCGGGAAAAACCCATGACCGAATTACCTGGGCCTTATTTCCTGCCGTTGTTACTGGTGGTTACGTCCTGACTCAGCGTTGGCACCTAGGGGGCCTTGCTGGTATTAGTACCTTATTTGCCGGACTGATGTTTGGGCCAGATCTGGATATTCATTCGGTGCAGTATAGACGTTGGGGTTATCTCCGCTGGCTTTGGCTTCCCTACCGTCGACTGTTCCGCCACCGCTCCTTGTGGTCCCATGGCCTGATGGTGGGCACGGGACTCCGTCTGCTTTACCTGGGCTTGTTTATAGGCCTGGGATTAGGCCCACTCCTTGCCGTTGTTGCCTTGGCTTGGCCTTCTCTAGGAATGTTACTCCAGCAGGGTTTGGCAAAAATTTTTGTGGCCCTCCAGCAACACCCCGAAGAACTCATTGCGCTGGTGCTGGGGCTAGAAATTGGAGCCATGGGCCATACTCTCAGTGATGTTTTAGTCAGTCGTTACCGCCGCCAATTCCGACGAAAACGAAAAACCCACCGACCACGCTAAGCTCTCTGGTGGCCCCGAAACAACGTAGATTAGATCCTAGTGTTCTGTGGTGCTTGTTGCTCAACATGGCGGGAAATTCTGCGTTATCTCCAGCGTCCTCCTCCCAACCCCAACAGGATTGGTCATGGCCTTTTTGGTATCTGGTTCCCATTTATCCCTACGGTCAGAAGCGAACCCTACGGCAGGAAGTAGTGCCGGATTGGATCTGGACCTTTGAGCAACTCCAGGGCATTTTTTATGTGGTGGTGCCGATTCGGATGACAGTGGTACGTCTGGAAGATGGGGGCCTGTTGGTGTATGCCCCCGTGGCTCCGACCCTCGAATGCCGACGCTTACTCCAGGAATTGATTGACCGCTACGGTAAGATCAAGTACATTATCTTGCCGACCATTTCGGGCCTAGAACATAAGGTTTTTGTTGGCCCTTTTGCCCGGCATTTTCCCCAGGCTCTAGTCTACACGGCACCGGGCCAGTGGAGCTTTCCCCTGAATTTACCCCTGGCCTGGCTCGGCTTTCCCTCCCGTCGCACCCAAACACTGCCCGCCGATCCCAGCCAGGCCCCCTTTTTTGCGGAATTTGACTACCGTATTCTCGGCCCGCTGGATTTACGCCTTGGCCAATTTGGGGAAGTGGCATTTTTTCACCGGCCAACTCAGACGCTGTTGGTCACCGATAGCCTGATTTCGATTCCTGAAGATCCCCCAGCTATACTTCAGCTCGATCCCTATCCCCTGTTGTTCCATGCCAAGGATACTGGGCCAGCTACTATCACAGATACACCGAGTCAGCGCCAAAAGGGATGGCAACGGATCTGTCTCTTTGCTCTATATTTCCAAGCTAGTACGCTCCAGATACCCCATTGGGGACAGGTGTTCCAAGAAGCAGGACAGGCCCCGGAACGCCGAGCCAAAAATTATTTTGGCCTGTATCCTTTTCAGTGGAAAACCCATTGGCCAGAAACCTTTCAGCGCCTGCGGGGAGAGGGCCAGTTACGGGTAGCCCCCATTTTACGGGAGTTAATTCTAAATCGCTATCCCCAAACCACCTTGGCCTGGGTTGAACAAATCAGTCAATGGCCGGTAGAGCGTCTAATTCCCTGTCATTTTGCGGCCCCTTTGGCAGTAACCCCGACGGATATCCGTCAGGCCTTTGCGTTTCTCGAACAGCAATTATCCGTTGATAAACAGCGCCTTGTTCAAGACCCTTGGCCCCTACCAGAAGAAGACCTGCAAACCCTGCGCCGCATCGATCATTGGCTCACCCGCTATCGGATTACCCCAGATCCCTATCGAGCTTCCTCGCCAACGCTTGGCAAAACGTGAGTCCTTTGCCATAGTTGAGGCAGACTTGTTCATGATAAACCATTTAAAATTATGAATCCTTTAGGACTTTTAGTGGCCTGGCTTGTGACCTCCGTTAGCCTTTTCATCATTTCCAAGCTACCGACGGGGGTAGAAATTAGTAGCTTCAAGAAAGCGCTGATCTCCGCGCTAGTTTTTGGTCTACTCAATGCCTTTGTACGGCCCGTTCTCGCCTTTTTTGCCTTTCCCCTCACTTTTTTAACCTTTGGCCTCTTTTCTGTGGTCATTAATGCCGCTATTTTTGGCCTGGCAGCCTTTCTGGTGGATGGCTTCTCCCTTCGCTGGGGATTTTGGAGTGCCTTGATGGGAGCCCTACTGCTGGGCTTTATCAATTCCTTGATCTATCGACTCTTTTAACACCCCGGCCTGACAATCCCGGAGCCAGAGTTGAATGGCCCGACCAACGGCGCTATTTTCCGCAGATTGGGGCGGTAAGGGCCGATTTTGAGGTGGCCGGGCTGCGAGTTGAGCGTAGAGCAGGGCCAATTGCCATCCCTGTTGGGTCGGGACAAAAAAGGCCCAGTAAAAGTTCTGCTGGGTATTAATCTGGCGATTATTGTACTGACGCTCTAGAGTCGTAAAAAAAACTTGCTGGGTTGTATCAGGGCCTTGGGGCTGCAACTGCTGTTGATTCAGGGGTAGCGGCTCAAAAATGGGCCGGCCGGCTAAGAGCAGATAACTGCGCAGGGGAGATGCCTCAGAACGGTCACGTTGCGCCACTCGATTCGCATAACTTGGCAGGTCGGCCAATAATCGGTTAACGAGAATCGGCAACGGTTGGGAGCAGGCCTGTGCCACAGGTTGAGCCCGTAAAGCGTCAGATTCCATTGCCCCTAGGAGGGTAAGGCCAACGAGAAGACCAGACCAGCTTAACCGAGTTCCTGGCAAATCATTTCCCATGCTTGTTGGGGCGAAGGGGCCGCAGTAATAGGACGACCAATCACCAGGTAATCGGCCCCGGCCGCCAGGGCCTTTCTAGGGGTCATCACCCGGGCTTGGTCGCCCGTTTGGCTACCCAGTGGCCGTACACCAGGACAAACCAAAAGAAAGTCGGGACGACAGGCCTGGCGTAGTTGTCCCACTTCCTGGGGAGAACACACCGCGCCTTGCAGGCCGGATTCCTGGGCCATCAGGGCCATTTGGAGAATATAGTCTGGAAGTTCTAGGGGGATCTTTAAGTCAAAGGCCAGATCCCGAGAAATTAGGCTAGTGAGCAGGGTGATGGCAATTAATTGGGTGGAGGATTGGCTTTGAGCCAGGGCCTCTGCCGCTAACTTGAGGGCACTGCGGCCCACCGTGGCATGGATGGTTAGTAAATCCACTTGGTAACGACTGGCCGCCCGGCAGGCCCGCATCACAGTGTTGGGAATATCGTGGAATTTGAGGTCTAAAAAAATCCGCTTGTCTCGCTCTTTTAAAATTTCTAAAATCTGTGGCCCGGTACTGACAAAAAGCTCTAGTCCAACTTTCCAAAAGCTGACCTCCGGCAAGGCATTGAGCAGAGTAATGGCCGCTTCCAGATTGGGGACATCTAGGGGAACAATAATACGGTCAGAGGTCATGGCCAGCGGGGAGCAGAGAAACTCAAAGCGCTATCATCCTATCGTTTGTGTCGCTCCTTGTCTAGCACAAATAAAAGTCCCTCTGACGATAAATAAGCCATCAGAGGGGAAGCCAATTTTGAAAAACTTAAGGGTACTCAAAGGGAGACGGCTGATTGATCACCTCATGCCAGGGCAACCCTAGAGGGCCTAGCAACGCCATGAAGGGATCCGGGTCGCATTCTTCTACATTAAAGACTCCCGGTTTTTTCCACAGGCCCCGCACTACCATCAAGGCCCCAATCACTGCCGGTACGCCAGTGGTGTAGGAAATGGCCTGGGAACCCACTTCTCGGTAACATTCTGCATGGTCGCAGTTATTGTAGACGTAGTAGGTCTTGGGTTGGCCATCTTTGAGGCCTTGGATATGGCAACCGATGGAAGTCTGGCCAGAATAATTTTCAGCTAAAGAAGCCGGTTCCGGTAAAACAGCTTTGAGGAATTGCAGGGGAACGATTTTTTGGCCCTGGAATTCGACTTCGTCAATGCGGGTCATGCCCACGGCCTCAAGAACGCGCAGATGGGTAATGTAGGCCTCGGAGAAGGTCATCCAAAAACGAGCCCGTTTTAGACCAGGGATATTTTTCGCTAGGGATTCCAGTTCTTCGTGGTAAAGCAGGTAGGATTCCCGGTTCCCAATTTCAGGGTAGGGAATGGGACGATGAATGGAAAGGGGATCAATCTCAACCCATTGGCCATTTTCGTAGTAGCGGCCCTTTTGGGTAATTTCGCGGATATTGATTTCGGGGTTGAAGTTGGTAGCAAAGGACTGGCCATGGCTACCCGCGTTGCAATCCACGATGTCGAGGTAGTGAATTTCGTCAAAATGGTGCTTCAGGGCATGGGCCGTAAAGACGCCGGTAACGCCTGGGTCAAAGCCACAACCCAGTATAGCCGTCAGGCCCGCTTGCTGAAATTTATCTTGGTAGGCCCATTGCCAATGGTATTCAAACTTGGCCACATCGGGGGGTTCGTAGTTGGCGGTGTCGAGGTAGTGGACCCCAGCTTCTAGACAGGCATCCATCAAGGCCAAGTCCTGGTAAGGCAGGGCCACATTAATTAAGAGTTCTGGCTGAAAGTCCCGCAGTAATTTGACGGTATTACTGACTTGGTCTGCGTCAAGGGCCGCTGTTTTAAGTTTAGGAGAACCGATACGAGCGGCGATTTGGTCGCACTTGGCCTGGGTACGACTCGCCAACAAAATTTCGCTAAAGTCGTTCTGGGCGGCGCATTTGTGGGCCACAACATTGCCGACACCCCCAGCTCCTACAATCATGACTCTGGTCATAGCTTCTCCTTATAACACAAACCCGCAATGACACCTGTTCAGTATGGCATCACTCCCTTGGGGGAATCAATGGCCCGAGCTTTTCGTTTAAAATCTTATCCATAGTGAGGTGAGAAATAAGCAGAACTTAGCGAAATTTTTTCCTCACACACGAAAAATCGCTTGTGCCGTCCTTCGGGGCGGTTGTTTTTTAGGATTGTCACATCAAAAAGAGCCCAAATGATTGGCCCAGAAGAGGGACTGATGAACGTCCCAACCTCCGGGCCAATGCTAGGTAAGTAATCTCCTCAAAGGCCCTAGTCGCGGCCGTTAAGAGCAATCAGTAGGCGCAGAATGAAAATGAAGAGGTTGATATAGGTCAGGTACATGGACAGGGCCGCCGGTAAATATTGGCGGTCATTGTAGGTACGGGGCAGAATATAAAAATCCACCACCGAAGCCCCCGCAAACAGGAATACGCCCACACCAGAAATACCGATTTCTAGCCAGCTAGGCGTATAGACCCCAAAGAATTGCAAGACAATTTGCAGAACCAAAACCACCAGTAGGGCAATAATCCCCAACTGAACCGTTTGGGCCAGGGCCAGGCCATCTTTATCGCCTAAATTAGAGCCGACACTCCGGGCCACCACAAAAGTAACCCCACAGGCAAGGGCCGCAATGCCAATACCTTGAATGCCGACCCCAGAAGTCCCCAGGGCTACGGCAACAATTCCGCTCAAGGTATAGCCAGATAGTAGGCTGTAAACGGCGAGGAGCGGTAAAGCCACGCTATTATTGCCGTTCTCCGCAACGTTGCGGGCAACAAAGAAAAGGATGAAATTCCCGATTAGAGCCCCCCAAAAGGTCATCATGAACAGACCGGGGTTACTGGCCAGCATTCCCAGGCCACCGTAAGTGCCAACAGCGGTCAAAACCAGGCCACCGCCCAGGAAGGGGAGGGCATTGGAAATCACATTAGGGCCCACCAGGGACTGGGTTTGGGCTTCCCGCATGGCCTGCCGGAAGTTACTGGTATTACTCATAAAAACAGTCTCCAATACGCTAGGCGTTTGAATAGAAAACGTATTCTTTAATTTTGGCACCTTTTTCCAGACTGCTTCCCCTTGGCCTAGGGGGCGATCTCCGAACCTTATAACTCCAGGGGACTAATACCAAGATGTGTTTAATTTATTGCAAAGGTTTTGCTTTTGCTATAACCACAAGGCCGACTTAATCGCTCAGGCCGAACGTTTCAAGTCCCGTATTAACGCCAACTCAATTGCCCTCGCTGATTGCTTGTGGGTCAAATCCCACCTCGACCCCAAAGAAGAAAAACTCCGGGCTTCAACTTAGGCGGGGTTTAAATACCGAATTTTCTCTCGCACTCAGCTCAGGGCTGGATTATTTTCCAGTCCTACTGACAAACGTGATGATGAAGCCAGGAACGAATCACCTCCACCCGGCCTTCGTTATAAATCAGCGTTTCAACGTATAACGGTACTCCGTTCAGGCCCTCTTCCGACTCTCCCAGGGCCAAGGCCGCCAATTTCAGATCAAGGTTAGGAGGACTAAAACGACGCTCCTGGGCCTCTCCTGCCTGAACCTCTAAAACCGCAACGCAACGATGTTCCGTTGCACCGGCACCGTCGGACGGACTTTCTCCCACCCCCCAACGGGTTGCTGACGCACTGGATGTATCAACCATTAGCACAACGCTAATGACCAGCAAGGCCAAACTACGGCGGTTCATCCCGGCCCCTGCAAGATTAACTAGAAGTTAAGAAAAGATTATTTAAAATGTAACAATAAAAAACTCAAGCCGTTAGGCTGTGGGACGAATCGTTACATGCCGTAATGGTTTTCCCCTTGACGATAGCCTTGGGGGCCTAAAGCCCGTTTTAAGGATGAGTTTGGTACAATCAACACTACTGTCTGCTTGATCTCAAAGGGTGTTGCCCAGAACCAGTACCTTTGCTCCATGAATATTCTCTCTCAGTTGTTTGCCCCCCCGGTTTCTCCAAGGACAGCCCCCAGTCCTAAACCCTCCCAACGGAACAAAAGCCGTCGGGGAGTGGTGATCAAGTCAGCGGAGGAGATTGCGATTATGCGTCGATCTGCGGCCATTGTTGCCACCGTCCTGAAGGAAATTGAGGCCATGGTCGAGCCGGGCATGAGCACGGGAGACTTGGATGTTTACGCCGAGAGGCGGATCCGGGAAATGGGAGCAACGCCAAGTTTTAAGGGGTATCATGGTTTTCCTGGTTCCATCTGCACCTGTATTAACGCAGAGGTGGTTCATGGCATTCCCAGTCACCGCAAAAAAATCCGGGCGGGGGATGTTCTAAAAGTAGATACTGGGGCCTGTTTCCAGGGTTATCATGGCGACTCCTGTATTACCATTCCCGTGGGTAAGGTCTCCGCCAAGGCCGAACGCTTAATCCGAGTGGCAGAGGAAGCCCTGTTTGAAGGAATTCAACAGGTGAAAGCAGGTAAAGATTTGATGGCCCTGGCCGGAGCCATCGAAGACTATGTGAAAAAGCACGGCTATAGCGTGGTAGAGGAATTTACCGGCCATGGGGTCGGGCGTAATCTCCATGAAGACCCCCACGTTTTCAATGTCCGCACTCGGGATTTACCCAATGTACAACTTAAGGCGGGCATGACCCTGGCCATTGAACCGATTATTAATGCAGGTTCCCGCTACACCCGTACCCTGCGAGACCGTTGGACGGTGGTAACTGTAGATAATGCCCTGTCGGCTCAGTTTGAACATACGGTTTTGGTAACGGCGACGGGCTATGAAATTTTGACGGATAGAACCAAAGTCTAAGGAGTGTTTATGAATCGAGTTAGAAACCTAGTGCTGGCCCTGATGGCAGTTATCTTGAGTGGCGCTATCTATTTCGGTTTTCAAACCCAGGGCAGTGCCACCTCCCTAGAGGCACAGTCCCAGCAGGCCATTCCCCTAGAGGTTGCGTTAAGTAATGGTAAACCGACGCTGACGGAATTTTATGCAGACTGGTGTACTAGCTGTCAGACCATGGCCAAGGACTTAGCCGTAATTAAACGAAAATATGCTGACCAGGTGAACTTCGCCATGCTGAATGTAGACAACAGCAAATGGTTGCCCGAAGTTTTGCGCTATCGGGTCGATGGTATTCCCCATTTTGTGTTTTTAAATGAAGCCGGGGAGGCCATTGCTCAGGCGATTGGTGAGCAACCCCGCACGATCCTAGAGGCTAATCTAGCGGCCCTATTACAGGGCCTGGCATTGCCCTACGCCCGGGCAACGGGTCAAGTCTCGGCCCTAGAAGCGGGCTTTCGTCCCAGTCCGGTGGCCGATCCTCGTGGCCATGGGGGTTAGCGGGGCAATCTCAAAACTGGCCCGTTCTGCCCCCTAATTACTAAATGCCTCTGATTTACTGGGAGACATCCTTGCCAGTATTTTGGAGGCTACACCAATGAGCCATTGGTCAACACGCCTAGAACTCATACTCCTCAGTCTGGCCCTCTCGATCCTAGGGCCGCAGTGGGAAAACGCCCGTATGACGGCCCAATCAATGCCTCTGACCAAGGTTCCGACTTCGACTTTAGAGCCTAACCCAACGAGGGGAATTCTCCTAAATCCGTTGGATCGAGATAACTACAGCGGCCATAGGGTTCTAAGGCCCTCAGAATTTCCCGGCCATAGCTCCGGGAATTAACCCGATGATCCAAAATTGCCAGGGTTCCCTGCCCCTCTCGCAAGGGTAAGACCGCTTGTTGTAAAGCCCGCAGGGCCGTCGGGAGAAGATAGCCCCGAAACCAATCTTGGTGATGACGCTTACAGTAGCTAATGCGATGGGCCACGAGAGGATGCTCGGGGGACGGCAGGGGGAGGGTCGCCAAAATCAATAGCTGGGGCTGACGTTGGTCTTGGGCGACTAGCCAAGCCGACCAACTACTGATCAAAATACCGTTGGCTGGGAAGGGGAAGTTCTCAACCTTCACCCGAGAGCCAAACTCCGCTGCTAACTGACTGGCTAGTTGGGCCTTAAGGGGGACATCATCTAACAAAATTACCGTTGGTTGGGAGGGTGCAGCCTGGTGGAGTAGGTCCTGGATTTGGCCAAACACCCTGGGTTGAAATTCTGGTGTATTGGGCAGAGGCAAAGCGTCGGGCAGATAAACGCGGATCGATTCGGTTTGACGCTGGGGTGAAAATTTCAGGCAGAGGAGGTCGGGGAGGCCGAGGGTCTGACGGTAGGTTGTGGCGGAACGCTCAGGATCCAGGAAACTCCCCAGTAGAATCAAGGGGGCCTGGCGGGGCGGCCAGTAGGGGCGGAGATAGGACGCCAATTCCAGGGGGCTGAGGTGCAAAGTGACCTGGCCCTGGGAACGGTCGAGGCTGGCCCACAACAAAGATTGCTCTGGATTTTCCTGCCAAAACGGGGCTAAGGCCTGGACTTTTGGTAGGGAGACAGGTTGGGACAAAAGGAGTGCTAGACTCTGACGGAGGCAGGCTAGATCTTCTGGGGTTAGAAAATAACAGTTATGGGGATTGTCGGGCCGCGCCAGCAGGGATTGTTTAAGAGCTTCATAGCAGGTTATTAGCGCACTCTCCAGGTGGGGGAATTGGCCTTGCCATTTCTGCCAATCCTCCGGTCGTATCTCGACAGTGAAATAGTCTCTGGCCCAATCTTCAAGGTCATCGGCCTGTTCAATCAAGGTTAATTGATTATTCTGGCCCGTCCACTGGGCCGCCTGGGCGAACCATTCAGCAGGCGTGAGCAGGGTGGGCAAATGATAGGGGGAAGAAAAAGAGGTGTGCTCCGCTAACCAGGCCTGGAGTTGCGGCAGTTCTTTGGTTTGTAGCAGCTCTCGACGGGCCGGCGTAACGACGAGATGAATGGCTTCAGGATTGAGCAAACAAGGTAGGAGATAACTGCAACTATAACGGTGGGGTAAACTGCCGGTTTGGAGTAGCGCTGAGCGTTTAAGGCGGAGGGCCCGAGAAATCAAACGACCGAGGGTCAGGGCATGGGGCCAGGGAGGGGACGTGGCTTGCCTGAGCCATTGTTTGATGACGTCGTGGATTTGAGCCTCTAGCAGTGCCATGGAGAGTGTGCTTTTCGGGTCTTGAGAATTTGTGAGATGATAAAAAACTACGGTTTATAACTTTTAAGGATAACAAGCATGGCCGAAATTCAATTCTCTCGGGGTGTCAAGGAAACGGTGATTCCCGATGTGCGGGTCACCCGTTCCAAAACGGGAGTCAGCGGAACGGCGCGATTCTACTTCGATGCGCCCACCATCCTGAATAAGGAAAGCAGTGATGAGATTACTGGGATGTACCTGGTGGATGAGGAAGGAGAAATTGTCACCCGAGAAGTTAAAGGAAAATTTGTCAACGGCCGCCCGACTTCCATTGAAGCAACCCTGATTTTGAACTCCCAAACTGAGTGGGATCGGTTTGTGCGGTTTATGGAACGCTACGGTGAAGAAAACGGCCTGGGATTTACCAAAGCCTAAAGCGTTGGGGGTGAGTCTGTCTCATTTGTTAGTCACTTCTTGATATCTTCTTGACCTCTATCTCGCCAAACTGGCCCTAGACTAAAGGGGCCACGTCGCGTTAGAAGAGTCTGACCCATGAAACCCCTGACCCATCGGACAAAAATTGTGGCCACCATTGGCCCTGCCAGTAGTTCCGTCGAAACCCTGCGGGAGATGGTCAATGCCGGCATGAACGTGGCCCGTCTCAATTTTTCCCACGGGAGTTACGACGACCACGCCCGGATTGTGCAACTCCTCCGCTCGGTAGAAGCGGAATTAGATAGTCCCATCACCCTGCTCCAGGACTTGCAGGGGCCTAAAATCCGGGTCGGGCAACTGCCAGGAGAAGGACTGGCCCTCAAGGAGGGTGACTCCCTGACCCTGGTTCCCTTAGCCCGCTGGGCCGACTTTCCCGATGCCGTTGGCCTGGACTATCCCTATTTGGCGGAGGAGGCCAGCCTGGGGGAACGCATTCTGCTCGATGATGGGTTAATGGAATTGCGCGTGGTGGCCCTACAAGACCCCGCCGTCGTCTGCGAAGTGGTCACCGGTGGCCTGCTCAAAAGTCGCAAAGGGGTGAATATTCCCGGCCTGGATCTGAAATTGCCGTCGATGACTCCCAAGGATCAACAGGATCTGGAGTTTGGCCTAGGCCAGGGCATTGACTGGGTTTCCCTCAGTTTTGTTCGCAAGGCCGATGACATTCTGGCCTTAAAACGCTTTCTGGCAGAACGCAACTATCCTGACCTGCCGGTCATTGCCAAAATTGAAAAACCCCAAGCCATCAATCATTTAGATGAAATTGTGGCCGTGGTGGAGGGCCTGATGGTAGCGCGGGGTGACCTGGGGGTCGAGATGAAGCCGGAACAGGTGCCCCGTCTGCAAAAACAAATTATTCGGGCCTGCAACCTCAAAAGTATTCCGGTGATTACAGCGACCCAAATGCTGGATAGCATGATCCATAATCCGCGGCCGACCCGGGCCGAAGCCAGTGATGTAGCCAACGCCATTCTGGACGGCACCGATGCCGTCATGCTCTCCGGGGAATCCGCCGTCGGGGCCTATCCGGCCCGATCCGTGGCTATGCTGCG
The DNA here is from genome assembly GCF_040436315.1 of Synechocystis sp. LKSZ1. NCBI lineage: Bacteria > Bacillati > Cyanobacteriota > Cyanophyceae > Synechococcales > Merismopediaceae > Synechocystis > Synechocystis sp. LKSZ1. The sequence goes on along the minus strand of NZ_AP031572.1, from coordinate 688,261 downwards.
ACGCATTGCCGAAGAAACCGAGCGGGATTTAAAGTTTGAGAATGCCCCCCCAGCAGCCAATACCCAGACCCACGCCCTCAGTGAAGCATTGGTCGTCATTGATGAAATTTTAGACCTGCGGCTGATCGTCACCTTTACCACCAGTGGCCACACCTCTCTCTTAGCCTCCAATCAGCGGCCTTCCGTTCCCGTGGTGGCCTTTACCCCTAGCGAACGAGTTTACCATGCCCTTAATCTGGTGTGGGGGGTGATTCCCTTGTTGATTCATGAGGAGTTTGATAGCTTTGAAGACCTGATCGCCCAGGCAGAACGTAATCTGCGAGAACGTCAGATGGTGAAGCCAGGCGACCAAATTTTAATCATGGCCGGGATTCCCACCAAGCAACCCCGAGGCACTAATTTTTTAAAAATTCACCGTATTGATTAGCCGAAAGTTGTCTTCGTTGCGCCAAAGTTTCCGTACCCCCATGGTCTAGAGTAGTAAGGAGAGGCTTCGCATTGCCTGCCCACCCCTTCCTCGCCAGCCATCGTCGCATGTCAACTTCCTCTGGACAAGGCTCTTCACCACCTGTCTCGTTGCAGTTCTTGCTGTTTATTGATGAGCGCCCCAACTCCCAGGATAATGTGCAGGACATCCGAGCGTACTTAGAAAATTTAGCGTGCCACCAAAGCTTTGATCTCCAGGTTCTAGAAATTAGTCAGCACCCCCACTTGGTGGAGCATTTTCGTTTAGTTGCCACACCTTCATTAGTCAAGTTTCTCCCGGAACCCCGTCAAGTGCTGGCGGGCAGTAATATTGTCCATCAACTGCAAAAATGGTGGCCCCGCTGGGAGCAGGAATTACTTAAATTACAGCAGTTTTCAAGCTCATCTGACCCCCAAGAGCCCACAACAGAGCAGGCTCCCAGTTGTCCCCGAGAAATCTCCGCCGTGGGGTATTCTGGGGAACTGATGAAAATGACCGATGAAATTTTTAAGCTCAAACAGGATCAAGAGGCCCTGCTCGAACAACTCCGGTTTAAAGATCAAATTTTGGCGATGCTGGCCCACGACCTCCGTAGTCCCCTCACCGCCGCCTCCATTGCAGTAGAAACCCTGGAGCTATTGCAAAGTAAACCGGAGCACGCCAAAACTCCCCACCTACGCGAGCAGTTATTCTACCAGGCCCGCAAGCAGTTTCAGGTCATGAATCGTCTCATTACCGACATTCTGCAGGCCTCGCGCAACATGAACGCCCAGTTTCAGGTTAATTGTCGCCCCCTCTGCCTGCAATCCCTCCTGCACGAAATTTTGGAACTTTACCAGGAACAATTCCAGGAAAAGATGTTGACGTTTCACTGCGATATTCCCCAAGACCTGCCCCTGGTATTTGCGGATGAAGAATTAATTCGCCAAGTGATTGTTAACTTGCTCGACAATGCAATTAAGTACACGCCCCACCAGGGAAGCATTACCCTTTCGGCCCTGCATCGTACTACTCAAAAGATACAAATTAGTCTCGCGGATACCGGGCCAGGTATTCCCGATTCAAAACAAGAGTCTATTTTTGAGGGCCATTTTCGGCTCCAGCGGGATCAAGAAAAGGAGGGCTACGGCTTGGGATTATCTCTCTGTCGTAAGATTATCCAGGCTCATTACGGCCAAATTTGGGTCAACAGTGTTCCTAATCAGGGGAGTTGTTTTCACTTTACTCTGCCTGTGCATCGCTGAATTGGGGGAAAATAATAGAAGCGGGGCAAGCCGGCAGACACGCCTGTGGGGACGCGAATCAACGGTAGGTTAGAAAACTGTGGCACATCTAGAACTGAAAGCACCAAACCGCAATGGGCGGGTCACTATTATTGTCAATGCCAAGATGAAGCAGGAGGGACGCTTAATTGCCGCTTCCCCCGTCACGGAACGAATGGTCTCAGCTTTGAAGCAGGCCATTATGGCCCATTCTCCCCATACTATTATTGAAACGATTGCCGCCGCCTCCCTCTGGTCGGAAGGGGCCCAACGCCACACCAATCTTGCCGGTCGTATCTACTGTCCCCTCACCATTCAACTGCCCCAATGGTTAACCTTTCCAGCCCAGGCCATGTACCAGGCCTGTCAAGATATCCAGGGCCGTCGCCAATGGGTGCATCAACACCTCCACATCCCGGTTAACGCTGACCCCCAAGGGCTAGGGGATTGTTGGCTACCGATTATTTGGACGGCCCAGGGGGCCCTCTACGGGGCCATTATCGGTGAAGGCATGATGCCCAACGCCTACCAGCAACCCCTTTCTCTGACCACATCCCAGTATCAGCAACTCCAGCACCTGGGCCAGCATCTGCTGGAAGATTTGGCCGCGCCGCCATCGGTGTATCTCCTGCAATTTAGTCTGCTGAACCAGGAGATTATCTTTGACCGTCTCTGGCCCTTTCCCGCTGCACCGGCCCTTGCCTCCCTCGGCACATCAACGCCGGATCTGTTCACCTACCACTGGTATTGTCTCAACAACCTCAGTCTAGCGGCCATTCAAGGCCTGACGCCCCAGAATGCGTTAACTTAAAAAACGACCTGCTTAACCTCCCATGTCCAGAGGAATTTTCCATGTTTTTGGATGAATTGCAACCCCTTGCCAAGGAATTACTCCAGCAACCCATTGCCTTTAGTGGCGGGTTTGTCTCTGGCCTTTTGCGCCTCAAACCCTCCGATGACCCCTTGAAAAGTTGGCTCGAGAAACAGGGCAACGCTTCCTCGGGAAGTTCGTCATCCTTCTCCAGTCAACGCCCCCAGAGCATTACTATCGACTAGGGACTGGTAAGCATTAGCGATGGTATTCCGTCCCCGCAAAAAGCCCGAATTGGCCCCTGGACAGATATGTTCCAGGGTGTCGGGGCTAAACTGCTCTAGCAAGCGATGCACCTGGGCGACTTGTCTGGGCCAATGAAAGGTTTTCGCTAAACGCAGGGGCCGGGGCTGGCCCTGGGCATCGGGAAGCAGATGCCGACCAGTAAATAAAATTCCCCCCTGGCGACGGTCGTAGAGGCAAGCCGATCCCGGTGAGTGGCCGGAAGTCCAAAACGCACGCAGATCGGGCAGCAGTTCCCAGGTCTGATGGAAATTGGTGACAGGTAAGCCTGGCAGAAGATAGGCCTCTTGTTCTTGAATCACCAGCTCACACTGGAGCGTTTTTTGCATGGCTCCGATGTCTTTGCTAATACCGCCACGATGGGTCAGAAACAACCAACGGACTCCGCCCTGCTGGTTTAAAAAGTGTTGGGTAACCTCGTCCCAATGGGGACAATCCACCAGGAGATTGCCAGCAGGATGTAGGATCAAGTAGGCAGTTCCCCCCAAAATATCGCGGTTCGGGGCAAATCGATAGACGGGGGGCAAAATGAGACGAGGAAGCTTGGCTGAAGAATTCAAAATGGCAAAGAGGGACAGCGTGGACAGGATATTACTCACAAAAAGCTTACAGGGAGATGTCCTACACTGGAAATTACGATGGGACTTATCTCCCCTACTTCCCGTTGCAACCAGGAAACTGGCCTGTCTTCCATTGAGTTTTTGACCATGTGGCTATTTCTATTTCTGCTGGGCATTATCACGTATCTGATTGTGCAAAATAATGCGGCAAAGATAACCCGTACTCCGATTTGGCTACTGTGGTCCGTGCTGATGTTGCCGGCTTTTCTCTGGACGCTGTGGGCGGCGATCTACGGCGAAAAGGAACCCATGCCCTTGATTTTGCTATTGGGGCCTTTTTTAGTCTGTCCTTGGCTGTACTGGTGGTTGGTGCAGAGGGGCCGTATTACTTCTTCGACGGAAAGCGGGTCTGAGCAAGCTGATTTAGCCCCCCTGTCCACTGCTAATTCCCCGACTGGCGGCCCCCGTCCCATTGATGCCCATGAGGAAAAATCCCTGCGAGATTGCTTTCCCTGGGGAGTCTATTACCTCCAACAATTGGATTATCGGCCCCAAGCCATCCTCTGTCGTGGCAAACTCCAGGCGGCCCCAGAAATGGCCTATCAGCGCATTAAAGAGAATGTAGAACGGGCCTTTGGCGACCGCTTTCTGGTGTTATTTCAGGAAAGCTTGCAGGGCCAACCCTTCTTTGCCCTGGTTCCCAATCCTAAAACCGAGACCCCGACCCAACCGGAGACCGACCGCCTAACCCGTCCTTGGTTGGCCCTGGCCCTGCTCTTAATTACCAGCTTTACCACCCTAGTCGTTGGTGCAGGCATGTCCGGCGTTACCGATAAGGCCCTACAATCCAATCCCGAGGCCCTGTGGCAAGGCCTTCCCTACAGTGTGGGTATTATCCTCATTTTAGGGTGTCACGAATTGAGCCATTATCTGACGGCCCGGGCCTACGGTATTCGCAGTACCCTACCCTACTTTATTCCCGTGCCCTTTTTTCTCGGCACTTTCGGGGCCTTTATCCAAATGAAATCCCCGGTGCCCCATCGGCGAGCCCTGTTTGATGTGGCCCTGGCGGGGCCCTTGGGGGGATTAGTGGTGGCCCTGCCCCTCCTTTGGTGGGGGTTAAGTCAATCCCAGGTGGTTCCCCTCACAGAGAAGAGTAACCTGTTGACCTTTTCCTCGCTGGATCCCCGTTTCTCCGTGCTGATGGGGGTAGTCAGTAAGTTGGCCCTGGGAGCGAGCTTTGGCCCTGAACAGGGCCTGGCCCTTCATCCCCTAGCCATTGCCGGTTATCTGGGCCTGATTGTGACGGCCCTGAATCTGATGCCCTTCGGTCAACTGGATGGGGGCCATATTATTCATGCCATGCTCGGCCAACGGGCGGCGATCGTGGTTGGGCAATTAACGCGCATCGTGATGCTGGTACTGGCTTTTCTGCGCCACGACTTTTTCCTCTGGGCCATTATTTTGCTCCTGATGCCCGTAGGGGATCAACCGGCCCTGAATGATGTGACGGAGCTGGATAATCGCCGTGACTTGCTGGGGATCTTGGCTATGACCATCTTGGTGAGCATTCTTTTGCCCCTACCCGGTGCCCTGGCCCAGTGGCTCAGAATTTAAAGGACATCACCAAGTAAAGATGGCATTGGAGACCCCCTATGGAGTCCGCTCCCAGTACTTTTACCCTCCCCGACCTGACCCATCCCCAGGAATTGTTACAGTTTGGGCAACAGGCCTGGCAGATCAGTCAATGGTTGCTCTTGTTCTTGCTTGGCCTAGGGGTGGTTTTAGGCTGGCTGAATTTTTCCCAGCGTCATCATTCAGAAGAAAATAGAGCAGACGGGTTAACGGCCCTGCTGGTCAACTACAGCAAAATATGGCATCAGGTGGGTCATGGATTGGTGTTACTCGCCATTGTGAGTTTTGGCTTCCTGCTTTGTTCTACCCTCGCTAATCGCTACCATCACTGGGAACAACAACAAATCCAGCAAACAGCCACTACGGTGACAGGAGAACGCTTAGAGCAGGTGGCTCCCCGACTTCGGTATGTTATTGAAGAACCCTACAGTACCTTTGTCTATATAGACGGCAAGGCCACCGAGGTGGAACGGCTCCAACAAGTCAATCGTTTCTTGTCGCCAAGTTCTGCTCAGATTGAGGTCAAAATTAATCAGGTTTTCGACCCGGCTAGCCCCCGCTTTATTTATCAATCGGCCTTGAAAGCAGAATACCGAGTCACCAATAGCCTTGAGCGTCGCCAGGACTTTGTGTTTGAGGTACCTCCGCCGTCTGGCTACACGCTTTTGCAAGACTACCGCATTGAGCAACAGGGCCGGCCACTCCAGCCGGAAAACCAAGGAGAATATCATTTTCCGTTGGCCCTTAATGCCGACGAATCAGCCACTTTCCAGGTGAGTTACCAGGCCCAGAGTGCTTCCCGTTGGGTTTATAGCAGTCCTCAAGGCCCTTTGTCACAATTTCGTCTCAGTATTCTGGCTAATTTTCCCAATGCCGATTTTGCCAGTGGGATTGTACCTTCAGAAACCACAGCAGAAGGGATGGGGACGCGCTTTACCTGGGCCTTTACGGATAATGTCTCTGTCCAAAATCCCTTTGGGGTTTTCACGACTACCCACAACGTTCAAAAAACCGGTATTTTGCCCCGTTTACTCCTCCTGGCCCCGGCGATTTTTCTATGGTGGTGGGCCCTACTTTACTTCAGTGGGCCCTGGGAATTGAGGGATACCCTCGTCAGTTCAGCTTTTTTCTTTGCGATCCTTCTTTGTTTGACCTACCTCAGCCGTCTGGCCGATGCCCGGGCCGTGTGGGGTGGCTTAATCTTTCCTGTTGTGGGGTTTGCTTGGTTAATGGGGAAGCGGTATCAAAGAGTTGGCAGTACCTTAATGGTCACGTTGGGGGGATTGATTATTCCCATTGCTGGTTGTCTCATCCCCTACACTGGCCTCTCCCTAAGCGTAGCTGGCCTGATTTCGGTGGCGGCATTAGTGATTTTTCCGAGAAGAACTTAACCCCAGAGGATTCAAACCCGGAGGCCATCGGTGAGACGCTGCCAGCCTAACTTGCGTGGGTTTTCTTGCCAGTGCCACCGTAACAAAGTGGCGGGACTGCCGACTCCCAAGCCTGGCCGGTTGATGGCCCGACGGGGAGATTCCGTAGCTAGGGCAATGGCAATTTCAGGAGGACAGAGACGCCAGTCCCAGAGGTTTTGTACTCCCCTCAGCAGCGGCAGGGTAGTACCGGATAGCGTGCCGTCTCGGAGGCGAGCCGTTCCTTGGCAGACGACAATTTCTCGCTCATCCCAGGGATAAATCCCATCGGCGAGTCCCAAGGGGGCCAGGGCGTCACTGACTAAAAAAAGCTTGTCGAGCACATCGGGCCGTTGCAGAAGGAGATGAAGCATCAGGGGCGCAACATGCTGGCCATCGGCAATCAGGCCACAGGCTATCCCAGGTTCAAACAGGGCCGCTCCCAGGAGTCCCGGTTGGCGGTGGAGCAGACTCGGCATGGCATTAAAGGCGTGGGTCACGAGATGGGCCCCCGAAGCAAAGGCCTGACTCGCTTGTTCAGCGGTCGCTTGGGAATGGCCGAGACTCACGTGAATGCCTAGGGCCTGGAGGTAGGCCAGGGCCTGGCCTGTCGGTTCCAATTCCGGGGCCAGGGTCATCACAGTCACCAGATCGGCGTAATCTCCTAGTACTTGCTGGAGCGTGTCTAGGGTCAAGGGTTGCAGAAATTCCTGGGGATGGGCCCCGCGTTTTTCGGGATTGAGAAAGGGCCCCTCTAGGTGAACTCCCCAAATTTTGGCCTGGTTCGAGGCCTGGGGTTGTTGCAGAAAAGTTTTAATTACGGCCAGGGCCCGGTGAATATTTTCTGTGGCGGTAGTGACTAGGGTTGGTAAAAAGGCGTCAATGCCCTCACTCCAGAGAAACTCACAGATTTTTTGTAATCGGGGTAAATCGGCAAGCGTCAGTTCAGGAAACGCCAGGCCCAAGGCCCCGTTGATCTGGAGGTCAACCCCCCCCAGGGATAACCAATCCCCCGCTAGATCCAAGCCTAACTCTGTACTAAGCCAATCTGCCTGGGGAATAAGGTTGGCTATAGCCCCCTGCTCAATCTGAACTTGGTACAGGCCGGTATAACCAATTAAATGAGCATTAAAATATTGCACCGTAGGAAGCCAACGAGGCATTGCTGAATAGAGAGTTTTCCCCCAAAGTCCCCCAAGTTGGGGGACTGATCAACGAGGGCAGGCCTATTTTTGACCGGCTTTAATGCACTGTTCCACTAGAGGCAGAACCGCATCCACATCTTTCCAGCCCAGAATTTCTGTGACTTTCTTTTCCAGATTTTTGTAGGTACGGAAAAACTCGGCAATCTCGTCGAGGCGATGGCCCGCAATATCGTTAAGGGATTTGACGTAGCTGTAGCGGGGGTCTTTATCGGGCACACAGAGGATCTTTTCGTCCCGGTCGCCACCGTCAATCATTTCCAACATGCCAATGGGACGGGCGGCAATTACACAGCCAGGAAAGGTGGGCTGATCCATTAGCACCATACCATCGAGGGGGTCGCCATCATCAGCCAGAGTGTTGGGGATAAAACCGTAATCGTAGGGGTAGTGAACCGATGCGTACAGAACGCGGTCTAGCGCAAAAGCATTGAGGTCTTTGTCAAATTCGTATTTATTTTTGCTACCGGCGGGAATTTCCACGAGGACGTTAATCAGACCGGGCTTGGGTTGGGCGGGGATGCGTGCTAAATCCACGAATTTTCTCCAAAGGGTGACAAGTAAATAACCTAGAGCATTCTAGCGGCATTGGTTGCCCCCTTAACATTGGGGGAGTTGTTGACGTTGCTGGGGATGCGTTTCCAGATAATTCCCTAACCACTGACAGCCCTGGCGCAATAAATTCCCTAGCCGTTCGTACTCCAATGTCACGGGCCAGCGAGTCAAATGACCTGTCGGGCCAACGCTCAGCAAGAAACGACTATCCGAGCTAAAGGTAAGGCCCTGGAGCCCTAGGCCTTGGCCCTGCCATTCCCCCCGTAGTTGGCCTTGGCGATCCCAGAGCCGGACCATACCATCACTAGAGGCTGTGGCGATCCATTGGCCATCGTTGCTCAGACCCAGGTGTTGTATCGGTAAGGGATCACTGTGGAGGGTTTGTAACAGTTGACCGTTGCTAGACCAGCGTTTTGCGTCGCCATCCCGTGAGGCGGTGAGGAAGCTTTGACCATCGGCCTGCCAACGGACTTCATAGATCAACTCACGATGGCCCTGCCAGCGTTTTACTAAACGGCCGTCTAAATTCCAGAGGCTGAGCTGGCCATTGTCACTGGCAACCAATAGCTTGCCAGTACGGGGATTAAAGGCCAGACTCCGGAGACGGTCACTACTCACCGCCAATACTTTCCAGGGCGTTGCCTGGGCCTGCTGTAAATCCCAGAGCCAGACTTTGCCGGCCCGAGTCGCTACGGCTAGGTAGCGTTGGTCAGCACTCAGACTGAGGTCATAGATGCGTCCCATGTCTGCCTGGAGGGTCTTGAGTAATCGTCCCTGGCGATCCCAGACCTGTAGGGTGCCGCCCCCGGCATTGCCCACGAGCCATTGGCCATCCTGACTCAAGGTCAGATGACTTAGGCCAGCGGTTTCTGGGGGAAAGGTCTGGAGCAAATGGCCCTGTAAATCCAATATCTGTAGGGGTTGGGAATCCCAGGCCAGGGCCAATTGATTGCCACCAGGATACAGGGCCACTCCCGTCAGCCGGCCTGGCAGGAACGGTTTAGTTAATTCCGGTGCGTGCTCTAAATTCCACAATTTAATGGTGGCATCCTCCGAGGCGGTTGCTAGCCAAGAGCCTTGAGGGGCCAGGGCCAGACCGGATACTGATTCAGTATGGCCCCTTAGGGTGTTGAGGATATTACCCTGGCGATCCCAGACCAGCACAGTGCCATCGCTAGAGGCGGAAAACAGTCGTTGACCATCAGCGCTAAACTGCACTTGCGTCACTAGCTCTTGGTGTCCCCGCCAGGTAGCTAATAACCGACCATCTAAACTCCAGAGCCGTAGGGTGCCATCCTCCGCGGCCGCGACAATCGTTTGGCCATCAGGACTAATGTCTAGGCTAAAAAAAGCCAGGTCTTTGAGGCCAAATTGACGCAGGAGCTGTCCCTGGAGCGACCAACGACGAATATGGCCATCTCGACAAACCGTTATAAAGGATTGTCCATCAGGGCTAAATTGCACATCATCCACGGACTTACCATGGCCTTGGAAAACCCGGACTAATTCGCCATTGCGCCGCCACAGTCGGGCCGTGCGGTCTCGACCCACAGAGACTAAGTATTGACCATCCGGGCTAAAACGGACGCCATAGACTGAGCCTTGGTGGCCACGCAAGGTCTTGAGGAGTTGGCCCTGGGCCGTCCAGAGCTTAACCGTGCCGTCTTGGGACGCGGAAGCCAAACGTTGACCATCAGGGCTAAAGGCTACTCGGTAAACGGCCCCCTGGTGGCCGGGCAAGGAGCGCAGGAGTTGGCCACGGAGATTCCAGAGGCGAATACTGTAGTCGCGGCTGGCGGAGGCCAGGACTTGTCCATCGGGCCGAAAGCTAACGCTGGTCACGCCTTCCTGGTGGCCCTGGAGTTGATTTTTCTCCTGGATACGACTCAAAATGCGCTGGAGGGCCAGGAGGGGGCTGGTGGCCGGATAGTCGGGCAATTGATCCTGGGGCTTAACTAAGGCATAAAGGCTTTGACCAGCCTGGAGGGCCGAGACGAGACCATGGATTTGCTCAAAATCAAACTGACGATTGGCACTATCCCCCAGGCGCTGGAGCTTCGTCCCGGCCTGGGCCGTCTGCTGTTTGGCCGAAGCTATTTGGGCTTGGCGCAGGGCAAAAACAGACCCCAGCAAAGAAGTCACGAGTATGGCTAGGCCGATCCAAATCATCCGTTGGGCCTTACGGTTGGCGGCCTGGAGAATTTGATTGGCCCGTTCCGATTCCTGCCGTTCTAGGGTCTGACTGGCATTAAGGTACTGGTAATCGAGGGGACTCAGGCTATGGTGATTGGCCCAGGCCAGGGCCGCTTGCAAGGCTTGGCCCCGCAGGAGACGAGAGGTATCCTGACCATCGGTAGCTACCCAGGCCAAAAAAGATTCGGAATAGGGCCGGAGCTTGGCCAGTTCCTGACTCACCCAAGCGGGGTTAAAAACAGATTGGTAAATGCGGTTATAGACCTGGAGATGACTATTGACCTTAACCACCAGGCCCGTTAGGCGGAGTTCCGTTTGTTCCGGGCTATCATCCGCCGTAATACTCCCCTGGCGTAAAATCTCTTGATAGAGGCCCAACAGTTTGCCGCTGTGGGCGGGAGTCCTGAGCAGACGGTCACGGATCGTTCTCAAATGGACTGGTTCATCCTGGGATTCCCAATGCTCTAGAATTTGGGACTGGATGACCTGCTCGACGCGCTCGATTTCTTGCCCAACGGGAATTGTTGATTCCTGGGTCAACAACAGACTACAAATTTTTTGGGTTAAAAACGGTTGGCCTCCCGTCCAGGCCAGAATGGCTTGCAACACCTGGGATGGATTGGCGGCGAGGGGGGCTAACCCCTGGGCCAAGGGCTGAATTTCTGCAGGGCTAAAACCATTGAGGGCAACGGCTTGGCCGATGTTAAAAGGGGTTTGGGTTTTATCCTGGATCAGATCTGAGGGAGTCGCCACGCCAAACAAGGCAAAGCAAAGACGGTCATACTCGGGATGCTCGGCCCGTTGGTTATAGCAAAAACGAATAAAGGAAAAAAAATCATCCAGGGAAAAGGGCAGACTCAGTACCTTATCAATTTCATCAATAAAAATGAAAACACGGGTCTGGGTAAACTGAGGCAACACTACCGTATCTAAAAACTCCCCTACCTTCTGAACCGGCGACAGGTGGTCTCGCTCCTTGAGCCAGGCCTTGAGATTGAGCTTGCCCGCCAGGGCCAGGCCCAAGAATAACTGAGTAATTAGGCCGTTGTACCATTTGTGCGGATCCGCTTCATTGCCCAGGCTCGTAATATCGATGGAAACACAGACAAAACCCTGCTGCTGGAGGTTGTGCATGGTTCTAACCCGCAGGCTAGACTTGCCCATCTGGCGGCAGTTGAAAACATAACAGAATCGACCGTTCAGCAGGGCCTGTAGGAGTTCTTGGTCAGCGGCCCGTTCCACGTAGGTGGGATGGTTATGGGCCAGGCTACCCCCGACTTTATACAGTAGCCGTTGGCTGGCCTCTAGCATGATCCACCCCCCTGACTTACTGGGAGGGGAGGAGGTTGAGTTGGGCAGAGGGCCTGGGTTGCCCGAGACAATCGTAGAGGCCTTTGCCCCCTAGCTGACCCCTTGCCTAAGGAAAGCTTGTCCAGCATACTTAACTTTTAGTTGGTCAATAATTTTTATCATGCAACCTACGCCCCCCAAACCGCCGCAACCGGCCCCCGAATCTCCCCCAACAGAGGCCCTTAAAGCTGAAAGTAGTCAAGCGGAAGCCGCCCTTGGTGGAACCAAACTGGATACCAGTCCCCAGAATTATTATCAAGCGATTGGTTGGTTGAGGGGCAAATTGGTTAAGGATGAAGAAGAGCGTTTTGGCGTACAAATCCGGGACGTAACCTTTCCCCTCTATCTACCTCGACGGGTGATCGCCGTAGCTAATAAGCTCCTAGAGCAAATGGTCTGGCTGAAATGCTATCCCCAATCGAAGGGAGAAGGCCTCAGCTTTAAAGCGGTTTGGATGGGCAGTGAACAAACAGAAAAAGGAGAACCCGGCATTTTTGTCCTGAGAGGGGTTTGGCAATTTATTCCCCAATGTCGGCGGCCGGTTTTTAGCATCTATCGTAACGAGCTCAAGAACTACGAAAATCGACCGACCAATCAGCATCTGCCTCTAATTTGGGCGGATCAGACCCCCTATCGTTTCCGCAAAGATTCTGAAGAACGGCCCAAGTTTTATCAAATTATTGCTCGTCTGATTCCCCAGCGGGGTTGTTTTGGGTTTGTGGCTCAGATCACCGACCCCATCGAGCAGACCCCCAAGCGCGTTAAGAAACCCCCCCTCGCCCCACCGGCCGGTACGGGGAAAACCCCTAAGCCCAAACCTGCCACTAAGTCAGAAACCGCCGAAAGCATTGATTCCGAAACGAACCCCTTTCCTCCAGAGGACTTATCTCCTACCAGTGAAGTAGCCCCTGGCCTGTTGGAGGATGTCGTCACCCCCACAGAAACCACTGCACTTCCATCCGTTGAAGAACTGGAAACCAGTGCCCTTTCCTTGGAGGCCCCCGTCGCCCCCACCGAAGCATTGGAAGAGGTTGCCCCTGCGACGACCCCAATAGAAGCCGAAGCTGTTGAGCTCGTCACTGACCCCAATTCTGAACCATCTGACGTTGTTGGCACCGCGGCCAATCTTGACGTATCTCCCCCAGAAAACACTAGTGAGCCAGGGCCTGAAGATAACTCTGCAGCGGAGTCAGCGCCATCCACGAAAGCCAAGCGCAGCAGTAAAAGTACAACGAAAAATACGACTAAAGCCAAAACTAGCCGGAAAAAAAGTACTTCCTAGAATGTTGGCCCTGCTACCGGCAAAACCCAGTCAATCCCCGTAAAATAGGTCAGTATTGATTATCCTGTTTCTGGTTTTTCAATGCTCGCCCCCAAAGCTGACATCGTTGTCATTGACGATACCCCAGAAAACCTAACCCTATTGGCGAATGTATTAACTGAGCAGGGCTACAAAGTTCGTGGTTCAACGAAGAGTAGTAGTGGATTACGGGCTATTCGGACTGTCTTGCCTGATCTTATTCTCTTGGATATTTTCATGCCAGAAATGGATGGCTATGAAGTTTGTCAGCACCTCAAAGCCGACCCCCGTACCCAGGATATTCCCGTCATTTTTATTAGCGCCCTGGGTGATGTTTTGGATAAGGTTAAAGCCTTTTCCCTCGGCGGTGTTGATTACATCACCAAGCCGTTTCATCTGGAAGAGGTGATTGCTCGGGTTGATAATCATCTCCAACTCCAGGCCGCCAAACGTCAAATTAAACAGATGAACCAAGTTCTAGAACAGGGGATTCTGGAACGAACTCAAGCATTGGCCCTGGCCCAGAATGAATTACGCTTCTTGGCCTTCCATGACTCCCTGACTCGGTTGCCTAATCGAGTTTTTTTCCTGCAGGCCTTAGAAAAAGCCATCCTCCGTTATCAGAAAGACCCTGAGTATAGCTTCGCTGTGCTTTTTTTAGATGGGGATCGTTTTAAAGTCGTTAATGATTCCTTGGGGCATTTGTTGGGAGATCAACTGCTCATTGCTGTTGCCCGTCGTTTAGAACAAAGTCTGCCGACGGAAGTGTTGTTAGCTCGAATTGGGGGCGATGAATTTACTCTCTTGATTGAAGATTTACCGAATCCTCAAGTCGCAACTCAGTTGGCAGAGCAAGTGGCCCAATCGATGCTCCAGCCCTTTATTATCAATAACCATAAAATTTTTATTAATTTTAGTATTGGTATTTGTTTTAATACCTATCACAGCAATGCAGAGAGCATTTTGCGGGATGCCGATATTGCCATGTATCGAGCTAAGCGCCGGGGCCGGGGTTGCTATCAAATTTTTGACAAGCAAATGTACGAAGAGGCCCAGGCCCTACTGATGATTGAAAGCGATCTGCGTCAGGCCATCCGCTGTCCTAGCCTTTGTTTGTATTATCAACCTATTATTGATTTAAACACAAGAACCATACGTGGTTTTGAGGCGTTGGTGCGCTGGCAGCATCCCAGCCGGGGTATGATTTCTCCAGCCGAGTTTATTCCCATTGCCGAAGATACTGGATTGATTTTACCCCTCGGTCTCTGGATTTTAGAAACGGCCTGCCAACAAATGCAGGACTGGAAAAAAGTGGGACTTGTGGATGAAAATATGACCATGGGTATTAATTTATCCCCGAAACAATTTGCCCAACCGGATTTGGTAAACCGGATTGATAGCATTATTACTAAAACAGGCCTTCCCTATCGCTGTTTAAAATTAGAAATTACCGAATCGGCTATTTTAGATAGTGTCGATAGCTCAGCCAAAATTATTAGAGAGTTAAAATCGCGACAAATTCAAATCAGCATTGATGATTTTGGTACGGGTTATTCTTCTCTAAGCTATTTGAATCAATTTCCTTTTAATACCCTTAAGATCGACCGTTCCTTTGTAGAAGAAGTTGATACCAATCCTGAAAAACGAGCCATTATTAAAACCATTATTGAGCTAGCCCATACCCTCAAAATGGATGTGGTAGCCGAGGGGATTGAAACGAACGCCCAAAAAAGTATCCTACGGGCCTTGAAATGTGAGTATGGCCAGGGCTATCTCTTTAGTCGTCCCCTGAGCCAAGCCGATCTAACCCACTTTTTGCGGGAATCCTGGCGAGCCAGTCTGCGGCGTCAACGCAAGGCGAATCTTCATACGCAATTCTCCTCGGAGTCGTCTTAGGACAGAGGCTTCGTCTAGGGAAGCCAAAATTTGAGTGACAGTGGTTTTGGGCCCTTCTGGCCCCCAGGCTGCTCCATTGGCGAGATAGGTTTTGGTCACTTGGCCAATGGCATAGCTGGCTACCCCAGCCACGCTGGCTTGACTGACGGCGATGGCTAAATAGGGGCCAAGGGTCACACCGGCGGTTACAGGTACGGTCAAGCCTAATAATCCTTTCAGAGAACTTAGACCGAGATTAGCCAAAACCTCGCTAGCACTGACCCCCCCCATACTGACCCCAATTTTTTGAAGCAGGGCCACAGCGGCCCGTTGGGTCATGGGGATTTGGTAAAGCCGGGACAGGGCCAGAATCATGGCTACATCAATCACGGCCCCGCTAAATAGATCCAGGGCCGTCACGGGATTTAAAGCCAGGGCCACGGCCTTGGTCACCACTGCTCGGTGGATAATTTGATTGGCCAGCGTTTCCCGCAGACGCATCTTTTGTTGAATGACCTTGGTATTAATCTGGTCGGCCCCCAGTAGGGCATTGAGGGCCACCAGGGATTTCCCTTCCCGTTCTAGGATTTCTAGGATTTTTAAGCGGAGATCAACCACCTGGGCAGGCCCCCGGCATTGGCGACGTTGCCATTGTCCTGTACTCGTCTGGATCGCCTCCGTTTGTAGGGGATGGGCTGCCACCATGACAATCTCTTCTGGTGACAATAACTCCCTGACCCGTTGATCCCGAATAGTTTCGTAGATTAACTGGCGGTCGGCCGCCGGGTATTGGTCAATTTTATTAAACACCAGGAGCATTGGCTTACCAATCTCGCGCAACTGGGACAGGGCCTGGTATTCCACTTGGCTAATATCCCCCGACACCACAAAGAGAATCAAGTCTGTTTGTTCCGCCACGGCCCGAGCGATGGCCTCGCGGGCTTCTCCGTTCACTTCATCGATGCCAGGGGTATCAATCAGTTGGATCTGGGCGTTGCCCCAGGCCGCTAAGGTCGCTTCTTGACACCCGGCGGAGAGCGGCCAATGAACGGTCTGGGGGCTTTGGGTGACGCCATGCACCGGCCCTGCTGCAAACACGGGCCGACCCATCAAGGCATTGAGTACCGAAGACTTGCCCCGGCCCACCATACCAAAGGCGGCGATCTGTACCACGGCTTGCTCTAGTTTTTCCAGTAGGTTGCTCAATTGAGCTAAATCCTGTTCCAGGCCCTGTTGCTCCTGGGGCCGGAGTTCCAGATTTCGCACCAGATCCCGCAGGCTCTTTTGGGCCTGTTGGTAATTTAGTTCTTCCTGCATGGCCCCAAAGCTCTGGAGAGTCTGCTCTAATTCCTGGGGATTGAGGTGGAGTTCTGTCATTCAAACCATGCTGAAAAACCAATACTCATAATGGTGGCAATTGCGTCTCGAACGATTCTGTCCCTACGAACGCCTTTGGGTTTCTAGCCAACGAATCACCTGTTGGCCTAGACGCACATCATTCAAGCGATCCACCTCTCGGATGCCCGTCGGACTGGTGACATTGACTTCGGTGAGATAGCCCCCAATCACATCTAGACCAACAAAATACAGGCCATCTTGCTTTAATTTGGGCCCGACTTGGGCGCAAATTTCCAACTCCCTAGGGGTAATCTCGGTTTTTTCGACTCGCCCACCGACGGCCATATTGCCCCGAAATTCCTGGCCGGTGGGGACACGATTAATGGCCCCGATGGGAACGCCATCCAGAACAATAATGCGTTTATCCCCCAATTTAGCTTCTGGTAGAAACCGCTGGATCATCACTGGCTCTTGGCCCTGGCGGGTACTGACTTCAATGATGGAGTTAAAGTTACGATCTCCCGGCTCCAGAAAGAGAATTCCCTCTCCGGCCTTGCCCCCCAAGGGTTTTAGTATCGCCGATTGGTGTTTTTCCACGAATTCCCGAATCTGGGCCTTATCCTGACTGACCAGGGTTTCCGGCATGACCCCGTAGAACTGGAGGGTGTACATTTTTTCATTGGCCTCCCGCAGGCCCTGGGGCGCATTCATCACCAGGGTTTTTTGAGGGTTAACCAACTCCAAAATGTAGGTGGCGTAGAGGTAGGGCACGGTGACGGGGGGGTCTTTGCGCATAAAGACCGCATCCATCGTCTCCAGATTGAGCCATTCACTTTCCCCCAGACTGAACCATTCCGGCACTGAGCGCCAATTGTGACTATCCAACTGGACGGGTACTAGTTCCAGGGGCCTTAATTTCGCCCAGGCCTGGCCATCCACCACACTCAACTGGTGAATCTCCGTGACCCAAACCTCGTGGCCTAGGATTTGAGCCGCTTCCATGATGGCTACTGTGCTGTCATGACCAGGATCAAGCTGGGCAATGGGGTCGAGAATAAAAGCAAGTTTCATTATTGATCCTCGATTTAGGCCCCTAGCAAGGCATCTAATTTTCCCTGGGCCTCCAGAGCATGAATATCATCACAGCCACCAATATGTTGGTCATTAATGAAAATTTGAGGCACACTCTTGCGACCATTGGCTCGCTCGGCCATGGCTGCCCGGGCCTGGTTATCCCCATCAATGGCATATTCCGTAAAGGCCACGCCTTTTTTATTCAACAGGGCCTTGGCCCGGAGACAAAAAGGACAAAATTTCCAGGTGTAGATCTCGACATTAGCGGCCATGGTTATCTACCAAATATGAAGATTTGTATCCCTTTGATTGTAGGTGATTGTAGGACAAGATTGTCTTCCCTAGAGAGGTCTTACTGTCGCCGCCACCAGGCCCCAATCGCCAGGCCTAGACCGAGGAGGGGAATGATCACCCAAGACAACCAGCCTAAAAGGCTCGCTTGGAAAGGGGTTAGGGTGATGCGTCGATTAGTGGGTTCCTTCGGCCGGATCGATAGCGCCTGCTCTTCTCGATTGACTAGCCATTGGGCGCTATTGAGAAAAACATCACCATTCAATTGTTCGTTGAACCACTCATTAGTGGCAAAGAGAGCATTGCCAATAACCACGAGTCTAGCCGGCTTGGTTGCTGAGGGGGTTGGGGAAGGATTAGGAGCCGGAGAAGGACTGGGAGAAAGAGCGGGACTCGGGGATGGGGTTGATTTTTGGGCCGTCCGTTCCAGGGCTACCCCAAGATCAAAGGGGCCGCGTAAATCCGTCTTGGGGTTGTATGTAAAGTTTTCAGTGAGTTCCCGCTGGGCCAACATATTTTCCGATGCTTCTAATAGGGTCGTGGCCCGGACGCCTTCTACTTTGGTGGTGGCAATAGGCCGAGAGAGGGGAAAAATAGAAATACCGTTCTGAAACTCTTTGGTAATGGGGTGTTCTCCGTAGTGCGTAATCAAGGGGGCCGTCGGGCCTAGACCCAGCAATTGGCCAGATCCGGAGAGATCGACTACGGTGCGCTCATCCAACTTAACGCCCCAGGATTCCAGGAAAGGCTCAAGGCCTGGATTGACCTCCGGGGGCACCATCACCAATAGATTGCCGCCTTCGGCTGAATAGGCCTGGAGTAGTTTAACCTCTGCCTCTAGAAGCTTGCGTTGCGGCCCGGCCAACACGAGCAGGTCGCTCTTGGGAGGGATCGCCCCTTGTTCACCTAAGTTGAGGGGATTGACCTCAAAGCCCTTATTTTTCAGACTATCAACGGCCTCCGACAGGCCCTCTTTACTGGTGTTCAAGGGGGCCTCCCCATGGCCCTGGAGGATATAGGCCTGGAAGGTTCGTGCTTGGCGAATTTTAGCAATGGCGTTGGTCAGCTTAATTTCTGAGAGGGGCTCCCGTTGATTAAAACTAATCAAGGTCTGGACTAATTGTTTTTTGTCACCGTACTCAACAAAGACATCCCCCTGGGCCTTGACGTTGAATTTTTTCACCAGCCTGGGCTTTTGGTCGGGGTCAACAAATTCAAAGCTGACTTGACCGCTGTAGCGCTGATAGTTTTTGAGCAGGGCCTTATCTTTGCTAGAGGGATCACTGTCAAAGACCCAAACTTTAACTGGCTTCTCTAAACTTTTCACCAGGGTCTGGCTCTGGCTGGATAGGGTAAATTGTTGATTTTCGGTCAGATCTAAACTTAACGGATAACGAAACGCCAGAAAATTAATCACCCCGATCAGGATTAAAATAGCCGCTGTCGTCAACAGGGCATTCGTCCCAGCCTGAGTGGAGCGTCGGGCCAGGGCCGGATTATTGATACTCACTTTTGCCATCAGCCAAGCGCCGAGGATCATCGCCCCAAACCCTAGGAATAGCAAGGAAGCCGTGGGCCATTGGCCAGTAACCAGGGCTGTGATGCCCCCGGCCGTTATTAGAACAATGGCTAAGAGATAGCCGTACTTACCCAAGGCCTTCAGGGCCCCTCTCAAAAGACTCATTAGTGCTTGCGATGTCATAACCTGAATCCTTCTAGGAGCGTTGGAAGCGCAGGGCCTCAATGGATTGCGCTGTGAGAAAAATACCTAAGAAAATATAGCTGGCTAACAGAATTAGGCTCTGGCTTTTAATTACCCCGTTCACGAGATCGTTGTAGTGCTGGAACAGAGATAAACTGGACAGAAATTCTCCCGGTATTCCCCCCAATCGTTGGCCGAAAACATCCATAATCCAGAGGAAAAGCACCAAGACAAAAGTCAAAATATAGGCAATAATCGAGCTTTCTGTTAGGGAAGAAATAAACATACCGAGGGAAAGAACCGCGGCAGCCACCGCCAAAACAGCAATATTGGCGCATAACACCAAGCTAAAGGGAAAGGCAGGATTAGAGGCGCTGAAAATGATCAGTTGATAGACCCAAAGGGGGAACATCATAACACTAAAAAAAGCTAAAACCCCCAACAATTTACCTAGGGCCACTACCCAATTGGTGAGGGGAGAAGTAGCCAATAACTCTAAGGTGCCTCGTTTTCGTTCTTCTGCATAGAGTCCCATGGACAGGGCCGGTAAAAGAACTAAAATCAAGGAAATAATTACCCCTAGATAACCACTTAAAAATTCGCTGGGAACATCCATGGGAGTCGTGATTCCCGCTTGGCGAGTTAGCTCTGCATTTTGAATAATGTTATCTAAAACCAGGCCAAAAAAGGCACCAGCAATTAGCCAGAAAACTGCAGCGATTACGTAGGCAAAAGGAGAGGTAAAATACCCCAGGAATTCCTTCCGAAAAATAGCAATCAAGTTGGCAAGAATGACCATACTATTCAATCCGTTGGCTCAGGGGGGATAGGTGGCTCAGGGGCCTCAGAGTTGAGATCCGGTGGATTCATCTCGACCTCACTGGACGTTTCTGTTGGCGGGGCCGGGACTTCGCTGGTAATTAGGTTTAAAAAGACATCTTCGAGGGTCGGCCGGCTCCGGCGCATTTCCCAAAGGTCAAAACCCTGGGCCATTAAAAGCCCTGCGATATCTTTGCCCAGTTCCTGGGGGCCGGCCGTCGTCAGGGTAACAGTGTAGCGATCTGCCGGTTGTTCTAGGGCCTGGATTATGATCTGCTGAATGCCAGGCAGTTGTTGTAAAACAGGTTCTAGAAATTGCTCTGGCCCACTCACTTCTAGGCGATAGCTGAGATTGCCCGTCAGTTCGGTGAGCAGATTATCCGGCGTATTGGTGGCCACCACTCGGCCCTGATTAATAATCGTTACCCGGTCACAGGTCATGCTCACTTCCGGCAAAATATGGGTCGAAAGAATGATCGTATGTTGTTGGGCCAGGCTTTTGATTAAGTTGCGGACTTCAATGATTTGTTTCGGGTCTAGGCCGACCGTCGGTTCATCCAGGATAATCACCGGCGGGTCATGGACGATGGCCTGGGCAATGCCGACCCGTTGCCTGTAGCCCTTGGAAAGTTTGCGGATTAAACTTTGGCGCTTGTCGAGCAACTGACAGCGTTCCAATGCCGAATCTACGCGGTGGCGGCGGTCTCCTGCTGGAATCCCCTTAATACTGGCCACAAAGGTTAAAAAGCCCTCGACGGTCATGTCGGGGTAGAGGGGGGGATGCTCTGGTAGATAGCCAATCCGCTGGCGTACTTCTAGGGACTGCTCATGGACATCAAAGCCGGCAATGCGAGCTGTTCCCGTAGTGGCTGGAATATAACCTGCCAAAATGCGCATGGTAGTGGTCTTGCCGGCTCCATTGGGGCCTAGAAAGCCAAGGATTTCTCCCGTCGCAACGGTGAAGTCCACATCTTGGATGGCGGCAGTAGCCCCATAAATTTTGCTGAGGTGTTCGGCTTCGATCATGAGTCGGTAGGCGGCAGGGCCGGGGAGTCGGGCGGAGAAGCAAGAGAAGGAGTGGAGGGTTCCACGATCACAGAGATAGTTTCCGGGGCCGGCGGTGCAACGGTGTTGGTTCGTCCCAGTACTAGGCTAAGACCCCGGTCATAGTTGGAAGCGATGGCTAAGAAGGCCCCGCCCAATACATACACCGGTAGCGGCAGAATAATCGAGCGGAACCATTGGAAGAGTTCCACACCGACAAAGAGTAATCCAATCACGAGTAGTAAAAATGGCACGGTTCAGACCCTCCTTTCTAGCCTCACTTTCGCCACGATTGTTTTAACGTTCATAGCAACTCAGGAACTCCCGAAAGACCCAACCCAAAACCGTCGCTTTTCCTCGTTGATCTACCATGACCTTAGCCCAGGGACGACCTTTGGGATCGTAGGAAATATCAATGATTTTGACTTCTCTCCCATTCTTGAGAGTACTCGTTACCTTACCGTTTGGACTACTGCGAACATTAAGGGGTGTTCCTGTTGGATCGGTTACCTGACAGATGGATTCTGCCCGGATCGCTGGATTAACCCCTAGCCCAATCATTAGTACTCCCAATCCATAAAGAATGGCTGGTTTCACGATACGTCTTCCCATGAGAGTGTTAAGCCTAGTGACAGTGAAGCCGGAAAACATAAAATCCCCCTAGCTTAGGGGGATCGACGGGGAAATACCCCACTCAGTTGCTTAGACCGTAGCTGGCACTTTTTCCGGGGCTGTCAGTTGTTCGTAAACTTCCCGCATTTTCAGGCCTACGAGAACCTGGAAGAGGCCGGTGCCGTTCTCGGAGCCGGGATATTCCTTATGTTTGAGCAGTAACTCGGTCATTTCACCGTAGTATTTCGTCCCGGTTTTGCTCAGATGGCTTTCAACGTAGATCATTTCTTCGAGGTTATCGAACTTGCCATCAACTTCTAGAATCGAGACTTCATTGCCCATGAAACTATCAGGGCCATAATACATTTTTAAGCCGGGGTAAGTACAGGTCAGTTTGCGGCCACAGGGACGCCAATCGATAGTAGAACCTTCATCGAACAGGTATGCCGGTTCAAAGAATTGAACCCCTTCTTTTTGTACCAGACGGACGCGCAGGAGCTTGCTCTCGTGGTCATCGATCAACTGGGTCGGCAGAACTTGAATGACAACATCCGCGTACTGTTTTTGTGGCTCAATGTAGGCCGTAAAGTCGGGCTTACGGGCATTGATGGAAGCCAGGACATCTTCGTAGGTATGGCCCCGTTCTGCCATGTCTCGTTGAATTTTCCAGTTGATTTTAACCTCTTCACTGATGTCGAGATAGACCCCAAAATCAACCAATTCGCGGACCCGTTCGTCGTAGAGGGGGTGCAGACCTTCGATGACAACAACCTTATTCGGTTCAATTTTTTCGGGGGGGTCGATCATCCCAGTTTCATGGTTGTAGATCGGCTTCATGATCGACTGACCACTCTTGAGCGCTTTAATTTGCTCATACATTAGGTCAAAATTATTGGCTCTAGGATCTAGGGCCGTTACACCGGCGGCCTTCCTTCCTTGACGATCCAGGCTATGGTAGTCGTCTAGACAGATCACTGTCATAAACTCTTCGCCAAACAAGTCTATTAAGCGACGTAAAAAAGTTGACTTACCGCAACCGGAATCTCCGGCAACACCAATAAGAACCACGCGGTCTAACGGAGTGGTCATAATTTCCCTCTATAATGCAAAACTGATTGTTAACCCGGTTTCCATTGCAAACAGGCCCTCTCAAAAAAAGTCGAGAGCTAACCCTGAGCCTATGGGTTCCGCTGTCTCTTGTCAAGATCTACACATTTTCCTGTTGAGTACTCGCTAGGATAACAGTGGATAGGTCCTGTAACTCAGTACCTGAGAGAGATTCAGCCAATTCCCACAGACTACCTAGAGATTCTATCAGACTGTATTCTCTTCTACAAGATTTGGCATTTTCATGGTTTACCTGCTTTGTAAAGGGCAGGAATCGCTATCAAGACAACAGTTTGAGCGGGTCTAAATTGCTATCTTAGACCAGTGGCATACCTACACTTGTCCTCCCTACAACGGCCATCGCCGGACGATGGTAGGCTAAAGAGTACCGCTCTTTAAAATACTGTCAGTTTGAGTAGGGAGAAAGTCAAACAATGTATAGTCCAGGTTTCGTGGCAAAATCATCCTGTCAAACCGATTCTGGGAATCGCTTATTTGTGTACGAAGTCAAGGGACTGAGTCAGAGCACCATGACGGATGGTATGGATTATCCGATTCGTCGCAGTGGTAGCATTTTTATCACGGTTCCACTCAAACGAATGAACCAAGAAATGCAGCGAATCACCCGCCTCGGGGGCCAAATCGTTAGTATAAAACCCTTAAATGCGGAAACTTCGCTAGCCATAGCGGAGAAAGCTGGCCAAGCAGTTGCGGCGGCAAGTGTGGTGTCATCGCCCAGTGCAGAACCACAGCCCAGTAAATCTATGACCACGACGAAAACAAAAGAAACGGACGTTCCTGTTAATCTCTACCGTCCCAACAATCCCTTTGTCGGTAAATGCGTAGAAAACTATTCCCTGGTGGGTGAAGGGGGAATTGGTATTGTTCAGCATGTGACCTTTGACCTGTCAGGGGGAGACCTGCGCTATGTAGAGGGCCAAAGTATTGGGATCATCCCTCCAGGCACCGATGATAAAGGAAAACCCAATAAACTTAGACTCTATTCCATTGCCTCCACTCGCCACGGTGATTTTGGTGATGACAAGACCGTTTCCCTCTGTGTCCGTCAATTAGAGTACGACAACCCTGAAACTGGTGAAAAAGTCTATGGGGTTTGCTCTACCCACCTCTGCAATTTACAAGTGGGAGATGATGTGCGTATTACTGGCCCGGTCGGTAAAGAAATGCTTCTTCCCCCGGATGAGGATGCCAATATCATTATGTTGGCGACGGGAACGGGGATTGCCCCCTTCCGAGCTTTCCTCTGGCGGATGTTCAAGGAACAGCACGAAGATTATAAATTCCGGGGCCTAGCTTGGTTGATCTTTGGTATTCCCAAGTCTCCCAACATTCTTTATAAAGATGATTTGGAAAAACTAGCGGCGGAATTCCCCGATAATTTCCGTTTGACCTATGCCATCAGCCGAGAACAACAAAATGCCGAAGGCGGCCGGATGTATATCCAGCACCGGGTCGCTGAGAATGCTGAAGAACTCTGGCAATTAATGCAGAACTCCAAAACCCATACCTACATGTGTGGTTTGAAGGGAATGGAACCCGGCATTGATGAAGCTTTCACGGCCCTAGCTGAACAGAATGGGGTTAAATGGTCTGATTTCCAAAAACAAATGAAGAAAGAGCACCGCTGGCACGTTGAAACCTACTAAGCCTAGGGTGTGTTTGCTTTAAATTCTAAAATCATTAATAAAGTCTTCTCTTTTTGGGAAGACTTTTTTATTGATTAGAGGTAGAGGATTATCATTTCATAGAACCTAATAATTTACTGCATAAACTGCCTTCTGTTATAGCTGATTTAGTTGATTATGGGACAATCACGAACAAGGAAAAGCTTGCTGGCAAAGGATTTCAGTCAGTCGAGCCGTATTATTGTCAATCTAAACAGCTATAGCCCTCTTTCATCTATCTCGGAAGGAAAAAAATTAGCATCGCACAAGAAACCTCTCTAAGCAAGCGTTTCAGGATTTTCAAGACTTGACAACCATGGTCGATAATATCTTATTCAGTACATTCGCCACAATCTTTGTCGAATAGGGTTTTCGGCGATCATCCCAAAAACAACTTGCCCAGTTTGACGTAAGAGGAATAGTTACCAAGAACGAGAGAAGCTACCCGAAGCTTCAGGCATTTACTATGTCATAGATGACACAAACGTTATTTGGTATATTGGTCAAGCAATTAACCTGAAGTCACGATGGAAAGGAAAAAATCATCATCGACATTTTCAACTATCTGCTTCAAAAAACAAAAACTTCAAAATCGCTTATCAATTATGCCCAAAAGAATCCCTGGATGTACTTAAAAAGAGAGAGATTGATTACCATAATCCTCATTTAAATTCTAGTCAAGTTAAACATCAAAAGACAAGACCACCAGAAACACTTCTGAGAGAAACATTAATCAAATTATTTGGATTTGCCATTATCTTGGGAGTCGAAGAACCCAGAAAACAAGACTTAAAGATCTTTGAGGAGAATCAACTACACGAAAAGGATTACTGGTTTCAGAAAAAAATCCTTGGACTGCCAGTTATTAATATAGCAATTGATACAAGCCGAATAAGCAAATTAGTTTTAGAATCTGATTCTAGAGCTACTCCAGGAATCATTAATAGTATTTTTTCTACCAGAAAAAACTATAGCCAAAAATGGGAGGTATTTGGTAAGAAATTTCAACACCTGGCCATGTCAGGGTGTAAACGTTTGAGAGTCAATGGCTATTTGCTGGAAGCCTCTGTGATGTAAATTCCAGACTGGATGTGGCAAAGTATAAGTCTAATGACACTTGCTTCTGAGCCGATCTATGCGTTAAATGAAGACGGTCTAATGATGCTTCAGCAGACTTATAAAAAAACAGTTTTTGGAATCTTGGAAGCCGATAAACAAGATGAAAAATTACAATTCTGCCGAGTCTTTTTAATCAAAAGATTAAGACTTTATGAGAGAGATTTAATTACTCTTTATTCTAATGAATTGATTGAGCACGATCCATTAACGGCTTTTTTAGAATCAATTGCTGATCAATACAATAGAGGAGAAAGAGGCTTTGGAAGTCGTTCAAAGTAATCTTTGATACAGTGATCACAAGATTAGGCCAAAAGCTGATAATCTCAAACGTAAAAAGTGACTAGCTTGATTGACCTTAGCATTGAAGCATTATGCCTCAACAGCCTCCAATAGAATTTGATGCTGACGAAAATGATTCTCCCAAAGCCAGCCTGGTCGAACTAGCCCAGGTTTTTCTGCGATTAGGATTTTTGGCCTTCGGCGGCCCCGCGGCCCACATCGCCATGATGGATGAAGAAGTGGTGCAACGCCGCCGTTGGCTGAGTCGAGAAAAACTGCTGGATTTGCTGGGTGTTACTAACCTGATCCCCGGGCCAAACTCTACAGAATTGGCGATTCACATTGGTTATGAACAGGCCGGGGTAGCGGGCCTGATGGTGGCCGGGGCCTGTTTTATTTTGCCGGCCATGGTTATTGTTTGGTTGTTGGCCATGGCTTACGTCCGTTATCAGGCTGTACCTCAGGTGGATTGGCTCCTCTACGGGGTCAAGCCCGTGATCCTGGCGGTGATTATCCAGGCCCTCTATAAACTGGGTCAAAAGGCCCTGAAAGACCGGCCGACAATTATCGCGGCCGTTGGGGTAGTTATCGCGGCGGCCCTCGGCGGGCCAGAAATTGGCTTGATTCTTTTGGCGGGATTAGGGATTTTGCTCTGGAAAACGGGGCGTCGGCCAAGCCATCCTCTACAAGGCCTGTGGTTCTTTCCCCCGACATTCCTTAGTATCCCAACTTCTTCGGTCGGGCCCAATATGGCTAGTACGGGCCAAGTGTTTTTGTACTTTCTCAAAATTGGTTCTGTTCTCTACGGCAGTGGTTACGTCCTTCTAGCTTTTCTCCAGCGGGATTTGGTGGAACGCTTGGGTTGGTTGACCTCTCAGCAACTTTTAGATGCGATTGCCATTGGCCAAGTGACTCCCGGCCCAGTCTTTACCACGGCAACTTTTATTGGCTACTTGCTGGCAGGTAATAGTGGGGCCTTGGCGGGAACCATCGGTATTTTTTTGCCATCTTTTGTGTTCGTTTTTGTTGTGCATCCTTGGGTAACGGCCCTGAGAAAGTCAGTCCGGTTTAGTGCCTTTTTGGACGGAGTCAATGCGGCTTCCCTGGGTCTGATGGCGGTGGTCACGTTCGTTCTGGCTCGGTCGGCCCTGGTTGATTCCCTGACCATTATCCTGGCAGGGGGGAGTGCTCTGGTCCTGTTTCGTTTTAAGGTGAACTCGGCTTGGTTAGTGCTAGCGGGTGGGGCCATCGGTCTGCTAACCCGACTCATGACCGTAAAGCCTTTATAATGACCAAAAAGATTGTGGTCAGAGGAGTTCTATGGCAGTTTCCCTTAAACAAGCGGCCGTCGTTGGCACTTATATTATTAGTCAGCGTCTGCGGGGCCGAAAACGATTTCCCCTTGTCCTGATGTTGGAGCCTCTGTTCCGTTGCAATCTGGCCTGCCAGGGTTGCGGTAAGATTCAGCACCCACCGGAAATTCTTAAGCAAAATCTGACCCCAGAACAATGTTTTGCCGCCGTCGAAGAGTGCGGTGTGCCGGTGGTCTCAATTCCTGGTGGTGAACCCCTACTCCATCCCCAGATCGATGAAATTGTCAGTGGTCTGGTGGCCCGCAAAAAATTTGTCTATCTTTGCACCAATGCCATTCTGCTGGAAAAGAGTCTGGCAAAATTTCAACCCTCTCCCTACCTCACCTTTAGCGTTCACCTGGATGGCCTGCGAGAGCACCATGATCACTGTGTTGACCGTGACGGCGTCTTTGATAAGGCAATTCAGGCCATTAAGGCCGCTAAGGCCCAGGGCTTTCGGGTGACAACCAATACGACTATTTTTGAGGGAACAAAACCGGAAGAGGTTCAGCAGTTTTTCGACTTCCTGCAAACCCTGGGCATCGATGGCATGATGATTTCTCCTGGCTATAGCTATGCTTGGGCTCCCGACCAGGAGCACTTCCTCAAACGCGAGCAAACCAAGGCCCTTTTCCGTCAAATCCTGGAACCCTGGAAAACCGGCAAAAAACAATGGAATTTTAACCATAATCCCCTTTTTCTCGACTTCTTAGTGGGGGAAAAGGACTATGATTGCACTCCCTGGGGCAGTCCTAGCTACAGCGTACTGGGTTGGCAAAAGCCCTGTTATCTACTCAATGAAGGCTACTATCAAAGTTTTCAAGAATTGCTAGACCAGACCGATTGGCAAAACTATGGCCCCCACAGTGGTAATCCCCAATGTGCCGACTGTATGGTGCATTGTGGCTATGAGCCTACTGCCGCTGTGGATGCCCTGAAACCCAGTAACATGGGCAGGGCCATGAGTAGCTTGCTCAGTGCCTAGAACCGGTCTTGGGCTAGAAGAGCCGTAGCAGGGCCGCAATTTTGCTCTAAGATAATCGGTGTCTTCCGCACAGGGGTGGAGTAGTCCACCAATTTCAGAACATGCACATTGCTTGGCTGGGAAAAAAATCGCCGTTCTGTGGCAATGTTACCTACGGTCGAGAAGTCACGAATGCCTTACTCGACCGAGGGCACCAAGTTAGCTTTTTGCATTTCGCCCAGGAGGAAGAAACCACCGGAGAGAGTGAACCGAACTGCCCCGAGGTGGTACTTCCTTTCTTATTCAAGTCAACCATCTATACCATTCCCACGCCTAAATCGAGCCGGATTTTGGCCGAGGCCCTGGCCAAGCTCAAGCCAGATATTGTCCACGCGTCCTTGACGCTCTCTCCTCTAGACTTTCGCTTACCGGAAATCTGTGAGGAATTGGGGATTCCCCTGGTGGCCACCTTTCATCCCCCCTTTGATAGTCGCCTGCGCAATCTTTCTTCTAGTACTCAGTTCCTAACCTATCAGCTCTACGCACCTTTTTTAGCTCAGTACGACCGGGTGATTGTCTTTTCCCATCTCCAGCAAAATTTACTCCTCAAACTCGGCGTACCCCGTCAACGCCTGGTGATTATTCCCAATGGCGTGGATGTAGAGAAATATTCTCCAGGGGAGTCCAGGGCCAAACGGGAGTATCGGGCCCAGCATTTATTTATCTATCTGGGTCGCATTGCCCCAGAAAAAAATGTGGAATCCCTGCTCAAAGCCTGGAAGCTATCGGAAATGGGGGATGATTGTAAACTACTGATCGTGGGCGATGGCCTGCTCAAGGCGGCCCTCCAGTCAGCCTACGGCCCGGAATTGGGTATTCATTGGTTGGGCTTTATTGCAGAGGAAGAGACCCGTATTCAACTCCTACGGGGGGCCGATGCCTTTATTTTGCCATCCTTGGTCGAGGGCCTGTCCCTTTCTCTGCTGGAGGCTATGGCCTGTGGGACGGCCTGCTTGGCGACGGATGCCGGAGCGGATGGGGAAGTCCTAGAGGAAGCCGGCATTATCTTGAATACCCAGGGGGTCACAACCCAATTAAAAACCCTCTTGCCCTTGCTGCGGGATCATCCCGAAATTACTGAAATTCTCGGCCAAAAGGCCCGACAACGAGTGCTAGAGCGCTATACCTTTAGCCGCAATATTGACCAACTGGAGGCCCTCTACGATGAAATCCTCCCGGCCCATCAGCGTCCCATTGCATTCAATCATTACTAACCTCGAATGACCATTTCGCGCAGTATCTGTTTGGGCTTTCTGGCGGTGATTCTCGTTGGTGCTCTGCTTCTAACGATGCCCTTTGCTACTACGACGGGAACCTGGGGGAATTTCTTGGTGGCCCTGTTTACCTCTACCTCTGCTGTCTGCGTGACGGGCCTGAGTGTAGTTGACCCCAATACCTACTTTTCCTTTTGGGGCGAACTGATCCTGGTTTTATTAGTCCAGGTAGGGGGACTGGGCTACATGACCGTCACCACCTTTTTAATGCTGTTAATTGGTCGTAAGTTTGACCTACAACAGAAGTTTGCTATTCAAGAATCCTTTGACCGTCCCTTTCTACAAGGCAGTCGTAATTTAATTAAATCCATTTTTGCGACGACACTGCTCTTTGAACTAACGGGGGCCTTCTTTCTGACCTATAAATTCTCCCAAGATCATCCCCTTCAAGAATCTCTCTGGCTAGGTCTGTTCCATAGTGTTAGTGCTTTTAATAACGCTGGCTTTAGTCTTTTTAAAGATAGTTTAATGGGCTACCATGATTCTATTATCATTAACTTTGTGATTACAGGACTAATTATTTTTGGCGGCATTGGCTACCAGGTTATTATTGAATGTTATTTTTGGTTAGAAGGACTGCGCCTACGGAGCAAACAAAAATTCAGTTTTTCTCTCAATTTCAAGGTCGTTGTTAAATTCACCCTATTTCTATTATTTTTAGGAACTATTGCTTTTCTTTTAATTGAATCACAAAATCCTGAAACCCTTGGCCCTATGGGCTGGCAAGATAAATTACTAGCAGCTTGGTTTCAATCAGTGACGACACGCACTGCCGGCTTTAATACTGTTGATAACGGTAAGCTGGAGATTAATTCCCTGCTAATTACCATGATTCTCATGTTTGTTGGTGCTAGTCCCAGTGGTACCGGCGGCGGTATCAAAACCACAACCCTCAGCATCCTGACCAACTGTACCCGTTCCGTTTTGCGTGGTCAAGAAACCATCGTTATCTACAAAAGAACTATTCCCAACACCCTAGTTTTTAAGGCAATTGCTGTCACCTTTGGTTCCCTGGTAACAGTAATTATTGCAACTAGCTTGATTACCTTTATTGAGCAAAAAATTAATTCTTCCCTCGAAGCGGTTCCCATTTTATTTGAAGTCGTTTCGGCTTTTGGCACCGTGGGTTTATCCATGGGCATTACCGCTAGCCTGACCCCTCTCTCTCAATTAGTGATTATTGCTACTATGTACATCGGTCGGGTGGGAGTTATTTTACTGATGGCTGCCATCGTTGGGGACCCCAAACCGAGTATGCTACACCATCCTGAAGAAAATCTCCTCGTCGGTTAACGATAACGATATTCTGGAGAAGGGGCCGGATTTCGATGTCCCTGAATTCTTCAATTTTTCTTGCCCCTAATCAACACCGCTGTATTTTTAGTTTCTGCCATGAGAACGGTCAATTTTTTAAACCTCATTCGCCAAGATAAACGACAATTTGCGGTGATTGGCCTGGGACGTTTTGGTCGAGCTGTCTGTGAAACCTTTCACAAAAATGGCTACGATGTTCTCGGCATTGATCAAGATGAAAAACTGGTGGCTGAGGCATTGGCAGATCGCGTGGTGGGCAATGCCATTACCCTCGACTCAACCGATGATAATGCCCTCCGGGAAGCGGGCGTTTTTGAATTTGAGACAGTGATTGTGGCTATCGGTAATTATCTCAAGGAAAGTATTATTACTTGCTTGAACCTCAAGGAAGGCGGAGTTAAGTCCGTGGTAGCGAAAGTCTCCTCCGATATTCACGAAAAAATATTGCAGCGGCTGGGGGTGGATCTGATTGTTTTCCCTGAGCAGGAGGCCGGTCAAGACCTAGCCTATCGCTTGACCAAGCCCGCTATTGTTGACCGCTTTCGACTCGACTGTGAAAACAGTATTGTGGAACTGTTAGCCCCGGAGGAATTTTGGGATAAAACCCTTGCGGAACTACAACTACGAAAAAACTACGGTGTTAGTGTTCTCGCTATTGGTTCGGAGGAAAAATTTAAAATTAATCCCTCTCCCCAGGAAAAAATCAGTGAGGGGATGATCCTCGTTTTGATCGGCCTAAATGATAATATCCATCGCCTCGTTTAGGCCCTCAATTTCCCCCCGTCTAGCCTGAGAGTATTGTATTATCATGGAATTTGGTACTTGTTTCTCAAAGAAGGATCACCCTCTGAATTCCTTGCTAGGGGCCAGTTTTCAAGTCAGAAAAAGTGGGGGTAAAAATTTTTTCCAGTGGACGTTTCAGCTTGACGGGGCGGGGGGCCTTTCCAACAGGTTATCAAATCAAAAACGTCATTGAGTTTACTTATTTTGAAAAGATAAAGATAAACTGGTTCCGTGGGTACCGGGCAATGTCCTAATGACAACTTCCTTAACCGTGTCTTTGTGGATTAAGAGCATCTTGCCGACTACCGGTTTGTTTTTCGCCAGCTTTTCCATCCCTGCATTTAAGCGAATGATATTCACGATAGATTCGATGAGGAGCACCGGTAGTTTTGTGTTGAGCAACTCATAAAACCCCGTTCCCTGATTAGCACGAATGAGGATTTCGCGTTTTAACGGAATAATTCTCAACTCTTGGGCCTCTTTTTGCAGGGCCTTGAATAAGATATTATTGACCAGTTGAATGGTCGGCACATTGTCTTTGCCCATTGACGCTTCCAAATTGTACTCTCCCGGCTTAATTCCCGTAGGATAATCCGTCAAAAGTTGATCAAAATAGTTATCTATGGCGCTGACAGCTTCTTGATCAAGGAATGGGTCTTCCAAAAAATCTAGGTTTTCACTGTCCATATTTAAGATTTCCTCTATTAAAACTAAAATTCGTCTAAACTGTTTAAACAGACTCTAGGGGATCAGATTCACTGACTAAAGAAGGGGCTTCGAGGCTCTCCTGGGGTTTGTCTTGCTCCAAGAATCCTTTAACCTGTTGTAACACTGTTCCCAATTTCCCTTCGTTGAGCAGACTATTAATTAAGGTAATGCCACTGGTCGAAAGCAATAGTTTATTAATATCTGCACCATTGTCTCCGTTCAAACCCGGAAAAGAATAAATGCGGGATTCCCCGAGCACACCAGGTTGGGGGGCCAGGGCCTTGAGTAATTCCGGTAATTGTTCCACCAGTTCCGGCCACAGGGTTTTAATCAGTTCTGCTGTGCGATTAGCGGTACTTAAACTATTTTGGGCTTCGATCAAGGCCCGTTGACCTTGGGCTTCGGCCAGGGCCTTGTGTTGGTTGGCATCGGCTAAGGTGCGGATGGATTCTGCTTCGAGTTCAGCGGCCTGACGAGCAATTTCCGCCTGGCGACGGCGACGGAAGACATCTAACTCCACCACGTTTTGATCGGCAATACGGCGTTTTTCAGCTTCCTGTTGAGCGGCAATCAGGGCCAGTTGTTGTTCCCGTTCTGCCTGTTCCACCGCCTGGGCCGTGACGACGGCCGATTCCGCTTTGGCCTTGAGGGCATCGGCCTCTAGACGTTCCTTTTCTTTTGTGGCAATGGCAATGGCCGCCGCTTGCTGGGCCAATTGGGATTTTTGTTCCGCCATCGCGATTTCAGCCTGGGCTTGTAGACGGGAGGCTTCGATGGTTTTCTGCCGTTGAATTTCGGCCACTTCGGCTTCTTGTTTTTGTAGCGCTTGGGCCACCTTCAGTTGCTTTTGTTGTTCCTCTAGGGTGATATCGGCGGCAATCTGGCTATTTTGAACAGCTAATTGTTTTTGAATCCGCTCTTCTTCAATGGCCCGCTCCTGAAGGATTTTATTGCGTTCAATTTTTGCTAATTCCTGATCTTTTGCCTCTTGTACTTCCCGTTCCTGTTGTGCCTTTTGGGATTCAATTTCCTTGCGTTGGGTCATTTTTAGCAATTCAATTTGCTTTTGCTGGGTAATACTAGCATCTTCTTTTTGTTTGGCAATATCTAAACTTTGCTTTTCGGCGGCCAGTTCTTTCTGTTCGATAATGACGCGAGTAGTTAATTCAACTTCCCGTTTTTGTTGGATGGAATGCTGGATGGTTTCTGTTCTGAGCCTGACCCCCTGGGCATCAAAGAAGTTATTTTCATCGTAGGTATCACTTTCCTCAATTTCAGAAATAGCAATATTATTGAGGGTCAAGCCCACTTTCTTGAGGTCATTTTGAATCAAGTTTAAAACTTCATCGGCAAAGCCCAATTTATCTGAATCCAGTTCCGCTAATTTTTTCTTCTTCGCCGCCGCTCGGATTGCATCATCGGCCCGTTTTTCCAAGGCCTCTTGGATCTCGGAGGCGGAAATCTGACCTTTTTTCGAGAGCCTAGCCGCCGCCGTTAAAATATCATTGCGTTCAGGGTTAATACAAACATAAAAAGTAACCCGCATATTGGCCCGCATGTAGTCTTGGGTACGAACCGCTAAATTTCCCGTGCGTACCACATCAATGGAAATTTCCCGCAAAGAAACCCGTGTCACTTCATGGAAACCCGGAATGACAATACAGCCGCCGTGGAGGATGACTAACTGGTCTTTTTTAAACACCCCACCCGTGCGTACAATCGCTTCGTTATTGGGAGCGATAACGTAGAAACGGGTATAGATAAAAATCGTAATTAGAATCAAAAAAAGAACCGAAATAATAACCGCTGGAAAAAGAATGAGGGCATTTAGGCCACCCAAAGATGAATCTTGAGGTGTCGGCAGGGGCTGGGCCTGGGCCACGAGGATTTCCTGCTGGGGTTCTGGCGTCGCTAACACCGCTGATGAGGTAGCCAGGGGGAGGGATTGCAGGAGAACAAACCAGAATTTCATGGGGATTCCTCTAGAGAATGGGGTTGATGGTCGAGGGATGAAGGCAGACTTTGATGGAGCCATTTATCTTCATCCGAACTGTCCTTGGCAATGGCTAAATAGGTATGGCTCTGGGGGGATTGATCAATAATTAAAATATTTTGGTTATGGTGGGGAATCACCTGGGCCCAGTGGGGCAGGGCCACGGTAATGGTTAGCAAATTACCCGCCGCATCGTAGACATGGGCCTGACCAATTTTGCCACTGGAAAGATAAGGAAGTGTTTTGGAAGTGACGGTTCCCACACAACCGATCAGCCGTTCTTGGCTCACATCCTGGCCAAAGGAAACAAACAGGCTGGCAATGGGACGAGAGCATAAACGCCCTAACCAGAGGCTTAGACCGAGCGAAATCAATAGCACCAGGCCGCCTAGGCCCCATAAATGAGTGGGCATCCTTCCCGTCGTACTGCCCAGAAAAACGTTCAGCATCCAGCCCAGAATGCCCCAGAAGCTAAAATCAATGCCCACCAGCAGTAGAAAGGGCGCTTTGCCAAAACCAAGCCAACCCAGCAACTGAAAGGAAATACTGGCATTCTCCATTTCTGCTCCCTCGGGTAAGTCGAGGTCGGGCCGGAGTTCCATTTCTAGAGCGCTTTCCCCCAGATCCAGGTCATCCTCGGCATCACCGGAAAAAATAATCAGCCCCAAGCAAACGAGGCCGGCCCCGAGAAAGAGCCAATAGGGTAAATTTGCCAAGTGAAATAGCATCAGTTTGCTAGAGTGCATTCCCCTCCAGCTTAGTGAGGAATTTTCGAGGGGCCGCAAACTTCGATCAAAAACTTAATTTTTACAAGGGGCCCCCTCGAGTAAGAGAAAGACGGAAGACACTTGACAAGTACTTTAGAGTATCCTACAAATAACATATGCTTAACAGCCATCTACATTGGAGCATTAAAAATTATTAATAAAAGTTCGTCAGTTGAGATCGCCTTCGAAAAACGGATTTATTTACCGCGTTTTCTCCCCCAGACGGTCTCCCACGCCTAGGCACACCCGTTCGTCAACTGCGTTAAACTTAAAGCCTCAATAATGTTCAAGCCTGGCCATGGTGGTTGCAATTGCCCGTCCCCAGATCCGCTGGGAAGCTCCCCCCGATGATTTTGTCTTAGCGGATGACCCCGTGGATAACGTCAATCAACCGGCGATCGCCGCCGCCCTCACCGAAAGCCTGGAACTGGCCCAACGCCTGACGCCCCAAAGCCTGATTACCACTAACTACGGCCTATGTGCTCAGGTGGACGGCAAAACCGTTGTCAAAGCACCGGATTGGGCTTATATTCTAGTGCTAAGCATGCCGCGAGAAACCATTCAACGGAGCTATACCCCCCAACTCCAGGGGGATCTCCCGACGGTGGTGATGGAATTTCTCTCCGATACCGATGGCGGTGAACATTCTACGAAGCCGACCTATCCCCCGGGCAAGTGGTTCTTTTATGAACAGATCCTCCAGGTGCCTAACTATGTCTTGTTCGATCCCCAGCAAGGAACCTTAGAAGTCTATCGTCTCGATGAAGGAGGGCACTACCAACTACGCCGGGCAAATGATCAGCAATGCTACTGGTTAGAGGAACTGCAACTCTTTTTGGGCGTATGGCAAGGGACTCGGGAAAATCGTGCTGGCTACTGGCTACGCTGGTGGGATGCCCAAGACAATTTACTCCTGTGGGGCATGGAATTGGTCGCCCTGGAACGTCAAGCCAAGCAAACGGCCCTGGAACGCTTAGCGCTATTGGAGCAACGGTTGCGGGAATCCGGCCTAGAGCTTTGACTGATGAGGCATATGCGGACAGGAGAGATGGGAGTGTCGAACCCGGCACTGCACCGAACTGCGGCCGCTTGGCAATTCGGGAGTTACGGAGGGGCCGCCATCGGCGAGTTCAATTGCATCTAAGTCAAGTTAGTACGGAAAGGCTAGAGGGGAGTAAAATGATTGAAATAGGCACATCGAAGGCGTCAGACCAAGCCAAGTATATACGAACCATTTCGGGTAGATACGCCCGATTTACAGCGGATTCGCCATCTATGTGGCACAGTAGCAACAGTGGGTAAAGTAGTTTTTTCTGGTGTCAGCAGAATTCAGTAGAACCGCTATTTTCAGAAACTTTTCTACGGTCTCTCGCTCCTTGGGTCTAAAGCGTCGCACAAAAGCCTTCAATTCCCACCAGAGATGCTCGATGGGATTGAAGTCAGGCGAATAGCGCGGCAGATAAATAATCTTCGCCCCTACTTCCTCCAACATTTCTTTGACTCCTTCTACTTTGTGAACCTGGAGGTTGTCCATCACCACGGTCGCTCCCTTCCAGAGATTCGGTACTAGTTCCTCCTTGACATACTCTTGGAACAACTCTTTATTAAGAGATTGGGGTAAGAGCTTGAGCGATAAAACACCATTGAGGCTCATCGCACCAATATAATTGAGGCGCTGTCCTCTGTAGGTACAGTCAAAGTCATAGGCTCTC
This sequence comes from Synechocystis sp. LKSZ1, assembly GCF_040436315.1. NCBI lineage: Bacteria > Bacillati > Cyanobacteriota > Cyanophyceae > Synechococcales > Merismopediaceae > Synechocystis > Synechocystis sp. LKSZ1. Next base: position 651,343 of record NZ_AP031572.1, on the reverse strand, counting down.
GTCCCGGCCAAGCTACGAGCCCTATCGCGCATTATCCCCAGTAAAATTCCCATTTCATCCAGGAATACCAAGTTTTCCGGTTCTTCTTGCCCAATGACTGACCAGTAATCTCGTCTTTCTTGCTGTACTTCCTCTAGGCTCGCTCTACGGTTTCTTTTAGTTTTTTTTACGAGTTAATTTCAGGCGCTTCAAAAAGGTACACATGGTACTTTCGCTCATATCGATACCCGTTCGCTCTAGCCAAAGCTCACAATACTCGCTCAGAGTGTAATCGGGATGTTTGCCCACCATGGCAATCACTTGGGCTTCGGTGCCCATGAGGCGACTGGGCTTACCTCCACTAGGTGGCTTGGGCATCAGTTGCCCAGTGGTGCGTTTTAAGACGATAAGGTCATGGACGGTGGTTTTGCTGACATGAAACTGCTCAGCGACCTTTCTGATGGAAGTATTACCTTTTTCGTAGGCAAGGATAATTCTCTCTCGAAGCTCCATGGATAGGGGAGGCATGGTACTCTATGGCTCTTAATGCAGTGATAGGCTCGTCCTGCATTGTACCGTTCCGTCGGAGAATCTGCTGTAATCCTCATCAATACTATTCCACGCAACCCATAGCCAAGAGCTACCAGATACACAGACACTAAAGACAGGGGAACCCAATACCATTGGTTAGCTTACATATCAAAAAATAGTCAGTCACATATTAGCTCTAAAGTTGCTGGAGTGCTCACGATGGCTAAATTTAGCCCAAATCACTTCTTTCATCAATCCTGTGGCAATACATATGCTTTACCAATGCCTCTGGTACACGGTCTTCTCAAGTAACTTGAGCCACCTGAATTAAAGATACAATAAGAATTTTCGGCTAACTGTTATGGAAATCTTGCCCGCCATTGACCTCCTCGACGGCCGTTGCGTTCGTCTCTACCAAGGGGATTACCAGCAATCCCAAGTCTTTCACGAAAACCCCGTGGAAGTTGCCCGACAATGGGCCAATCAGGGGGCCAGTCGTCTGCATTTGGTAGATCTCGATGGGGCCAAGGAAGGCAAACCCGTAAACTTAGCGGCCATTGAAGCCATTGTGCGGGCCATTGATATTCCGGTGCAAGTGGGGGGTGGCCTGCGGGATCGTCAGAGCGTGGCGCAGTTACTGGAATTAGGGGTACAACGAGTTATTTTAGGCACTGTGGCCGTGGAACAGCCAGATCTAGTGCAATCCCTGTGTCAGGAATTTCCAGGGCAAATTGTGGTCGGCATCGATGCTCGTAACGGGAAGGTAGCCACGCGGGGTTGGTTAGAGACCTCCGAGGTGGAAGCCACGGAACTGGCCCAACGGATGGAACAATTAGGGGCCTGCGCTATTATTTATACCGATATTCATCGAGATGGTACCTTGGTCGGCCCCAACCTAGCGGCTTTGCGAGAATTGGCCAGTGTTTTAACTATTCCCGTGATTGCTTCTGGAGGCGTGAGCGCCCTACGAGATCTACTCAGTCTACTCTCCCTAGAAGCCTTGGGAGTTAATGGCGTAATTATTGGTAAGGCCCTCTACACCGGAGCTGTTAACCTCGAGGAAGCAATCCGTGCTGTCGGGCCAGGCCGCTGGCAAGATGTGCCCCCTGCCGATGCGCCCCGTTGGGCGTAAATAGGGTTTATAAACCTATCTGCATCCCTCTCTAAATCATCTTCCAGAGTGCTTTTGTGTCGCCTGTAACCCTTTTGTGCTATAATTTTTGAGCATTTTGCCCTAAGCAGGGGAAGATTCACCCACCAGCCAAATTGTGGAGAGGCTATGACCAGTAACTACAGTGCCGACCAAATTCAAGTCCTAGAAGGATTAGAACCGGTACGCAAGCGCCCAGGCATGTACATCGGCTCGACGGGCCCCAAAGGCCTACACCATCTGGTCTATGAAGTGGTGGATAACTCCATTGACGAGGCCCTGGCGGGTTATTGTACCCATATTGAAATTGAGATTAATGCCGATGGTTCGGTCACGGTCACCGATAATGGTCGCGGCATTCCCACCGATATTCACCCCACCACGGGCCGCTCGGCTCTAGAAACGGTGTTAACGGTGCTCCACGCCGGGGGAAAATTTGGGGGCGGCGGCTATAAGGTCTCCGGGGGCCTGCACGGGGTTGGGGTCTCCGTGGTTAACGCCCTGTCCGAGTGGGTAGAAGTGAAAGTCTGGCGCGAAGGCAAGGAACATTTCCAACGGTTTGAGCGGGGTAATCCCATTGGCATGCTAGAGGCGATCGCCAATGCAGATCATCCCACCGGGACTCAGGTGTCCTTTTTACCCGATACGGAGATTTTCAAAGATGGCATCGAATTTGATTACAATACCCTGGCTGGTCGTCTAAAAGAGTTAGCCTATCTCAATGCCGGGGTCAAAATCACCTTCGGCGATGCTAGGGGCACAACTGGAGCCGCAGGCCGGGAGGGCAAAGCACGGGAAGAGGTGTATTTCTACGAAGGGGGGATTCGGGAATACGTCACCTATATGACCTCTGAAAAAGAACCCTTGCACGGCGATATTATCTACGTTTCCGGCGAAAAGAACGATGTCCAGGTGGAGGTGGCCCTGCAGTGGTGTGTGGATGCCTACAGCGATAACCTGCTGGGCTTTGCCAACAATATTCGTACTATTGATGGGGGAACTCACCTAGAGGGCCTTAAAGCCGTCCTGACTCGGACTATCAACAGCATTGCCCGTAAACGCAACAAAATCAAAGAAAATGAAGCTAATCTCGGTGGGGAAAACGTCCGCGAAGGCCTAACGGGCGTTATTTCCGTGAAAGTACCTGACCCCGAATTTGAGGGCCAAACCAAAACCAAACTAGGCAATACAGAAGTGCGGGGCATTGTTGATTCCTTGGTAGGAGAGGCCCTGACAGAATTTTTAGAATTTAATCCCCAAGTAGCGGATTCGGTGATTGAAAAAGCGGTACAGGCCTTTAAGGCCGCTGAAGCCGCCCGCCGGGCCAGAGAACTGGTGCGCCGTAAATCCGTTTTAGAATCCTCGACCCTGCCCGGTAAACTTGCGGATTGCAGTGCCAAAGACCCTTCAGTGTCTGAGATCTATATCGTAGAAGGGGATAGCGCTGGTGGGTCGGCCAAGCAGGGCCGTGACCGTCAATTCCAGGCCATTCTGCCCTTGCGGGGGAAAATCCTCAACATTGAGAAAACCGATGATGCCAAGATCTACAAAAATACAGAAATTCAGTCCCTGATCACGGCCCTGGGCCTAGGGATTAAAGGGGATGAATTCGATGCCTCCCAACTGCGCTACCATCGCGTCATTCTCATGACTGACGCAGACGTGGATGGGGCCCATATTCGCACCCTGTTGTTAACCTTCTTTTATCGCTATCAGCGGGCCCTGGTGGATCAAGGCTATATCTACATTGCCTGTCCGCCGCTCTACAAATTGGAACGGGGCAAAAACCATTACTATTGCTACTCCGACCGCGAGTTACAGGAACAAATTCGTCAATTTCCCGCCAATGCCAGCTACACCATCCAACGCTTCAAAGGACTGGGGGAAATGATGCCAACCCAACTCTGGGAAACCACCATGAACCCGGAAACCCGCACCCTGAAGCAAGTACAGATCGAAGATGCCGCCGAAGCCGACCGGATCTTTACCGTCTTAATGGGTGACCGAGTGGCCCCGCGCCGGGAATTTATCGAAACCTACGGTTCTAAGTTGAACCTGATGGAGTTGGATATTTAAGCCGCTTTTACAATAGAGAAACGCAGATCACTTATCTGGGGCCAACTGGCTATGACTCAAACCCTGACTCCCCCGGCACAAGACGAGATTGTTTACCCCAGCGAGGACGGTGAACCCTTGGCGGAATCCTACGACCACCTCTACGCCATCCTCGTGACCCTAGAAGTCCTGCGGCAATACCTGACGGGACGGCCGGCCACGGTGCTAGCGGATCAATTTCTCTACTATTCCCAAGGCTTTCCGCGCCTACGGGTTGCACCGGATGTGATGGTGATTTTCGATGTGGCCCCTGGTGGTCGCGAGAGTTATAAACTTTGGGAAGAGGGACAGGTTCCGGCCGTGATCTTTGAGATGACCTCCCCCAGCACTCGTTCCCAGGATACAGAGTTCAAAAAAACGCTCTATCAACAATTGGGGGTTAAAGAATATTGGCTTTTCGATCCGAAAGGGGAATGGATTCCCGAACAATTAAGGGGTTATCAGCTCGCTAATGAGGCCTACCAACCGATCTGGGATCAACAAAGTCAGGCCCTGGGTTTGCGTCTCGTTCCTGAAGATAAACTAATTGGTTTTTATCGGCTGGATAATGGGGCAAAACTACTGACCCCGGCGGAACTGCAAGCGGAATTGGCCAATGCTCAAATCTCGATCGAGGAAGAACGACAGCGGGTTAAGCAAGAACGCCTAAGGGCCGAACGTTTAGCGGAACAATTAAAAGCGTTAGGAATTGAACCGGAGTTGTGATGCTAAGCCTACCGAAAAAATTAATGGTTCTCGGGGCCGGGGAACTAGGCAAGGAATTTGTGATTGCGGCCCAACGTCTGGGCAATACCGTCATCGCCGTAGACCGCTACGACAATGCCCCTGCCATGCAGGTGGCCGATGCCAGAGAAGTGATCTCTATGCTCAGTGCCGAAGACCTAGAGCGAGTCGTCAGCAAGCATCAGCCAGATTATCTGATTCCTGAAATTGAGGCCATTCGCACGGAAAAGTTAGCGGAATTTGAGCAACGGGGGATTACGGTCATTCCCACGGCCAAGGCCACCCACTACACCATGAACCGTGACCGCATCCGGGACTTGGCCCATCGGGAGTTGGGGCTTCGCACGGCCAAATATGCCTACGCTTCCAGTTTGGCGGAAATGCAGACCGTGGCGCAGGACATCGGTTTTCCCCAGGTAGTGAAGCCAGTGATGTCCTCCTCCGGTAAGGGCCAATCCGTCGTCCATTCCTCTGCGGAGGTGGAAAGGGCCTGGCAAGCAGCCATTGCCGAGTCGCGGGGGGATAGCCAGAAGGTAATTATCGAAGAATTTATACCCTTTGAGCTAGAAATTACCCTGTTAACCATTAAACAATGGCAGGGGCCGACGCTGTTCTGTCCCCCCATTGGCCATCGCCAGGAACGAGGGGACTATCAGGAATCTTGGCAACCGGCCCGTCTAACGCCGGAACAGTTACAGCAGGCCCAGGCCATCGCCGCAACCGTGACCAACGCCTTGGGAGGAGCCGGTATTTTTGGGGTGGAATTTTTTGTCACTGCCGAGGAGGTGATTTTCTCGGAACTGTCGCCCCGGCCCCACGATACAGGCATGGTGACGCTCATTTCCCAAAACTTGAACGAGTTTGAATTGCACCTGCGGGCTGTTCTGAGCCTACCCATTCCGGAAATTAGCCTGTATGGCCCGGCGGCCAGTGCGGTGATTCTGGCTTCAGAGGCGGCTTCCTCGGTATCTTTCCAGGGAGTGGAACAGGCCCTGAGCCAAGCGGGCGTGGATTTGCGTCTCTTTGGTAAACCGGATACCAGGCCCTATCGACGAATGGGAGTGGCCCTGGCCCGAGCTGATAGTACAGATTTAGCCCGAGAAAAGGCCCAATGGGCTGCTAATCAAGTGCAGGTTTTACCCTAACTCTAATTTAGTGAATTGGTACAAGATCAATAATTTTTGATCATTAACTCCTTCCCTCTAGCCGCCTTCTTTTGTTTGTAATTATTCATCCCGTACTGTAAATCCCACTCAAAAATCTGAGCAAAACTAAACAGGTCTCGAATTTCCGAAGAATCATCGTAGGTAATCAGCCAACGGTGGGGACATTTTTGCATATTCTCGGCAAAACGTTGATGATTAAAGGCCGTATGTAAATCTCCTTTTTTACCGTAGAGTTTTGAACTGGTGGCACTTAGATAGGGCGGATCTAGAAAGATAAAGACGTCTTCCCCTGGGGCCTGGAGCAAGGCGTCGTAGTCTAGGTTGGTAATTTTAACTCCGGCTAAACAAGGGCCCAAGTTAGCCAAGCGCTGGATAGCAGAATCAGTAAAGCGTTGTTCAAAGGCGTGTTGGGAATAGCCCCCCGACTCGACAGTTCCCGAAAAAGTAATGCGATTCAAAACAAAAAAACGAACGGCCCTCTGTAGTTGCGTTAATTCCTGATGGTCTGCCGTTAGGGACTTAAATAGTTGGCGACCATTACATTGATGTTGCTTTATTTTTTGAATATCTGTCGTTAGCTGATCTAAATTGTGCTGCACGCAGGCCCAAAAACAATAAAGGTCGTAGTTGAGGTCATTGATCCAATAATGGTGAAGATTTTCACCGAGTAACTGTCGAATTGCCAAAAAGACCGAGCCGCCGCCAATAAACGGTTCTCGATAGTCAGTGATATGACTAGGCAAATGGGCCAGGATTTGGGCCAGGGCCTTGGACTTCCCCCCAGGGTAACGGAGTGGGCTTTTAATGGTATTTTCCATGATTTAATAGGTGCGTCCGCGCCATTGCTTGGGCTGTTTTTGGGCCGAGAGAATAATTCGAATCACTGCGAGGACATCGGCAAAGGGCGATAACCAAAAGGCCCAGGCCCCCGTGGCTTCCCCAGGGGCTCGATAATAAGAGGGCCGAATCGCCACCAGGAGGGCAAAGCGAATCGCCACCAGGGCCAGATTTAGGGCCAAAGCCCCCTGCAAAGTCAAGAAATCAAAGCCCAAACCCCAGGCCAGGGCCAGGACGGGAACCAGCAAACCCGGCAGGCATTGCACCAATACCAACAGGGCCACATCTCCCCAGAGTTGGGTGGGTGTGGTGGCATCTTTGAGGTCGAGGGAACGGCCCCATTCCCGCCAGGTTTCCCCAAATCCTTCGTACATACGAACGCGAATCACCTTGGCCCCGTCAAAAAAGCCAACCCGAAAACCCTGTTGGGCCGCGTAGCGAGCGAGGGTCACGTCATCACAAAAGGAACGGGCGGCTGATTGATAACCCCCTAATTTTTCTAGAACGGCCCGGCGACAGAGAAAACATTGCCCATTGGCCATCACCCGTTCGGGGTCACTCTGGCGCACACCGGAGGAATCGAAGCGGTAGAGGAGCGTCATTAACAGGGCCGGTTGGAGCCACCATTCATCAGCGGTTTTCAGAATAAATTGTGGCGAGAGGGATAGCAGGTCATAACCATGGGTTTCGGCGGCCTGAACCACGGCGGCAACCAGTCCCGGTTGGGGTTGGGTATCGGCATCAATACCCAGAATCCATTTACTGTCCGGAGAGCTTTGTTCAAAACCATAATTTAAGGCCCAGGGCCGGCCCACCCACCCCGGCGGCAGGGGATTATCGGTCAGCAAGTGAAAACGCTGATCTTGAGCCGCCATCTGCAGAACTTTGTCACCAGTCCCGTCCTGGGAACGACTATCTACGACGAGGATTTCGCGCACAATGGTATCTTGCTGGTATAGGCCCTGGAGGCAGGGGCCAATGCGTTCCGCTTCATTCAACGTTGGTACGACAATGGAAACCTGGCCAGCCTGCTCTGGCCGAGCAATTTGTGGCTCTAGGGGCCGTTGCCGATTGGCCCCCTTCAACAGACGAGACATTAAAACCAACGTTGCAGGGCCTTGTAGGGATAGCAATAGACTACAGGCTAGGGCCAATTCCAGCATATTCAAACGTTCACCAACTAAGTTAAACCTATAGCATTGTTCACCAATGGCCGGCCTATCTCAACCCCCCAAGCAGATCGGCCCCAACAAAAATCCTTCCCCCGACAGGGAGAAGGCAGGACTGAGAATTGAAAACAAATTTAAAACTTATTCTTTAACGGTGCAAATTCCATTGGCTCCCTTCTTTCCGGTATAGCTCACTGTGACCGAATCATCCGGATTAATCGCTACTGAAATGACAATGTCAGAATTAGCTCCTTTTGGTAGCTTGGCTTCGTAGTATTTGGATTTTTTGACAATTAACTTGGTTTCCTTACCGTTAATATAAATAGGGCCCCCTTGATCGGCATGGACTTCAATTTTGCCAGGACAAGTTGCATTAAAGAGAGGAATAGCGGCAACACTCGGTAAACTTGCTAGCATCAATGCCGATGTAGACAGAACAAGGGTAGAAACAGCCGTTAATGATTTCTTCATGATTATTGCGTTATGCGGGCAATCTTAATTAAAGACAAAAATCAAAGATAGAGGTTACTTATCTTTAGATTTATTAACAATTACTCCCCGCCATCCGCAAAAATAATGAAATCACTCCGCACCCAGCCGACAGCCTTAGACTTTGTAAACTGAACCTTACACCAGTTCAAATCACTGCCTTTGGTGTCTTTGTCTTGAACACACTCAATGACTTTCACTTTATCGCCGGGAAGACCATACTGGGGGGCACTTGATTTAATGGTTGGTTGAGTCCTGACATTAATACGAGTATTAGGTGTTGCCGCTTTAAGCGTCGAAATTCCCCGTGCCAAGACCGGCATACTCGCAAACATTAGCGTCACAGTACTGAGCAATAATGTTAGGTTTCGTTTTATTGACATGACATAGAGCCTTAATGGATTGACGTGTTCTTTGAAAATTGGGTATGACTTAAGGCTAAAACATCGGTCTAAATCTGTAGTCGAACGGGCATTCTACTTAACTTCTTTTAATGTAATGGGAACTCATTGGAATACCGTTAATCGTTGGTAGAGTTCCCACGGTTAACCAATTAAATGGATGTGATGACGATTAGAAGTAGGGTTCAGAAAGTCCGTTGTTAGAAGCCGTGTACCACTATCATCAACTACGCATTATTTAATCGTAGCCAGATCCGTTTTGTCGCGTTCAATCACTGACCGTAGGCGAGACACTGCCGTTGACCGAGATTCCGGTAAGGCCCGACGGTAGAAATACAGGGCCGGAGCAACCCCCAGGATCAGTCCCAACCCAATGGGGGGATAGATGCTCGCGCCTAAACTCATCACCGTCGCAAAGGCAAAGTTACTGAGGTAAATAGCAAGGGGTAAGCCGGGCTGTTCTTCGGGAAGGTTGAGGGGCTTCGCCCGCCAGAGGAGAGTCGCAACGGTCATAAAGACAGCACCAGTACCAAACCAGCCCGCAAAGTTTTGGTAAGGCATCCCAAAAAAGGCCCCTGGCACATCCCAGACCCAGAAAGGCATCGTCGTTTGACTCATGGCCGGGTCTAGCACAAAATCCCAGGACATCAGCAGGAGAGCACCGAGGATAATGGCCGTGAATTCCTGGAGCCAAACCGCTAGTTGGCTATTTTTCAGGCCCATGCGGACGAGGAGGTAAGCACTTAGGCCCAGATAAAACCAAGAGAGGGGAATGGTAAAAGGAACTAGTCCCGCAATTTTGTACCCTAGGCCGGAGAGGTAACGATAGTGGCCAAAGGGAAAACCTGTACTTGTACCCAGGAGTTCGGCACTGAGGGATAGGCCAATCGCCGGAATCATAAACCCCAGCCAATGCCACAGGCCCAAGGTCCGAAAGGCATAGACCGCTACGGCAGCTGTCCCCAATAGCATATACATCACACCGCCCCCCGCCATTGACCAAGCAAAGGCTGTCTTGCCAATGTCTGGAAGGTTGGCAATAAATTCAGGATGGGGCAAGACCAACAAAAGGCCCGCCAGCCCAAAGCCCATGGAGGCGATATGAGCTATCAGGAGCAAACGTTCAATACGCATTAATTTATTCATTCCGCCTTTCTAGAAACCATCATCATAGATTATTCTACAGTTTACAAATCTTTACCAAGAAAGCCTAGAATTGTGTCCCTCAATTTTCTGGCCTAGAGATGAACTTGGCTGAGAATGTAGCGTAGGCGGTCATAGTCATCCTTGAGGAGTAGGCTGAGGTGGCGGCCGACATTGACCAGCCAGCGATGGTCTCCTTTGCGCAGGCCATAAACCCCCCGAACCGTCGCTGCAACCAGGGCATCCACGGGGGCCTCCTTGACTTCCAGTAAAATTCGTAGAAAATCGGGCTTCTCGCTGAAGTGGATTACCTCCTCGGGTGCGCACTGATAAACCGCTTGGTGGATCTGGGGTGGACAGGGCGGCAAATAATGATAAATGCTCCCGCGATGATGGCCGTTGTTCGATGCCGGGGCCTGTTCAAAGCCCACCAAGGTCGCATAGAACTCCGTTTTGAGCATGGCAAAAATTTGGGGTTGCTGTTCCCGCAATTCTGCTAGGGATAGTCCCATGGCCCTGGCCCGGTGGACGGAATCGATCGGAGCAGTGGTGACGTGACTGACAATGCCAAAAATAAGATTTTGGGACTCCTCATCCCTGGCCTGCACCCAACTGCCAAAGGGCGGCATGGCCGGAAAACTCAGGTCTTCCGGTTCCAGACACTGGGCCAAAAACCCGGTACTGCTCGTTTCGATTACCTCTGCAATATGCTGGGGTGGCCGTTCTTCAATGACAAATTGGGGCAGGGGCAGGCGCATGGGCAAGGGATTGTCTTAGGCGTTGGACACAGTTTATACCGTTACCAAGTAGATTTTGTATTCATCTTCACTAACTTCGACAATTTCCATCACCTGGACGAGAATGGGATGAGACTGATGGGGGAGCACGATCTGGATGTGCTCTTCAACCGTGGGATACTGACTTTGCACAGTGGCTTCCGATTTTAGATAGTAGCCGTCTAAAAAATAGTCGGTTATGTAGCTTTTATTGAGCAGATTAGCCGATAAGTTTGCAGTCATTTCAAGTCCCTCCTAGCCAATATAACGATTCAGGACGGGCCCTTGGCATTGTGCAAAAAAGCAAATTACTCCTTCAACCACTATTCTTAAAGGGTTAGACTCAATTCTGCCATAACCCCCCTAGACAAGCCCTTTGCCAGTCCCTACTTCTATTGTCACGGCTCTAAAAGGCCCTGTCAGGCGCTGTTGGCTATTTTGTTGCAAAGCTTTATGGTTCAAGGAAATTAATTATCTTCATTCGGAAGGGAAGGATGGGGAAGGACACAACAATTGACCTCATTGAGACAGACTTTGCCCCACTGCAGGGCCCAGCGCACCAGTTCGACCCGATTGTCGGTTTTCGTTTTCGTTAAAATGTTGCTGATATGATTGTCTACTGTCCGCTTGCTAATTTCCAAATGCTGGGAGATTTCGAGATTGGTGAGGCCTGTTGCTACCAAATCTAGGATTTCAAGCTCTCGATCTGATAATGTTGCCGGAAATTCAGACTTGCCCGCCAGCATGAGTATTTTTCCCCTGGTATTTTTACTTATCGCGTCTTCCATTGTAGGAGAAGATGCCGGGGATTTTGAGGGATTTTCGTCAGGGCCGAAAAGAAGAAGCGTTGTCAGCGGCCCTATGCGAACATTAGCCGGAAGATCAGTCATGATTGAGCTACTGATGCCCGTTCAGGTTTTTCGTTGTTATGCCATCCCTACCCCGTCTGAATGGAGTTGTTCTGCTCCTGCCGGCCCTGTTCCTCCTCGGCTTGGTTTTTATCTATCCCATTGCCTGGGCCTTAGGCCTCAGCTTTTTTCGTCAAAACCTAGCGACGCAACTATCACCCCTCTTTACTGGTCTGGCCAACTGGGAGCGCCTGCTGGGGGATGGCCGATTTTGGCAAAGTCTTAGTAATACCTTTATTTTTTCTAGCATCAGTGTTGGTCTGGAATTGCTCCTAGGATTAGGTATCGCTTTACTACTCAATCAAAACTTTAGGGGTCGGGGCCTAGTGCGGACGGTGGCGATCTTACCCTGGGCCCTGCCCACTGCCATTATGGGCCTGGCTTGGGCTTGGATTTTTAATGACCAGTACGGGATTGTCAATGATCTCTTGCAGCGCTTACATCTCCGGGAAACCGGCCTGACTTGGCTGGGGGAACCCCATTTGGCCATGGCGGCTCTGATTGTGGCTGATGTGTGGAAAACCACGCCCTTCATGGCCATTATTTTATTGGCTGGATTACAGGCCATCCCCCAGGATCTCTACGAGGCCTATGCCTTGGATGGCGCTCGGGCCTGGCAGTCTTTTTGGCGATTAACGTTGCCCCTGCTCCGCCCTCAAATTTTTCTGGCCCTACTGTTTCGGTTTGCCCAGGCCTTTGGGGTGTTTGATCTGATTCAAGTGATGACGGGGGGAGGGCCCGCCGGTAGTACGGAGACCATTTCTGTCTATATCTATGCCACGGTCATGCGCTACCTTGATTTTGGCTATGGAGCCACCCTTGTCACGGCGACCTTTCTATTACTCATCGGGATTGTTGCTACCATGGTTGGGTTGATAGGCCTGCGTAACCGCCCCAGCAAAGCTTAATTTTTCCTCTTGTTTTTGTCACCATCGATGACCTTGTCTTCTTCTCCGACCGCCCGAGCCCATGAGGCCCTGCCATCTTGGCTTAAGCGAGCCCCTGGCAAGGCCAGTGAGTTATCTACGGTACAAAAAATTATTAAACAGCGTCAAATTCATACTATCTGTGAAGAGGGCCGTTGTCCGAACCGAGGCGAATGCTATGCCCAAAAGACGGCAACTTTTCTGCTCATGGGGCCAGTTTGCACCCGTGCCTGTGCCTTTTGCCAAGTAGATAAGGGCCAGGCCCCGATGGCCCTAGACCCGGAAGAACCCCAGAAAATAGCTGAAGCGGTTCATTTGCTAGGCCTTCAGTACGTCGTCTTGACCTCCGTGGCGCGGGATGATTTAGCCGATGGGGGAGCTAGTTGGTTTGTACGGATTATTGAGCGGATTCGCCGGGATAATCCCCTGACCCAAATTGAGGTGTTAACGCCAGACTTTTGGGGCGGCCCTGGCCGAGAACAGAGCCAACGGGAGCGGGTTTTAACCGTCGCCCAGGCCCGGCCAGTTTGCTATAACCACAATCTAGAAACCGTGGAACGTCTCCAGAGCCAAGTGCGGAGGGGGGCCAAGTACCAGCGCTCCCTCCGGGTGTTGGCTTGGGTGAAACAGGCCTATCCAGAAATCGCCACAAAATCCGGCCTGATGCTGGGCCATGGGGAAACAGAAGCCGAAATTATCCAGGCCCTGAGGGATTTACGCCAAGTAGGCTGTGACCGTCTAACTCTGGGCCAATACCTCCAACCATCCCTGGCCCATTTACCGGTGCAAAAATATTGGACTCCGACAGAATTTGAGCAATTGGGCCACCAGGCCGAGCAAATGGGTTTTCGCCATGTCCGCTCTGGCCCTTTGGTGCGGAGCTCCTACCATGCAGGGGAAGATTCCTAGCCCGCGGGTTGTCACAGCGGCCTTGGTAGAGGCTGTTGTAATTGTTGGGTTAAGTTTTCGTCCGGATCAACGATGAGGCCACGGTGGGAGAGGCCAGGGGGAAGTTGGGCCTGGGAGGATGGCCGGAACCAGAGCCAACGACTATAACCCGAAAGTTGCCCTAAGCTATCCGTATTACCGGTTAGCCACAGTAAGGGAATACGCTGAGGTAGCGGCGTCTGGGCTGGTTCTGAGAATTGAACAGCGGCCAGAGTTTCTAAAACGGCCTGATTTCCTGCTACGAGGCCCGTCCCTGCCGTCCAGAGCTTGACATTAAATTGAGCCCGCTGGGCGTAGAAGTAAAGAGAAGCTGCCGCAATCACGGCCTGCTCGAAACGGTCGGCCGCCCAATCGGCCCCACTATCCAGGGTAATGACGATATCCTGCCCGCCAGTCACCACCTCCAATTCCCGTACCTGAAAAATGTCTAGACGAGCACTACTCCGCCAATGGATCAAACGGGTGGAATCGCCGTAGCGATAGGGCCGCAAAGTCTTAGTAACCCCCTCCGAGGCCGCTTGGTAACGCCGTTGACTCTGCCATTGGGGATTTTCTTCTTGACCGATGACATCGATCAGGGGGCATTGCCGTAGGGGTAGTACTTGGGGATAGACCACCGCTTTTCCCGATAAGGGCCGACGGCGCCGACACCAAAAGAGGCCAAGGGGAGCGCCGGTGCGGAGTTCTAGTCCTTGCCAGCGGTAAATCCCCCGCTGGGAGGTGGGTTGATAGTAACTCCAACGATGAATGGATTGGGGCGGGATTGCTTCAATGGCCTGGCCTTGGGGCCGGCCCAGGGCCGGAGGCAACAGATCCCACGCTTGTAGAAGGGTCTTGGCCTGGCCGCTATGGTTGCGGATCAAAACCGTAATGGTCAGATCCTCGCCGGCACTCACAGGAGCAATGGGTAGTCGTTCAACCGCCAGTCGTTTGAGCACTTGGGGGGGAAACCAGGCCCCGAGAAAAAGAAGCGCGATGATGAGCCCGCTGAGGACGTAGAGCCAACCGGCCATGGTATTGGTGGCCGCCCCAAAAAAGCAGAGGGTCAAGAATAGTAGTAGCCAGCCTGCATAGGCGGGAGTCACCCAGCGTCGTTCCAGCCAATCCGTTGGAGAAACGGGCAGTTTCACGGCTTTCCTAGTCGAAATAGAAGAGTGTCACCAGCTTCCGCTGTTCTTCCGCTTCTTGGCAGGTTTGCATGAGGGTGTGGCTTTCGTGGAACGCAAAACAAATGAGCTGTTGGCACCGGGAAATGATTTCGCGGTTGCAGAGGGCGCTAGCTTCCCCGAGGGAAAGATGGTCATTTTCTGGACTTTCCACCAGATGAATCACTTGTTGCAATTGCTCTTGGGACTCACGGGGTTGGCGGTCTAGGCTCTGGGGTAAAATAACGGTGAGCAAATTGGGATCAGCCCGCATGGCTCCCTTGATGGCGGCGGCATTGGTGCCCGTAGCGCCGGAGGTTAATAAACGGTTTCCCCCCAACACCAGCGCGTAGCTCATCATTTCAATGAGTTGCTGATGGGTGATTGGAACATGGCGAGAACCCAATAGGGCAATGCGTTTAGAACCGGTTTGCTGGATAGCGGCTAGTTCTTGCGCTAAGGTATCAAGGGTAGGAATATTAACAACTTGATTCAAAGACGCTCTCTTCTGGCTGAATGACCGCTTGTTATTGTAGCAAACCCAGGCTTTCCCGTCATGTTCTTCTGTTCCTGGCTCTTACCGATTGCGTGATTGGCCATGGCGCTTAGGGCAACGCTTAAGTCATGGCGACAATGGTTTAAAACCCAACATTACGGCCGTAATGCTACCGATAGTCGCTACGCCATTTTAGAAGCATGTTTAATTGGGTTCTGCTCGGCCCTAGCGGCCCTGGTGATCAAACATGGGATCAATTGGTTGGGTTCCGGGCGGATCTACTTGAGTGAGCATTACGGGGCCTGGGCTATTCTTCCCCTCGTGGGATTATTGTTCGGGGGCCTGGCGGGTTGGCTGATTGAACAAACCTGTCCTCCTGCGGCTGGTGGTGGCATTCCCCAGGTTAAGGCGGCCTTGGCCCGTTATCCCATTCCCCTTTCTTGGCAAGTGGCCCTGGTCAAAAGTCTAGGCACGATTTTTGTCTTAGGGGCCGGTATTCCCTTGGGCCGTCGGGCCCCCACGGTTCACATTGGAGCGGCCCTGGCTGCGGAACTAAGTCGTTGGCTGCCCACCTCGCCGGAGCATCGCCGTCAAATGATTGCCGCAGGCGCCGCTGCCGGTCTAGCGGCAGGCTTCACCACACCCATTGCCGGGGTTTTATTTGTGGTGGAAGAGTTGATGCGGGATGTGTCGGGCTTGACCCTAGAAACCTCTATTGTGGCCTCCTTTGTGGGGGCCGTGACGTCTCTACTTTTGCAAACAACGGCCGTTACCCCGGCGTTAACCCTTGCGCCCCCCCTGACCGTCGGCTTTTCGGCACCGGCCCTGCCCTTTTATCTACTGTTAGGGGCCTTGGCGGGCATTCTGGGGGCCTGGCTGAATCGGGGCATTCTCGCTCTGCAAAAATGGCAACGCCAACGCCAATTATCCTTGATATGGCGCATTGGGAGCATTGGCCTCATTTCTGGCCTAGCCATGGCCGCGATGCCCCCCTTCTTTCGAGATAATGCCGGTCTTCGGGATTTTGTGATTACGGGAGAATTAGGCTGGCAAAATATTCTCCTGGCCCTGGCGGTACATTTTTTGTTAGCTATGCTGGCCTATAGCGCCGATACTCCCGGCGGACTGTTTGCCCCAGCCCTGGTGATGGGAGCGGCCTTGGGCTATCTGGTGGGAGACTTGGGTCGATTTTGGTTGGGGCCAGGCCTGGAGAGTACCTTTGCCTTAGCAGGCATGGGGGCCTTTTTTACGAGTGTGGTGCGGGTACCGGTGACAGCCATCATCATTGTGTTTGAGTTGACCCGCAACTTTAACGCCGTTCTGCCGCTCATGATCTGCTGTGCAGTCTCTTACCTCGTGGCCGAAAGTCTGTTTCCACGCTCCTTGTATGAACATTTGCTAGAGGCCAAGGGGATTTATCTCGCGGAAGACCAACCCCAGCGTGATTTTTTGCTGACCATGACGGCGGCCCAGGTTATGCAAACCCAGGTAGAAAGCCTGGCTAGTCACCTCACCCTGGCGGAAGTCTTACCGATTATGTCCCAGTCCCACCATCGCGGTTTTCCTGTCGTAGAACGGGGTCGATTGGTCGGTGTTTTTACCCAAACCGACCTGGCCAATGCCAGTCAACACTCTAATCAGACAAGTTTGGCGGAATTAATGACCCCCAACCCGATTACCGTCACGCCGGATACTCCCTTGAGTGATGTGCTGTACCTCCTCAATCGCTACCAGTTATCCCGCTTACCCGTGGTAGAAGGGTATAAGTTGGTTGGTATTATTACTCGTACTGACATCATTCGAGAAGAAGTGAGCCAATTAGGGGGCCAAGGGCCAGTGCAAAGCCATCCTGCCTACATTGCCTACCAAACTCGGGCCCCCCACCTTGGGGAAGGTCGTATTCTTCTGCCCTTGAATAATCCCCAAACGGCCACGGCCCTATTCCAGATTGCCGGGGCCATTGCTCAGACCCACAACTACGAAATTGATTGTCTGCAGGTGGTGAAAACCCCAAAAACGGTCCATCCCTCGGAGTACCGCGCCTCGACCCAGGCCGCCCGCAAACTTCTCCAGCGCATGGAACGCCTGGGCCGTCATCAGCAACAGTTAGTCCATACCCATATCCGTCTGGCCCACAGTGTCACCGAGGCCATTTTAGACACCGTTCGAGAACAAAAGATTGACTTGCTGATCATGGGATGGCAGGGCACAGAACAGAGCGAAAGCAATATTTTGGGCAGTGTGATGACGAGCATTATTGAAAAAGCCCCCTGTGATTTGTTGCTGGTTAAACTCGGCCCTGGCCCCCAGACCTATCCCCACAGTCTTCTGCACCGAGCTTCCTGGCTAATTCCGGTGGCGGGAGGCCCCAATATTCAACGGGCCCTGCATTACCTCCCCGGCCTGTTGAGCCTCTATCCCCGTCCAGACAATCCTGAGATTTTGCTCTCCAAGGTGTACCTGCCCCACAATACCGAAGCCTACGACCCCTTTCAAGACCTGAAAACCCAGGCCCTAGCCCTGGAAGAGCAAATAAGCCAGCCCGTTGTCCCAATTCCCGTCTGTGCTAAATCCGTGACCGATGCACTCCTTAGTTTGGCCGAGGCCCGTCACTGTGATGCCATTCTGTTGGGGGCCAGTCGAGAGGGCCTGTTGCAGACAGTTTTGCATGGAAATATTCCCGCTTTAATTGCGAGTCAGACCGAAAGTACCGTGCTGGTTTTCCGAGAATCCCCTAGCCTCTAGGTCCATTCCGCCAATCCCGATACATTGCTGGCCCCCAAAATTCGCTAGGATAGCCTTGAAACTTAATGTTTTCTTAATAAAAACCTTGAATCCTGCCTACTTACTGGTTGCCCACGGTAGTCGAGACCCTCGTTCCCAGGTGGCCCTAACTCGCCTAGGGTATCAAGTCAGTCAATGTCTAGAGTCCCTCTCGCCAGTGCGGCCAGTTCTCTCTGGCTATAAACCCACGATGGAGACAGGGCCAACGCTCACTCTGCTACCGCCCCAGCCGCCAGACTACGCCTATCCGGTACAAACCGCTACCCTTGAAGGTCATCCCCAACCCCTGCATCAACAAATCATGGCCCTTGTCCAGGCCTTAAACTGCACTACTCTCCGGTTACTGCCCCTCTTTCTCCAGGCCGGTGTCCATGTCCAGGAAGACTTGCCCAGGGAAATTGCCTTGGCCCAGGCTGCCTTGGGTTCTGTTTGTGACTTTGATTGTCTGCCCTACCTCGGCCACGACACATTCCTAGAATCGTTACTGCGTCAAGCCGGTGAGCGATATCCCCAGGCCCAGCCGATCCTGTTGGCCCACGGTAGTCGGCGAGCAGATGGTAATCTGGCCCCCCAACAACGGGCCCAGGCCCTCCAGGCCAAAGTAGCCTATTGGAGTCTGGCCCCCAACCTGACCACGGTGGTGGAAGCTTCTATACAAAACGGTAGCGAGGAAGTTTTGATCCTCCCCTACTTTCTCTTTTCTGGGGGCATCACCGACCAATTAGCGTCTCAGGTCGCCCATCTGCAGCACCAGTACCCCCAGGTTCGTTTCCACTTGGGTAATCCCCTGGCCCATCATCCTCACTTTGCTTTTTTGCTGGCCCAACTACTACACCTATGACCCCAAGCCCTGCTGTTCTCGGTAAAGTCTATTTAGTCGGGGCTGGCCCAGGCGATCCGGGCCTCTTCACCCTCAAGGGAAAAAGCCTCCTCGAACACGCCGACGTGGTGATTTACGATGCCCTGGTTAGTGCGCCGATTTTGGCCATGATTAACCCCCAGGCTGAACAGATCAACGCGGGTAAGCGACGGGGACGCCATTCTAAAGCCCAAGCGGAAACCACCCAACTGTTGATCGAAAAAGCCCAGACCCATGCCATTGTCGTCCGTCTCAAGGGAGGAGACCCCTTTGTCTTTGGCCGAGGTGGGGAAGAAATGGCCGACCTCGAAGCAGCGGGGATTCCTGTAGAAGTCGTACCTGGTATTACCGCAGGTATTGCGGCTCCAGCCTACGCTGGAATTCCCATTACCCACCGTGATTATGGTTCTTCGGTAACCTTCGTGACGGGCCATGAGGCCGCCGGCAAGTATCGGCCCCAAGTTAATTGGCCGGCCATTGCCCAAGGCTCTGAAACTATCGTCATCTACATGGGCCTTCATAATCTGCCCCAGATCATTCCGCAATTGCTGGCAGGGGGCCTGGCCCCTGATACTCCAATTGCCCTGATTCGCTGGGGGACTCGGCCGGAGCAGGCAGAATTGGTGGGAACTTTAGAGACGATTAGGACTCAGATCGAAGTCAACGGTTTTGAAGCACCGGCCATTGCCGTAGTTGGCTGGATCGTCTCCCTCAAGGGCCAACGGCAGGCCCTGCTCTCCCGACTATGACAGGAAACTTAGGGCGATCAAAGGAGGCTATCCAGTAATCTCCTCGCCTTGTCCGGCTAGAATTAGGATGCTTGTCCAGCCGAAACCTATGACGCTAACCCTAAACCTTCCACCGGAATTAGAGCAATATCTCTTCCAGGAGGCCCAGCAACAAGGGCTTTCAGTGGAAGCTGTGACCCTAAAACTTTTGCACAACTCTATTCTGCTAAGGCAAAAGCAATCCGACGCAGTTAATCTGATTCAGTCCTGGATCGATGATGAAGATATTGAGGAACAGCAAGAAACTGGCCAATACCTCGTGCGTGCCTTAGATGAGGATCGGTTGTCTAAACGTAAGCTGTTCCCAATCGAATTAAAAGGTATAACTTGGTGAACCGAGTCATTCTATTGGACGCAGGCCCCCTTGGTCTGATTACGAATCCAAAACTCTCTCCTGAAAGTATCGCTTGTGCCCAATGGCTCCAAAATCACCTCACAGGGGAGAACCGCGTTATTATTCCAGAGATTGCAGACTATGAACTTCGGCGTGAGTTACTGCGGGCAAAGAAGGATAAAGGTGTGGCTCGTCTTGATAATTTAACAAAGTTTCTAGAGTATTTGCCGATTACAACTACGTCCATGCGTCATGCGGCACAACTTTGGGCCCAAGCTCGTCAGCAAGGGCAACCAACAGCAGGGGATAAAACAATCGATGCGGACATGATTTTGGTAGCTCAGGCAAGGACTCTGGCTATTCCAGATCTTGTTGTTGCAACCACTAATATAGGTCATTTGTCTAGGTTTATAGAAGCTGAGTTGTGGCAAAATATTGCTCCAATCTGAGTTGATTTGAGCAACGAACAGCATCATTTAAGTTTTTCTCAAGGCATCTCTTTATCATGCAACGCTAAATCTGTTTGGGAGTTTGCCGGATTATGGCAGAATGTGTAGGGTTCTGACCTAACAATAGACTTGCCCATGACTGCGGTTTCAGCTTGTTTTGATGCGCTTCGCCAACGGGGAGAGTGCGCCCTCATTCCCTTTATTACCGCCGGAGACCCGGATCTCGAAACAACGGCCCAGGCATTGCGCTTACTCGACCAAGCTGGGGCTGATCTGATTGAATTGGGTGTTCCCTACTCCGACCCCCTGGCCGATGGCCCTGTGATTCAGGCCGCCGCTACTCGGGCTTTGCAAAAGGGTGTCACCCTAGAACAGGTGTTGGCTGTAGTGGAAACGGTGCAGGCCGATTTAACGGCTCCGATTATTCTCTTCACCTACTACAACCCGATTTTCCATCGGGGTATTGAAGCTTTTCTACAACGGATTAAAGCGGCGGGGGTTGCGGGCCTGGTGGTTCCCGATCTGCCCTTGGAAGAAGCCGATAACCTATTGCGGCCCTGTCAAGCCTTGGGGATCGATTTGATTTTGTTGATTGCCCCGACGAGTCCCGCTGAACGAATCCAAGCCATTGCCGCCCAGTCCCAGGGGTTTATTTATCTGGTGAGTGTCACTGGGGTTACGGGGATGCGGGCCCAGGTAGCTACGCGAGTGGAAGACCTCTTGGGCCTGATTCGTCAAACAACGGATAAACCCGTTGGCGTTGGTTTTGGTATTTCCCAACCGGAACAGGCCCAGCAGGTTAAGGCCTGGGGCGCGGATGCGGTGATTGTCGGTAGTGCCTTTGTCAAGCGCTTAGCGGAAGGAACCCCGGCAGAGGGACTGGCTTCGATGACGAATTTCTGTCGTCAACTCAAGGCAGCTCTGTGGTAATCCTGGCCATGGCAAATAATGCTTACGATTCCCTCTTTGAAATCATCCAGGCCCTGGTGCTTTGTCATTCCCCCAGCGGCCAAGAACAGGAAATTGACCAGGAATTGAGCCGACGGTTCCAGGCCCTGGGCCTAGACTACTGGCAGGATCCGGCGGGCAATCTAATTGTCAAAATTCCTGGCCAGGATAGCCAACGGAACATTGCCATTACGGCCCATAAAGATGAAATTGGCATGATCGTCAAGGCCATTGAGCCGAGCGGCCGACTCCAAATTCGTCGGCTGGGGGGCAGTTTTCCCTGGGTGTACGGTGAGGGCGTGGTGGATATCCTGGGGGATGAGCAGACCCTCTCCGGCATTCTGTCCTTTGGCTCTCGCCATGTCTCCCATGAATCGCCCCAGAAGGCCCAGCAGGAGGAGAGTCCCCTACGCTGGGAAGATGCCTGGGTCGAGACCCTTTGTACCCCTGAAGAATTGGCCCAGGCCGGCGTTCGTCCCGGTAGTCGAGTGGTAATTGGAAAACACCGCAAACAACCCCTGCGTCTCAAGGATTACGTCGCCAGCTATACCCTCGACAATAAGGCCTCCTTGGCGATCCTTTTAGGCCTCGCTCAATCCCTTCGTAATCCCTGGGCCAACGTCTATTTGGTGGCTTCAGCCAAGGAGGAAATCGGGGCCTTGGGGGCCCTGTACTTTACGCAAAAACAATCCCTTGAGGCCCTGATCGCCCTAGAAATTTGTCCCCTCTCGACGGAATATCCCCTCCAACTTGGCCCTGATCCTGTCCTGCTCTCCCAGGATGGCTACGGCCTCTACGATGAGGGTCTGAACCAGGAATTGCGCCAGGCCGCCCAGGCCATTGACATCCTCCTCCAGTTAGCGGTGATCAGTGGCTTTGGTAGTGATGCCTCCATCGCTATGAAATTTGGCCATGTGGCCAGGGCCGCTTGCCTCAGTTTCCCAACCCAAAATACCCACGGCTACGAAATTGCTTCCCTCGCCGCCATTACCAACTGTACAGAACTATTAAGGCAATACCTCTCCGTCAGCCCTTAATGGCTCCTGCCGTCAGGCCTTGGACGATGCGCCGCTGGAAAAATAGCACCAGTAGTACCAGGGGAAAGGTCGCTAATACTGTCGCCGCCGCCATGGGGCCGTAGGGAATTTCAAAAATACTGGAGCCGGCAATGGCCGCCGTAGCTACGGGAATGGTTTTCATCGTTTCCCGCGTCATAAAGGTCAGGGCCAGCAGGTATTCATTCCAAGCAAAAATAAAACTCAGAATGCCCGTTGTCACCAGGGCCGGTAAGGTCAGAGGCAGAACGATATACCAGAGCAAGGACATCGTCCGATAACCATCCAGACGAGCCGCCTCTTCAATTTCGATGGGAAGCTGACGGAAAAAACTACGTAAGACGAGAATAGCTAAGGGTAAATTGATAGCGGTATAGGGAATAATCAGCGCCAAATAGTTATTGCCCAAACCCAACCCTTTCACCAGTTCTAACAGGCCTAAAAATAGAAAAATGTAGGGAAAGAGAATCACCATGGAAATGGCCCCCAACAGCAGATTCTGGCCCTGAAATCGAAACCGGGCCAAGCCGTAGGCCGCTGGTGCTCCCAGTCCCAGACTCAGCAGAGTAGAAACAATGGCAATCAAACTACTGTTAAATAAATAGGCCCCGATTGGCCGTCGATTAAATAGACTTTGGTAATGCTCTAGGGTCCATTGCGTTGGCCAATACACCGTTGGAATGGCCGCAATCTCAGCATTGGTTTTGACCGAGGTCAAAAATTGCCAAATAATCGGCGTTAAAGCAAACAGCATTAAAGCCAGGATCAGTAGGCCCAGCAGTAAACGTTGGGGGAGTTTGGCATCCATTGGTTAAGGCCCTGCGGTGACGTATCGCTGTTATCCACCAGATTAAGGTATCTTGACTTCCCTCTTCCAAGATTAGGATAGGGCCGGACAGACCGAAACGAGGGACAACCTTTCAGAGAGGATTCTAGAGAGAGCAGGGTTCACTAGAATGGGGAGGCCTCTACCGGATACCGCCATGCAAGTCGCCTTTTTTAGCACCAAACCCTACGACCGCCTGTTTTTTGATGCCGCTAACCAGGCCCAAACGCCTCCCCACGATTTAGTTTATTTTGAAACCCGCTTAACCCCCCAGACGGCCACTCTAGCCCACGGCTTTCCAGCGATTTGCGCCTTCGTCAATGATGAACTGAACCATGCCACCCTGCAATTGCTTGCCAAGGGCGGGACGAAGCTGATTGCCCTGCGCTCGGCGGGTTTTAATCATGTTGACCTGGCTACCGCTAGGGATTTAGGGCTGCAAGTGGTGAGGGTTCCGGCCTATTCTCCCTATTCCGTGGCGGAGCATGCGGTGGGGCTGATTCTGATGCTAAATCGTAAGCTGTATCGGGCCTACAATCGCGTGCGGGACGATAACTTTACCCTGGATGGCCTACTGGGGTTTGACCTGAATGGATGTACCGTCGGCGTGATCGGCACTGGTAAGATTGGCCTGATTTTTGCTCGGATTATAGCGGGTTTTGGCTGTCGGTTGCTGGGCTATGATGCCTATCCAAGCAAGGATTTTGAGGCCCTGGGGGATGCCCGCTACGTTTCCCTGCCGGAACTCTATGCCCAAGCCGATATTATTTCCCTCCATTGTCCCTTAACGCCCGAAACCCATTACTTGATTAACGCCCAGGCCATTGCCCAGATGAAAGCGGGCGTGATGCTAATCAACACGAGTCGCGGGCACTTGATAGACACGGAAGCCGCGATTGCAGGGATCAAGTCGGGCCAAATTGGCTACCTGGGCCTCGATGTTTATGAACAGGAAGACGAAATTTTCTTTGAAGACTGGTCGCAAGAAATTATTCTAGATGATACCTTTCAACTCCTTCAGTCCTTTCCCAATGTGGTGATCACGGCCCACCAGGCCTTTTTCACCCGCAACGCCCTCACCAGTATTGCAGAAGTGACCCTAGCCAATTTGAGGGAATTTGAACAAAATCATCCCTTACAAAATCAGGTACAACTGCCGGAATAGCTACTCTGGCTAGATTAATGTTGCTTTTTTCCGGTGGCTTGTCCAGGCCAGAGGGCCAACTCTTCCAACTTTTTTCAACTTATCCCCGCCAGGATTGGGCTATGGTTGAGGGCAAGTCGAAGGCGGAATGTAACTGCAACGCGCCTAGACCCTGGACTGAATCTTTCTGCATTGCCCCTAGGAGCATTTCCCATGTTAAAAATTGGCATTAATGGCTTTGGCCGCATCGGTCGTTTAGTGGCCCGCATTGCCATGACCCATCCCGAGGTTGAGTTGGTGGGCATTAATGACCTGGTTTCGGCGGATAATTTGGCCTATCTCTTCAAGTACGACTCTACCCATGGCCTCTACCCCGGTTCGGTGACAGCCCAGGACGACAGCATTGTTATCGATGGCCGAAAAATTCCCTGTCTGGCCAATCGTGACCCTAGCCAACTACCCTGGGGGGCCTTGGGAGCCGATTATGTGGTGGAATCCACCGGCCGCTTTACCACCTTTGCCACCGCCGAAAGCCATCTCCAGGCCGGGGCCAAACGGGTGATTATTTCAGCCCCCAGTAAAGACCCCGATAAAATCCCCACCTTCGTCGTCGGTGTTAATCATCACAGCTTCAATCCCAGCACGGACTTGATTGTCTCCAATGCCAGTTGTACGACGAATTGC
This sequence comes from Synechocystis sp. LKSZ1, assembly GCF_040436315.1. Taxonomy (NCBI): domain Bacteria; kingdom Bacillati; phylum Cyanobacteriota; class Cyanophyceae; order Synechococcales; family Merismopediaceae; genus Synechocystis; species Synechocystis sp. LKSZ1. The sequence goes on along the minus strand of NZ_AP031572.1, from coordinate 626,570 downwards.
CTGGCCCCAGTCGCTAAAGTCTTAGATGATAACTTTGGCATTGCTGAGGGCCTGATGACGACGGTTCATGCCATGACGGCTACCCAACCCACCGTTGATGGTCCCAGTCAAAAAGACCTGCGAGGCGGGCGGGGGGCGGCCCAAAATATCATTCCTGCTTCTACTGGGGCCGCTAAGGCCGTTAGCCTGGTTCTACCCCATCTCAAGGGCAAATTAACCGGTATGGCCTTCCGGGTGCCCACACCCGATGTGTCTGTGGTCGATCTGACGGTGAAAACCGAAAAAGCCACTAGCTATGCCGAAATTTGTGCCGCGATGAAGGCCGCCGCTGAGGGCGACTTGGCTGGAATTTTAGGCTATACCGATGAGCCGGTAGTTTCCATGGACTTTCGTACCGATGCCCGCTCCAGTATTTTTGATGCCGGGGCCGGGATTGGGCTGAACGACCACTTCTTTAAAGTAGTAGCCTGGTACGACAACGAATGGGGTTATTCCTGCCGTGTCATTGACTTGATGTTAGCCATGGCCCAGAAAGACGGCTTGGTCTAATACCCATCTTTCACACTAGGGCTACAGATTTTTACCCCTCCGCCGATGGCACCTCCCCTTCGCAAGGGGAGGACGGGTGGGGTCAGTTATGTCGTCGGGCTTCAGAGGCTTGGTCTAGGAAATTCCCCCAACGAGAACCAAGACGATAGCGGCTGGATTCAATTTTTCCACTCCCCTTGGAGGGTGAATCCAGCCCAGTAGTAGGGGGAGGCAAATTGGGGATTTTGCTTCAAGGCCTGTTGGGCCTGCTGTAACGCTCTGGCTGGGGACAACTTTTGATCCAGCAGCCCTTGGTAAAATTGCGTCATCAATAAAGCTGTGGCCTGATCATCTACACTCCAGAGACTAACTACAACCCTGGCGGCACCCGCATACATAAACCCCCGTGTTAAACCAATCAGGCCCTCACCACGCACTTCCTGGCCGAGGCCTGTCTCACAGGCGCTCAAGACTACTAATTCCGCTGGCAGTTGTAGATTAAAAATATCGTAGAGTCGCAAAAAGCCATTAATAGATTGGCCTTCAGGATTAAATAGGGAGAGCACTAGGCCGGATAGTTGGGGGTTTTCGCTATTAAGCAGGCCATGGGTAGCGAAGTGCAAATAACGGTACTGGCTCACTTGTTGGCTAATTAGGCGACTCCGATTGGCCGCAAAACCCAATTCCGGTAAGTTCGGCTGGCCAGGTAACAGGGCCAAGATCTGCCGAGCTTCAGTCTGGGTGTAGGGTAAGCGGTTAAACAAAACCCCCGAATCCCTGGCTGACCGGGCGAGATCGGGCGAGAGGGCCAGGGAAATCGCGGCCCCCGTATTGCGCAGACGTTCATCCTCCGGGCTAAAGACAGGATCAGCAAAAATGGCTAAACCGAGGGGGGCCGGGGTACGACGGGCTAAGTCTTGACGAAGTTGGCCGAGAACGGAGGCGGAGGGCAGAGAAACAAACTCGTACTGATCCACCAAGGAACGGGGGGCGACATCCGGCGTGGCCCCACTGCTGATCAGCGCTCCAAAGGGGAGGTATTGTAAGGCCCCATCAGCCACAATGACTAAGCGACGATGACTCGGTTGGAACGGTAGCACCTGCTGCCGGAGGTACTGGCCCTGTTCTAAGGCCAAATAGCGGCGGAGGCGTTGGGTCGGTTGCAAAAAACTATCCCGGAAGGTCTTAACGCTCTGGGCGATCTCGGCGGCTGAAGGTAGCTCGTAGCTCTGGAGGGAACGGTTGGTAATCACCCAGAGATAACTGCGTTGGGGGCCCAGGGCGTATTCCAGCAGAGCCGTGTCGGGTTCCAATAAGGCTTGAATTTCTTTTAAAGAAAGGGTTTTGGGTTGGGTTAGCTCCCCGTAGCGGGGGCTGGCTAAACGAATACTGGCCAATACCTGACGATACTGTTCCAGGGTCGTTTGAATCTCCGTATCCAGGGCCACCTGTTTTTCCGGTTGGTACTGGTTACCGATAAAAAGCTGGAGGCGTTGTTCCTCTAAGTGGTCAAGATGTTGCTGGAGGGCCGTTTTCTGAGCCAGTAGTTCGGGGGGAATCCCCGTGGTGAGTTGTCCTGGGGTCGTGGCCAGGAGCTCGAGGAGAGAGCGGGCCTTGGCTCGTTCACTGGCCGCTAAGGCCTGGGCATCCCAAGCATGATTCGGCTGTTGACGATGCAATTGCATCAAGAGATCAATGTAGAGCTGGTAATAGTCCTGCTTGGAAGCGAGGAAGGCGGTTCTCAGGTCTTGATTGCGGAGGTTGCTCCTCAGGTCTTCAATAATAGTCAGGCCCTGTTCAATCTGCTCTAGGGCTAGTTTGAGGTTTCCTTTTTTTTGTTCGAGTACCGCCAGACTGTAGCGAGAAATGGCTTCTTTGGGCCGGTCGCCGATGCGTTGGCGTAGAGCCAGGGCCTGTTGGTAATAGTCCTGGGCGGAGTCGAGGCGATTTTGGCGAAAGTAGGTGTAGCCCAAATTATTGAGAGTACTAGCTTCACCGGGACGGTCTCCCATCGCTTGCCAATGTTGCAGGGCCTGTTGATAACTGCGTTGGGCCAGGGGCAGTTGGTTTTGTTGGACGTAGAGAAAAGCCAAATTATTTAAACTGGCTGCTTTACCCCGTTTGATTTCTAGGCTGGCCCGGTCGCCCCACTGCTGGAGCAACGCATCCCATTGGCCATTGGCCCGCAACGTTAGACGAAAGGCCCGGTCAATCTGCCCCGACTCCAGGGCCACCTGGGCTAAGTTTTGGTCAATGGTGGCAGTCAGGGCCAAGTTCCCCAACTTTTCAGCAATGGCTAGGGCCTGTTCGTAGGCCTGCTGGGCTGGCACCCAATCCCCCAGGTTGAAATAAACCAGTGCCGTTTCGTTGAGGGCCGAGACTTCCCCGGTGCGAAAACCCAGTTCCTGCCATAGTTGTCGGGAATGCTGCAACGTCTCCAAAGCAGTCTGATAATTGCCGAGGCGGGACTGTAGGCGAGCCATTGCCGTTAGGGTGGAGGCTTCCGTGTGGCGGTCTCCTTCAGCCTGGGTCAAGTTAAGCAAGCGTTGATAACAGTCCAAAGCCGCCGGGTACTGCCCCAGGTTGTCATACAGTAAACACAAAAAATTGCGGGTGACGATTTCCTGGTTGCGATTATTTTGCTGTTGCCACAGGGCCAGCGCCTTTTCCCAGGCCTGTTGGGCAAGGTAAAGATCGGCCAAGCGACCCTGCTGATAAGCCTGCAGACCCTGGCTAAAGTAGGTCTGGGCCGTGGCCGCTGGCGTGGGGGCCACTGGCATCGGGGCCTGGGCCTGAAGAAATGGCAAGAAGATCGGCAACAACATACGCTACAAAGGAAACCCTTCTCTCTAGTTGTAGCTCAAGCCTGCCAGGCCCTTGGCTAATCTATATCTCCACATAAGAAAAAAGAGAAGGCCACACTTGAGGGCGACCTTCCCGCAAAAACCACAGATAAAATCGGAGCAACCACTAACCCCCCAGGATAGAGGGCCCATAGCCTGGCATGGATTTCCTAGGCCGCATCATCGTGGGCAAAACGATTGTAGAGGAAGTCGAGGGCATAGTTACGAAGCTTGTAATACTCTGGATCTTCCATAATGCGGTCACGGTCGCGGGGCCGGGAGAAGGGAATGGTCATAATTTCCCCAATCTTGGCCTGGGGGCCATTGGTCATCATCACCAGCCGATCCGCCAAAAATAGAGCCTCATCAATGTCGTGGGTGATCATCAATACCGTACAACGATGGTCATTCCAGATTTTCAGCAGTTCTTCCTGAAGTTCTTCCTTGGTGATGGCATCGAGGGCCCCAAAGGGTTCATCCAGGATCAGCACTTGAGGACGAATCGCTAACGCCCGTGCAATGGAAACCCGCTGTTTCATCCCCCCGGAAATTTGAGGCGGTTTTTTGTCCATGGCCTCGGTCAGGCCCACCATCGCTAAGTGGTCTTTGGCAATGGCCCTTTTTTCTGCCTCGGACTTATTTGGATGGACGGAATCAACCGCCAGATAGACATTTTCCAGGGCCGTTAGCCAAGGCAGAAGCGCATAGTTTTGAAACACCACCATACGATCCGGGCCAGGCTGGGTGATGGCCTTGCCCTGGAGACGAACGGAGCCGTCGGTGGGGGTGGCAAAGCCAGAAACCATATTCAGGAGCGTCGATTTACCACAACCGGAGTGGCCAATTACACAGATGAATTCTCCTTCATCAACCTTAAGGTTGACATCTTCTAGAACAGTGTAGGGCCCCCGAGGCGTGGGATAAACCTTGGAGACATTTTCAATTAGCAGGAAAGGCTCAGATGTCATGGAATTAGAGGTAGCCGTGGGCAAATTAAGGGTTTGCATAGTCAGATCAGCAAAAACAGAGAAACCAACAAAGAACTAAGCAGTTACCAAGCGCGGGGCCTGGAGATGCACTTCCGCCATGGTGAAATTGCGATGAATCTCTAAATGGGTGAGGTAGTCGATGGGGTCTTCAGCATTGAAGGGAATGCCATCAAAGAGCACGATGGGTTGACGTTGGTAATTCACGTCTAAACTGAGTTCCCTGGCCGCTGTACTAAATACACCAACCCGACAAACCCGTTCTAAAATCTCGACCCAATTACGGGGGAAGGGAATTTCTCCCCAGCGGGCCATCTGGGTCATCATCCACAGGTGTTCTGTCCGACTGGGACGGTTGACATTGGCCCCGGCAAAGAGATGGTGGGCATACTCCACCGGCCGCTCCAAGCTACAGGTGACTTGATTGGGGTCGCCCAGGTGAATATAGTCAATACTGGTGCTTAAATACTCCCGCGCCGCCAGCATTTCCCGGATTTCCAGCTCGTTGGCTGGGTCAGCACAGTAATGACAGGCCTCCAGCAGGGCCTTAACCAAAGCCACGTGGGTATTGGGATAGGTCAGGGCCCAATCTTCCCGAACCCCCAGCACTTTCCCCGGATGGCCCGGCCAAATTTCTAGATCGGTGGCAATGGTAAAGCCGACGCCTTCCATGGCCGCCCGTAGATTCCAGGGTTCCCCCACACAATAGCCGTCAATGCTACCGGCCTTGAGGTCAGCTACCATTTGGGCCGGAGGAATGGTTTTAAGGTTGACATCCCGGTCGGGGTCAATGCCATGGCCCGCTAACCAGTAGCGCAACAGCAGATTGTGCATAGAGGAAGGGTGCACCATCCCGAGGGTATGGGGGTTGCCGTCGGAGGCTAATAGACATTGTTTAAAATCCGCCGCTGTATAAACCCCCTGGTCGTACAGTTTGCGGCCGAGGGTAATGCCATTACCGTTACGGGTCATGGTTAGGGCCGTTACGATGGGCAGGGGTTGCTCTTGGTAACCCCCGGCGGTTAACCAGGTGGGCATGCCGGCGGGCATTTGGGCCCCGTCTAGGTAGCCCCCGGAAATGCCGTCCACAATGCCACGCCAACTGGTTTCCCGTACCAAACTCACTTCATCCAGGCCGTGCTTAGCAAAAAAGCCTTTTTCTTTAGCCACTACCAGGGGCGCACAAGCCGTGAGGGGGACAAAACCAATCTCTAAATTGACCTTTTCTAGACCATGGCGAGCAATTGTGGTGACTTTTTTGGCCCGTAGTTTTTTAATCCGTTTCTGTTGGTTTAGGAAATAAATAATCTCACTGCGAAGACTGTAGTAACTAGGGTGATTAACGACTTCCATCCGTTTACGGGGCCGGGGAATATCCACGTCTAAAATGCCCCCAATCACCGAACCAGGCCCATTGGTTAGCATCACAATCCGGTCAGACAGCAACACCGCTTCATCTACATCATGGGTGACCATGATCGAGGTGATCTGATACTGTTCACAGATCCGCATTAACTGCTCTTGCAAATTGCCTCGGGTCAAGGCATCCAGGGCCCCAAAGGGTTCGTCGAGCAGTAGTAATTTGGGGCGAATCGCCAGGGCCCTGGCAATGGCTACCCGTTGTTTCATCCCCCCCGATAGTTCTTTCGGTAATTTATCGACCGCGTGGCGCAGTCCAACGAGGTCAATGTGGTCTTCGATCAGTTGGGTCTTTTCCGTTGGGGAGGCCCCCTTCATCACTTCTTCAACGGCCAGGGCGATATTTTGCCGCACACTTAACCAGGGCAAGAGGGAATAGTTTTGAAAAATCACCATCTTGTCGGGGCCAGGATTTTTCACCTGTTGGCCGGCCAGAGTGACAATGCCTTCACTGGGTAGATCTAGACCGGCAATCATATTCAGCAGGGTTGACTTGCCACAGCCCGAGTGACCAATCAGGGAAACAAATTCTCCCTTTCTAATTTCCAAATTAATCCCTTTTAGGGCCAGGTATTCACCACCATTGGCAAGGGGAAAAACTTTATCAATGTTATCAACAGCAACAAAAACGCTCATAGTAGTTCAAGAGAAAGGAACAGAAATGAAGTCTAGAAAGTGAAGGTCGTCCGCAAAGCAAAAACGCCAGTAGTACTGTTATCGGAATCGCCTTCGGGATTAAAGATGACAAAAGCACCAGGGGTAATACTGATATTGTTGTTAATCTTGTAGTTGTAAAATGCTTCAATTTGGTAAGGTGTTGCCCGATTGCCGATATTGGTAGGGGTCAACGTAGCGCCGTTCCCCGCACCGACTCGAGCCAGGGGTTGACCGAATATCAGGCCTGCAGAATTACCGTCTGCTAAAGCATTGGGGAAATACAATCCTGCCATCCAGCTTGCCAAGTTTGTAAACGCTGACCCACTATTGGCTTGATCCACCATAAAGTAGGCACCGTAGGTCGTGAAGTAAACACTCGGGCTAATGCGCCAGGTCAGGGTCGTCCCAACGGAATTGACGTTAACAGGGGTTGTGAGCGGCAAACCACCCAAGACATTGAACGCAGAGCCGGATAAGCCGGTACCGAGAATATTAATCTGGTGATAGCTGTAGGCATAATTAAAGCCAATGTCAAGGTTATCCGTCGGGTGTAGGGTAAGTTGGGTCGCTGCCACAAAACTGCCATTGAACAACCCTGCCCCAAGTGGGGTTCCAGGAAATCCCTGATTTTGAGGAATGGCGGCATTCACCGAGCCATAAAGCACCCGTAGATCCACCACTGGGTTCGGCGTATAGATGAGACCCGCCGCCGACGCCAGGCCGGTTCCGGAGGTTCCCCCAGAGACGCGAAGCACAGGGTTAATGGCAAACGCCCGCGATAGGGCCCCCTGTCCCTCACTGGCAAAGGGCACGATGGCAGGAAACGCATCAGTTACCTCGGCCTTGGGCCCGACGAAAAAGGTCAAATTATCTGCAACAGGGGTCACGTACAACAGTTTGTACAGACAGAGACTGTTATTGCCACAACTCGGTTGAAGATCTTGGGGATTAAACCCAGCAAATTGCGGTTCATAGTTGAGACTCGTCATCCCTTCCCCAAGAATTGAACCATCATTAGGAAATAGAACTTCAGCCACACTCCCTGTGCCAGTAACCAGTTGTCCGGCCTTAAAGTTATAAGCCTGCAACCCCGTGATCAGCGCATCTTTACCCGTAAAACTTGTGGTGAGGTTTAATCGTACCCGATCGTTGAACGTAAACTGAGAGTTCGAGGAGCCAGGCTCACCCCCCGATGCCCCGCTTAGAGAAAAAATGACCTCCCCAGTCAGTTTTGTTGTCGTTGAAAATTGATGATCTTCTAGGAAAGATGTACGAGCTTCTAGGTTATCAACCCTCGTTCCTAAGGCCGCCAATTCAGCCTGGAAGTCCTCTGCTAAACGCTTGAGGGTATCGATATCTTGTCGGAGCACGGCCACATTTTCTTGCAGTAGACGTTCCATGGTATTCATGCAAGCGTTGAGCCCAGCAGCAAACTCCCAGCGGCTCAAGGCACGATTGCCTCGAAAGGTCTTGTCTGGATAACCAACAATACAGCCATAGCGTTCGACCAAGCTTTTGAGGGCTTCGTAGGCCCAATCATTGGGAGCGACATCTCGGAGTTCTGAAACCGACGTCACCTGATCCATCGCTGAAGTGGGAAGTGCCGATAAATCTGGCCCTGACTTATCTAGGGACAACGGAGAGACACCAGTTTCGTCTTGAGCGATGACGACCGGGCTGTACCCTACCAGCAAACTGCCTGCCAGTGTACTTGCTAACCAAAGGAACCAAGAATTTTTCATGATAGAATCTGACCCAATAAGTGTAGTTAATGTTTTCAAGAAAATGAGGTTGTAAGAACGACCTAGACCCTATTTGCGAGACAAATTGTGGTGACTTGTATTGTCAGTAGGGCCTAAGCAATGTTGAGCCGACTTATTCCCGGACAATTAGAGTCTGCACCCAGGCCATTAACTTGTCTAAAATCAGACCAATGGCACCGATATAAATTAGAGCCAGAATAATATCGCTGATGTAGTTATTTTGGTAAGAATCCCAAATAAAGAAGCCAATCCCGACAATCCCGGACATCACAATTTCCGCTGCAATAATCGCTAGCCAAGCCAGACCAATGGCAATCCGTAGACCCGTGAAAATATAGGGCAGGGCCGAAGGAATGAGAATCTTAAAGAAAAACTTGCGGGGGGCCAACTGTAGCACTCGTTTAACGTTGATATAGTCCTGGGGGATTTGTTGAACGCCAACGGCAGTGTTAATCAAAATCGGCCAAACAGCAGTGATGAAAATTACGAAGAGTGCGGCGGGTTGGTTCTGTTGGAGGGCCGCCAGGGCCAAGGGAACCCAAGCCAGGGGAGGAACCGTTCGCAGAAATTGAAAGAGAGGATCGAGGGCCTTATTCCAGAACGAGTTAAGACCAACAATAATACCGACGGCGATGCCTATCAAGGCAGCAAAAGAGTAACCAATAATTACCCGCTGGAGACTAGCCATAGCCTGCCAGAATAGGCCCACATCCGTGCCACCTCGATTAAAGAAGGGATAAAGTAAATAAATACGAGTTCGTTCGTTAGTGATTAAATCTGTCGGTGGGGGCAATTTAATCAAACCTGTCATAGAGCAGAGCTGCCACACGGCTAAAAAGCCGACGATGCCAATGATAGGAGGAATAATATTCTGACTGTTCTTTTTCCAGAACTTGGCGATGGGATTGGTTGCTGGACGTTGGGTTCTTAGAGTCGTTGCCATAGTAAAAGTGCTCCTCGGAGAATAGATTTGAGATGGTTAATAGAAGGCAGAAACAAGCGTCATCAAGGGTTACAGTAATTATGTCTTGGGCGGAGATACAGCCTCCAAGCGATAACGCTTACTGGGCAAGCCCTAGATGTATCTCACCAACGGTAAAATTGCTTTATTCTTGCAAACCCTAAACTAATTTTTTGATCGCCAAGCTATCGAGGTAAGCCTTGGGATTAGTTGGGTCAAAGACTTTGCCATCAAAGAAGGCTTCAGTGCCGCGAGAATCACTGGTGGGAATATCCGCATCGGGAACGCCCGCTTCTTTAGCCGCTTCTTTCCAGAGGTCAGAGCGGTTAACTTTATCAATCAACGCTTTAGCATTGTTATCGAGGGTAGATGCCGGCAAGAAGCCCCAGCGGACACTTTCAGTCAAGAACCAAAGATCGAGACTCTTATAGGGATAAGAGACACTACCTCGGGGGGATTTCCAATACAAGGCTGCTTTTTGAAAATCTTCAATTCCAGGCTGGTTATCTCCCATGATGTACGTCCCCAGTAACATCGGTTGGAGAATTTCCACAGGAACATTGTAGTAAGAAGCACTAGACAAAATTTTTGCCATTTCAGGGCGATTTTCTTTCTTGTCACACCACTGTTGAGCTTCCATAATCCCCTTCAGGATTGCCTTCGTTGCAATAGGATTTTTGTCTACCCAGTCAGACCGCATTGCAAAGTATTCTTCCGGGTGAAAAGGCCAAATCTGTGCAGTCAAAGCAGCCATAAACCCAATCTTGTCACCCACAATACGAGCCGGCCAGGGGTCGCCAGTACTAAAGCCTTCCATGGTGCCCGTTTTCATATTGGCAACGGTTTGGGCTGCAGGAACGGTTAACAAGGTGACATCCGTATCGGGATTAATACCGCCCGCCGCTAACCAGTAACGAATCCAAAAATCTTGATTAACTTTAGGAAAAGTATAGGCGGCTCGAAAAGGTTTACCTTGTTTTTTCAAGCCAACGATATAGTCTTTTGCCTTGCTCATATCGAGGCCAATATTTTTGCCCTCTTGGGTCTTGGCGATGGCAATGCCATTGCCTTGGGTATTGAGCATTGCCAAAACATACATGGGAACTTTTGTGTTGTTTTTGGTGATCAAGCCCTCGCTAATAAGATAGGGCATGGGCATTTGCCATTGACCACCATCAATCCCCCCACCGGCGGAACCGATCTCCACGTTATCCCTAGCAGCCCCCCAGTTAGCTTGCTTGGAAACTTCCACGTCCGTCATGCCGTACTTGGCAAAAAAGCCTTTTTCCTTAGCAATAATTAGCGGAGCTGCTTCAAAGATAGGAATAAATCCGAGCTTTGCTTTAGTCGTCTCCGGGGTCGTTTCTGGAGTCAGGTTAGCCGCTTGATTAGGAGTCGCTGTGCCACTTCCCCCACTATTACTGGCGTCCGGAGGATTACAGCCCTTTAATAGAATGGCCCCCGTGGTCGCTAGCCCCGCATTGATTAAAAATTTACGCCGATTAAGGTAAGTCATACTTCGTCACTGATAACGGTTGGTGGTCAATACCACAGCCCAGGTGCTAGAGACAAAAATCCCCCAGGACATAAGTTGGAGTTATGCCTTAACCAGAAGATGGATAATATCTAGCCTGAACTATTGGCTTAAATCAATGCTTTTTCTTTTTTGCATTTGATTAAGAGAATGATAAAGGAAAACATAAATGAATGAAGACTGAATTGCTAAACATGGCAATAACTTTTACTTATGTAAAATCATGGGGCTATTCTTTCAGGGCCATCTCTTCCCTAGGGATTGCAAGCACAACAATACATAGGATCTGCAAAAGAGGGATTGACCTCTCGCGTTTGCTGGCAGTCGCACCGCTGACAACCATAGATTTCGGTCTGAATTAAGGCTGTCGGCCCACCGCACCAGGCACAGGGGAGTCCGGCTTCTCGTTTCTGCACCGTGAAACCCGGGCAATGACAACTAGGACAAAAACACTGAAGCGTTTCTAGTAAATTCTGAGTAGCCTGTTCGATAATGGCCATGCGAGTGGGATTGTAGAGGGCCCGCATATCAGTTTCTAGATAAATCTCTCCTGGGTTTTGTGCCAAGGCCGACTCTAGGGCCTGGCATAAGGCGCTCTCGGAGGTAAGGCCCTTAGCCAGAATTTGTTCCCCCTGACTGGCACTCCGCCGAAACACCACCAGGCCATGGTCGGGAAAGCCGATGGTCTCAGCAAAGGCCAGGGCCTCGGGCCAACTTGTTACCCGCTGGTTTTGGTGATTGGTGCGTTCACTGAGGGTTTGGCCAAGCCACTCTAATTGATTTTTTTGATCTATCAATAAAACAATTTCACGGTTACAGCCCAACCAGGGCGCATCGGGATGGGGAAAAAAACTTCCCTCACTGGCAATGGCCAGATCCACTCCTGTCAGGGCCAGAGCCGCTTGAGCCTTGCGACGAGCTGTTTCGATCTGGGTGCCGAGTCGTTTGATGTCGCGGGTAAAGGTGCCAAACTGATCGGTATCCAAGGCACAGACAAAGGGATTAACCTTCAATTGGGCCGAGAGGAGTGGGGCGATGACCCTTTCTTTGTGGTGCATCGATGCAATGGCCACTGAGCGGCCCGCAAACCAAGCAGAGGGAGAAGAAGAGGACATATCCACATTTTCCATAGCAACCCGTTTTGTCTTGTGATTGTAAACGAGGGGCAATGGTTAGAGCTCGTCGTCTTTGGATTCAGGGAGATTAGCATCCACCGCTTACAGATGAGGTTGAATTCTAAAGAAAGTGTTGGAGTAGTTCTCGCGTCTGCTGGCCAGTTTGGTGCCAAGTGAGTTGACTCGCTCTGACCAATCCTTTTTGGATCAAGGCCTGTCTCAAGGACGAATTTTGCAAAAGGGCCTGCATGGCCTCCGCGAGAGCCGATATATCGTAGGGGTTCACCAAGAGGCCCGCATCCCCCACGACCTCCGGCAGGGAAGAAATCTGGGATGTAATCACCGCTGTTCCACAGGCCATCGCCTCCAGCACCGGAAAACCAAAGCCTTCCCAGAGGGAGGGGAAAACCAGGGCCGTCGCCTGATGCATGAGTTGGGGAAGTTGGTCGTAGGGAACATAATTCAGCCATTTCACCTTGGCGCTAATCCCTAGGGCCTCAGTTTGGGCGCGGAGTCGGGGCGTATAACGAGGGTCTTCCGGCCCGGCTAACAATAGTTCACAGTCCTGCCCCTCGGGTAGTTGGGCAAAGGCCGCGATTAATCTAGCCACATTTTTATGGGGATCGGGACGGCCGAGGTAGAGAAAGTAGGGACAGGGGGTCGGTGGCAGCGGTGTACTGGGGGGCCGAAAATGGTCTTGGTTGTAACCCAGCAGAATGGGCGTGATCTTACGGGCAGGCACTTGCCAAAAATCCACCATATCCTGGGCTGTGGCCTGGGAATTGCACACAATATGTTCGGCCTGGCGGAGAACCGCGGGAATATACCAACGAAAATAGGGCGTGAGGGGGGATTTCCAGTTGGGAAACCGCAGGGGAATTAGGTCGTGCACCATCACCACGGTACGACAGTCTGCCCCGAGGGGAGCTTCCGGGATGGGAGAAAACAGCAAATGGCCCTGGTGTTGACGGTACAAACGAGGTAGTTGGGTCTGAGTCCAGTACAAACGATTGAGATGGCCCCGACTCCCTTGGGCGGGGGTCAAGTTGGCCGGAATCGGACAGCAATCAAAACCCGGTTGGGGTTGGGCTGTCAGGAGTGTGGGCTTGAGGGGGGCCAGATAGGGAACAATATTGGCTGCATAGACGCTGATGCCGGTAGGTTGGGGCAGGAGAAAGGAAAGATTAACGAGCAGGGTCATACTAGGGCCTGGTACGCACGCAGGGTTTGTTGGGCCGTTTGTAGCCATGAAAACTGTTGGGCCCGTTGCTGGGATTGTTGACTTAAATTGGCCCTTAAGGCACTATTGTGAGCTAATTCCTGGAGGGCCAGCGCCAATTCTCCCGGTTGCTCGGGGTCAATGAGTAGCCCACTGGAACCGACCACTTCCGGCAGAGAAGCCCGCTGGGAAGTAATCACCGGCAGGCCAAAGTTCATCGCCTCCAGCACTGGCAGGCCAAAACCTTCATAAAAGGAAGGATAAACAAAGGCTAGGGCCTCCTGATAAAACAGGGCCAGCCAATCGTTGGCAACATAGTCCAGGTGATGAATATGGGCGCGGTAGGGGGAATTCACCAGGGCCTGACGAATGGCCTGGTATTTCCAACCCCACTGGCCAATCAGGACTAACTGTTCGTCGCCTCCGGTGTGGGCTTTAAATTGGTTAAAGGCCTGAATTAGTCCCGCCACATTTTTGCGAGGTTCTAGTGTACTGACAAACAAGAAATAGGGCCGGGAGAAGTCGTAGGGAATTTGGGTCTGGAGGTCTGCAATTTTTTGGGGGCTAAGGGAATGGGGTGAATAGCGGCTGGCCTGGTAGGTAACAAAGATCCGCTCGGGAGCGATCCCCAGATATTCAACAATGTCCTGTTTCGTACTCTGGGCAAAGGTAAGAATGGCATCGGTGTAGCGCAGACAGCGTTGAATTCGCGCACCGTAGGTTTTGACGAGGGGAGGGACAAATTCGGGATACTTCAGAAAGGTGAGGTCATGGATAGTAAGCAGATGGCGACTGCCCCGACAGGGATAGACAAAGTGATCCGTCCCATGAACCAGACTGGGCTTTTCCAAGGTCTGGGCGCAGGCCGCTAACCAGGGATTGGGCCAAGGAAGCAGGGCCTGGGCGATGGTCACCGGAAGCGGCACACAGTGCAGATCTGCGATATCCTGCAGGCGCTCATTGGGCCGTCGATTTCCCCGGAGCCAGGGTTTGAGGCCAGGATGAAAATAGGGCCGTAGGCGAAAGTTTTCTGAATCTTGGAGTGTTACTAAAGCCCGGAGCAAACTCAGGGTATAGAAGCCGACCCCACTCAGGCGGCCCCGGACAGGGGTAGCATCAACGGCAACGGTTAAGACCACTCGCTGGATCTAGAGGACTTGGGCAATGGCTTGATCCAGGCAATGCAAGGCTTCTGCCACCTCGGCCGCCGTTACGATCAAGGGAGGCACAAAGCGGAGTACCTTCGGCCCGGCCGGCGCCAATAACAGGCCCTGGTTCATGGCGGCTTTAACCAGATCCATTGATGTCAGGGGCGTTTCGGTTCTCAGTTCTAGGCCATTGATCAGGCCCCAGCCCCGCACGTCACTGAACAAATTGCTGTACTTGCTTGCTAAGGCTTTTAGGCCAGTGCGGAGTTGATCACCCCGGGCCTGGACATTGGCCAGAATGTGGTCGGTTTCCAGGGTTTGTAGCACCGTCAAGGCCGACGCACAGGCAAAGGGATTGCCGCCAAAGGTACTGGCATGGTTGCCTGGTTCAAAAACATCGCAGAACTTTTTGCACATCATGGCCCCGATGGGAATGCCCCCGGCCAGGCCCTTGGCACTGGTAAAAATATCCGGTTCAATCCCCAGTTGCTCGTAGCC